>JAJUFP010000002.1 GCA_029263715.1 Nitrososphaera sp. | reverse complement strand
TTGTTGATGAATGCTCGACAGTTTGTTTAGAGCCAGCAGTATAGGTGTTAGCCTGGTTTTCTAGAACCACATTAGAGGAAAGGCGTGCATCTGCCAGCGTGCCAGCATTGATATCCGATGCACTGTGGTTATGCGATGGTAGATCACCGGCCTGAATGGCAGAATTGACAAAGCTGGTGCCGTTATGCCGGACATATTGGCCGGATGCAGGCGTGGTAATGGCTACATCTGAAAGATCATCCAGGGCGTGTGTATGAGAGGAAGAGGCCTTGCCGTTTAACTGTGTTTGGATTGCAGACGTGACTCCAGATAGATACCCAAGCTCCGTGGATGTGATGGTGCTTTCATCGATGTTGCCGCTGGCATCGGTGACAAGTGCCCTAGAAGATGCCAGGTTTGTTTCACCGCCCACCCTGTCGACCATGGCGTTCCACTGGTCTGTGTAGATGGTGGAGCCGTCGGTGGTTGGCCCGCCGGGGCTAGGATCCTTTTTCAACGCGGGCATTTATCCTGCATCCTCCTGCACTTCCATGGTGATGTGGTCCGGAGACTTTGTAAGAGTTTCCCACTTGCGGCTTGCTCCTGATCCGACTATCGAGAGTATGTATTCGCCGACGGCCAAATCTGTATCACCGCTTGCTATCGACCAGTCATACTTGCCGTTGGCAGTCCGCACCAGAGTGATGGTCTTGACGACGGTGTTGACGTCTTCCTTGCGACAGATTTTCAGTGTAAACGTGCTGGTTCCCGCATCAGAAAAGCTTGCATCTAAGACGGTCAGGTCGAAGGATACCGTATCTCCATACCTTCCTTTGACGAGTTTTAGGTCTGCCATCTATTTCACCTTGGGATTCAACGTCGCTATTTTCAGGTCCGAGCCAGCGTACGGCGTTGCTTTTACGAATTCCGGGTTTCCAGTTCCCCATGCCGAGATTGGAGCCACGGAGAACTCGTACTCTGTCTTTGCTATGAGACCTGTCACCGTGATGCTGTTGCCAGGGTTCAAGGCATGTGAGAGTGTTGCCCAGCTAGTCGATCCAACTACTCTGTACTTGACTTCGTGATCCGTGATATTTACAAGGCCTGATGCAGCAGTCCAGCTTAGGGTTATCGAAGTCGAGCTGGCTATGCTTGCAGTCAGGTTAGTTACACGACCCAGATCCAATACTTTGAATGAATCGAACGGGCCTATACTCGGTGTTGGACCTCTCAGGTTCAGGTTGATATCATAGCCGATATTGAGCGGCGTTCCTTTCTGATATAGCGGATGTGCACTGGTCAGCTTTGATTGTGTGATGTATGGTGCATCTTCACTAGAGAATTCCACACGATTGGTATCAATACTGTACCGTTTTGCTCCCGTCGAGTCTGTCCAGGTATCCACGGTGTACGCATTGTTAACCATCTTGGTGCTATCACCGTTCAATGCAACGTTGTTTGTTCCACCCGGGTCGACAAGCACGACAATGCAGTTCTTCAGTTCTGATTGCGTCGCAAACGACGTGCCTGTTGTCCTGCAGTCGTAATCTGTCGCACCTACTCCTATCGTCTTGTTTCCGCGGAAATAGATGAGGCAGTGGTACAGCTTCGCAGTGTTGTTGTCGCTTGTAGTATTCCATAGCGCAAGGATGGCTGTCTGCAAAGCCATGTCGATGTCAAGGATGCAATTGATGGCCCAGCCAGTCTGTGCCGTTGTGGTTAGAGCGCCAGCTGCTTGATTTGGCCTAACCTGCCAAATACAATTGATGTTGACCATGTTGGGCGGAGCTACGGGCTGAGTGCTTCCTGCAGCTACACCATCCAGAGGAAACTCCTTGCGCTCAAAGATGTTAAATGCCCTAGCATCTGTTAGAGTAGTAGCTGGTTTTGTGCCTGCGGCATTAACACCTGTTTGAATTGGGTAAGCGCTTCTTGGTGTCTTGTGACCGTAAACAATGTGCAATGCACCTTCCTGGCCGGCAACGCCACTGGTGTGGTGATAAACACCTGTACCGCGGGCAGTATACGTACCAGTTCCTTCTGGCAAGGTGCCGTATTTTGTTTCGCAATTGTAGAAGATGGTTTCCTGTCCGCCCTCGCCGACAAAGCTATTGAACAGAGTTTCGCCGCTGGGCCCTTGGATTGGAAAGCCAGCTTTGCAATCAATAAATGTTGCAATACCGCCGTTATTGCCCGGAGATGAGCCGCCATCATATGCAATGTTATGCGTTGACGAATAATAGGCCTCACAGCCGCGGGCCAGATTTGCCTTTGTTCCTCTACCAGTTATCTTGACAAAGTATTTTTGGTTATGCGGAGTGACAGGATCAATACCCCACCCATCACCTCTGATGTTCTCTACCCTGCCTTTATCCCCATCTAGTTGTATTCCAATCGCAGTGTTTGCTATCACTGCCTCCAAGTTTTTCGTGTTCGGATTGACTCCTGCACCAGCATTGATATGAAGGGTGTTGGAAGCCCAGTACCAAGACTTTGGAGTGCTTTCAACTTCTGCAGTGCTGCTGACTTTGATGTACGGTGTAAATCTGTCAGCCTGGTCACGGACCCACCCAATTGTATTTGTCTCTGAGCGAGTATAACGGTCACCGGATGCTAAAGCCCATCCAGAAGAACTGTATTTCAGAGTAAAGAGACTGAAAACTGGTTTAGCACCAGTACCATAATCATCCACAGTTACATTGTCCTTTGTGATACTGAGCCCTGTGGTTTCCTCCCAAGTATCGCCACGCTTGAATCTAAGTCGAAGATCTGCGTTGGAAGCAGCTGCATCAATGACAGCTTGGGCCTTTGCAATAGTCTTCCATGGGTTTGCCTCCGTTCCTACACCCGTTGAATCGTTGCCTGATGAGTTTGAAAAGTAATAGGTCGTTGTTCTTGCCAAAGGACATTCTGCTAATCGATAAGCTACAAGGTCGTCTATCCATTTGAAGAATTGCAAAGACCCTGGATCTGGTGGCGCACCTACTGCTGTAGTATAGACTGTACCCATCAGGCATGCACCACCATATCAACAACATGGATATCATCGGTGGCGTCGTTGCGCTGTACAGCCACAGGCGGTTTCAACCCTGCAGGAATCTTGCGGTTGTATGTTGGACCCATTTTACTCACCAATGAATTTTAGTTTCGCTTGTAACAAGAACTAAGTTATGTTGACGCCCAGCTTCTTGATCTCTAGAGCGAATTCGGCAAGTGCCAGCTGGACAGAATCCTTTCTGGTCTGAATCGATGTGCGCTGCCGGCTTACAATCTCGGATCTGGGCTTGCCGGGGTATCCGAACTTGCTGGCAATGACATCGAGATCTAGCCCGTCAATGCTGCTTGTTCCAAGTTCATCGATGGAACTTATCAGCAGATCGATGGCGTTTTTAGCGGCCAGCGCTTTTTGTTTTGCTAGCTGCAGCGTTGCGATTTCCTGTTCTGTCAGGTTGGAATCTAGAGGCATGCTGTCTTTGCTGCAGACCCAGAAAAGAGAATCATTGCAGGCCAAACACATACAGGGTATCGATATCAACGGTTGGATTGTTTGTAGCAGTGCCGCCCGTAATCGTAACAGTGATGGTCTCGGCAGCAGTTTGGGCCTGGGAATACATTAGAAAGACGCTATGCCCTACAGGGCCGCTGATGCCGGCGGGCCAGTCCGGATAACTGTGAGTTTGTGATTTTTTCACAACCGAGCCGAATTTGAGGCGCACCGAAACAGAGCCGGCAGTATCCAGATTGTCTGGAAACGATATCGTGCCAGCAACGATCACCAGAATTTTGCGGAAACTGTTCGCTGGCAAGTTGTACGTTTTCAAGGTTTTTTCCGTGCCATCTGCAGACGCACTGTTTGACGTATCATCAAAATTGACCTCATCCATGTTGGGATCCATGAACGACAGCACCCCCGCACCGTCCGTGGCCAGGACCTGCTTGCTTGTGCCGTCCGCGCTAGGAAGGGTCCAGATCTTGTTGGCCGATACTATGCCGGGCGCCTTCAAGCCCACATAGTTGCTAGAGTCAGAATCGCTGAAGCGCAGCTCTGCCTGCGCGCGCAAGTCTGCGTACGTCAACAGCTGGATAGAGTCAAACAGGTCCTTCCAGGCAGTGTTCTCAGCGTTCCGCCGGTAGACGTGGTCAGCGGTAAAGCCGGAACCAGACTCGTTGCAGTGCGCCAGCTGCCCGCCATGGACGTTGCCATAGATCTCCTGGCCTGCGGGATTCGACATGACTGTAGAAAATACCTGGAGATGGTCTATCCAGCCTGCTGCATAGTTCTGTGCGGCGCTGCTGTCTCCGCCGACCGTGAATGTTTGTCCATTTGTAGATATTGAGCCCTGCTGACCTGCAATCGAGCCTGCAGCATCGGATGCCTCGTTGATGAATATCTCCAGGTTGCCGTCCCGGTCGAATGTGACTTTGATAAAGTACAGCGTGTTTACCACAAGCGTTGTCTGACTTGTTACAGAGATGACGCTGGCCGTGCCGTCGCAGTACTCAGCCACAAGTTTGCCGGAGGAATTGACGTATATCCTGTAGCCCTTGTTTGTCGCTGATGCCGGGTCGCGCTTGCCAATGATGACGTGCGTGGCGTTGATGGCACTTGGGCGGAACCAGAACGTGAATGCAAAGTCAGAAGTCCCAAATTCATGTACGGTCTGGGCCGATGCCTGGACCCTTGTGGTTGACAGCGAGAGTGCCCTGCCGTAGATGCCGGAGACGTAGCTGGCCGATCCTGAAAGGTTGTTTGAGCCCTGGGCGTCGTTGAGGCTGTCGTTGAACGGGTATCTTGAGACAAGGCTGGTCTTGATGTCCAGGGCGTCCAGCTCTGCACCTGTGCCCTCAAAGACGGTCTTCCAGTTCAGGCGGGCCGGCCAGAGATCTTCACGGTAGACCCACTTCTTGCCATAGTTGACGTTGAGAGGAAGGCTAGACACTTGCAATTACCACCCAGTTTGCTCCATCAGAGATGATCCACTTGGCCGAGTATTGAGAAGAAAGCACTTTTGTCGTCGCGCCATCTATGGTCTCTGAGGCATTGCCATCGATGGTGACAGTGTTAGCAGAGCTGTCTATTTTCTTGATGCAAAAGGCCTTGCCCTTCCTTCCTGCCGCGGTTGGAAGCGTGACTGTAATAGCTCCACTGGTTGCATCGCAGAGGATAACAAAGTCATCATCCATGGCAGTATAGTTGGCAGTCTTGGAGACTACCCTGCCCAATTGTTTTACGATCTTGTTGTAGTCATTGCCATCAAAGCGATCTGCCCCGGTGGCCTTGGTCAGCGGACTTGTCAGCTCAAAGAAATAGGACATTAATTTAACGTCCTCCTGCATATGTATCTAATGATTGGATACATATTGCTCAGTAGCCTCCAAGGGAGCACGCGCCCACCACTGCAGGCAGGCCATCAAATGCACCGTTGCCGTTGTAGGTATCGCCGGTCTTTGCCACGGAATCATGTATGAGATAGCCTGTGCAGTCGCCGCCAGCAATACAAAAAAGCAGAGTATTCCTGTACTGCCCGTCTGCAGTACTGACAGCCAGGTTTGCGTTGTCAGTGTCAGTCTTGTCTCCGTCAAGGGCCTGTTTCTGCTCACTTGCCGGCGTTGTCAAAGTCATGTCGTCATAGTCAACGCGGCTTTGAATTATCTCGTCGATATCCTCAACAGAATGCTCGGATTCAAAGACCTGCTGCCTTGCCGACAACTCTTTTACTGTAGAGTCAAGGCCTCCGCCCTGCCGGATCTTGTTAAAGAAGCTCATTGCGGGGTTATGCTCACCACCTGTGTAAGCAGAAAGAAGGTCTGGTTCTGCGTGTGAACTAAAGCAGGGCTGAATACCGTCCTTGCAAGGATCTTGGAGTTGCTGGGCCCCGGCGTAGGACCGTTGGCCGGAGCGTACTCGGTGATATTGCCGGATGGTGTCAGCGTGTTAAAGTAGCCGGCAAACTTCATGGACATGCCGGAAGAAAAGGCCGATCCTGAATTGAGTGCAACCCTGGCCAGCTCGGAGGCCAGCTGGTCGTTGGTGACAGCCTCAGCAGCCGTGCCGGTGCCGCAGGCCATGTAGTTGAAGGGGTTGACGGCTTCTCCAACGCCGCGCTGGCACAGAACCCGGGCGCCGTCGTTGGTGGTGATGTCGTCTTTGAACCGGACAGCAAGGGGCTCGAGCTTTTTGTTAAAGTGCTCGATGTAGGCCGTCTGGTCGTTTAGCAGCCGGTCCAGTTTTTCTATAAAGGTATCAAAATGCTTTGGCCTGGCAAGCCGGGGTACCCAGCCTTCATCAGATCTGGAGAAGATTGCCGCCCTGCCCACGTCACGGATTCCAAAACTGCTACGGTGCTCCCTGTCTGACACAGATATCCATCTTTTGCAAAAAGACAAGAGAATTATTCAAGGAACGAAGGCAACCGGCTTGACCTGCACCCAGCGCGTGCCAAGGGGGTGATCCTGCGAGTCAAAGACGTACTTGACTGTCTGGATCTCGGCATCGGCGTTGATGCCTTCAGAGGAATGGACCAGCCGGACAAGCGTATCAGGATGGATAACCTTCTTGGGAGCAAGTATCTGCCTTGACTCGTACTTTCTGCGCTGCCTGGCACTGTACTGCAACAGTCCTGTCAGGAGCTGGTCCATGGCCCGCCACTCCATGATGTACGGAGCATAGATCTTGGCGTCGATGACTCCAAACTTTGCCCGTGATTTGGGGTCGGAGGCCTCTGAGAGCACGCGCCGGCTGGAATAAACGCGATGAGCGTACGTGCGGTGGTTGCTGTTGACAGTCCAGCTGGATGCCGTCCTAGTTGCGTTGACGCCTGTGGTTCCGTTGTCATGGTGCCACCGGAAGTGGTTTGAAGAGTTGCCTCTCTTCAAAAGCACGATCCAGTGTTTCTTGTCCACCTGCAGACGATTATCGGTCATCGAGACGTTTACCCTTGTGACGTCTGTCGCCGACGTGCCAACCTGGTCTTTTTGGATGTTAAAGGTGCCCACCTGGTCGCCGTCCGGCTTGCCGGTGGATTCCTTGTGAAGCCTTATCTCGCCAATGATGTCATCTGCAGGATTTCCAACCTTGCTCAGGGTCAAGGCAATGGCTGAAAGCCGGGGAGCCGTTGGAGTGAACTGCATGGCAATGTCCTTTGAGTAGAACTCTTCCTGGCCGGCAACGGTGTACTTGTCGACGTCGAGGTGAAAGTCCGTGCCCCCGACACCAAAAAGCCGGTTGGCAAAGCCGTCGCTTTTCTTGATGCTGTCTGTATATTCCCAGTCTCCTACGAAGTAGCCGACCCTGTCTTCCTGGTCGATACCAAGATCTGCTGTCTCTTTGATGGTGATGCCGGAAGGCGCCAGGCTGTGATACCGGAGATAGACCTGGTCGTTGGCATCGATGCCCCAAAGGCCTCCACATGCATCAGCTATCCTGTTTGCCACGTCGGACATCTCGACGTACTGCATTTTCAGCGATGCCAGTGCCTCACTGATGGTATCAACACCGCCGGTGCCAAAAGGCTCAAGGGGCTCGGCAACCGGAAAAGCGTCGTACGAAGTCCAGAGGTCGGTCATGATCTGCGAGCACTTCATGGCCGGATCCGTGAGGTCCGGCGTGAAACCGTCGGCTTCCCTTTTTGCGATGCGAAAGAAATTGACAAGCCTCTCGTTGGCCCGGATGGCGTTTCCATAGCCGTGGAGGCGCACCTCCCGGATGCCAGCACCTGGCCGGCGCACGCTGTACTCCCGTATCCAGCCGGCAAGAAAGTTGTCGTAGCTGACGCCGTCAGAGGATATCGATAGGACGAATTTGTTTCCCTGTCCAACCCCCGAATCCAGGTCCTTTGCCGAGTCCTCGATGATGATGTCTATCTCGCCGGTCTGGCCCATGGCCTTTTCTACCGATACATAGGTCAGGGCAGGCCCTGAGCTTGGCGGTGCAAACGCGTCATAAGTCAGATACGTGCTTGAAAGGTCCCACTTTTTGAGGGCGAGTTTTGGTCTCAGTAATGAAGGGTTGCCGCTGCCAAGGCTAGACAAATTTTATGGTGTCACCTGCAAAGTCGGAGAAGTATTTTGCAATCTGCTTGCCGTCCATGTTGATTATCACGGTGATGGACCGCTCAGTTCCGCCAAGGCTGCTGGCCTTGCTGCTCTTGCTTTCGCCCCTTGGGTCTGCCAGAAAATCGCCCACGTCGATGCCGCCTACCTTTGCTAGGGCTTTTTCCATGCGCCTTGCGTCTGCCACAACGCTGTCGGCCACCTTGTCTATCTTGATGGCAAACCGGTTCATGTTCTCGCCTCCCACTTGGGCAACAACTAAACGCAGAGCGGCCGCTCCGTATTCTGCACCGGAAGTTATTCTCTGTGTAGCAAGCTCATCAAATGCAGCCTGAGACACAATCAGATTTCTTTTTGCAAAATCTAGATTCTTGGCTGTCGCTATTCCCAATTCTAATTTCTTAAGATTATCATATTGTGTCCAAAGCGATAATGCTTCTGATGCAGCGCTAACGAATCCTAGGCCAACTTTACTAACACTGTCTTTCAGATTGATGTTTTGTTCCACAGATCTTTCTGCGGTCTGATTCAAGTTTGCCAAGGCACCGTCAAAAGTTTGCAATTCAGAAGCTGCTTCTGCAGTTCCTATAACTTCCAGAATATATGTAAGCGATACTGGCACAGAATCAAAAGATTACAAAACAAAAAAGAGAACTATCGTTAACGGACTTTCTCCAAGATAACCAAGCTAGCGTGTATGTATTCACGTTCTATGACGCCTTTTATGGTCCATCCGCTTTGTACTAATTTGTCCACCTTGTTCCAAGCATCTCTAGTAAGGGCAGGCGGAATCTGCACTACGGTAACACATTCACCCTCATAATTAATTGCTCTTTCTTCGGCTTTCATATGACCTTCGGGATTCTTTCGATGACTCCAACATTCGCTGCATAACAAAGAGCCATCGGGTAACTCCCAATTTTTATCTGGTTTCATTTTGTTGAGTACTCCTAGTTCTTTTCCGCAGTCTATGCAATGATCTTTACCCATGGTCGGAAATGGCTATCCGGAATTATTTAACCGTATATGAAAAACGCCGTGTAAAAAATATGTAATAATACCAAAATCAGCAGACTTTGGCGAATTAGATTTTCTTCATTACCTGTTGTAACCGAAAAATTGACAACTACATCTAGGATTTCAGTCTAAAGGCGACTCGAACTATTATGGCGCTCGATTTCTACAGTAACGATGTTTTTCTAGTACTGAAAGCAGGATATTCTTTCGGTTGAATAATAATACCCTCATCTATTGTAACATTAGCTGCTTTCCAGAAGTTGAACTTATCTCCCATCCACCAATATCCAGAGATGTTGGAAGGATTGTAAATTTCGACCTCATAACCGCTGTCAGCTCCTGATAGATTTAGCTCAACTTCATTAATTATAATTATTTCTTGTGCCATGGCTGGTTTATACAGTTGAATAGAAGCAAGAACCAATACGAACGTTATGGTGAGTCCCACAGAGGAAATAATTGGTTAGGATTGAAGTACAAGGTACTTCTCATTCCAGCTCTTCGATGAATTCCGTAGCTCTTCTAGCATACAGGTCCGGCAGCCTTTCTTTTATCTGATCGATGGCATTTTCCATGAAGGGCCGCGGCTCCTGCCTTGAGGTCCCGTCGTGGACAAAGCCAGCGTACTCGACTTCGTTGTACAGCCGCAAAGTATAGTTGTTGACCAGCTGCTTTTTGTTGCCGGCGACAAGCCTGCCGGTCCTAACCGGCGTCTGCAGGTTTGCGGCATTGATTATCTCGTCTCCAAGATCATCCAGCAGGGGACCGGCCACCTGCTGGCCTGTCTTTATCTCTTCAACTATTTTTGCAAGACTGGCGCGAGCTTCTTGCAAACCTTTTATCATCAGCCAACCCGCTTCCAGTTTCCTTCGCCGGCAGTCTCGGCCATCTTCGTGCGTTCTATCTGCCACTGCCGCATACGAACCAGGTAGTTCAGGTCAGAAACAAGGATGCGGCCGCCGGTAGCATCATGTAATGATACGCCCATGGCCATCAAGTCTGCCAGGTCGGCTATGCGCTTTGCTTCCCTTGTCCTGAACCGGACAGAGCCGGCCATCACCAGTTTTTGCAGATCCTCGTTTATAAAAAAGCGCCATCATCCTCGCGCAGCTTACAGGCGTTGATTATCTCCACCATAGTTTTGTACTCGAATTTGTAAAAATCATCCTCTTTGATTCCAAGCCAGAACTCGGCTGCCTTGGCTGCATAGCCGATGCTTTTTTCCGTGACCAGCCTCTTGTATTCGACTGTTGTTTCTGCAAGATGGGCCGGCTCGGCCTTCACCTTGTTCTTGCCCTCTGCAACCGCATGCAGTATGCCTGCCGTCAGCTCTTCCAGCTCTCGGTACTCGCCGACGGTAAGGGGGCGGTAAAAAAACGTGTGCACATTTCCGTCCCTGTCCTTGACTTCAAACGAGTCCTGCTGCGCCAGCCTTTCTATGCGCTCCTTTCTTGCTGTCAGCAGCCTCTGGCGGAACCGGTCCAGGCTGTCTTGTTCGCTCATCAGGCCGTCACCGTTACAGTCTCAGCCCGCCCGGAGAACTTTTCTAGGGTGTGCTTGTCCTGGCCGGCGTCCTTGGTGACGTCCCGCTCGTCCCAGCGCACATTTCCAAGGCTGATCTTCTTTGGCCCCGCACTTGAGAGGGTGTATTCAACGGTAGAATAGTTGGTAAGGGCCCGCACAGCAGCCTTGAGCGTGGTGTCCTTGAGCCAGACATCAAAGTCGACGGCCACTTCCCGCTTTGTGGGGTGCAGCATCTTGATCTGGATCTCGCCGTTGGGCTTGATGGCCTCAAGCTTCTGGTCCACCTTGACGTGGAACCTTGCCGTATCATAATTGGTGCCGCCTATTGACAGCGGATTAGCACCCGATGATGCGCCGGTCCAGGGGTCGGCCGTTGGAAACGAGGCAAAGGCCGGCGTCGTAAGGCCATGGGTCGTGGTCTCTTCGGGTATGTCCTTGCATATCCAGTTCTGCGACAGCTGCACCTGCGAGTCTGTGATCTCGATATCGGTTATGTCGCACCTTGCGCCAAGGTAGAACTGGTAGTTTTCCACGCCGTCTAAAATCTCGGAGTAAAGGAAGTTGAGGGACTTTTCTATGGTTCCAGAGCCTCCTGGAAGTTCGGTGCCGTACCGGATGAGTCTTGTGTCAAGGGGCTGGAACTTGACATTGAAGGTGTGGACCTCGCCGTACTTTAGCGCCCGATAAAGATCGCGCCTTCCCTGGGTGTAGTAGTAGCTGGCCATCGTCTTAGAGTTCTCCTTGACGTAGACGTTTGCACCGATGGCCTGGAAGGCCGGCGAAGCAGTGACCTTGCTTCCGTAGCTGGTTTCCTCGACTATCTGCAGTACCTTTTGAAAGTCCCATGGACCGGTTGGCTTGTAGCTCATCTTTTATGCAAAGCGCAAAAACTGAAAATGAGAATTATATCGTGCTTACCATCTGGTACCGGGCCTTGTGCACGCCCCGCAGGTGCCAGTAACTGACATCCACTACATCCTGGTCGTGCATCGGTATCCACTGCACCAGATAGAACAAAGAAATCCCGTGGCCCATGCTGCTCTTGTTCTGCATCACGATTCTGTTTATCTCCTGTTTTATGGCCGTTAGCTGCGCCGGCTCGGAAAACTCGTTTCTTCTGGCAAAGACGTGTATGTCTATCGTGCTTTCAAACTCGCGCCGGCGCCAGTCAGTTGAGCCCCTGCCGGCAGTGTCGCCTACCAGCAGGCAGTGAACCTCGTACTGGTTTGCTATCACTCCGGCCCAGCCGGTGCCAAACTTTACTTCCGGGCTTGTCAGCAACCATTTTTCTTGCAGCTTGTCCTTGACTATCTCGTTTATGGGTTTTGGAAAGTCCGAGAAGGGGCTAGAGCCTGCAACACCGTATGACATTAGGGAAAGTAAAGATGCGGAAAAATAAAGAACTGAGTCGGATTTAGGATCCCCACAGGTTCTGGATAAGCGTACCTCCAAGGGTGAAGGCCCCAACTATGGCGGCACTGAAAATCCCGGAGACGCCTTCAGGCACATCGGTTCTTTCCAGCGATATGTAGGCAAAGGCTGCCACCATCGCGCCCACCAGGATAAAGAGTCCAAGCAGGACTGCCTTGGCATTGTTACTTACCTTTTCAGCACTCATATGCCCATTTGGGAGTCTGAGGCAAAGAGAACTACCGGCAGTCCTTGAGCCCGGCAATGTCTAGCTCTGCCTGCCTCAGCCGCTCGCTTTCCCTTTCCGATTGCCGGAAATGGTCGCTGACGTTCTGCTTTATGGCCTTGACCTCGCCTTCGATCTTGACGATGCATCGCGTGTTTTTGAAAAGCAGTCCAAAGATCCCGCCAAGCAGCGCAACAAGGGCTCCAAGCAGCCACTCGACAGGAATCCCTATTTCGACCATGCTCGATGCCTCAAATGACGGTTACCGGTGTTTGGCCGCCGTCTGCCTCAAGCCTCTTGATGTAGGATTCGACTGCCTCTTTGGCCAGACGCTCGTAGGTCTTGCCCCGCTCATGGTGGCCGACAGCGTACAGGACCAGCGCGGTGGCCATGTTTGAAGCAGCCGACTTGAGGTTTTGAGAGGCAGCAATCCCGTTTACAGTCCCGCTTGCTATGTCTATGACTGGAAGCGAGAGGATGCGGCTGTTGTCCTTGCAGGTCTTGAAGATCATGTCTGCAATCCTGTCGTCGGCCTCCGGGCCCTTGCGGCTGATGTGAAAGTCGTAGGAAGAGTTGCTCGTGCTTCCAGTCAGGTTCTCTCGTACTGCCGTAGTCTCGAAAAATGCCATGAAGAATAAAAGAAAAGAAAAGAAAAAAGGAATTATGCGCTTGTGGATATCCTACAGCTGGAAGTCTCGTCAAGCACCGCAGCCTTGATCCTCTGCGTTCCAGTCACAAATATCTGCTGAAGTTCGTTGCGCCGGTCTGCTTCAAGCATCAGCTCCCTTGCGCTTCCAAGGCCCAGGGTCTGGCCTGCCTGCAGCATCAGGCTTCTCTTTGAAGTTGCGTCGCCACCGGCAGCTGCCTTTGAAACTACGATCCTCACGCCCAGTATCTCCTCAAGCCGGCCTGTCATGGTGATGAAGGGCTTGCCCTGCTGCACATACGTGCTTATGCCAGAAGACGTCAGCAGTTCAAAGTACGCCTTTGGATTTGTGACCAGCACCAGACCCTCGTCTGGGTGGCCCTGGTTCAGTATCAGCCGCTTTGCTGCTGCCACGCCGGCCAAGGCCAGCGAGTTCGTGGTTCCAAATGTTGTATCGGCAGATACGGCCGCGCCAGAGTTGCCGTTGACCCAGTTGGTTGGTGACGAAACTGAAGTGCCCACGGACATGACGTCCGCGCTTTCGTCGTCAAGGGCTGCCAGCATCATCCTGTCGTTTATGGCGTTGACAAGGCCTGCCACTGCAACCGGGGCATTTTCTGCCTGGCTGTAGTTGACCTTGATGAACGCGCCACGGACTGCCGGCGTTGCTGAGACCGGTGCCAGCGTTGTGGCAACTTCTGAAGGCGCCGTGCCTTCTGTTATAGCACTAAAGTCAAAGCTGGTCATGGTGTACCAGTTGACCCTGTCTGCGTTTTCTGCCACCTGTACGTTGCAGAACTGCCGCAGCGGGACCTTGAACCTGCCGCCGGGAATGTAGATGGCTTTTCTTGCATAGTTCTGCGGTGCCGTCGAGAACGTCACTGCCTCTGTCTTGATGGCTGCTGTTGGCTCGTTGCTGTAGCCGTGATCTGCAAGCCACTGCTCCTTGTCAATGTTCCACATGGCGTTGAAGGCCCTGCGCTTCATGACGTCCTCAAAGGCCTTGACTGCAGCGTTAAAAGACTCTAGTTTGCTGTCAGTCCCGTTTGACACCGGGCTTGAGGGCACGCCGTCAGGTCTTGGTATGACGGACTCCACCTTGGTAAGCAGGCTTGTGAGGGTGTCAAGCTGCCTCTGCTCATAGTTCTTGATAGTCTCAAACTGCTCGGCGGTAAACCCCACTATCCTGTCGTCAAGGACTCCGGGGATCCTGATGTTGGCCTCACGGTTTATTTTTGCCAGTTCTGGTTGGGTAGACATCTGACGGAAAGAACCATCTTTGTTGAGAAAAGAACTAACCTGTTCTGGGCACTTGCATGACTGGAGCATGTCAGTGATGAGGATGTCGGCCGCGCTCTCCGCCTTGATGCTGGTTTTCGGGTCTCCGGGTTGCACGCCTTTTTCTAAAAGAGCAAGGCCGGTAAAGACCACGCCGTACTGCAGTTTTGAGCTGCACAGCGCGTCAGAGCAGGTCTCGTTGGACATCTGCTCTACTGAGAGGTGATCGATTTGTCCAGACTCGATCTTTTTGTTGACCTGCGCGTCTGCGATGCGCATCGAGCCGACAACCGCGTTTGCCTCTCCGTCAAATATCATGGGATGCAGCGTGCAGTTGTCTGGGTACGGCAGCCTTCTGGCCGGGTCGTGGTTGATGTTTATCGGCCTAAAGGAGAGGGTTTCGGCGGCCTGCACCAGCTCCTGCTTTGTGTACAGCCTGCCGTTTCCAGAACGCGTTACATGGATTGCAGAGATCTTCCAGGTCCTGACACCCCTGTCTTCGGATAGCAGCTCAAACTTCATTGGCAGAAATTGCAGGAGATGAAAAAAGAGAAGTATTCAGATGTCGACTCTGAGATCTGGTGCGGAGAGGGCTGGAACGCGGCTGGTTTAATCGCGACGACCGTATCCAGGAGGTGCGGCTCGCTGTGGTACTCGTATGTGCCCGGTCGCAAACTGAAAGACTTGCCCGGCATGATAGGTCCTTCAGATATCGAGTAAAACCGGTTTACCAGATCTCCTGACTGTGGCGGTTGTTAAAAGTATGTTGCCTTATTTGCTTGCTAGTCATCATCTTCAGGAGGATTTTCCTCAACCCATTTATCAAGTGCCTTCTTCACTTCTTCTGGTAGCGTATCGTAACTGAATACACCCAGCGGCATACCGGCAACTATGTCTTCGATGTACAGCTCTTCATTTTCTACATGCGGCGCAAACGTGTTTTTGAACACATTTTTTCTATCTGTTGTGGACAAATCTTATCTTTCCCTCCTTTGTTATTACTACACCTGTCTGCTGTTTAAATTTTCTAGCAAGTTCTTGATCCCCGTCTGACTTGACGTTTATGCACCAAGGCAATGAATTTTTGTTCGAATCGGTTTACCAGACTCCTGACTGAAATAATTGTTAAAATGCAGGTTTGTTGTCTTTTTGCCTGTCACAAAACTAGTCATCGTCTTCAGGTGGATGCCTGGCAAGATATTCCCCTACTGCTTTCTGGACGTCGGTAGGCAGCAGACCAGCATCAAAGACACTTAACCGGAGGCCAAGAATGATGTCATGAATGGTGAGCTCCTCGTTTTCAACATGAGGGGCAAAGGTGTTCTTGAACTTTAATACATCTGGATCGTTATTTTCTGCTGACAAATTTCATTCTGCCCTCCTTTGTTATTATGATGGCTGATTGCTGTTTAAACATTGTCAAAAGATTCTTTATCTCGCTTTCTGATGCGATGTGCCTTGCATGCGATATGTCCCTGAACACCTTGCCGTCCGGAGAATGCCATTTTCCCAGCAATGGCTGATATCCATCGGCCCTTAGCCGCTTGAACGGCCGCCTGGTTTTTTCTCCATATTCTCCATAGTTATTGGTTACAGCAATAACAGCTAGGTCGTCATCGGTCCGGGAAAGATGCCAATGAAAATCCTTTGCATCCTTGCCGTTTAAAAGATCGTAGCCTCTTTTTGTACTTGGATCGTATGCATAGTTTCTGAGGTGTGTGGTTTTCTCAAAATCATCGTGGCTTTCCAGCGCATCGTCGTACTCCCTGTCGATGGCATCTTCGTGGGAATGCTTGATGCAGATTTGTCTGCCGCCAAAGGTTATCCACTGGCACTGCGATTCTTGCTTTGGCTGCGGCCTGCCAAACAGCTGGTCGTCCAGCTTCCAGCCGGCCGATTTCAGTATCTGCCGGCCCTCCTCGGGGCTGATAAATCCGGCCGAGCGGGCCTGCAAGAGATGGCCAAAGTCAAACCGGTAGTCATCTTCTTTGCCCCACCGGAACTCTACTGAGCGCGGGTCGATTCCAGTGCCGGCAAGCACCCGAGGTATGACTTCGTCGTCCATGAACCGGCGGATCTTTTCCATCAGGTCCAGCGCGGTGTCGTCATCCTTTCTGCCGGCCTCCCTTGCGTCGGCCATGGAAGACGGCCTTGTTATCAGCCGGCTTGATGAGGACTGCGTCGCCACTTCCAGCTCATCGTTGATGTCCTGCTTTATCTCCTGAAACCGGGATTTTCCGTCGACTGGCTCTGAGAGCAGCTGTATCTCGGACTGCACAAGCACCCTGTCGCCGGGCTGCATGTGCTTGAGTTTGCTTGCCAGCGACCGGGGGTTGTCGGTGTCAAACTCGTCCTTGTTGGTGATGCCTGGCGCCGAGACAAAGACGCGCGGCGCTGCCATCCTGTGGTATATGCGTCCGCCATCCTGCTCCATCTGCCGCACCCACTTGTATATTGGGATGGACCGCCGTCCGTCAACATCCTCAAAGGTGGTGAGCACCGGATGGAACAGCCCGCGCCCCCAGGCCTCCTGGTTGACATCGATGTACTTTAGGTGGATGAAATTCTCAAGCGGTATCTTTTGCTCAAATTTCCCGTCGACCTGCACAAAGCCAAGGGGGACTTCTTTGCTGTCGATCTCAAGCATGATGGTCTCCGGCTTTCTGTTTCGCCGGCGCATGTACTTCACAGAGGACATCTGCACCGGCAGCCAGTCCGTGCTGGCAACTAACGCGTTGCCGGTTATCAGCAGGTCGTGGCAGATACAGTCTATGAGCTGCGAGGCATGGTGCTGCCGCTCCCACTCCTGCATCAGCCGGATGCCGCGGCTGTCCGTGTTGGCAGGGTTGGTGTTGGCCCAGTAAAAGTCGCGCTTGTTTACTGCCTTGACGTAACTTTCAACAGCGGCAAATATCTTGCCAATGGTGTCGTAGGCTTCCAGGCGCTCAGAGAACGGCGGGTCCGGGTATATGCCGCGGTTTATCACTCCTGTGCCGTCGCTTACCTGCGAGCTGGCGCCATCCGAGATGAGGGCCGAGCCTGCAGCCTCGGACTTTTTCCAGAACTTGATGTTCACAGAACTTTTGTCCTGAAATCAAGAGATGAGAATTAAGGTATTTTTTGAATACCTGTGGTTTACGGTCCGCTCCAGTCAAATGCAATGTGCTTGCTTGACCGGCCGCTTCTCTTCCAGGTATAGCGGACTTCGGGGGCGTTTACTTCGTCTGCCACAGCCCTCCCCCACGTTGCAACGGTGCCTGGCCCCACCTCGCTTCCCGGCGCGTTTATGGTCTGCACTCGCTTGCCAGGCGGCGTCATGGGTCCGGTCAAGGCCTCGGCTTTGGCCAATACCTTTCCGGGTATCTCTGCACTCCAGTAAGCAAGGTCGTCAGCCACCTCAAACTTGATGGGAGCAAAATTCAGTCCACGAACTTCTCCGATAATCTTTGCAAACTCGGCCATGAAACCGCCGGCCTTGCCGGTGAAGATCATCTGAAGGGCTTCCCGCTGCTCTTGGTTGGCCCGCTCGTCAAAAAAGAACGCCATGTTTGCCTTTGTCTCTCCTGCCCAGATATTGCCCTTGAAAGATCCAATGGCCAGTACATTTAGGCCGTCAAGGGAAGTCGCGCCAAAGTTCCCGTTTTTGATATGATAAGCCAGCACTCCTTCGCAGTCACCATAAGACGGTGCCTGGGCAAATATGCATGGGCACGGTATGTTACACTTGCAAACGTCAAACCAGTCCCCAGAAACATGCCAGCCAGGGATTGTCATATCATTTAATGCACAAAATATTATTTTAGCATTGCGCATTGACACGGGTTTGTGCAAAAGGGTGGAATTCTGTTTAAGTCTTGGTATGCGTTCACTGGATAATCTTTGCTGACTGCAGATAATTTCATAAATTATTTTCGCTTAACTTTCCAAAGTGCGTAGAATGATGCTAATGCGCCTACAGATCCGATTCCAATTATCACGTATACTCCTTCAGCGGTAGTGTACCATGGCGGACTAGGCGGTTTGGCATAATATTCTCCTGACATAGGCGTATAGATGAACATACTTGGATCTTGCTCCTCTGGCACAAAATACCGATTTGATTGAGGATCGAGGGCCATGAGTGGCGCTTGATTGTTTAGCCGATAATAGAAATAGACATTCCTGTTGGCAAAATTGTTGTCAGGAGCGTATCTTATCCATTCTGTAAAAGTACCGTTTTTGATGGCTTGATCCATCTCGGCTTTTTTCATCTCCATCCATTCTTTTCCTTTCATATCGTAGTATCCATCCCATCTTTCTCTAAGCTCGGTTTCTGACTCGGCCCCGTAAGCTGGGCAGGGCTTTTCTGGCCAATCTTTGTCTATTCCGCATTCATCGGCATTGACACTTTGAAAGTGAGTGGTAAATGCCAAGATTGCTGAGATCATCATGATGGCCAATGGTCTGTAAAAGCGATGAAAGACATAGTCAGACACAGTTCACTCTTACAGGCATTCCATAATAAGGACAGTGTTTAAAGAGTCAGCAGTTGATTTAAAAAATAGAAAAGTTGGGTTAAGTCGGTTCAAGTTCTTCTATTGCTTTTGTGGCATGGTGTATCATGTGCTCTGCGGCTTCGCTGTCGATCTGCTTTGAGCTGAGCGCTTCGACCTGATGGATGAACGCTTCAAGGATGTTTATCGCTGCTTCGGTGTTGCCGTTGTCCCGTGCATTTACCGCCGCATTGACCTTGGATATCAGGCTGTTGTACACACCCTCGCTGTGGATCTGCCCGGCTTCCCAGTGATGTGTCACGCAGTGAGCAAGCGTGTCCAGAACCATAAGACATTCGCCGTCTTCGTGCGCGTACGCAATTCCGCGGCCCTGTGTAATGGCAGACGCTGCCAGAAAAGTTGCCAGCCCGGCAACAATCAAGACAAAAGACAAACTCTTGGCCATGGCATAGTAAAGGCATTCATGTAATTAAGCGTGCTCAGGGAGTCCTTGGACTGCCTGGACCGCAGAAGAAGGCTATGGGCCTGACGCACCTAAACGAGAGCACTTGGCCGGCCTTTTCCAGCTGCAACTCAAGGTTGTAGCACTTGCTTTCAGAGATCCTGTTTGCCACAGTCAGGCCAAATGTCCCTGTCCCGCTTGATTGCGCTGTCCAGCTGGGCGGTATCTCGGCGACCGCTTCATTTCCGTCTTGATCAAAGATCCTGACGTAGGCCAGATAACCTGTCGCGTTAAAGGCTTGGTCATCCTGGTCGTAAAGTGCAAACGGTATGGACCGGCCGTAGTCGTAAACGCCAAACTCGTAGACGCCGTCTGTCAGCACCACCTTGTAAGGGTACACAGGACAGAATTGTCAGAAAAAGAAAAGAGAACTAGTGGTTCTTCTGGCATGTTTATCTAGGACGGACTACCATTGATGCACATGTCAGGCGCGTACTGCCAGAGCTGCGGAATGCCCCTTTCCCAGGATCCCATGGGCGGCGGCACCGAAGCCAGCGGCGATAGGAGCAAGGATTATTGCGGATACTGCTATCAGAACGGCCGGTTCACCAAGCCGGACATGACTGCAAGCCAGATGGTTGAATTTTGCAAGGGCAAGCTGCGAGAGATGAAACTGCCAGAAAACCTGGTTGACGAGTACACAAGGAACATTCCAAACCTGAAGCGGTGGAAAAAATAATCACGCCGGCATCCAATAGTTCAATCACTCAAATCCACCCATCCTGTATCATTGTTGGTAAAATAGTCCACGGCAAGAATGAAGGCATCGTGCAGGTCAAAAGTGGCGATCCTCTTGTCCACGGTTCCTTTCTCGTTTTTCCTTGCAGCCCGCAGCTGCTTTAGCAGCTCCTCAAAACTCGGGTCAATCTTTACTCTGCCGGCCCGCACCTGTATGGCGGCGTTGTCAGTCATTATCTGGCCGCGGTCCCGAAAGCTCACCCCCTCTGTTCGAATCTTGCTCTGAAACTCTGAAATAAGGCCGGCGTTTGAGGCGTCTATCCTTATTGTCTGGTAGCCGTAATACACGATGGCCTGGTCTATGATGCTGATAAGCTGCGTCTGTGACGGCCTTGCGTACTGCGCGGCCTGGATCACGTGCATGACGCCATCCCGCACTTCCATGCCCACCAGCCCGGACTTGCTTGAGCCATAGCCGGGGTCTATGCAAAGGATCTTGTCACACTCTTTGCGAGGCCTTGCATCATAAGACTGCGTTGCTGTTTCAAGGGCGGCAAGGTCAAATATGTCACCGGAACCATGGCCCCACTGGTGCATGTAGTTGCGCGCAAAACTTGGATGGTTTCTAAGCATGTCAATCTGCTCCTTTCGATAAAGGCTGGTCAGGGATTCAGGATGCACCTCCAGTCCGACGTGGTAGTCCAGTACGTACTTGCGGTACACGCTTGGCTCTTCGCGCTGGATGTCATACATAAAGCCGGCAGGAACATGGCCAGCCGTTGAGATCAGCACTATCAGGGTATCTGAGCCACCGATGTAATGCTCAAAGGCATCGCGGATCTTTTGCTGGTCTTCTACCTTGATTCGGAAAAAAGCGCCCTCGTCGATGATTATCATCTTCATGTTGGGCTTGCTTCGTATGGCGTCGATGTTGTTGGCAGGATGTGCCCGGAACTGTACAGTGTTTATGGAAAATTCTTTCTTGGTGTTATAGTCTTCATGGACGGAGACCTTGTACGTGCCAAGGCCCTTTCCCTGGCTGTCCTTGTTTTCAAGGATCTCCTTTGCCCTTGCTATCATCTGCTCTGCCTCGCCAAAGTTTGTGCCAACGACTATGGCCACCTGCCCGTTGAGCCAAGACGGGTTGGTCAGCGCCTGGTGCTCTGCATAAGAAAGCCAGAACTGCGTCGCGCCTATCTTTGGAGGCTTGAGGATGTAAAAGTACCGAAGGCCTTTTTCCAGGTCGAATACCAGGTCTTCTTCCCAAGAGTAGTAGGGGTGACGCTGACCCCACCGCCTTGGAAGGCCGACCCAGTGGACCCAGCAGCACCTTTCTCCATCCTGAATGACGCGCTTTTTGTCGGCAGGATCAAGGTAGTGGCCGCACCAGTGCAACGGAGGCGCAGCGCTACTGGCTGCCTTCTGCCTCCGCCTTTCTAGGAGCGGGTAAACCGATACCTTCTTGAACGAAAAGGGCATTGTGCTCCATCACTTCCTTTGTGGACTCGACGTAGGCGCTGATGTACGGCTGCACGTCGGCAATCATCTTTAGGATCCGCACCTTCTTGTACAGGTCGCGCTCAAGGTGGTAGTTCTTCCACATCTCTTGCTGCACCAGCTCCAGCTGGTCAAGCCGCTCAAGGTGCTGGTCTACAAAACCCTTCCTGGCTATCCCGTAAAGCCGGTTCAGCTTTGTGGCTGCAAGCCTGCTTTTGATGCAATAGTATGTTGATTTGCGGATCTCAAAGCCGTGGGCCCGGAGGTAGGCCAGGGCCTCCTCTTCTCTTAGCCGCATTATCTGGCAGTTGACGACCAGCCGCTCACGCTCATCAAGGGGCATCCTTGATTTGTGGGCCGTTTCCAAGAAAAGAGAATCATCGGATGAAAAGCCCGTACCCGTACCTCATCGTTGGAGTCTTTAGCCTTGCAGCCATCGGTGCGTGATGACCATTAATAAAGAACTCTTGTCTGCGCAGCTGCTTTTCCACCCGTGTGTAGTAGGCGCAGCTGGCCGGCAGAAAGTTGTGGTAGTACAGCATCTGCGCGATTATCTCGACGTACTTGCTCCCGGCAAGCCGCCAGGTCTGCTCGATGAGGTGGCTTGCCGCCCCTATGCCCCTCAGGCTTGGGTGGATGACTATCCTGCTTATCACCAAGACCAGCTGGTTCAGTGCGCGGTAGCGCGCCGGCTTTGGGATGGACTGCAGGTACACTCCAAGCGGAGTCCTATTCCTTGCACTGTTCTCCAGGTTTGGAAGTGAATACACGATGACTCCATACAATACTTCATCAGCGTAAAGTCCAAAGACCTTGCGGTTGGCCATGGGCACGTCCTGTGATATGTAGTGCAGGTGCTTTAGGCGTTCGTAAGCAGAGATGTCAGTCTCTTTTATGACAAGCTCATCCAAAAGATTCCTCGGTGATATCTGCCTCGGTCTCCACGTTTCGCACAAGGGACTGCTTTGCCACCGGCCGGTATCGGACTGCATGCTTTATCCGGCCCACCTGCGATATACGCCAGGCAAAAGTAGCATGGTACCGCTGGCCGTTGGCAAGGGTAAAGACCTGCGGCTCTTCAAGTTTTGCAGAGTGGCTAAATACAACATAGCCGCGCACCTGCGACCTGGACAGCAAGAGAACGGGGACGTTGCAAAAGTCATTCGGCAGGTCATACCTCCTGTACTCCCAGACCTTGCTTCCGTCCAGTATCTGGCTTAGGTACGGCTCCTGTATGGTTATCCCGTTGAATCTGGTCGACTGCACCTGAATAGTCCTTGTAGAATGCAAAATCGGCATTAATATAACTAGATATGTCCATGTGCGCCGTTGCCACTACCATCGTTATGCCGGCAGACTGCTGCATCTTTTTCAGGTTGGTGGCTATGGCCTTTGCCGTCACCCGGTCCAGGGTGCTGCAAAACTCATCAAACACCAGCACTGACCTTGGCCTGCCCTTCAAAGTCATGATGGAGTGGTAAAGGCAGAAGCGGAACTTTTCTCCATCCGACAACAGCCTGTAAGGTGTGACCCACTTCCAAGCCTCGCCAAGGCCAGCCTTGCCCAGCAGCCGCAGCCTCTCCTCTACCGCGATGTTTGAGAAGAACTCGATCAGGGGCTTGTTCTCGATCTCAAGATCCTGCCATTTTTCTACGTGCAAGACCGTGTAGCCGTCGTTTTTGAGATTCTCTGCTATCTTTCTGAGGATGGATGACTTGCCAGAGCCAGAATAGCCGCAAAAGAAATACAGGCTGCTCTCTTTGAATGGAAAGTCAAAGTTATCGGCTATCACATGCTCTTTTTTATCGGCAAGGCCAAAGGACTCTATGACATACTTGGTCTCCTTTGTAACCGGGAGTGTTTGCGTGTACCTAACGTCGATTATCATAGCCCAAAACCTTTAGCAATGCATCTTCCATTGATTTTGGATCTGATTCTTTGAGTTTTGATAGCACGAACTCGTATTCATGTATTCTTGCAAACTTGAATACGATGTCAAACTTGATACTGTTTCTGACCTCGCTTTCAAACCTGCCAGATTCGGTGAAAAGTTTTTCCAGCTGGTCGTAGGGCTGTGCAATCAGCGTGGCAAGGTCGTCTAGTTTTTGCGACTCAAACAGCGTCTTTAGTTCATCGATGTCCTTGACGGCGTTATGCTGGCCGTGCAGTTTGTTCATGGTCTGCCGGAGCAACCGGCGTTCTGAATCGTCTTTCAGCTCAACTCGGAAGGCAGGGATCTCGTCGTATCCAAACTCTTTGTAGACAAGGCAGCGGTGCTCGCCGTCGGCTATCATCCCGTTCTGATCTATGATGATGGGAGTGAGATAGCCAAACCGCTTCATGCTTTCGCGCAGGCCCTGCATCTGCTTTTCAGACATCTCGTTTGGGTTTGATGGATCGAACTTTAGGTCAGCAATTTTTACTTTGACTAGATCGCGCTCTGTAACTTTCAAATCAAAACATGATAGGCATTATTTATGTTGAGAACTAATTCAACAGCATGCGCCAAAGGAAAGGATCGTTACTAATGCTGGGTGTTGTCTTAAGGCGAAGACACACGACCGAGCACCCTCCATCGTGTATCTTCTGGCAATGCGACTCGCACTACCAGTTGTTAGGGAGGGAGAGCGGTTTTTAATCATTTTGAATATTGCGTCGGAAAGTATCAGCCCGAGATCCCGTTCTCCTTCTTCCACTGCTCATAGTTTGCCACGACAGCGTCTATCTTTTTGTCCAGCTCTACTCCCGGCGTCGTGGGCAGCTTTAATGTTGTTGGTTCAAAAGTTGAAAGGCAGGCAAAGCAGTGCAACTTGAAGACGTTGGTGGCCTCCTTGTCCAGTTTTACCCGCCATGACCCACATGGGCACTGCTGGCCGTAAAATCCGGCCAGTATCGCTTCATCGCGGTTCTTTGGATCGTATATGGGCAGCAACTCCCGCACCTCGCCGTGGCGGTATTTGGTGGCCTGCTTGGGTGTCAGCGTGATTTCTTTGACCTTGGTCTGAAATAGCTCGGCGCCGCCGGCAACGCTGTTTGCCATTATGCCCATCAAAAGCATGTGCTGCGTGACTACTGGCGCGGACTGGCGTTCGTCCCAGCACTGCCTGCCGGTTTCAAGAAGGCGGTTTATGGTGTATTCATGTTCCGGCCAGGCCTTTGGGTCTGACCTGTTCACCTCAGACAGGAAGGACCCCCGCGAGAGCTTGGCTCGCACCGTGTCTTTTAGAAACGTGACAACGCTGTCCACAAGCTCGATCACCGGCGCGTTTTCAGACTCGTATATGGAACTATTTTCTGGCGAAATCTTTTCGTCAGACTTGTTTCTTGCCTGCGAGTCGTCCACGTACCCAAGGGGGCTGCAGACCATCTGCACAAGCCGCCGTGAGATGTTGTAGCCATGCTTTTCAATCAGCTCCCAGAGCCGGTCGGCTATCTCTTTTCTGGGCCAGCCGGCTATCTCTGCTGCCTCGGCTGCTTTGCGGATGTGCCATGACTTGGTGTGGATGTGGTTTGCGTCAAGGTCGGCTATCAGTTCCTGCTGGCCAATCTTGCCGGCCTGCTCAAGGTGTGAAAAGATCTCTGATTCCAGATCGTTTGCCTGCTTTAGCTGTCCGGGCATCCAATGATTATTTGGGAATTTTTGTTAATAAGGATAGGGCGCTTTTTGTAATCGATTTATCTTTCGGTTTTGCTGCATAAGGAGACCGAGCCAAGTGAAAGGTAATTTTTATGCAACATTACGATCTTGAAAATCAAGTGAAACCGGCGAATTGTTGAAAACAGGTCTGGCATAATGGCCGCCGTCCACTATGTGCGTTCTGCTGGATGGTTTTCAGAGATAATTATGGGGAAATGCAAGATTACAGCACACCACGAACAGTCCGAAATGTCAGTCTATATACCGGAGTACTGTTTCAACGACTTCGACTATCCTTGCCCTTCCAAGGACATGCTTGTATTCATCAAAGTAATTCATCACACTTTCTTCCGTGGTGAAGCAGAAAGGCCCAAAATCGATCCACTGGCCGGATCTGTCCCTCGTCTGAATCTTGTACCTCTTACTTACGACCTCGTCTCGCTCAGGCATAACCAAATTCTGAACCGCGTTTGATTTATCCGTATCCAGCTTTTTTGTGGACGCGTGGTTGAGGCCATTTTGATGCATGATCAAAAGTGTTTGTAGAAAGAGTTCATTCAGGAAGTGGAACAATCTTTTCTGTTTCAAACCAGTGCCCCTTCTCGCACCTGAATCGTTGCACCTGAAGCGAGTTTGAGTAGACGCGCCGGCCCTTCTTTATGGACAGGCAGTTGCATTTTGGGCAGTCCATCCTACCGGGCTGTTACTTCGCTGCTGGCAATCGCAGACAGGATCTTCGGCTCCTGCAGGTCCGTGATGGCAAACGACCGCAACTGATAAGTCGACGGCTCTTCTGCAGTCCACGAGCTTCCGATGGTGCTGCTAGCTCCCGGACCGATGACGCCAGACTGCAATGCCAGGTACACGGTCACATCCTGGCTGTCCCTGACCTCGATTATCCCCACATAGGACTGCTCATTGTCAAGCTGGTTTGAGAAAGTAACGGTCAGCATGACCTGCTGTCCGGCCTCCATGTCTGATACTTTGTTTCCATGCACGTCGGTGATCGCCGGCGTCCTTGCTATCAATGGGCTGTAGCTTAGGCCGTAGGCGGCGGCAAGTGGCAAAGCCAACAACACCAAGCAAGCAAGAATTGCAGACCGCAAGCCTGCATTGGATTTAGCGCGGCCAATCTAATTAGTTTGCCTGATCGCATCAGCCATGTTCAATCATCCGCGGTTCTGCAGTTGGCCCATCCTCGGTCTCGACGTATCCGGGCCGCCGCAGCATGACTTTGAACACGCCAAAGCCGCCGGCGTCCTTGACCAGTTTTGCGCGCCGGAAAGCCTCCTCCCACTTTTTCACGGTGCGCCGGTCGTTTCCAATGGTCTGCTCTATGGCCTCAACAAGGAAGCTTCGCGGCATCGACGCGCCGTCAAAGGCAAGCCAGAGGCTATCAAAGTCAATTCCCCGGCTTGCCGCAAGGTAATCGATGACCTTGCCGTACGCCCTGCTGACTGGCGACCGGTCTGCGTTTACGGTAGGTCTTGCGCCCTGTGCGTGCGCAGTGCTTTGCTCCAGCCATTTTTTTAGGGCGGCTTCACCTTCCACTGAGAGTCCATACATTCCATGGTGCTTCTTTTTTGCCAGTTCCCTGAATTCAGCGGCCAGTTTTTCAGAGATGTAAAAGCCGACGTACACCTTACCCTTGGGCAGCTGCGGCATCTCTTTTACCGGTTCACTAGTAAAGTATCACCGGTTCACTAGTGATTATGTATGATAGCATGTGTTTTTGAATGATTTTGGAGATTCCAAGAGGCTTGCGATGTTGTCATCATGGCAGAACTTGCATCAGGTATCCTGGTACGCACACACGCACAACGCGCCTAGAACTTGCGCGGGTCTTGCTGCAGCATAAAGTAGACGCTGTTGCCGGCCTTGTCCTTCTTTTGTTCGTCCCATTTTTCCAATGGCTGCTTTCTTGCACTGTGAACGCAGGATATCCACTTGGGTGAGTTTTGCAGCCGCAGTATTTGATGGTCCAGCTCATGGAACACCAGCCGGCCAAAGTTCTCGTACCAGGAGTAAGGGTCCTTGGCAAAAAGGCTGTGGTATTCAGGCATGTATGCATACGTCATGTCATCGATAATCAGCCTACCCTCGCCCTTGCCCAAGCAGAGGCCTTCCACACTGGCAGGGTCTTCGTCGCCGATCAGTTCCTTTGGTATCACCAGCTGTTTGTCATAGACGCAGTACATCTGGATGTCCTTGCCAAAATACTTGTCACGCCATTCAGTCTTGTCCCATTGCTGCAGCTCCTCAAAAGTCTGCGGCGAGAAATCAGGGTAGTAAAAGTGTGCATCGATCTCCTGGTCGTATCGTTCCTTGAAGTATCGCTTGGAAAAGGATGTGACGTTTTCCATGTACTGCAGCAGCAGGGTTTGATGCGCACTAAAAGACGGCTGCGCTGCCATGTTCAGAAAAAAGAAGTTACACTCCACGTTCCTTTTCCCTGCATCTAGTACAGTAGATGCTGGTTATTGTCCTTTGCGCCTGCCCGCAATTCCTGCAGAGCTCGGCCCACTCAGGATCCGCGTGGCGCTGGTTGGTCTGCTCAGACACTATCGCACAAAGACAACGCGCTGGCTTGACCGGCAGCCGGCGCAGTATACGGCCTCACCCAGGCGGGGCCGGGCAAAGATCCGCTCAGAGTGGCCGCATGAGTACCGGACATCGTGCATCATTTCTTTATGTCTCCATGTGGCCCGGCTCCCTGCCAGGCAAATCGAGATTGCGATTCAACCGTGGTCCTTACAATCCCACGGCGGGTCTTGACCGTCAGTCTTGGGTCTGCAAGCATCAACGCATTGAGCAGCCTCTCCATCTCCTGCTGGTCTGTGGTGCCGTACTTTTGCATCAGTTTTGCATGCAGCCCCTTGCGCTTTAGTCGCAGAAAATCCTTGAACTGCGATCGCTCCTTGCGCGTCCACAGGTCTTTGGGGTTGACCGTTGCAGCGTGGTAGCCGTAACCGCCGTACCTGCTGCCCTCGCTGTCATGCATCTCCCTGACGCCGATTCGAACGACGGCCCGGCCGTTTTCTATGCGCTCAACCCTTGTCTCGCTGGGCGGCACTATCACTTTCTCTCACCCAGAACAAACATAGGCCTTGCCCTTGCCAGGTCGAAAAACGAGTCCAGGTAGACGTGGTTTCCCTCCGACAGAATCTGGTTGGCCTCCTCCAATGAAAGGTACAGCAGCCTTGCTATCGTCTTTTTGCAGCTGTGGATGCTTCCATCCGCGTTCTTGGGGATGTTTCTGCCGTCCTTCTGCTCCCAGGATATCTCTTGCTGGCAGAACCGGCACTGGCTCATGGCTCCACCCTCCGGTTGGCAAGGGCAGATTCCAGTTTCTGCTCAAAACTGCTGTACAGCCGCAGCTCGTTTTCTGCGTTGATCCCAAAGGCGCCGTGCTTTAGCAGCCGCTCAAAAAGCGAAGCCTCCTCAAGCGTCAGGTTCAGCCGGACCTTCATGCCACAAGGCCCCTCCTGACAAGCACGGACCTCCGGTCGCGCCGCAGATGCACCGGCAGCTGATCACGGGCGCAGAGGCACGCATCGCACCAGTGCTCGTGGGGATCCGGCAACACCACAGTCTGGCTTACGGCAGCCAGAAAGTGCATTACCTGGCTGCATACATCGCAGCGAAGCACCATCTTTAGGACGGTCTGGCCCTGCCGGTCGACTTCTATGACGTCAAAGACCATCGCGCGCTAGCCCTCCGGGATCCTGTCAAGCAGGCTCAACGCATCTTCAAGATCTCTGACGTACCACACAGTCTCGATCCTGCCTTCTTTTTGCGTGGTCACTTTTTTGGCCACCGCGGTCCACCCATCGGTCACCGGCAGACCACCTCCGCTACCTGCAGCTTTTTTGCCAGCTTTTTTAGCCGGTCAAGTTTGCCCATTTGCTTGGCCCGGACATACAATTCATGGTCAGGGATCTCGCGAGCCCCCTTGTACAGCACAAAGGCGCACATGGCGTTGCTTGCGCTTGACCTGTCTTCCTCAAGGGCCTTGAGTATGAACCAGTTCTTCAGCTCCTGCGGTATGCCAATGGTGACCCAGTCCGATTCAGTCATACTAGTTACTTGTATCAACAAATATTTAAGTTTACTTGTAGCATCTACAAGTAGTCCTGGGCACGGCTAATTATCACGGCCAAGAGATAAAATTGTCTTCTGAAAGCCATCTACACGCCAGCATACAACTATCGAATAACAACATCACAAGGATTTCCTAATGGCAAAGTTTGGCATATTGAAATTGATTTGTTGATGTGTCTAGTACTCATGTATTTTATTCCAAACTTGATTATGCCTTCAATGATTTTTTCAACAATACCCCCAACTACATTTTTTGGAAAAATTACTGTCTTGCAATGTGGGTATATTGCTGATACCAGTGAAGAGACTATCTGAGCCTTGTCATTTTGAGTTAAATGGCATTGACCGCATTTAGCCATCGCCTTTGCACGCACGTAATCCTCCATACCAGACATGTAATTAATCAGAAAATCAAAAAGTGCCCATAAACCAAGCCTTGCAGACTTTTGTTGTTGTTCGGACACGGAATTTTTCGATTGAAATTCTACAAATAGATCGAGAAAACGACTTTTTGATTGGTTTTGTATGTCATCAGCAATTTCTTGGATAAAACATGCTGTTATGCATGCAACAAAATATGGTTCATCGAATCGATTATTTTTTAATCGCTCTAGTATCATGCCTTGAACATCTTCAATTATATCGAAATAAACTGAAAATAGTGTCCGAGAAGCATTTGGAGCAAATGTATAACGTTTCAAAGATCTGGCAATAGAGAGTATGTTTCTAGTGTCTACCACCCTACATTCTATGGAACAACATTCGATTTCTTTTGATTCATTTGATGCATCAATTAATCTGATAACATAGCATCCAGATTCTACAAAAGAATCAGATCTTGATTTTAGATCCCAAGTAAATGAAGTTTCGAGACGGCTACTGGATCCATCTGATCTTAAAGACTTTCTAAATACTTCATTTGAATTTTTATCTAAAATTATAATTGCATAAGAGTCAAGTTTGTTTTTTAATTCTATGTTTACAGTCCCAGATATTGGTGTAACAGAGGATGAGAAGATTAGTCCGTGGTTATTATCAATTTTTAGTGGGCAGTGCATATTCTGTTTTTGGTTTTGCTTAGGAATTTCCACTGACCTAGACCCACACCTGAACCTAGTGGCAGGGCGCATGTTCTTGTATAAATATACCACGACGAAAGTCGCTGGGCGAAGTGGATGTTTTGTCATCATCACCTATGAGACAGAACCCCAAACATTCATGAAAAGATATATGCAACGGACTCGTAGTAGATACAAGTCATTGCCTACCTCGAAAAAGAGCAAGACCTTTGCCATGAGGGTTCCAGCCAAGCGGATCCTTGAGGAGAAATGGAACAGTGAGCTGGAGGAGGACGGCGATACCAACATCGACTTTGGCGGGTACATCAACGACCTGCTGGACTATATCATATTGAAGGACGAGTTTGCCAAGGTGCACTTTCCCAACCTCTCGTACGATGACGTAAAGGGCGACACCTTCAAGGTAAGGGACATGTTCTTGCAGGGCAAGGTTGTCGAAGTCGAGCTTCAAAAGGACAAGTTCTACTGCAAGCACCATCAGAGCAACAGCTGCGAGCACATCCACTACGCGCTTTGCAGCATCAAGCTGGCCAGGATGAGGACGCTGTCAAGGTACAGGCTGATCTTTGAGCAGGCCAAGGCAGAGCCAGATCAAGAGGACATGATAGAGAACCGACAGTGACTAAGAAAGTGCCGAAAGTCGCGACTTTTCAACCCTGCCAGTTAGTATGTCCAGCAAGGTAAGCAGCGTGAATTTTGTTTGCTGCGGCGCCCGTGAATTACGTATGGCGCTGACAAGCCCCCTAAAGACGTACTGGTCCTCGCTTACTTTAAAGTCACGGTCAAGGCCCTTCACATGATCGATAAAGCCCTTCAGCTCGCCGTCCCCCTTCGATGATCCGTCAAGTAGGTAAGAGCACGTGATAAGAAACCGGTTTATGGTCCGGTACATCGGGTCTGCATTTTCCATCGCCTTGTGGCAGTACCTTCTTGCCTCACCGTACCTGCCTAGTTTGACAAGGATCTCGGCATGCGAGGTGATGTAGGTTGGATCCGGCTGCAGTTCCAGAATCTTTTTTGATGCCGAATACCCCTTTTCAAAGTCCATCAGGTGCTCCGTGTACAGGTTCACCACCCCGTTCAGGGCAGAGATGTTGTTTGGATCCTGCTTTAGCGCCTTCTCAAGAAGCGATCCGGCCTGCTCGTAGTTGCCCCGCCACAGCAGGAATTCGCCCTTCCTGGCCAGCACTTCGGCGTATTGCTGGTTGTTGACATTGCTTTCCTGGGAAACGATTTGAACTGCTTTGTCGTGGCACCTTGCGGCCTCCTCGTACTTGGCCAGCCTTTCAAACACCAGCCCCTTGTTGGACCAGGCGAAAGCATACCCGGGATCCAGCTCCAGGGCCTTCTCATAGCATCGCAACGCTTCGTCGTACTTCCTCAAGGAAAGCAGGGTATTTCCCTTCCCGTTCCAGAGGTCCGGGTAGGTGGGGTCCATGTTCAGCGCCTCGTCGTAGCACTTGACTGCTTCTTCGTACCTCTTGCACATCTGCAGGGCGTACCCCTTGTTGTACCATAGCTGGACGGAGTTAGAGTCCACTGCCAGCGCCCTGTCGTAGTATTCTATGGCCTCCTCATACTGAGCCAGGTTGAACAGGGCCAGCCCCTTGTTTAGCAGGGCTGGAAAATACCGCGGGTCTATCTCTAGGGCCCGGTCAAAGCGCTGTACGGCCCTGTCGTATTTCCGAAGGGCAAACAGCATGTTGCCGTACTCGTTCCAGATAAAACTCTGGGAGCTGTCTATGTCCAAGGCGATCTTGAAGTGCACCTCGGCCTCGATGTAACGTCCCAGGTCGTTGAGAGTGGAGCCCTTCTTGTAGTACGAGTAGGCATCCTTGCGCGAAAGCGCCCGGTCATAGCATTCCAGGGCCATCTCGTACTCGCCGGCCCTCCTCAGGAGGTCGCCAAGAGAACTCCAGGCGGCCTTGTCCTTTGGGTCCTTTTCCACCCTGTCTATCAGATGCAGCAGTTCTGGGTCGCGCCGCTCCCGGATGCTTTGAAGGATTTTGCTCATCGCATCCTGCCTCCGGTCAGATCTCGCTTCCCCTGCTTGGAGCGTCCAGCAAGTTTCGGGACAGAGAACACCTCTTGATGAACATGTCGGGGGTTATCCTGCCATCTACCAGGTCGCACAGCGCGGACATGCGGCGCAGGTCCACCAGCTGGATGTCCTTGAACCGGTCAAAGGAGAGATAGTGTTCATACTTGAACAGCTGGGCATACAGTTCTGAATCGTTGGTCCTCTTCTCCACCAGGGGCCGCAGGGTGACCTCGTTGTCGGTGAGGTAGGAATCCAGCTTGTCCTTGTAATGCCCAAGGGATTGCGTTATCCTGTCCTTTATCTGTGCTACGGATTGGTTTTTCGGATCCAGCGAGGCTATCTTTAAAACGCCCTCCGTGCAGTTGTGCAGCGTCATTATCGATATCTTGTCGCACTGAGACAGGGCCTCGCTTATCAGGTTGTCAACGGTCTGGGTGTACTTTTTTGGGTCCTTGGCAATCATTATCCGCTCGATGGCGTTGCCGTACACCACGGACATGCGGTAGTTCTGCTTGCCCCGGGTTTCGTCGCCGATGTACTTGACCAGCTCCCCCAGAGTGACGATGCCGTCCGGGTTGACCGCCTTTCCGTCCAGCCCCTCTATAATGTGGAATGTAAAGGCTCCGTGCACATGCTTGCTGCCGTCGCCGTGCGTGTATTCTTCTTCCCTTGCCTTCTTGTCGGCCTCCGTTGCCGCAAGGACGATGCTTCCTTCCCCCTCTATGGCGCTCAGGTTCTCCTGGTAGGCCTTCCGGCTCAGGTCGTCGTCGACGGCCTTGTCGCCCTTGGCAGAGATGCCGCTGTAGCAGCAGTCCAGCACCATCATCGTGCTCTTTTTGTTGACGGAATTAGCGATGACATGCTTTATCTCCCGCATGTTTAGGCCGTTGACAAAGGGCTCATCTCGGATCATGTCGTACGGCGCGATGTACCCGTTGCCGTAGCCGTCGGCAAAGCCGTGCCCCGAAAAGTAGAACAGGACCAGGTCGTACTGGTCCATCTTGTAAAACAGGTCGCTGACGGCCTTTCTTATTCTCTGGCAGGTGGCGTTCTTGCCTATCAGGAAATGATCCTTTGGGATGCTAAAGCCGCCTACGTGGGGGTTGTTCAGCCTTTCATAAAGTTCTGCGGCATCGTTTTCAGCGCCAGTCAGCTCCGGTATCCGTGAGTCGTGGTACTGGTTTATGCCCACTATTATTGCAGCGCGGCGCAGTGACTCGCTCGTGGCTACTCGCCGCCTCCACTTTTCTTTATCTCAAACTTGCCCTCAAAAAGCGAGATAGAGATATCCTTGTCCGACAGGTACTTGGCCACCTGCTTCAGCGCGTCGGCCACAAGCCCCCTTATGCGGGTTATGAGCGCGTTCCTGTTATCCTGCCTTGATTTTTCTATGGCCTGGGCTATCTGGCCGGTGAGAAACAGGCTAAAGATGCGCTCCACGGACTTGACGGTCAGCTCTGCCGAGTCTATCAGGTTCTTGCTGTCTATCCTGACAAAGGCGGAAGGAAAATCCCCCTCCTTGATGGAGGCAAGCTCGTCTACCGCGGTCATGATTATTACGGGATATTGGGTTATGCCAAACCTGCTGACCATCAGCCCGAAATTGGGGTCGTTTAGTTTTCCGATGTTGACAAAGAGGTTCTTGCCGGTTATCTCTCCTAGGTCCCGGAGCTTGTCTTCCAGCTCCTCGTTGGGCAGAACGCCGGCGTAATAGAATAGGAAAACCCGGTAATCGCTATCAAGGTTGTTAAAGAACACGTTTTCGCCGATGTCCTTGGTATGGGCCTCGGTTTTCTCCCTTAGAACCAACCTGTAGGACATGTACTTGGGGGCGGAAACCTTTGATTTATCCTTTTTCATAAATCAGGCTTCTTGCCTGTTTCTTTTGGCCCGCAGGTACAGAGCGACTCCCACAAGGGCGGCCAGCATCGTCAGCAGGATAAAGAAGGTGGCCTCGTCCTTGACCATCCCCTCCGGCAGGATCGCGCGCAGTATCCAGTTCAACGACGATAAATACAGGCAAAGGCTTTTTTATCGTTACCTGAAAAACTTGGTCCGTGCAGTCTTCTGGCCTACCGAGAACTGTACGCTAGAAAAGATAGATCAGTATTTGGCATGATGGTGTGAAAAGTACCGGATCTTTTGAACTATCGAGATTGAATTTTGTGTGAATTCAGCAGGCCATACTTTTGTTTAGAAAAGTTTACTATCCATGGATTTCAATAACGCATGCTCCATAAGAGAGATGTACAAATGTGCCATTGTTAAGACCAAAGGTCAGGATTGAGACCGTGAGCGGCAAAGAGTTGGCAGATGATCTGAAGGGCTTTGCCGCCAGACAAGGCATAGACCTCTCCATGGCAGATATGGAAGATACCAAGAGAATACTGAAAAAACTACCGTCTTCACTCTCTGACGAAATCAAGGAAATGAGAGAAGGCTCCGATTGAGAAAACTTCTACATCTTTGCATGCATCATTTGCTCAAGCAGTTCCGATATTGCAAACCTGATTTTTGATGGGCCAGCTCCAGACACCCTGCCGGCTGAAAAGATAATTAGACAGGATACAAACAAACCAGTCAAATGCTCCAGTTTGAATACATCAACCCGCTTGCCGGCCTTGCCATGCTTGTCATCGGGCTTTTTGCAGTATCCTTTGGCTACTTTTTCTACGGGATGCCGCTGGTAATAGTGGGGCTCGTGTTCATCGTCTACTACCGCAAGTACCTGATGGAGATACTTGGGGTCTAGGACAAAAGCCGGATGGCAGTGCCAAGAACATCGGCACCCATCAAAAGCCCAAGGCTACCCTTCTTTGCATACCCTTCCGTAAAGCGCGCGCTCCCATCCTGCTTTATCCGGCTACCGGAAATCAGAAGCGGTATGGGGTCGTCGCTGTGCCCCTTCTTTACGCAGGGCGTGGAATGATCGCCGGACACCACCACGGTAAAGTTCTTGATTCCTGCAGCTTCCTTTAGCAGCGTGCCAAAGAACCGCCGGTCAATGTCCTCGATGTTCTTCTTTTTGCCCCGCGCGTCGCCGTCGTGCCCGAACTCGTCAGGGCCCTTGATGTGGACGTAGACCGCGTTGACTTTTTCCAGGCTCTTTGCGGCCACCCGGCCCTTCTCCTCGTAGTCGTTGATGTCGCCGGCCTCGTACATCTTCATGCCAAGAACCTTGGATATGCCGATCTCAACCGGCATGTCCACGATGCAGGCCATCGATACGCCGTACTTTTCGTTTATGGGCTGCACATGGGGGAAGCGGTTGCCAGAATCCCGGGCCAGGATGCAGTTCATGGGGCTTTTGCCGGCGGCAACTCGTGCCCGGTTGACTGGGTGGTCCTTCAGCAGTTGCAGGGTCTGGGCGGTAAACTCGTTGACGAGTTTGGCTGCTGTCCGGGCAGACTCGGTGTCTTCCTGCGCCGCAGATTTCTGCACGTAAATGTCATCGGAGGTGGCCTTGGCTATGCCCATGCCGTCGACCTTGTCGTAAGCCGGGTCGGTGTTGGTTATCTTGTCTGAGAGCTTGACCTTGTTGTGCCTTATCCGGATGACGACGCGGTGGGCTATGGTCGGCTCTAGGACGATGGAGGCATCCTTGTCACTGAAGCGGATGTTCTCGTTTAGAGTCTTACACACGGCGCGGGACTCTTCCTTGCTGATTACCCGGCCGGCGCGCCGGTCGGTTATCTTGCCGGCATCGTTTACGGTAGCGAAATTGCCGCGGAGGGCCAGGTCGCCTTCCCGGAAATCGATGTTGCATCCGATGGACTCGATGACCCCTCTTCCCACGTAGCCTCCGTCCCGGAAGCTGTAGCCAAGCATGTTAAAGACGGCGATATCAGACTGCGGCGCTATGCCCTTGCCGACGCTTATCACCTGGCCCATGGCGCCGTTTCTTGCCAGCAGGTCAAGGTTTGGAGTATAGGCAGCCTCAAGGGGGGTCAGGTCGTTAAGGGCCGGGTGCGGCAGGTCGCCCACACCGTCAAGCAAAACGTAGACTATCTTGATATCGTCATTTTTCATGCGCGCAAGTGCATCCGTGGTCAATTTATCTTTTATTGAAAGCAACCTGCATGTTGTTCAGGAGCAGAACTTTTCACGTATGTTGATTTCTTGAAACTTGCGAGGCGGCGATGCAAAAAAGGATCCAAAAAATTAGAAGGTTATATCACGACCGATCCCTTGCCAAAATACGCCTTGACGTGAGGCCTGAACAGGTAGTACAGTATTATGCCATTTATTATCAGGCCGATTATGCTAAGAGGATTCGTAATTATGCTTATCAATCCCATTGCCATGTCTATGATGGTCAGGATCAAGGTTACTGTCCAGGCCCATGGCTTGCCCTTCAAAAGGCCCCATGCAACGAAAAAGTAAGCTACCCCAAGAACAATGAACACTGCGCCGAGAATTCCAATCAACATTCCTGCTATGCCTCCAAACATGCCGGCATCCATCATGCCGGGCGAAACTGCAGACAGGCCAGCAAAAATCAGCCCGGCCGCAAGCAGCAATACGCCTGCTATTATTCCAAGTACTCCAAGGATTGTTACACCAGTTGGCCTTGTTTTTGGTTGTTCCATGTGTTTTACTACTTGCCGGTTGCATATATGGAGGCGTTAAACAAAAGTCATAGTCTTTGAAAAAGTGTTTTAGAAAAGTAAATGTGCCAGTGCGTCTTGGGCCTCTACTTTTTAGTAGCGCCATCAAGACAAGTAGAGTTTTTGGGCAGATACTTAAGAAACCCAAGTAGTCATAATATGAAAAGGCCGGGATTGACTGGATTTGGAAATGCCGACCGACCTTTTCATATCATGAGTGAAGTACTCAGTCGTCATACTGCCTAGATATCAGACTTGTTTTAACTTTAGTTTGCGGCGTATTATACTACTAATAATCACTTATGAGGAAAACGCATCAGCCTTGATTAATCAGCTTTTCAGTTACCGGAATGTATGTTGCCAAGATTCCATTCCCCGGGCTTTTCTGTCTCTAGTATCTTTTCAAGGATGTCGAAGACTATGAGTATATTCACTTTTCCCCTTGCTCTGTTAAAGGTGAAGATCTAGTCTTTCCCGTAAACCTGCTTGTGGTCTCCAATTTTGACTATCAGAATCACATGATTTGGAAAGTCTACCGTATAAACGAGTCTGAAAGAATCGTTGAGTCTGACAACATAGGTAGGACCATACTTTGTAACTTTCAGAACACCCAGCGCTCGAGGGTCATTTGAGTGAACCAGGTCCGAGACTCTTGCCAGATATGCTTTCTTGACATCTGAGCAAAGTCTTTTGAATTCCTTCTCAAAGTTTTCTGGCTCTTCTACATCCCAGACAATATTACTCGGATGGCTCATTTGCCATGGCGGAAATGCGTTTTAGATAATCTCGTCCAGAGTACCGGACTGTTCTGACCTTACCCGTCTTGATGTCTTTTAAGGCCTTTTCTTCTTCTGGTGTAAGTCCTGCATTGGCGGTGCGTTTCTGCCTTGTTGCAGCCACGATATCACTTGCATTGCTCTGGATAAAAAGATTCTGTAGTAATGCATATGCCCCACAGATACATTTGTAATAGATCTTTGATAGTTTAACCAAGGATTCTGATCAGACCGCGACCCACAACACTTGCAGCAAGCATAAATCAGGCTTGCAGGTCCAAATGTGTGTTATTGTTTTAATACTGGGCCCATGAAGTCTAGGCGATGGAGCATTGCCGGTTCTGCGGTCGCACCGTCATTGACGAGGCAGGCAACCAGACAGAGGACTATGGCATGGTCAGGTACGGCAAGTACATCTGCAGCCGGTGCAAAAGGTCCTTTGAATTCTCGCTAGGGATCTGATGCAGAACCTTTAAAAGCAGACGGATCATCTTTCATCTAGAAATCCGCTTGAAGGACCTTCGCAAGGATTATGTTCTTGACAGGTTTGTCGTCGTGCCGGCGTCCCAAGTCCACGCAGAATCGCCGGACGCAAACGTCGGCGGCAAGTGCCCGTACTGCCCCGGAAGCGAGCCCATGACCTCGCCTTCCGTGCTCTCCCTTGTAGTGCAGGACGGCATGCTGCAGCGCCTGTCAGACAGCGACGACAGCGTGATAGAGGACTGGTCCGTCAGGGTCTTTGAAAGCAAGGACCCCATAGTCTCCACCGCAGCCGCAGCTGCGTACAGCGACAAGCCGCTGTACAGCGAGCCGGCCTTTGGATACCACCAAATAGTCGTGGCAACGCCGGATCACAAGCAGGGCTTCCAGAGCATGACAGTAGAGCAGTGGAGCAACGTGCTGGTGGTGGTGCAAGACCGCGTGCGCTGGCTTTACACCCAGAAGGGTGTGACTTATGTTGCCATATACATCAACAGCGGGCCGGCGGCCGGTGCCAGGACAGAGCATGCGCACCTAAACATCGTGACTTTTTCGGCCATCCCGCCCATGATAGAACTTGAGGCCGAAGGCGCGCACAGGCACATGAATGAGAACGGAAACTGCCCGGCTTGCAGCATGATAGCCGTCGAGTCCAGCGGCCCAAGGCAGGTCCTTGCCACTGACAACTTTCTTTCCTTCTGCCCCTGGGCATCAACCCACCCCTACGAGTTCTGGATATACCCAAAACGCCACATCACATCGTTTTCCAAGATAACCCAGAAGGAGATTGGCGACCTGGCGCTGATGCTGCGGGCCACCTTGGGCGGCATGGCAAAGGCGCTAAAGGACGCGCCCTTCAACCTAGTCTTCCACCTGTCGCCGGAAAAAAAGAACAGCCGGCAGATCCACTGGCATATTGAAGTGTACCCGCTTACAAGCACGCTTTCTGGACTTGAGCGGGGCTTTGGCGTCTTTGTAAACGACGTGCGGCCTGAAAAGTCAGCCGAGACGCTGGGCTCTGCCTGCAGAAAGGAGCTGGCCAGCCTGGTTGGAATAACGTAACCCAAGATTTAATTACCAACGGCAAAGATTGAATAAAAGATGAAGCTAGAAACCGGGCTTGCGGTTGCGTCCATCGGCCTTTCGGTCATGTTTGTAGCCTTGATAATCTCGCTTTTCAACTTCCTTATCGGCCCCGAGGGTGAGGGACCGCAGCGCGTCGTGGACCCCGGCGGGCTTCTCATACAGCAGGTCTCCATCTCTGCGGCTCCAAGCATCATCCTGTCCGCCGTCACCTTTGTCATGAGCCGCGGCTACGGCAACAAGCTGGCCGCACTTTTGATCCTGGCCTCCGGCGCCATCATGGTTGCCGGCATGGCAGCCGCATCAGGGATGCTGCCGCAGATACAGGACCAGTACCGGGTGGGCGGCATAACTGTTGTCCCCTACCTGTTCATGGCCGCCGGCGCCGGCGTGATCGGGATAGGCGGGTTGTTGTTGTCCATATCAAGCCGCAGAAAGTCGGCCGGGCAGCTGGATGATCTCCGTTGAGCCATGAAGAGATTGCAGTATCCCGGGAACTTTTGCCCATCAAGATCTCTGGAAACTTGGGCGCTGCCTTTGAGCAGGCCCGGGCGGCTTCAAGCCCCATCCTGGCAGTGGTGACGGGGACAAAGCCGGACTTTTACAAGCAGGCGCCGCTGATGATAGAGGCGGCAAAGGAGAAGCTGCCGGCCTTTGTCATAAACACCGGCCAGCACTTTGATGAGCTTTTGGGTTTTGGCATACAGGAGTTCAGCCTGCAGGAGTTTGTGGGCTGCAACCTGCAGATCCGAGGAGACCTGATGGAGAAGGCCAGCGAGCTCATCTTGAAATTCGGATACTTTGGCCGGCACTGCAAAAAGTATGGCAATGAATCGCTCTTGCCCATAGTGCACGGCGACACCCTTGTGGCCGGCATCGCCCCCCTGGCATGGGTCTTTGGCATGGGCCAGAAGGTGGCGCAAAACGAGGCCGGCCTTCGGTCCATGAGCCCGGCCGCCATGAAGAGGATGAGCCCCGGCACAAAGCCCACGCGGCAGGCCATCCAGAGGCTGGTGGAAAACCAGTTTGAGGGCGAGTGGTTTTTAGCAAGGGAGGAGCCCTTCCCGGAGCAGATAGACACCTGGATATGCTCTGCTGGCACCCAGTTCTTTTTTGCGCCAACGCAGCTGAACAAGGAGCACCTGGTAAGGGAGGGCTACCCGGAAGAGTTTGTCCATGTCGTTGGCAACTCTGTCGTCGACGCCATAGACATCAAGCGCAAGTCAAAACCCACTCAAAGTATATTTGAGATCTACCCGCAGCTAGAGTCCGGCCAGTGGATAAGGATGGACATACACCGCCGTGAGAACCTGACGCAGCGGCGCTTTACGTCCATAATCGGCGCGCTAAAAGAACTTGTGGTTAATTCGGATCAAAAGATAGTTCTAGTCATGCTCAACGCCACGGCTGCAGCATTAAGCCAGTACGGCCTTGAATCTCAGGTACAGAGGCTTGCCGACGACCATCCAGGCAAGTTCTTGATAACGCCGCTCTGGAAGGAGTATGGAAACGTCATCGAGTTTCTGGACAGCGGTCACTGCTGGGCCGAGATGACCGACTCGGGCTCGATGCAAGAAGAACTGTTGTATTTTCCCAAGGTCGCGTCGCTGACGGTCCGGCTCAACACCGACAGGCCGGAGACGGTCTTTGACGCAAAAAGCAACGTGCTGGTTCCGCCCCTCAGCTCTGATTGGATAGCCAGCATGGTTAGGGAGGCTTGCAGAAGCGACTGGGTGCCCAAAAAGAAGCAGATCTACGGCCGGCCCGGCCAGGTATCAAAAAAGATAATCCGGATAATCAAAAAAGAGTTTGAGCACGGCGACGCCAACTTTTACCCCTGGCTGCACCAGCGCCTGGGGCTGTGGAAGGAAAAGCAGGGCATCAGCTACATGTAGCTAGACGGAAAACCGGCCCTTTCTCACGCCGTCCTTCTTTCTTGCCGGCGCGGTCATCCCAAAGATGTGCTCTATCATCTGCTCGTATGCCTTGCTCATGGGCCTGTCCCGGCGTGACATCATGCGCCGCTGCGTCTCCATGGCCGAGGCAAGTTCCAGCTCGACGTTTTTGCCGCCCACGCCCTTGCCGTACATGGTAAAGGCCGGCACGTCGCCGGAGACAAGGCCATGCAGATGTGACGAGACTCCAAGCCTCAGGCCGCTGTAAATAAGCGTCCCAATGGATGTCTTGACCATGTCGGCAAAAAAAGAGCCCACCTTGTTCTGGCCGGTGTCCTGGCCGGCCATCTTGATCTTGCCGTACGTCATCTTTAGGTCCGATGTGGTGGTCATGGCGCCTATGTTGACCCACTGGCCGACGTACGAGTGACCCAGAAAGCCGTCATGGGCCTTGTTTGAATGGTCCATGATTATGGAATGCTCTATCTCTCCGCCAACACGGCAGTTGTATCCGATGTAGCTGGACTCGATTATCGAAAACTGCTTGACCTGGGTCTTGCCCTCGATGTACGCCGGGCCGGTTATCCTGCACTGCTGGATGTAGGCGTCTGGCCCGATGTAAACGCCGGCCTTTCGATTGTCTATGACCGTGCCCTCCTCGACTTGCGCGCCGTCAATAACAACAGGATGCTGGCCAAGAACGTGGATCCCCTCAAGGTCTGCACTGCTCTGCGAAAAGGCAGTCTGGGTTGCCAGCGAGTTTTCAAGAACACGGATAATGTCCCAGATGTTTGTCAGGACTCCTTCCGGGCTTGGGCCCAGGTCTGTTGATTTGGATACGTCCAGCTTCTTCAAGCTGATGGCTTTGCCCTGCAAGACCTGTGCTGCAAGGTACTGGGCAGACTTTTTTGGCAACCTGCCGACAATCAGCCGGCCCTGCGAGGTTACGGCAAAACTGTGGCTTACTTTAAGAAAACGCTCAATGTCCAGCACTGCAGGATGGACTAGGCCGTTGACAAAGAGCGTGTCTCCGTCTGTGTCTTGGTTTACCGGGATGTCTGGGTGTTCTTCCTGCGCAACCTTTGACAGGTACTGCCTTGCCAGAAGCATGTCTGGCTTTTGGCCGTGAGCATGGGAAAACTCTTCTAGAAACGAGTGGGCGCCCACCTTGATGTCAAAGGCCGGCCGCGTAAGGCTGAGGGGCTGTAAGTTCTGCCAGCACTGGTCTTCAAAGACTGCGATGGTCATATCTTGCCCAGCCTGTCGGTAAAGCGCTTGTTGGCCTCCTCAAAGGACTGCTTGTCTCCAATGTCGGTAAAAGTGCCGGTGACCCGAAAGCCGCGCACCAGCATCTTTTTTTCCATGGCCGCCATCAGGGCCTTGTCCATGCCGTACGAGCCGGCCTGGGGTATGAGCTTTAAAAAATCAGGTTGCATGACGTAGCAGCCAATGTTGATAAGGCCGGCGTAAAGGTCCGGCTTTTCTCGCCATGCGATTATCTCGCCATTTTCGCTTAGGTCGATGATGCCGTACGGCACCTTCATGGAAAAGGGCATAAGGGCCATGGTTACAATGGACTTGCATTTTTCATGCTCCTTTATCATGTCTGCAAGGTTGAACTCGTAGACCGAGTCGCCGTAGGCAAGAACGAAGGGGGCGTCAAGGAACCTTTCAGCAGTCTTGAGCTGGCCGGCGGTGGCAAGGGGGGTTTCCGACCTTGCATACTGGATTTTTACTCCAAATTCCTGTCCGTCTCCGAAATAATCCTCGATGGTCTTTCTCAGATAAGACACGCAGATGATGATGTCCTTGATGTTGCCGGAGTCTCTGAGCCACTCGACTATGTGTTGCAATACCGGCTTGTTTCCAAGGGGGAGCATCGGCTTTGGCAGAAAGTACGTGTAGGGCTGCAGCCGCGTTCCCAGGCCGCCGGCAAGTATGACTGCCTTCATGGTTTCAAGGCTCGTACTTGGATGCCCTATATAAGGAATCTGGGTGGATATTGAGTTGGTTTTGCTGGCAGCACCGGAAAGCAAGATACATTTATCACAAAGTAATTGCAGTGTTAATACATGACCCACGAGTTTGAGTTCTACTCCGTAACTGACATGTCCAGGTACGCAGGCAAGTGGGTGGCGATTCTTGACAAGGAGGTCATAGCCAGCGGCGACGATCTGAAACAAGTTTATGAAGAGGCCATGAAAAAAGCAGGGAACAAAGAGCCGCTGTTTGCAAGAATACCAAAAGAGCAAGAGACACTCATTCTTTAAATAAATGCGCGGTTCTGTCTCTACTCGTTGGGTTTCAAGTCCAGAGGAACATCCCGTACTCTGACCTTCAAGTACGTCAACGACAGGTTTGATGGAAGGGTTGTTCCCAGGCCTCGAGTCGAGATCAGGCTTGTCAACGGCACAAAGACCTTCAGACTGGCCATGCTTGTTGATTCAGGGGCCGACACTTCTTTTATCCCCAAAGAGATTGCGGATATACTGGAGTTAAAGCTGTCGGAGCCCAAGAAATCAAGGAGTGCCTCCGGTCCATTTGATACGGCGTCAGCCAAGGTCAGTGCAGAATTGCTAAAAGGGAACCAAAGCATCCCTCTGGGAGAGATGCCTGTAACCGTTCCGCTCCGGACTATGGACAGCAACAATCTTGAAAGTTACGCCCTTTTGGGCCGCTTCACATTTTTCAGGATCTTTGATATAACATTCAGGGAGACAACAGGAAAGTTGGTGCTCAGGCCTCCCAAGAGACGTTAAGTTGTAGATCCCTTATTTTCGACGTCCTTTGCCAGTCTTTTGGCGTGCATCAAGATACCTCTTCATGTCAGCATGAAACTGTTCTGCCGTCTTTGTCACCATCTCTGTCTGGCCGCTGTCTATTTTCCTCCATGCTTCGATCTCTTCAGGCCAGAGGCCGCCTTGCGCCTTAGACGCGCGCTTTAAAGCCATCGTTACTCCTACTCCCCTTTTGCGTATAACTGTTTTACGAGATTTAATGTTCCTGATGTACGGTAAATATGTTCACGAGGATTTCATAAACGGCGACCTTTAAGAGGCCTGTCTCCGACCAATTTACACCGTCATCTATTAATATTTGTGTAACGAAAGTCTTGTGTAACAAGACTATGCTTACAGAAAAAATAAGACTGGGCTCAAACGAGTTGAAACTGCTCTTCACCTTAGAAGAAGAGGGCAGGACGGTATTTGGGGCCAGAGACGCGCACAGGATACTTCAAACTTCAGACGCCTCGATAAAGAACATACTGTACCGTCTGAGAAAGAAGGGCAGGGTAGAGGAGATAGAGCGCGGCAAATACCTGCTTGTTCCAGCAAAGGCTGGCTACCAGGGTTCTTGGACGGAGGTTCCGTTTCTCATAGTACCAAGCCTGGTCAATCCATATTACATCGGATTCTGGTCCGCCCTCAACTATTGGCATATGACAGAGCAAGCACCAAGGACAGTGTTTGTCGCCACAACCAAAAGAAAGAGGAACCTTGAATACGGGCCAACCAAGTTTGAATTTATCACGCTATCAAAAGACCGGTTCTTTGGGTTTATGGAGCAAGAGATAGCAGGCTCCAAGTTCAAGATCTCTTCCAGAGAAAAGACTGTCCTGGACTGCCTCATGTATCCCAGATACTGCGGCGGCCTTGAAGAGGCAGTCAAGGGGATATGGAACGGAAGAAAAGAGATCGACTTTGTAAAGGCGCTTGACCTTGCAAAAAGGCTTGGAATAAGCGTAGTAACTAGAAGACTTGGATACATACTGGAAGTCTTGGATATAGAAAGACAGGTACGCGAAGAGATCGCATCGGCAAAGTTTTCCGGTTATAGATGGCTTGACCCCCTGGCTCCCAAACGGCTTGAAAAGACTCGCTATTCTCCAAGGTATGGCCTCATGCTGAACAGGACGAAAGAAGAGCTGACCAGCTGGATGGGACATTGATGGACGCAGCCGCCCTCAGGAAGCTTGCAAGAAAGACTGGCTTTGATATAGTCACCCTTGAAAAAGACTATGCTCTGACATGGCTGTTAAGCGGCATCTATTCCAGAGACTCGCCACTGGGAGACATACTTGCTTTCAAGGGCGGCACAGCCATAAGAAAAGTGTACTTGCCAGAGTGGCGGCTTTCTGAAGATCTGGATTTTACTGTCATTGGGAAGGTCGAAGCCGGGACGGTGAAAAATGGGTTTGACGCGGTTTTCAGGCTACTTAACGGCAGCAGCGGAATAACCTTTTCATTTGGTGACTTTGAAAGTACAAAGTACGGCATCTTTGCCAACGTGCAGTTTGTAGGGCCAATTCAGTACAAGAACCGGATTGCCCACGACATATCGCTGACAGAAAAGATGGTCGACAAACCAGTCAGGATCAAGGTGAGCCCTGAATATCCTGATATTCCTGAGTTTGAGGCAACGGCATATTCGCTAAATGAAATAATTGTGGAAAAGATAAGAAGCATGATCCAGAGGACTAGGGCCAGAGATTACTATGATGTCTGGAGGCTGATGAAAGAGAAAAACCCGGATGTAAAGACTGTAAAAAACCTCTTGATTCAAAAATGCGATACTACAGGCGTCAAGTTTGCACCGGAGCTGATCTTTGATGAGTCTAGGCTTTCAGAAGCAAGGAAATACTGGGATGTAGCCCTTGTTAGATTGACCAAGGACCTGCCAGAGTCTGACGGCGTAATTGCAGAACGGAGGATCATGCTAAAGTTCCTTCAAACCGATTGAAAAATGATAGGTATTTGCAATTTAAGAAGTATTGCAACAGAAGGGATCCATCATCTTATGCTTTCTTCAATGATTTTCTTTTCTTCTTCGGTGATGCCATATAGTTTGTAGACTAGCTCATCAATTTCAGCATCGACTTTCTTTATCTCCTCCACTATTCTTGCCCTTTCGTCTGTTTTCTTGTCACCCATCATGCTAAGTTTTTCATTTAAGGACAACATACTGGCGACCAATCTTTCCATGATGTTCGTAGTAGAAGGTGCTTTTTCTTTTGGAAAAATTGGAAGTTGTACTAAGTATTGAAAAATGAATCTTAGATAGCCGCCTCTTATAGTGGAGGATATGTTCTGATAAAAGAAGGTAATTAGCTTCGAATTTAGTATACCTAAGAGGTATAGGTCGGAGCTTGAAATTATGTATGCAGTATTAACACAGTAAAACTGTCCTTTCTTGTCCAATGTGAAGTTTCCCCGAAGCGAAATGTCAGGAAGCATTATCTTGGGTTTTTCAAATTCAGAGTAATAAGCACAAGAACGCAGCTCCCACCAATATTCTCCTTTATCGTATCTTTTAATTGCATCCTTTTCGAAAGGCTTCAGATGCGCGGCAATTGCAGGGTAACTTCGTTCAAACCAACCCCATGCATCTTTTTGGTCAGCAATCTGTTTTCGAGTCCACCCGTAAGGAATAGAGATCAGATATTTGTTGGGATCTAAAGGTAAGTAGCGCTTAATGTCACGCCCAGCTGCAAATGGTTTCAAAAGCTCGGCGCTTTTCCTATCTTTTGCTACAAGCTTATCTCTTGTTTCTCTATCAATTACAAAGGCTTCATTAAGACCTGTCAATATGCCTCTGTAAATCCTCTCTTGTACGTATTCGCCGAGTGGTATCCCTGTTTGCCTTATCTTATCTATGATGCCACCCTTATCTCTACCCGCCAACGACCATCCTGAGTCTTGTAGGTTTTCTTGGTTGATCGAATACTTTTGTTTACTAACGTAGCTGTTAAGAGTATCGAAATTCAATGATTGCACTCGTGTGACATCAAATGTTTTCTTTGCCGGGGCTTTTCTCAAAATCAGTATACACGGATAAGTAGTCGCATCTTCAAATACTGGAAGATCGCCAAAATCTATAATTTCCGATATTTGCAGCTGCTTAAGCCATCTTCGCAATTTTTCACCATAGGTTGCTCTGAGCCATTTGTTGGATACTATTATACCCATATATCCGCCCTCTCGGAGGAGAGAAACACCTCTTTCGATAAAGTAAGTATACAAATCCGCCGCAGGATGATAAACTTTGTAGTTCATTGACAAGTATTCCTTGTGCTGACTAATCGTCTCTTGACGCACGTAAGGAGGGTTTCCAATTATCACATCAAATCCCCCTTCTTGCGTAATTTGTGGGAATTCATCTTTCCATTTGAAGGCTCTGTCCTCCGGAGAAAATGAACTGTCAATTAAAGAATTTCCCTGTTTGATATTTTGTTGAAGTAAAGGAAGCCTTTGTCCTTTCTCTGCAACTTTTAGCAATAGATTAAGTTGTGCTACTTCCACCGCTTGTCGATCCAGATCAACTCCGAATATGTTATTCTGCAGCATCTTCAGCTTCTTAGAATATATCCCATTTTCAACGCTCGCATCGAGAGTAGTCTGGATATAATCTTTATCATGCTTAATGTAATACTCATTTAATATATCAAAAGTCTTTATCAGAAACGAGCCTGAACCGCACGCCATGTCCAAGATTCTGATTCTATCTGGATTGACTTTTTTATCCTCCAGCATCTTTCCGAGCGTGTTCTTCACAATATAATCAACTATGTAGGTCGGAGTATAGTAGATACCCTGTTCTTTTCTATGAGCCTGACTTTCAGTAAGTTTTGCGGTCTTAGTTGTTTTCTTTAGAATATGACCAAGATACTGCTCATAGATGTTTCCTAACACATCAGCCTCAATTGCAGAAAAGTCATATGCTATTGATCTATCCTTTGTATAGTGAAGTCCTTCGATTATTTCATGTAACACTTCATTGTCTATTTCTAGTTCGTCACAGAGGTGTTTAGAAAAAATCTTACTATTATAGAGTCTATCAAAGTACGCATAAACTTCCCTGATACTTCTTACTAATTGTCCTTTTCCCCTGCTTCCCCATTCCCTCAAGTTCGATATCAGCTTCTTTTCTTCCAGACCCTTATCCTCGCAATATCGAATGAAAATTAACCTGTCCAGAATCCTCTGTGTTGCTTCATCTAGTTCTTCTTGTGAAAGATTCTTGCTCTGGTTCAGCTTTGTGATGTTCTTGGATAGTGTTTCTCTAAATCTTGTGAAGTCTGCTAGCAGTTGTTTGTCTACTGGAGTCTTCTTTGTTTTCTTGCCCCATTTTTCCGCCTCCTTGTCCAGCAGCCCTTGCTGGAAGCTCTCCTTTGATAAGAGCCATAATTCGTCAAACCTTTGGAGAAATTCGTAACATGCAATAGTCTTTAGATGACTTTGTGTATAATCAGAAGCGCGCCATTCTGCATTGAATATCTTGACGCTTTCAAAATCTGTCAGTACAGCCCAGGTGCAGCCCTTATGCCAGGAATAGTTGATTGACTGCTCTACGAATTTTTGGTTATCTAGATTCTCTCGAAGTGCTTTAGCTTCTAAGAAGAACTTTGGTATGCCATTGATTCTAAAGCTGTAATCAACTCTGTCCTTGGAGATTTTTTCTTCTCTTGTAACTTCATCAGGATGATAGGTATTTCGTACGTCCCATCCAAGAGCTTCGAATAGAGGTTCGATAAATTCGGCTTTTGTGTTTTCCTCGTTATATCTTGAGAGCCTGCCTTCTTTCTTTAACCGATCATACTTGTCAACAAGAGCCTTGATCTTTTGTCTTGCTAGCTCTTGGTCTGCCATGAAACTGCGGATAGTCTAGTAATCCACTATAAGAATATTTTCCGCGTTTTAATCAAGGGTCACCGTTTCATTCAGGTCCACGAGTTTTACATCATCATGCCACTTCCTATGGTACTCCTCATGCTCTGTGTGAATCGGAACCAAACTCCTGGCATCCGACTCTTCAATCACCTTTCTTATCTGGTCGCCAGAACCATGGCCGGAAACGTGGCTGTGGTTCCACCCCTCCTCGCGGGCCAGAAGCCCAAAGTGTACAAGCCACCTCTTCACCCGCTCTTCTTTAAACTCCATCTCCTCGTTAAAGGGCTCGGTAAGCGACCTTATGTAGCCGGACCCCTCCATGGGCCTAACATCGATCAGCTGCTGCAGCTGATAGTCAGAGCAGTACAGTATCAGGTCCTTCTGGTGCCGGCCAACATCCTGATAGTTCACGGCATTCCGATAGTCAAGAAACTCGCGCTCCCACCGGTCATAGTCCTGCTCTACCAGCCTTGACGGCCAGCCCTGCCGGCCCACCAGTCCCCAGGACTTTCTTGGAATGAAGATCTTTAACCGTTTGTCATCGGGCCTTGGAAACACCTTTTTCCATACATCCGACGTCTGGAAGAGCTTGAGCATGTACGCTTGTTTTAGGTCGATGACAAGGTCCCTGTCGGTGTCCTTGGCGGCCAGGTAAAACGAGAGCAGCCGGTCCAGGTCCCTGGCAGGATACGCGCACACCACCAGGCCTTTTGTCTTGCTGACGATTTCCTTGACGTCCGATTCCACGTCCTTCTCTGTCCTTGACGACGTTTCAGAAACCCTCGTGCCCTCGCAAAGCATGATGTCAATGTCTGATTCGCTACATTTTTGCACAAACCGCTCCGTATCCTTGGCGCGCCGGCCATGAAACCGCAGGTCTGCAGTGTAGGCTATCGATGACTTTGATGTGTGGATTATCAGCCCGGTGACACCGGGCACAGAATGGTCCACGGCCAGCGGCTCTACCTCTATCGAGTCGATCTTGAAGGGCTTTTCAATAACCTTGATGGCCCGGTCCTGCTGGAACTCCTCGCCTCTGCCCCGGACGTCCTTTTTCAGCTGAAAGTTCTTCTTGAACACAACATATTCTTCTTTATTGCCGGTCTCCTGCAGCCCCTGCATGACAAGTTTTGTTGCCTCCGAGCAGAATACGGGGATGTCTGGCCGGATGTAATGGAGGTATGCTGCATGATCCATGTGGGCATGGGTGAGCACCATGGCGTCAAAGGCCGGCTCCCGGCTGTCCTCAAGGCCGGTGTGCAAGGCATAGTCCTGTCTGTACAGACCTTTCAGTCTTGGCAGGAGGTCAAACTCAAAGAGGTCGCCCATGCCGTTTAACGCGCGGGGGTTTACAAAGTCGCCAAAGTACTGGTTGGCCTTGGTTATCTGCATGCCAAAGTCCAGGAATATGCGAGTTCCCTTGTCTTGAACCAAGAACTTGTTTCCGCCGATTTCATGGATGCCGCCGTAAAAAGTGATGGATGATTGCAAGCGGTAAGAGGTATAGAGCGGTTGCTTATTAGATTGATCCAGGCATCATTGCCAGCTCGTTTCTGACGTCTGCGCTTGCCAGCATCAGGGCAAACTTTTCAAGAGCAGACCCAGACTTGCTTTGCTTGTCCAGCCGGTACATCTTGGACCTTCCAGAAAGCCTTGTCTGCACCAGCAGCCCGGACTTGACCAGCCTTGGCAGCGTCATCTGGACGTGTCGAAGCGATGTCCCGGAGTACCGCGCAATGTCTGACTCTGAATAGTCGTATTCCTGCGATGCAACCATAAAGTCAAGCATCTTTGCCGTTGCGTTGCCCGAAAACAGTCGCTCAAGGGGCCCGCTTTCAAGAATCTTTGCTTTTGGCATGAAACATTCTTGCATCGCCGACTATATATGTATTACATAATATTATGCAACCTATTGCATTGTATGTATAAATACTGATTGTGAATGGTAATGCCTAATTGCTGTCAGACGCCCAGAAAGAAATCCTCAGAAAGATGTACTTTGCAAGGGTGATAGGCGGCAAGCACACGGCAGTTGAGAACCTGAAAAAGAATGTCCCATCCCACCGCAAAGGCGAGTTTGAAAGGGAGATCAAAGGTCTTGTCAAGATTGGATACATCCTTCTCAAACCAACCGGCTACGGGCTGCAGGTATCGCTAAACCCAAGGATGATTCCGGATATAGAGCGGACGTTAGGCATATCCTGATTTTTAGCCACGAAAAGTGCTTGGCGTTTCTTGCCGTTTGCAAGGGCGATACACGGCGTATGTCGCACAGATTACTGCCGAACCTTCTTTAGTATCAGACCGATCTTTTGCACCACTTCAGCAGGATCCTTTCCAAAGACTATGGTCATGGGCTCCTTGCCGATGTCGCCGGTGTGGTATACGGCATCGGCATCCAGCTTTTTGGCCAGCGCGGCCCTGATCCCCCAGGGTATGGTTGCGCCCTCTTTTGCTTTTACGGATTCTGGCTCGGCGCTTCTGTCGTAGCTTCCCACCCTAAGGGATCGCAGGCTCTTTACGAGCGTTTCATCATACCGGATGTTGATGGCCGACCTTACTGAAGGGTTTAGTGACATGTATGCCAGGACTGCAGAACCCACGTGCCTTGAAGCGCCAAACTCTATTCCGGCAACTGGAACTGCTGCCGTCCCGGCCTTTACAATCCGCCCCCTTACGGCGGCCACGTCAGATATATCCTGGGCGTCGGGCAGCGCATAGACAAAGTTGGTCTGGGTTTCAGGTATCAGCCGGTAAAATCCAGGCATCGCCGCTATCTGGCTGACGGCCTTCTGCAGCTCCACAAGGGTGTTGTATCGTGCCGCGTCTTTGTATATGGCAGAAAGCGGGTTTGTGACTGGAAGCCCCCTTCCCACCCGCACCGCGTTTTTGATGGCGTCGTGCACGTACTGGTTTGCCATCCTGCAGGCGTCGGCCAGTGAAAACTGCCTTGCCAGAAAAGCCGTCACGGCTGAAGAAAAGTTGCAGCCAGACCCGTGGCTTTCCTCTATGGCCACCCGGGGGTTTGCCATCCTGACAACTTTGCCCTTGCTGTCTATTAGCAGGTCGGTGACGGTAGACCTGCCGAAATGGCCGCCCTTGACTATGACGTTTTCAGCCCCCAGCTTCTTTATGCGCCTCGCTGCTTCAACGCCATCCTTTTCTGATTCAACTCTGATGCCAGACAGCCTTTCAGCCTCCATCCGGTTGGGGGTTACCAGCGTGCATAGCGGCATCAATTTTGATATAAAGTCAGGCAGGGCGTCATCGCGCAAAAGCCTTGCCCCGGTTCCTGCCGCCAGGATAGGGTCCAGCACCACCGGCTTGCCAAAGCCTTCAAGGGACTTGACTACGACGTCTATAATCGACTTGCTGTACACCATGCCCACCTTGATGGCGTCCGGCGACAGGTCTGCCATCACAGAGTTTATCTGCGCCTCTACTGCTGCCGGCGGCAGCTCGTATATCTCGGATACCTGCTTTGTGTTCTGCGCGGTTACCGCGGTTATGGCGGTGCATCCGTAAACCCCCAGCGCAGAGAAAGTCTTTAGGTCTGCCTGGATGCCGGCGCCGGCCCCCGAATCGCTTCCGGCAATGGAAAGCGCTATTTTCACATTCAGACAAGGCACCGGCGACTTATTCAGTCTATCGGCTTGCCGCCACCTTTATCATCAAGGCCGTCCTTTTACAAAGGCATGGAACTGAGATGCCGTGACGCAGGCGTAGACTGCGACTTTGAAGTCAAGGGCGTTTCTTCGGAAAACGAGATGATGCTGATGGCCGCCATCCATGCAAAGCTGGCCCACAATATAGACCCGCTGCCAGCAGAACTGGTCGAAAAAGTAAAGAAAGGAATGAAGAGCTAAGAAACGCCGGCCTTTTTTCTAAAGTTTTAGCCCATGCTCTGGAGGGCCTTCTTTAGGTCTGCCAAAGACATGACTGGATGGAATTCCACTTTTGCGCCAATCTGAAACAGCGGCTCGGCTATCGCCGGCATCTGGTCAGCACCTTGCATATCAATTATGAAGGTAAATGTCCTGTTGCCGCCCAATTCAAAAAAGTAGGACGCCTCTGCCTTGGTCTTGGATATGTATCCTTCCAGGAACTGCAAAAAGCCGGGGTCTTTGACCATCCTGTTCCCTTCTTCCGTGGGCACGGTTGCTCTAACAACGAATCGCATGCATGTGTATTGCAAGGGTAGTTAAAAGACCTGTCGTTTTAATTGTTAAATAGTCAGACGTCGAATATCTGGTATGTCGCTGTCATTGTGGGATGACAGAAGACAAGCCGTCGTCTGTCTGTGCAAGGTATGCGGCCACAGGTACGTAAAGGAGTGCATCGACGAGGGCTGCCGCTGCTGTTCCTGGGAAGACGCCTTTTGGACCATGACATTTGTTTATCCAGAATCAGTCAAATAGTTACCGCAGCACATGGTTGCACAGGCAGACCCGCTTGCCGCAGCAGGGGCACCTCTGGCTGGCCGGGGCAACCCTGCAATATCTGCTGTGAATCTCGCAAAACACTATTTGTTCTTCTGCCTGCATGCCATGGTCTTTGAAAACCGCCGTGTTAATAGAAGATGCAAGCTAATTTAGAGCTGCAAGCTAATTTTGTTTCAGGAATAAAAATTCGAAAAAAAGTTTCGGTTTAGACTTTTTCTGCGGTGGCGAACCTTGAGCCGACGCTTATGACCTTGACCTTTATCTTGTCGCCGACGTTACCGCCCTTGACAAAGATGACAAAGCCCTGGATCCTGGCGATGCCGTCTCCCTTTCTGCTGACCTCGGTCACTTCAACGTCGTATTCCTTTCCTACTTCGACTGGTTTTGGGCCAAAGCTCCTGTTAAAGCCTCCACCCCTTCTCTGTCCGTAGCTCATTTGCACTTATGTCAAGCCACAGCCCGTATAAATATTGAAACGTTATAACAAGGTCGTATGGCTATAACCGGCCGGGAGTGGGGCATCAGCCCCGTCCCCCAGAAGAGCAGGGTCCTGGGCGGCTTTGACTACTTTATACTCTGGTCCAGCCTTGGAGTCGGACTTTTGGTGTTCTCGGCCGGCTCGTTTCTGTCGGATGCCAGCTTTTTTGACGCCATTTTGGCCATCATGGTAGGCTCCATCGCCGGCTCGGTCTTGCTGGCTCTGGCCGGCAAGATTGGAAGCGACCACGGAGTGACATCGCTTGTAAGCATGCGGCCGACCCTTGGCATTCGGGGCTCGTACCTGCCGGCTGCGCTCAACATTATCCAGCTGGTAGGCTGGACCACCTTTGAGATAATGATCATGTCCCGCGCTGCCGAGCGGCTTGCCGGTGACGTGGTGCCTTACCAGGCCTGGGCCGCCGTGTTTGGCGCGCTGGTTGCATTGCTGGGCATCGCCGGCCCGCTGACCGTGGCAAGGCAGTGGCTTGCCAAGTTTGCCGTCTGGATTGCCTACGGGACATCGGCCGTGATCATCGCAAGCCTGCTCATGTCACCGGGAGCACAGGCCGTTATAACGTCGGAAGGAAGGGGCATGTCCTTTTTCAGCGCGCTGGACCTGGTGATTGCCATGCCGGTATCCTGGATGCCCCTTGTGGCTGACTACAACCGGTTTGCCAAGAAAAGCCGGGGCGCGTTCTTGGGCACATTGTTGGGCTTTGCCATGACCAACATCCTGTTCTACTTTGGAGGCGTGCTTTTAGGAACTCCAGACGTCATAGCCATCATCGCGGCGATACAGGCCATCTTCTTTGGGTTTCTGATGCTGCTTTTGATAGTCGACGAGGCAGACAACGCCTTTGCCGACGCATACTCAGCCGCAGTCTCGACGCAGGACATTGTTCCGCAGGCCCGGCAAAAATACCTGATAATCGGGTTTGTAGCCATCAGCAGCATCCTGGCCACGCTGGTCACCATCCAGGAGTACGAGGTCTTCCTGCTCTTGATTGGTGCGGTCTTTGTCCCCCTCTTTGGGGTGGTGCTATCTGACTATTACATCGCCAGAAGGCAGAAATACACGGAGGACATGATGTTTGGTCGGCAGAACCTGATAGGCTGGCCGGCCATGGCGGCCTGGGGCACTGGTGCGCTTGTCAGCTATTTGCTTTCGCCCCTTTCGCCGATTTACATGGCAGGCCTGCCGGCTATTGGCGCGACCATCCCCAGCCTGGCGGTTGCGTCTTTGATGTACCTTGGAATAAAGAGGTTGGGCAGAAAGGCAGTGGTAGCAGAATAATAAAAGTCCAGTACCGTGCGTAAGAGTAACGAAATTTTGGAGTTGATTTTTCAGTGTGTGTTAAGTGTATTTGAAAACATTGGAGATATGGTGATAATCGTAATTGAAGCGGTACTTCGCTACCCATGCCACTGAGTGTATATGAATATGGAATGGATTCAGCGAGACCTATTTCATATTGCTTTTCACGTGTTGTTCCAACACAGGTCTTGTTTCTGATGCCTAGAAAGCGCAATTCAGAAATGTTCCCATTGTTGCTGCTGTTTTCAAGTTTAATGTTTATCATTAATCGCAGATATGGCTCAAAGGATTAGGGATCATTTAACAGAGCTGTGTTACCTGCCACACATGCACTCGTATGCCTGCCTGATGATATACATCGCATATTCTATATTTTCCTGTGATCTGACTGTAAACACCCTGTCAAAAGTCCACGAAGGAGTTCTTTCGATTTTCTTTGTGATGCCCTTTTCGTCCATAAAAGAATTATTGCACTTTATGTGAACTTCCAAACAATCCGGGAGAATTTTTACTGTGCAGAAGTTCTTAAGCGGGGAAGTCTGATAAGTAATCCAGTTCTTTCTTGATTTTTCCTTGACGTTTGGCAGCGAACAAATCTGTTTGCTCAATGTCGAGAAAACACCCTTCAGGCTGCTATCGGTCTTATCAAGGTGCTCGTGCACAGGAACTGTTGTCCACTTGAAGGTCCACTTCTTTGCTTCCTGTTCCAAAGCCTCCCTCGTGAACGTGGTGAATTTGTGGAGGAGCTGCTTCCGGCTATTCGCGTATGTCTCGAAAGGTATTGCCCTTACATCCGTCCCATCCTTCGCTAGATGCTCAACCACTTCTGTGAGCTGTTCTGAGACGCTATCGATGATTATGAATATTCCCACCCCCTTCTCAATAATCCGCGCCAAGTAACCCGTGTCAGAAACCTTCCCGCCCTTTTTTTACTGTGCTAGCTAGAAACTTTGCCAAATCGTTTCTTGTCTCAGAGTTGCCCATGGCCAGTTTGAATCTAGATAGCTGATTCATGATATGATGTACAATGTCATGAGAACTCAACTCAACTTCAATGATAAAGAATTTGTCACTGGCGAGATCGACTAGGTAGCCATCGGGCGTGCTGCCTATTCCGCTCTTGCTTACTATTTTTCTCTTGACATTGAAAAAATGTGTATTCTTTCCGAATAACTTCTCAGTATGTTCTACTGCCAGTTTTTCCAATTCTTCTTCCCGCTTGTAGGAGTACGGTCTGTAAACTTCATCATTAAGTATGACGACTGGCACTCCTTCTTGGTGCTTTTGCAATACTTCTTTCGTTTTCTCCTGGTTGTGTATAAGTTTTCACCGATTCCGGAGCCACCGTATGGAGATCATTGCTCAGTAAAAGCAAGTCACTTCTCATAGTGCCAGTCTAAAAATCTAAAGAAAAAAGGATCCGGCGATCGAGTAATTATCTCCGGTATCTTTGGAAATTGCGCCTGCCCCGATTCTTGTTGCCAAAAGCCGGCCTTCTGCGCTGGTTCTGCATGGCTGGAACTGCGATGCCCATCACCTCGTTCAACCGGTGGATTGGAAGCTTGGTTTGCCGCAGTATCCTTTCAAAGTCAGAGAACCGGTCTGCCGATACAAGGGATACGGCCTTTCCTTGCGCGCCGGCCCTTGCCGTCCTTCCGATGCGATGAAAGTAGGTATCCGGCTCATCCGGGATGTCGTAGTTGATCACCTGGCCCACGGTGGGCACATCGATGCCCCTTGCGGCGATGTCTGTGGCAACAAGAATGTTGTCTGAGCCCCTTCTGAACCTGTTCATCACATGGTCTCTCTGGTTCTGGGACAGATCGCCGTGTATGGCTGCTGCCCGGAATCCCTCATTTCTCAGATTCGATGTGAGTTTGTCCACCCTTCGCTTGGTTGCAGCAAAAACTATTACCTGCTTTTCACTCTGCGTACGGAGCAGTCCCATCAACTGGTCTAACTTTTGCTGCTCGCTTACCAGCAAGTACGCTTGCTCTATGCTGTTGACGGTGACTTCTTGCTTGTTGAGCCTTACTTCCCGAATGTTGCTTTCTTTCATGTACTTTTTGGCAAGCCGGAGGATCTCTGGCGACATCGTTGCTGAGAACAGCAAAGTCTGCCGGCTGTTCTTGTCGATTCTGGAAAGTACGAACTCGATATCGTCTATAAAGCCCATGTCCAGCATCCTGTCGGCTTCATCAAGTACAACAAACTTGACAGTGTCCAGGCGTATGGAGCCCCTCTTCATGTGGTCGATAAGCCTTCCCGGCGTTGCAACCACGATATGCGCGCCCCGCCTGAGCTTGTCGTTCTGAAGGCCAAAGCTCTGCCCGCCATAAACCGATACTGCTGTAATTTGCACGTACTTTGAGAACCGGTTTATTTCATTTGTCACCTGTACTGCCAGCTCCCTTGTTGGCACGATTATCAGTGCCTGCACCGACCGGCTGGCGGCCTTGATCTTTGTCAGCAGGGGCAGCGAAAAGGCTGCCGTCTTGCCGGTTCCCGTATGCGCCTGCCCTATCACGTCCTTGCCTTCTAAAACAAGCGGTATTGCTGCCGCCTGTATGGGGAAGGGTACCTCAAACCCGTTTTCTGCAAGTGCCTTCTGAATCCTTTCTCCAAGTCCCAGTTCCTTAAATGTAATTTTTTCTCTTGTTGCGTCTTCAATAATCATTTTATTTTCTCTTCTCGCTGTTACACAAAAGTCACGGAAGATGTGAGCAGTCCGTTAACAAACCCGCCGCAAGATCTTTTGTATGCTACAGCAGTCGCAGTTGGCAGATATAAACTGTGGTAAATCCGTCCCTGCCGTGTTAACGGCCTGACGGAAGTGTCAAATGCAGGATCATGCAGCTTTTCGGACTGGCCTGACAAGCAGGACTGGACACGGAGTCATCTCAGATACAGCTCTGGAAACGCTGCCAAGCGGCACCCAAAACTTGAGCCTGGAGCGAGCACGGCCAATGGTGCTTCTACTGTTAATCACGATCAAATCTATGTCGTGTTTTTTGGCATAATCAACAATCCGCTGTGCCACGTTTCCGCCAACAGCTACATGGGTATGCATTGACACCCCGCTGCTACTAGTCCAGCTCTGCTTCAATTTATCAAGAACTTTTTCAGCATTTGATTCTAGCTCCTCGTAGACATCATGCAGGTAACTTTTAGACACGGCTTTTATTCTGCCATGCTTTGCTGACGGAAATGGCGCAGGGAACGATGGAATAACATGCATAAGGATAATCTCGCTATCTTTTCCACCAACAATTTTTACTGCATATTCTAGCGCCGGATCTGAGGATTTGGAACCGTCGTGAGGTACGAGAATCTTGTGGAATGCGGCCAATACACCTGGTGTTGGCAGAATTGTCATATTAAATTAGTTGTTTAGCTTTTCTGAATTACAGGTACCCATTTGTTCTGACCTTCTAGATTCCTGCAATTCCGGCAGGCGTTTTTCTTGCCAAACCAACATGTTTTCTAAACTGTGGTATAGACTATGGCCTGCCAGTAGTGAGTATCAATCTTCTTTACATATGAGCCGTCAATTGGACAAAGCCACGAATCCTGCCAGTTCAGCCGCGTCCTAGCAGAATTGCTAATCTCTTAATATCCATTCGTTGTATGAGTATTGAGAATATGATTCAAGACACGGAAGAGGAGAGGGTTTTTCGGGAAAATTATGCTCAGGAGCTAAGAAAGATGAGGCAGGACTCTGGAAGAGACGAACTAGAAGACGAAAGGAGGAAGGTAAAGCAGCAGGCGATGAAAACGCCAGGCAGAAGAGGAGAGCAGATAAAACACGAAGAGATTGACAAGGAGATCGTCAGGCGGTACAACATAAAGCAGCAAAACGCCAAGGGCGGAACTTGACAAAGATGAAGAGATTCACCTTTGCATCAATTCCTGCCAAACAATCCTATTGCGTCGAATCCAGCATCTGACCTGCGTTATGTTTCTTTAGTCTTGTCTGGGTCATGCGCTGTGGAGTATAAAAGATACCATGATCAATTTTCAGATGGCTCAGAAATGCAACCCCGTTGTTTACGTTGTCCTTGACAACAAGATCGCGTCCGCACATGCTGCACCTGATTACATGCTCGTCTAATGCTATTTCCAACATAGATATTATGAAAGATATCGGGTATTAAGTGCTGTTGCAGGGATTCAAAATTGCTCCCTGCTTAACATGTGACAGAGAACTACTCGTCAAGTCCCGCCAGATGACCGTCTTGCTTTATCTTTTCTGCATGGGCAGATATGTATCGCCAGATTATGTCTGCTCTTTCAGACTGGAAATCCCATGGTGCTATCAACACCAGGTCGTTGTCCCTTATCCACATCCTGCGCTTTATCTTCCCTCTAATGCGGCAGGTCCTTACCTTGCCGTCGGTGCACTTGACTATGATGTTGTCGCCTCCGACCAATTTTATGACCCTTCCAAAAAGCTGACCTTGGCCTGGCATCACCATCTCCTTTAACTGAGATTCGCTTAGAACTTTTCTTTTGCCTAAGTTAAAAACCGACTACACTTAACGATGCCCAGTTAAAAGGCTATCTAAATGTGCATATTGCAGATGACAAACGCGTTTTGTTTTTTAGAACGCCCTTGGTTAGTTCATGGAGTTTTGAGTAGATTTCTCCCACTTTGCTGTACGAGGCCTTAATCTCTACAATATTTCTGGCCACCTTTTCATTGATGGTTCTTGAATATACAAAGAAGTATCTTCTCAAGACCTTCATATTGTCAATCTTACTATCTTTTGGTAATGGTCTAGAAGGTAGCTAGATCTGTAAAAGTGTGCCAAGGCCGATCTTAAAACCGATGGCGTCGTCAATATCGTCTTTACTGCAACATTATTATCAGTATTTACCGCAGACTGCTCATGTGCAAGTTGGCTGGTAAGAAGGTCCACGCTTGAAGAGGGAAAAGAAATCCGCCACAACTTTTGTTTACCTTCTTTCGTTACTGTTATTTCCTTCTGCGGTTTCTTGAAAGGACTCGCAGTTGACTGCGATCCTCTGTCAGAGTTCTTGCAGCTCAGGATATAGTGATAGCGCGCCCTTGGCTATCACCTGCGCGTCTTTTGTCAGGTAGAACTTTTCACCGGTTTTTATTACATGTTCTGCCTCTATCAGCCTGTTCAGGGCTTCCGATTTGGCCATCCAGACGGCTGTTTTCTCGCTCACTGCTCCCCTCTTTAGCAGGTGCGTCAACACCTTTTCCTCCTCTGTGATTTCCGGGTAGATCGACTTTATGACCATGTTCTGGATATGCTCTGGAAGTGACGCAAGGCCGGACTTTTCCCGGGCCTGCACTACCGTGTGGTTGTCCGACGTGGCAGAGACATCGACCCTTCTTGACTGTAGCGACCGCTGCGTCTGTTCTATAAGATCTATTACCTTTTTGACAGTCCTAAAGTTCAAATTCGCCTCCTGTGCGAGCCGGTTTATCGTATACGGCCTGCCGTCAGACAGTACCTTGAGGACTTGCTGCACGGCCCTTGGGAAGTCGGTTCTCGGGCGGCCCGCTACTTTTTCCATGCATGCAGTTATCATGTATATCTATATAATTATTACTGCATAACTATACATAAATATAAGTGCACTGTATAACTGTGCGTTGTCCGATTTAGAACCTTATGAAATTGCCGTCTTGTTATTGATGTATGACAGGGGGATTATCGGCAAAGCAGGTTACACTAGCCTTGAAATGGTAAGAAGCAAGCTCAAGTGGCAGGATATCCAGTCAGCCTTTGGGATCAAGGATAGTTTTGACAAGATAGCCCGCAAGCTGGTCAAGCAGAGATATCTATCAGATGACGGCAAGAGTATGGCTGTCCTGTACCTTGACAAGCTTGGTGTCCTTTACGTCAAGGGTTACCTTCAACAGCATCCGACCGCACTGGCGGATCTTGAAGCAAAGTTGAATGAAAAATAAGAGTGGCACCCCTCATCGGGCATGCATGCTTTAGTGCGCTTACTGTACGATTTCCGCGGTTGCGAATCTCGCGCCAACGTTGGTAACTCGTACCTTGGTATTCTGTCCAACTTGTCCGTTCTTGACGAAAATGACAAATCCCTGAACCCTGGCGATACCGTCACCCTGTCTGCTTTTTTCCGTAATCTGCACTTCGTATTCTTTGCCTGTCTCTACAGGCTTTGGACCGGAGCTGCCGAAGCGGCCGCCGCCATATCCACGTCTTTCGTATGACATTAGTCACCCTTGACTAGGCAATGACTCAATATATAGCTACGGCAGGATTCCCATGCCAATAAGTTCGGCCCAGGGCCTCTTCTCAAACACACGGGGGTTATGGCCGTCCATGTTGACCTTCTTTGAGACCCGCTTTGCCAGGTAAAGGGCAAATCCGCCCAGGGACCGCCAAAGCGTGCTGGTGGGGTCGCCAGCGTACGAGTCCAAGGCCCATTTTACCACACGGTAGTAGCGCGGATGGTGCTGCATGGCGTAATCAAGCAGTTGCTCCCGAGAGCTGGTGATGATGTAGTGGGCATGCTCGTAGATCTCGCTTTGGGACGCGTAGCCCCTGCTGGCAACGGTGGTGCCCTTTTTTCTCAGGGTCTGCAGGACGGCATCCAGGTTGTTTTCTGCCTCGACGGTGTTCATGCACCGGCCAATGGTCGTCAGTACATGAGAATCGCTTCCTGCAATTTCCGGCATCCTGTTTTCCTTGGCAAACCGGCTTGCAACGATGTTAGAGTAACGGTCCACGTTGTTGCTATTGAAGGACTCTATAATGTCGCACATAACGGCCCGCTCCCTTATGCCGTTTGTGACAGCAAAGGGGTGGGCAGCGCAGGAAACTGCATCCTGGCGGCGGATCTCATCTAGAGTCTCTTCAAGGGTCATCCCAGGCTTGATGGTCCTGTGGATGCCGTAGGCAAGGACATGGCCTCCGTTGTTTATTGTAATTTCCTCGGCAGGGTAGATCTTGATTCCTGCAAACTTGGCGTGGTTATCCTGATAATCAAGGATCTGCCGGTAACCTTCCAAGGTGTTGTGATTGGTTATGAACAAGACGTCGACTTGCTTTTCCAGAGCCTTCTGCAGCTGCTGGGCCATCTCTACGCCGCAGTCAAAGGGCATGCGGACTGAACCGTTCTGGTGGTTCGAAAAGGTGTTATGACAATGAAGTTCAGCGTTTAAAAAATTGGCCGTGATGTTTCTCCTTTTGATATATGCACGACATTCGGGAATAAATACTGATGCATGTACTTTTGGTCTAACGACGCTGGCCCCACGATTGCCGGCAGAGAAAAGCCTTTATTGGTATCTGGATTTAGCCATCCAGAGTTGCGTGGCCATGTTTGAACCATCGGCATTCCTTGCAATTTTCCCGTACGCCTTCATAGCAAGCTTTCCCATCGCTGGCATCATCATAGTTACAAAATGGGTCTTTGATGACAGAAAGAAATCTTCGACGCGTGGCAGTAAACAATCTTGATGAAATGATGCTTGGTACTTAAATGTGATATCTACAGATCAAACCTGAAACGAGGCAGATAACATTTCTTTCCCAGCAATGCAGGATTGTCTGAATTCGCTAGATTGTTAATTGCTTCTTCCAACGCGCCGGAATATCTCGAGTTTTTCGTAGTTTGAATGCCTTTTTGAAAAGTGGGAGTTCCGTGAAGAACAAGGTCAGTCTTTGTATGAATCGATGTCATGCAGAAGATCCTTTACAGTTTTGAACTCCTTGTAATTGCCAGCTTTATATTCAGCGATGGATTGTTTGATTGATTCTTCAGTTAATCTGGGTATTTTCTCTTTGGCTCTTGCCTTGGATTTGCCAGCCGTAGCCATTGTGCTTATTATCATTTGGTACATGGCACATAAAAATGAGCTGTGTATTTTTGTGATCCTTCTTTTGACCAGCACAGCTGTCCTGCTGTACTGTTTACAGATTGATAATTTTGAACAATCTCTTAGTAATAATCTAGCAAAGTTTTTTGCAAGTCTTTCTTTTTCTGAACCTCTTCGTCTCTGATCAGGTGGCTTATCTTCAGGCCCACCTTTCTTACTGCAGGCCTATCGTCGGCCAGTGAAAATCTGTCCAAAAGGGGTTCTATGGTAGACGATATGCTCTGGCGATCGTTTCGGAACTCGTCAAAAGATATCTCGCGGGTTTCTGTGCCAAAGTCCGTCCTGACAAGTTTCACACCCACGGTCTTGAACCAATAGCCCCGCCGTTTGGCCCTTTGATGGATTTCATCGACCAGCTCGTCTAGAAAACCAAGAATGGCTTGCCGGTCCTTTGCAAAGACATCCAGCGTGTATTCGGTGCTCAGCGAAACATGGTCCTCCCTTGGAACAACCGGCTCATCATCGGTACCGTTGGCAACATTCCACATCCAGTAGCCGTTCTTTCCAAACCTGCCGGTCAGCTTTTGCACGTCTGTGTTTGCCAGCTGACCAAGGGTCTCGATGCCCATCTCCTTTAGCGCCTGCTGCGTCTTGGGTCCTATGCCTGAGACCTTGCCAACGTCAAGGGGCTCTAGAAACTTTTTCAGGTCATCAGGGTAAACAACCGTCAGGCCGTCAGGCTTTTTAAAATCAGAAGCAATCTTGGCGGCAGACTTTGTCGTTGCTATCCCAATGGAGCACAAAAGGCCGCACCGGTCCTTGATGGCCTGCTTTATCTTTCTGCCGTACTCTTCTGGGCTTGTACCAACTTTTGAGTCCAAAAAGGCCTCGTCGATGCTTGCCTGCTCTAGGACTTCTGCAAACTCTTCAAGTATTGTCATAACCTGACCAGAGATCCTGCTGTAGTACTGCATGTCCACGGGCCGCAAGATCAAATCCGGGCACAATGACTTGGCTTTTGAAAGCGACATGGCAGACCGAACGCCGTACTTCCTTGCCTCGTATGAACATGAGGAAACCACGCCTTTTGTGATGCTGTCTTGCTGGTCTGTCATTATCACGGCGTGGGGCTTTCCTTTCAAAGTCGGGTCCCGCAACTCCTCGCATGAAGGGTAGAAGGCGTTTAGGTCCACGCACACTATGGCTCGGCCAGACCACACCTGTTTGGTAGATGGCTGCAGACTTTCTGGCAAGCCGGACAGTTTTAGAAAGGCATTGGCCTTTGCCGGCGAGTCCAGGACTATTACTGCCGATTCCTGTCCTGCCTTCTTTATCTTTTCGATCCAGACCGGTTCGTTGCTGGCACTGAGCCTCAGATACAGCAATTCAGACGTTACCACGGGGTAAGGCTGGGCATCAGACCAGACAAGGGCGGCGCCATGCTTTTTCAACGTGTTATAAGTCAAGTCCTGAAACCATGATGAATGGTGGAACTGAAATGCTGCAGAGTAGCCGTGGTACGTGCAGCGCTTGAGGGTTTCATCAAGCCAGCTCCTGCCCTCGCCAAGGGTTAGCGATGAAGGGACTTCTATTAGCACAGAAATTACCTTTTCTTCAACAGGTGCAAGTTTTTCAAGAAAATCACCAAGGCTGCTTGCACCGTCGTTCTGATATGCCACCGGCCAGGGGACCCGTACACTGAAACGAAAATCTTCAGGGGTTTGTTTGTGCCAGTTGGCTGCCAAAGACCCAAGGGAGTTGAGCCGGTCCATGCCGTCACCCAGGTTGACCTCGACGAAATTAAAGACTCGGGAATAGTATGAAAGGTAGTCCTTTGGGTTCAGGGTTGCAGGATAGAACTCACCTTTCCAAGGCACGTTTCTCCATCCATAGCAGCCGACATGGTATTTCAGAGACTACTACCCTGCGATTATATGGTAAACCAGTATTTTTTGTATGCGTTATACAACAAACGCATTTTCATTGACACCTATTTAAGCACTAATCTAGGTACGCACGTTTTTCCCACTTGTGTGTCCTACGCCTCACGCACTGAAGTTCCTCAATACTCCTAATCGATGAGGGATGCAAGAATTGTGTTATTATCACTTTTTATGGCCTTTCTAAAGGCAGCACTTGCATAACGTAGCATCTGTCTAGGATTCCCCCGACCTTTTTCGCAAATCACCTTAACTGCCTCATCCGCAAACTTTGGTTTCTCTATGGGTATTGCTGAGGACCTAAATTCATCAGCCTCCAATCTATGGCTAAGAAAAATTTTCGAATCTTCTACAGTTAAGGGCTCCATATTGACTAGGTATTTCTTTGCAATTTTTCCAACCTGTCTCTTCATTCCGCCTTTCCATACCTCCCAATCTTCTTTTCTGAAGGCAATAATAAAGCCAGTACCAGAAAGTTTTGTCAGTGAATCCAGCTGTGATATTGCCTGAGGCGTGACTGTACGTCTAGCACTGTATCCGAGATATTCCGATTGATCGTGTAGCGTTGGGAGCGAATTCTCAAACTCATCAATCAAGATGAATATGCCATTATATCCCTCTGCGACGAGTTTTAATTCAATTTCCTTCAAAATCTTCATAAGATCTTGAACTAGTCTTGGTGTCCCTGCCTCGGCCAGAATGTTAGAGATTATTTCAATTAATTGTGTTTCATTCTTCTCCTGAAGGACGTACTTCAGTCCTTCAGTTATCTGTGGATATAAGTCAACGATGTCTCTGTTGTTCTTACACTGAATTTTTATTGCAAGTGCCTTACCGAATTTCCCTGTATTAATCTGATTAGCATAGTAGTGCAGAAAATGGGACTTTCCTGCTCCTTGACTACCAATTATCAACATGAGATTATCATCAGAACCATGGACTACGGAGCTCAGAAATTCATGAGCGGAGGCTGTTGCATTCTTCTGATTTACGATAGTCGTGGGCTTCTCTAAAGGAACAGAAAGAGAAAAAGGGTTCAGCTTCAGACCGTACCGGATATACGGATTCTTTTGGGATGGAATAGAGTAGAGTTCTTCCTCAAAGTTCTGTAATTCCTTGTTCTTTTCCATTAAGTTGTTTTCAGCATATTTAATCCGTTTTTCAATTTCGGTCAAGTCAGAAATAGAGAAAAGAACTTTTCTATCTAGTAATCCATAACGCCTAGAAATAACGTCATCCAGTTGCGATAATAATTGTTCTATTGTTTCTAGGTCATTCCTAATTCTAGCAAGAATGTCCGCAAAAATTGATCTGTATTCAATAGGATAGAGCTCTTTATCCTTACGAATGCTTTCTACTTTATACATAAGTCTCCTACTTTCAACTTTGGCATTATTCAAAAGGTCCTCTAGATCTGCTAGTTTTCTTTTGAGTTCAATCCATTTGAAATCAGTTTCCTGTAATATTTGTTCAATCTCTGAAACGTAGCCCGCTTGTATGGAAATAACTCGAAAATTCATTTCATCATCTATTCGATGGGAAAACTCTCTGAACCATTCGGCCTGTTTGGAATCGACAGATTGCATTGTAATTACGATTCCCATGTTGCATCCCGCCAAATCGAAAGCAGCGTATAGTGCAGGCAATCTCGGAATAATGCTTTCCTTCTGAGAATCCAATACGATCCCTATACGCATTGCAGATGTAGGTGAACGAGCAATGATATCCGGTGACTTTACATTGTAATCAATTGATTTATTGATATAGTTATCGAGAATACGATAGCGTTCACGCGTGGACTCACGAAGAAAAACACCAAACATGTGTTGATACCGCATAATGGCGTGCCTAGCAGAACTCTTATCGATCTTTTCGATTATGGTTTCGTCATTCTCGAGAGAATACTCAAGTCTATTTAGCAAAGTGATTATCTCTTTTTTTGCGTTAGAAAGAACACGGTTGGGAGCCATTGAATAGGAATGAAGTGTCTCAATGAATTCAGCATACTTTTTCGTAATCTTTGCTGTATCTTCTCTTATCGCAGATAATTTCGCCATATTGGGCTCGTATGTCCCCTCCGTAGTCTTTACTATGAATTCCTGCTTCTCAAGAGACTCTAATGCCCCGTACACCTTTGGACGAGGGATTCCCGATGCCTCTGCAACTGTTCCGGGCTGACCTTTTCCATAGATAATACTTACAAATGCTAGTGTTTCATATTCTGTCAATCCGAGCTGAGTCTTTAACAGGTCTATGAGAATGCGGTCTGTTGATTCGGACACATGGAAGATAGTACCTCAAGGGTATTTAAAACTACTTACAAGTAAAACTCTATAGTACATTTAAATAGTACTTGCTGGTTTTACTAATAGGGTACACTGAAGTACCCAGTGACAAAGATGGCATCCATAAACATCAACAAAGACAAGATCCGTGAAAATGTCGTTAAAGAATTCCCATCACTGACAAAACCAGAAAATATCGTAGACCTGATTGCAACGGCGGTCGAGCTAGACGCAGTTTCCCAAGACAATGGCATAACAAGAGCCGAGTTTCAAGCTAAAGGTGTAAAGCCTTACGTTGTTGCACTTGGCGCAAAACTTGTTGTCTTGGAAAGGACAAAAGTATCGAAGTTTAGATTCCTGATAGTGGAGAGAGGCTCCAGACCAAAGACATCTATCGAGACCGCCCGCGCACTTCAACTCGAACGTGAGGGGCTATACAAACACCTCCTACACAGTGCACCGGCAGCCACAACAGCAGCACAAGTCCTAAAGCTTCCGGAAGGCAGTAGCGTCCTATCCATAAAGAAAGCTATGGAAATAGGAACGGTCCAGCACCAAATCGACCTATACGATAAAGTGTTTTCAGCACTAAAAGACAGAAGGTTGTATGACGAGACGTACGACTACATGCGGATCTGCTTTAGAAGAAAAGCAGCTAGATACTGGCTCAGCAAACTGGGAAAGAAGCTGTCAAGGTAACAAACTCCAAACGGGGGTGAGGTGTGCTGTTTGGAACGCGGCCACCCCGCGCCCCCATTTTTTCAGCCATTGTTTGACTTGAATGGATTATATTCCTTCTGATCATTCCTTTTAAGAATCGTACAATGCATGATGGTTACTGGCATAGTGACCGAGTTTGAGCTTCAAAAATTACCAGATGAGCTTTGACGCCTCGATGACCAATAAGTTTTTGATATAGGAATTTTGCGGAGCTAAAGTCGCCCGGAATGGTTTTTGCCCTATTTGTGTCTGTATCAAATCTGGAAATAGAACCTCTAAGTCTTCCAAAACAAAAAAGGCCGTAGATCTCGCTGTTCCAAAATAACTTGGAAACCTACTTTTGTGGCTATATGGGTTACAGACCGATAGACTTACTACGATCTTAGCGCATTTAATCATCATCTTGGTACGCTGTATTGATATCCCAATAATGTCCCGAGTTCAATAGTGCCGGTGAAAGGTAAAATCGTTTATAATCCAAAGTAACCAATCATAATTCGATGGCGCTCAAAGTCAGACAGTTCACCATAAGATACTGGAATGAAGATGAGGGCGGCTATGGCGGCCAGTGCATCGAATTACCTGCAGCCATCAGTCAGGGAAAAACGCTGGACGAGCTGAAGGCAAACATAACAGAGGCCATAGAACTGGTGCTTGAAGTCAACGAGGCAAAGTCCAAGAAAGACAAGAAGATGATCATAGACATTCCAGCAAATTGAGCCTCAGAAATCACAGTTGGCGCGATGTTTTAACAGTATTAAAGAAACGCGGTTTTCAAGTCGATAGTCAAAAAGTATAGTTGTATCTTCAGAAACAGAAATTAGAAGTCAATTTCCTGCCGACACACATTTTCATGGCTCTATTATGCCAGTGGTCTCAAGGGGCTTGCGGCCCATAAAGCCCTCGTCCTTGCCGTGCCAGAACTTGATCTCGTCCTCGCCGGACTTCCAGCAGAGCCAGACCTCCTCCTCAAAGCGCTTGGATGGAAAGTCCAGCAGGCCCTCATCCACGCTTTTTATCATGACGCCTGTGCTTTCCAGCTCTTCAATGGCCTTGTACAGGTTTGTAACGGCGGTGTTAAGCTCCTGCTTTTTTTTCATAAAAATGTCAAACCCGCTTCCAGAGTCCACCATGGCTGACAGCTCTTGCTGCAGGATGACCACCTGCCTCTTGTAGCCGACGATGGCAGAGAACATCCTCTTGACTTCCGGCAGGGCCTTGTTGGCAGTCTGCGGCGTATAGTATGTAAACACAATCCTGAAGCGGGCCGGGAATAATTTATCTTTTGGGGCGATTCCTGCCGCCAGGAAAAAAGGTTAAAAGCACTCTTGCCAAGTAAGAGTGAGCGGCCTTACATGCAAAACGTGCTTGACAGATCTGTACGGCCCTATGTTGTTCAGCAGTTTGTCACGGCTGATGGCAACATGAGCATCGCCACGGCCGTCAGGGAGATGCAGTCGCGGCATGCAGAAGTCGTAATCGTCATGCAGGGCCAGGAGCCGGCTGGCATAGTCACCGAAGGCGACGTGCTAGAAAAGGTGGTCGTCAAAGGCGAGGACTCTGACGACGTCACGCTTCGGTCCATAATGTCCTCGCCGGTCATCACCGTTGATGCGGCCACAACGGTAAAAGAGGCCATCCAGTCCATGAAGCTGAACAAGATAAAGCAGCTTCCAGTCATCGAGGGCGGCCGGATAATCGGCCTGACAACCCAAAAGATCCTGGCTGAGGCTGTCAGGAACTTTATGCTGCAAAAGACCTTCCGCAAGGCAAGGACAGCGGCAGAGATGTTTAGCCCCATCCTGGGAAACCTGGGCCTGGTGCTGCAGTTTGCCGGTGTCCTGCTAATAATGCCGGCCTTGGTGGGAACGTTTCTTGGTGAGTCATCGACTGCGGCTGGCATCTACCTTGCAGTGGTGGGGCTTTTTGTCACCGGCTTTGCCCTCAACACGTACGGCCAGAAAAGCCCCATGGATGTCAAACAGTCGGCCATACTGCTGCTTTCCAGCTTTTTGCTTTTGGGCCTGTTTGGAAGCATACCGTACATGTACGTTAACCCCTTCCCGCAGGCCGACTCGACTGCGCTGTTTGTAAACAGCTACTTTGAGAGCATATCCGGCTTTACTACAACCGGCATGTCTACCATAAGCGCGCCGGAGGGCCTGCCCCAGAGCTTCAACCTGTACAGATCGTACACCCAGTGGGTCGGCGGACTGAGCTTCATCTACCTGATAATGAGCCTGTTTTACCCGGAAGAAAAACTCAAGCTGCTAAAGGATGTTCTTGCCGGCAACATCATCAGGCTGCGGCAGATGCTGGTGGCCATAAGCACCATATTCATCGCCTACACGCTGATCCTTGTTGCGCTGCTCTACGTGTCTGGCCAGACTATCGTTTTAGACGACGTGTCCACGATCTTTAGCGCGATAACCGGCGGTGGTTTTGTGCCCTCGTCGCAGGCCTTTACCCATGACAAGGTGGCCGATCAATTCATAGCCGGCGCGGCCATGATAATCTCTGCGCTGCCCTTTGCTTTCCACTACTCGCTTTTCAAAAGGGAGTTTCGCAAAAGGCTGCTTGGAACCGAGGTGCTCATTTACGGCCTGCTGCTGGCGCTGTCGGTGCCGGCCTTCTCCGCTCTGGCCGGCCTTGATCCGCTTTCCTCGGCTTTCCACACGGTCAGCGCGTCGACCAACACCGGCTTTCAGTACATAGATATCACCAAGATACCGGCTGCAAGCCTTGTCATGCTCATGGTGCTCATGATGATTGGTGGCACCGCGTTTTCTACAGCCGGCGGCATCAAGGTAGGAAGGTTTCTTTCCATCTTCAGGAGGTTTGCGAGGGGGCCGGCCGACAAGCAGCTTGCAAAGCAGTTCAAGGAAGCCAAGACCGTTCTTGGGCTTTTTGTTGTTGTTGCAGTGGCCGGCGGCATTGCCATCCACCTGCTAAACGAAGGATCGCGGCTCGAGTTTGCAATATTTGAGTCCATATCTGCTCTGACTACCACCGGCCTCGGGACAGGGATGATAGGTGCTGAATCCAGCATCGCCACAAAGGTCATCCTGATGTCAGAGATGGTTGCTGGCAGGTTTGAGATCATTGCAATCCTGTACATCTTTTCCGGCCGGCTGCACAAAAAATGATCCGGGAGACCCCCTCCCACTACGGTATTCCACTGCTTAAAAGCATCCGGCAGGACACCGTATCCATGGAAGTCGTCACCCAAAGCGTTGCCGCGGATTCTGAAAACACCGAGGCAGTCGTGGAGATTGAGCAGGAGATCGAATGCCCCCGGTGCCACGATGAAATGACGCTGTGCTCGGACTTTGACTGCATGTACTACCTCTGCGAAGAATGCGATTTCTGCCTGTACACGATTAAAAAGTGACCATCTTTTTGCATAAATAGCAGGTAGAAGCCGCAGAATAGATTTATCAATACAGACAGACAAAGAGCATTGGTAACAGCTTTTGAGACCGGTAGAAAAGAAGCGTAGGACTGAAACCATCGCCTTCAGACTGGATGGCGTCATGATTGAAAAACTCAGGAACGAGGCAGAGCATAAAGACATCAGCCTAAATACACTTGTCTCCCACATTTTTAAGCAACACATAGACTGGCACTCAAATGCGGCCAAAGCTGGATTCCTCACCGTCCGGAAAAGTCTGATAACAGAGCTGCTCAAACTGGTTTCAGAGGAGCAGCTTGCTGAAATTGCGGAGCATGTTGCCAAAAAAGGAACCAGAGACTTTGTCTTGATGCTCCGTAACGAGTACAACATCACGTCTGCACTTGATGTAATAGAGACATGGATCAGGATAGCTGGTTACCCGTACAGGCATGATGTCAACTACACAAAGCACTCCTATGCAATCCATCACGACATGGGGAAAAAATGGTCTGTCTACCTCAAAGAACAGTACGAATCTTTGTTTGAGGATTTCGGCCTCAAACGAGTTGACTTTACCATGACCGACACTATGCTCTCCTTTGCTGTTGACACCGAAGATATTGCCTAGATTCTAAAGATCTTTTTTGTCGATGGGAACGGTTGCCAGTTCTTCCTGGCAGATGGGGCAGATCCTTGACCGATGGATCGATTCAAGACAAGATGCGCACCAAAGACAAGACTGGCATAGCAAGAAGCGCGGACCGCGCTCCGGGGCCGCTTGCTGCTGCGGCTTATCATCTTGTAGTTGCTGAATCATTTTGGTTCTTTTCCTGCCTTTTCAGTCACGCCGATTCTTTCCTTCTGCTGCCTTGTCTTGACGTAAGAGAGCGCCAACGCCGTTGCCAGTATGCCTCCTATGACCAACAGCGATATACTGATGGGCAGCTTGACAAAGTCCACGGCCATCATCTTGAAGCCAACGAAGAGCAGCAACGCCACAAGCGCAGGCTTGAGGTAGTAGAACTTTTCCATCATGCCGGCAAGCAGGAAGTACAAGCTTCTCAGGCCAAGGATTGCAAATATGTTCGAGGTAATGACTATGAACGGGTCTGAAGTTAGCGCCAGGACTGCCGGTATCGAATCGATGGCAAAAACCAGGTCTGTCATTTCAACTATCACCAAGGCAACGAGCATCGGCGTTGCAAACAGTATGCCGTTCTTTTTTGTAAAGAACCTGTCATCTTTTAGCTCGGTTGCTATTGGTATTACCTTTCGCAAGAGTCTGACGGCAATATTCTTCTCCACGTCTACCTTCTTTTCCTTCTTTTGCAGAATCATCCTGGCTGCCGTGAGGAGCAGGAGGCCACCAAAGATATAGATCATCCAATGGAAGCTTTCAAGCAGCGATACGCCGACGAGTATTAGGGGAATCCTCATGGCAATTGCACTTAGAATGCCGACCATCAGCACCTTGTGCTGGTATGCATGCGGTATTGCAAGGGTAGAGAATATCAGCAGGAAGACAAACATGTTGTCCACGCTAAGCGACTTTTCTAGAGTATAGCCAGTGACGAACTCGAGCATTTTTTCTTGGCCCATCTGAACAAATATCAACGCCGCAAAGATCCCTGCAAGGCCTATCCAGACTATCGTCCACATCAGCGCCTGCTTGAAGGGGTGTTGCTGTGCACTGCGTGTGGAATCACGGCTGCCAAGACTAGTTTCATCTATGGCCGATTCTGCTGTAACTGACCTTTTTTTCAACATCTTCTTTAATGCACCTATTAATCCAAGGTCGATGGCAATGGCGATGCCGATCATGAGGCTGAAAACGACCCATAAAGTGATGCCGTTGCCAGGAAATGATATTGCTTCCAACTAAGAGACATTGGTCTGGATGTGTATATTTGCAACAAGTTTGCAAAGTATTGCATAGTATACTATTGACAAGATTTTGAAAAATGGCATTCCAAGAACTAATCACTGTTTAGAAAGAACAGTTTTAGGCTTCCTGCAAAACATCACTGAAACAATGCAACGGATGTGCATGAATCACTACTACGCGCTTTATGGCGATCGGTTCTGTAATAGATCATCACTATAAAAAAGTGTGGTGTCCCCTTTACCAGAATGCTAACTCTCGTCGGCCAGCTTGGTGAACGGTTCGCCCGTCGGAAGCGGGTCGTTTCTATCCACGAGGTACTTGAAGACGACAGGGTATCCCATGTCCAGAATAACATTACGGCCGACTGCCAGTATCTTTGACTTTGGGACATCAAACCTGTAGTTGTAGTGCCCAAATATCACTATCTCCCCATCGGTTTCCTTCATGACATGGCCCACATGCTCTTCATCTCGGGTCCGCACACCCTTGTTAAAGAGCGACTTGGGGTACTTTTTCTCGTACGTCGCCAAGTCCACATCATGGGTGTAGACCCATTTTGCTACCGGTTTACTTGTAGGCAGCGGTTCTTTCCGGCTTTTCTTGTATCGTTTGACAATCTCGTAAAATGGAAGACCGATCAGGACATTTCTGTTGACTGCCTGTACCTCGCTCTTTAGTATGTCGTACCGCTCGTCCCCTTCACCAAAGACAACAATCTTGTCGTCTGTCTCCCGAACTACATGACCGATATGATATGCATCCAACGCCACGACATTTTTGTTAAAAAATTTGCTCGATCTCAGGGTACCATTCCCTCCTTTTGGTTCTGTATAGGGGGCCTGCCCCATCCTATGTCAAGTGCGGCAAGGGTCGTCGTAAATCCAACTACTACCCAGCTGATGCTCTCCAGTTCTGTCATCATGAACGATATTGTAGTCGCAATAAAATAAGCAGGGCGTTTGCCTTGTTATACATTGCAAACATACACCTTATAGTTTTCAGTCATGCTCCATTATGTGAAATGGAAGTAGAATTGGAACTTGTGACAAACGAAAAGGACGAGATTCAAGTGATGCAGAAGGCTTTGGACCTTGCAAAGAAAGCCAAAGAACTAGGTTTTTCCATCAAGGAGCTTGAGCTGGAAGTCGAAGAAGAAGACGAAGACACAGAGAAGGAAGAATAGAAACCAAGAATAATCCAATTTTCTTTTTCTATGGACGTATAAGACGACACTGACAAAAGCATTGCAAATCTATTGCGGGCGTTCAGGTTGAGAGTATCGAATTTTGCATGAATCGATTTCAATATAGACATGTTTCAGGATGACGCCACAAGGCCGCAAAGATCCAAATGAGGCCTGAAAAAATGGCGAACTCTTTTTCGGAATCTTGCTTTGTATTTTAAGTTCCTTGGTTCAGAGCCCATCCCAAAATTATTGGCACAGTAGTCGTAATTGCTTGTCAGGTACGAGAAGAGAACTGCCCTGGGCTGGTTCAGTTGGCCTGCTGCATCATTGTGTACAGGAGGTTAATTTTGGAGTGACTCTTAGATAGTTCCAAAATCTGGTATGGTGTCATCATGGAGTCACATAGTATGGGCGCATCATTTCATTGTCCTCATGATCAAGGATGTGGCAATGCCAGACATAACCGGGACCGTCCGCAGGGTCAAATGGATACAAGTTAACTCCGGGAGCAGGAGCAGATGGTCCAGTAACGGGGGCATCCAAGGGGGCCCATCGAACCCTGATGGTGGTAACCTCTCCAGGCATGGCTTGAATCGTATCCTTCCAGCCTCTTTCATTGGCAGCTGGCGCATGGGGCTTGCCTCTCAGGTATGAATCAAGTGGCAGCACCTCGGTAGGATGATCTAGGGGTGGTTCACCGTTGATAGCGATCCAGTCGTTTCTGTACGCACCCACCATGAACTCCTGTCGACTAACGAGTTGGAACTGTGCCAGATGCAAGTGTATCGGATGCGTGCTTGGTGTAAGGTTGACAAATATCCAGTCCTCGGTTGATCCAACTTGCGGCGTTTCGGAAACTGCACTGCCCCATCTCTGGCCGTCAAGCAGCATCATCTCGACTCCATGCCTTCCCTGCACTTGAACCAGTGTAAATATTCTGCTAGGTTTGTCCGGTTTCAAGGCAGGTATTTCATTAAGTTTTGTTGGAAGGGGTTTGGGATGCACTACCGGCGCATCTACAACAGTGAACTGCATGACCTGCCCAACGTTTCCTGGATCTCCCCGTCTGCACATAGGGCAGTGCTGCTCGCCTGCGCTGTTCGTCAGTGTGATCTTGGTTCCAGGCGCCAAATTTGAAAAGTCTATCAAGATTTCAGCTCTCTCGCCGGGTGCCAGTGTCAACGAAGATAACCGTACCGGCTTGGGAAGGTAGCCGCCATCGCCTGCGATCTGTATGAACTGCTGGTTGTTTGAGAGGCTTAAAGTGTAGAACCGAGCATTAGAGCCATCCAACAGCCTGAAGCGGTACTGGTGGGGTTCGACATCAAGGTTTGGCCAGACTTTGCCATTGACCATGATGGTGTTACCGAAGGATTCAGGGTTCCAGTAAGGATGTACATCGGGGTTGTTACCTACACTTGGGAAGTAGAATGAACCATCGGTATTGAAGGATCGATCTTGAATGGCTAGGGGGATATCGTACTTGCCGCTTGGCAAATCTGAAGCAAGAGAGTCATCCGGATCTTTCAGAATGTAAAATCCAGCCAGACCTGACAACACGTTGATGCGCGTGATGCCCAAGGCATGATCATGATACCAAAGCGTCGTTGGTGGTTGTTCGTTTGGATAATAAAAGACAGCCGAGTCGGAAGTGGTGGGTGTTTCAGTATTGTATGCTGCACCCTGGACTCCCGTGGACGTGAACCAGGCATCGGGATGACCATCTGAGGTTGATTGAACTTCTCCGCCATGGAGGTGAGTAACGATTGGAACAGGACTCTGCGCATCCTCAAAGCCCGGTGGGTAGGGCGGAAAGGGGGCGGTTGGCATTCCCATACCATTTGGATCGGCCCAATGCAGAGTAGGATCCACTGGGAAGATGTGTTGTCCGTCAATCTTGTTCTGCCAGGTCACCTGTATAGGGATGCCTCTGACAGCCTCAAAGGTTGGTCCAGGAACACTTTGAAATCTGATGGGACTCCCCGTTAATGGATCGTTGACCGTGCCTCCGTAACCCCATACCTTCGTCTCTGGAAATCCCTCTGGTAGTATCTGTTGGTAGAACTCTGTCACGTCTACTGTATATTCATGACGAACCACGTCACCTGTGGACGGGTCTGTCACCACCGTCGGAGCAAAAACAGGAGGGACAGCAAGCTGATTGACAAATTTGGGTATGGTATTAGGATCCAGTGTAGTAGTTGGTTGCGGTCGCATAGAGTGACGCGCGTTAACTGGTGTAACGAAGGTCCCCACCAAGAGTAAAACAGAGAATATCAATACGATCACTATCAGCTTCGAGTCTGTGCTCTTGGCTTTAGGAAGCAATTCCTCGACGACCTGTCACATATTGGCTTTCCGTGGAATATATGCTATCTGACTTCTGTGTCATGCAGTGCGTTCTGAAAGAAATAGTTGCTCGTGGTCACGCGTACCCCCTCTGATGAATAATCTCCGCGTAAAGATCCAGTATGTACCGTAATAGTAGCCGCATCTTTTTTTGCTGTTGCAGTCGTCGCCATCATGCCTGCCAATAACATAAGCGCCTCTGCTCATGAAGAGAGGTGTGTTCCTGTGCTGGATACCCTGCCACATTGCATCACACACCATTATGAAAATGGCGAAATTTGCAGCAAGGGAACATACACGGCGCTGATCTCAAAGCCAATGCCGCGATTCAAGCGCGCGGCAATGGCGACATTGAAGAAGCTGTATCAGTCTTGAAAGATTTTATCAATCAGATACAGGAACTGACGCCCAAGAAGATTGCGCCTGAGACTGCTGAACACATGATACACCATGCCATAGAAGCAATCAAAGCGTTGAAGACCTATACTTGAAGGTTTGTTACTCCTTTGTGTTCTCACTACTGAGTAATCCCGACATTAACCTCCTGTACACAATGATGCAGCAGGCCAACTGAACCAGCCCAGGGCAGTTCTCTTCTCGTACCTGACAAGCAATTACGACTACTGTGCCAATAATTTTGGGATGGGCTCTTTCTTAGTTCGCAGCCGGGGCATAATCTGGTCTAAAGAACATCTCACAAATCTGGCATCGCTTTTTCACATCAACAACTACCTGGCATCCTCGATCCTTTTCATCACCACAGAGATATCGTTTAGCGGAACTATCTTGACGGTATTGTATGAAGAAATCCCACTCTCAATACAAAGACTTTCAATGTCATGGGCATTTTCTGCTTCCAAGATAATTATCCATTGATGCTCAAGAACGGACATGTAAAAACCAACAACCCTTTTCACTTTGAACGTGGCAAGGGATGACTTTAACTTGCTATCGATATTCATGAAGATTTCTTTGCTGGTTTTGTTGTTCATTGGACATGATTCTGGACTATGGGTTGCGAAAACTCCAAAAAGCCTTTCTGTCATGGTAATCACCATCGACGCAGGTAGCCTTCAAGTCTTGATCTGCAACGGGTCGTGCCTATGTGTTTATCTTTCACAAATCCCGACGGAAAATGTTGTGTGTGTTTATTCATATCAACAGGAACAACACACAGACCTCTTTTATGAACGCGGTTTGCAATGCCATACTTTGCAAACCTTGATTTTATCTCCGGTAGCGCCATAATGGATTAGATTGAAAGCTGCTGTTTACAGGGAACACAACAAAGATCCAAGGAAGGTTGTGAAAATAGAGGACATTGACATGCCGAAGATAAAGCCAAACGAAGTCATGGTAAAGGTCGAAGCGGCGGCGTACAACTACAATGACCTGTGGGGGATCTGGGGCGAGCCTATCAAGATTCCCATGCCTCACATCTCTGGAAGCGATGTTGCCGGCACGGTTGTTGAAACCGGCGAGGATGTCTCCCACGTAAAGGTGGGCGACAGGGTGACTTTGCACCCCAACCTTACATGCAGGGTATGTTACGAATGCACTTCTGGCCGCGAGTACGATTGCAAGGACAGAAAGGTCTGGGGATTTCAGACCGGCCCCCTGTGGGGCGGGTTTGCCCAATACACGCACATGCCAGAGGTAAACGTTGTAAAGCTGCCCGACAACGTCTCGTTCATCGATGCCGCAGCCATCACCATGGTGGGCATGACTGCCTGGCACATGCTAGTTACAAGGGCCAACATAAGGCCTGGCCAGACGGTCCTGATAATGGGCGGTGGAAGCGGCATGGGTATTGCAGGCATACAGATAGCAAAGCTGTTCAACTGCGATGTAATAGCGACGGCAGGAAGCAAAGACAAGATGGACAAGTGCCTTGAGCTGGGCGCCGACCATGTCGTGAACCACCGCGAGCAGGATTGGTACAAGAAGGTGCGCGATATCACCAACAAGCAGGGCGTCGATATAGTTTACGAGCATATCGGCAAGACAGTATTTCCTCAAGAGGTAGGGCTGTTGAAGATGGGCGGAACCCTTGTTTCTACGGGAGCCACTACCGGCTACGATTCAACCATAGACCTCCGGTACCTATTCTTCCGGGGCATCAATCTCCTTGGAGCCACGCAGGGGACCAAAGCTGGACTTGAAGAGGTTATCAAGTGGGTCAGCAAGGGCAAGATAAAGGCAGTAATTGACACAGTTCTTCCCTTCAGCAAGATGGTCGAGGGCCATGTCAGGATGGCTGACTCGCAGCTGTTTGGCAAGATAGTGACCACGCCGCAAAGGCTCTAACGGTCAACACACAGTTACATTTGAGAAATATGCTTGTAAGATAGATCACGTAGCCGGCAATAAGGAAATAAGCATCAGGCGGCAACAGAACTCGATGGTTTTTGATGAAAGGCTGGCTGGCAGGATGAGAAAGGCTCTTGGCCAGAGAAAAGGCATCACAGAGAAAAATATGTTTGGCGGCCTTGCTTTTTTGCTGGACGGCAAGATGTGCTGCGGCATAGTTAAAGACGAGATGATTGTCCGCGTCGGCCCAGACAGATATGAAGAAGTGCTGGCAAGGCCCCACGCCCGGCCGATGGATTTCACCGGCCGGCCCATGAAGGGTTTTGTGTTTGTCGGCCAGGCAGGCATAGAGTCCGATGAAATCCTTGCAGAGTTGATTGAACTGGGCCTAAAGTACGCCCAGAAAGCGAAAAATTCTGCAAGAAACTAAATAGCAAGGGGCGGCAACAGATTCGTGTTTGATTAAAAACCGCGCCCAGCTTGAGGATTTCCATGGTCCCGACGCCAGGCCAATACTTGATGCAGTAGAGGCAGCCATAAAAAGTGTAGAGCCGGCAGGCCTTGTGAGAAAGGCCGTCAAGTACAGCCATGGATCCGTGACGGTGCAGGACATACACGGAAAAAATCAGACTTTTAGCAACTTTAACAACGTGTACGTCGTTGGCGCCGGCAAGGCCGCCGCGGCCATGGCCGACGAGCTGTGCTCCATCCTCAAAGTGACAGAGGCGGCCATCACGGTCCCATACGGCATCAGGCCGCAAGACAGCAGGATCCATTGCACGCAGGCATCGCATCCCATCCCCGACGAAAACGGGATCGTGGGGACCAAAAGGATCCTGCAGACCTTTAAAAAGGCCCAGAAAAACGACCTGGTCTTCGTTCTTGTCTCCGGCGGCGGGTCGGCCTTGATGCCGCTTCCTGCCGGCGCACTTGAGCTTGCCGACAAGCAAAGGATCACGGCAGGTCTGCTTGCGTCTGGAGCCACCATCGGCGAGATAAACGTCGTAAGAAAGCACCTGTCGGCAGTCAAGGGCGGCCAGCTGGCAAGGAATGTTGCCGGCATCGCCGTCAGCCTGGTGATATCAGACGTGATTGGAGACGACCTTGGCTCCATAGCGTCTGGCCCCACTTTTCCAGACTCGTCAACCTTTTCCGACGCGCTGGGCATAATCAGAAAATACGATATAGCCAGCGATTCCGATCCGGCAGTCCGGCACCTGATGGACGGCGCGGCAGGAAAGATTGCCGAGACTCCCAAGCCCGGCGATCCGGTGTTTGACAGGGTGCACAACTTTCTTGTGGGCAACAACTCGGTAGCCTGCAAGGCAGCAGCCAGCAGCCTGGGAAGCAGTGGCTTTACGGTAAAATATCTTGGATCTGACTTTGGTGGGCCGGCTGCGGATTTTGGCCGGCTCATGGCCAGGATGGCAAGGGACCTTGAGCCTCTCCATGCGATCGTGGCTGGAGGCGAGACTGTCGTGAGACTGGGCGGCAAATCCGGCAAGGGCGGCAGGAACCAGGAGGCGGCCCTTGCCTTTGCGTTGGATCTGCAGAACAGCGACGTTGTTGCAGCCTTTGTGGGCACCGACGGCATCGACGGCAACTCTGATGCTGCCGGCGCGCTGATCTCTTCCAGGACAGAGACAAAGGGCATGGAGCAGTATCTTGAAAGCCACGACAGCTACAATGCTCTGAAAAACTCGCGGGTATTCACCGGCCTTACTGGCACCAACGTAAACGACATCACCATCGTCTGCAGGCCAGCATTGCAGAGTCTTGCACTGAACAGGACTGTACACCGCCTGCTTAACTCTGCAGCCTCCAAGGATACGCAATGAGCGTGATATCTTCAAGGTACAAACTCATATTGGCAGGAATCGCGGCCGGGGTGCTTACCTCGGTGATCGCTGCAGTAGCGTACAACAGTCAGAACGCCACGGCCCAGATGATGGGCCATGACATGGGAACAGGAAGCATGGGTGCAATGGACCACGGCACGATGATGGGTGGTACAGGCAGCATGGGTGCAGGCATGCAGGGTATGCAGTACATGCCGGGCATGGTTCATGACATGTGCCAGTGGGGAGGCGACATGTCGCAGTACTGTGAACCAATGTACCACGTTATGACATCGGTCAGGGAAGTCAAGGTAGGCGACGTTGAGCCCACCGGCGAAAAGTCTGTAATGGTAACGCTGCGTGAGACATACGCCATGTCCGAAGGAGTCACAAAAAGAGTAGTCGTGGTAGGCGGCAGCGGCAACCTGGCAGGAGCAGTCATAGTAGACGCCGGCTGGAAGGGCACCAACACGGTCCAACTGAACCTGGAAGGGAACGGAACGGTATTCGACCATCAAAGCATGCACGTGCACATCTTCCCGTACACAGGTTCGTAAGCCTTCCTCTCTTTTTTGTCATGCAGACATTGCTATACTTGCAGCCGGCGTTCATCAAGTAGTTTCCAAAAGATACGCCTTGTTTGTATCGTAAGTGCTATGACATTGTTGATTTGCTGCAAATAGATGTATTTGAGGAAAAGCACAACCAATGCTTAATTAGATTGATTAGCGTATTGTACAGATGACAATATTATCTAAGGAATCTGAAGAACTAAAAGACGAACATAATGAGGGGCGGAAGGAAATGGATAAGGCCGACCGACGGTTTGCCAGACATGAACACGAGAATCGATTTCTTTTGAAAAAATCTGAAGATTATCAGGTTTTTAACGATGTTTTTGACATGCCCACAATCATGACGATCACCAAGATGATAAATAATGGCACAATAAAATCAGTTAAAAGTCATTTTGGTTCTGGCAAAGAGTCCAAAGTCTATATTGCAGAAGCGCGTGATGGCTCGCTTCTGGCGCTAAAGATCTATCTGACAGTGAGTGCAGAATTCAAAAAACGTTTGCAGTACATAGCCGGTGACCGGCGTTTTTCTGAAACAAAAAAGGGATTGCGAAACCTTATCTCCATATGGGCAAAGAAAGAGTTCCAGAACTTGAGGACTGCCTACAAAAATGGAGTCAGGGTTCCAGCCCCAATAACAGTCAAGAGAAATATTCTCATCATGAAGTACATAGGAGACAAAGAAGGCAATCCGGCAAATATTCTAGCAAATTCAAAGGATATCTCTGCATCTGACTATGATGAAGTGATCAAGCAGATGACAGTACTCTACCAGAAAGCCAGACTTGTTCATGCAGACCTCTCAGAGTACAATATTTTCAAGACAGAGGACGGAAAAATAATGTTGTTTGATTTTGGTTCTGCCGTGGATATCCAACATCCTCATTCGGAGGAATTTTTGGTACGTGATATCGTGAACATAAACAGATTCTTTGAGAAAAGAGGCGTCCAAGTTCTCGATGCTGCACAGGTAGTGGAGCGAATTTTGGGAATAAAAGAGGCGGCTAGCTTTCAACACAAGCATCTCACATCAATAGTCTAGAAGGGATTATGGCAGACGCCATGACTGCCATGTAGGACTGTCACCTCGTGATTTGGGGTGATAATTCTCAAATTGAAGCAGTGATCACGAATTCCAGCTTTTGAAATAGATCTCAGAAATCACTTCTTTTAATAATCATGGCGGTACAAAACAAAGGAGAGATATTGTTATTATGTTGGCGAGATTCCATTTATGATGTTAAGAATTGGTCGGAACTGGTGCGTTCAAAAAAATCCTAGTCGCGGTCGATGGTTCAGAGGAATCGATGAGGGCATTAGATGCTGCAATCTTGATAGCAAGCAAATTTGGTTCTTTAGTAACAGCTCTTTACGTCGTTCATATCCCTTTTGGCGAGAATCTCTATCCGCGTCATGTATGGTACAAGGAATTCATTGACGACATCAATAAAGAGACTCATGTATGGTTTGAGGATATTCGGAAGAGAGGAAAAGAAAACGGAGTAGAGATCGAATCGAAGATGAAAGAAACAACTGAATCAATTCCTGCAGAAATAGCAAGGTATGCAAAGGAGGACAAAACTGAGCTTATTGTTGTTGGCTCAAGAGGCAAGTCAGAGCTTGAAAAATTGTTCCTTGGTAGTGTTGCAGCGGCTGTATTGGCCTACGCGCCATGTCCAGTGCTGGTTGTAAGATGAAGCTTTATCAACAACGACGCAGGATGATCTAACAACTGCACTCTAAAAACCGTCAAAAAATGGAGAACAGCTATCAGCAACCAATACAATCGCTTCTGGTATATCTTTGACGTAGGATAGACATGGAAATCTATGAAATCATCTCCTGGACGGCATTAGGTTTTGTTCCCACACCTGGTGCATCAGGTATTTTGAATATGTAGCTAGCAAAGGAAGAAAAGCGGAAAAAGACCATCAAGGCAGAACTAATCTAGACGTACGGGGCAGAGATGCAGGGACAACTGAACCTGCAATCTTTTGCCAATGAAATTGCGCGGACCTGTGTTAACATCCACTGTAAAATGCTAGCGTATCGAGGGAGATGCAGACCTGCAACATCATGGTTTTCAGGTTTTTATCCTTTGGATGCATTACCTATCGTATGCAATGACAAAACAACTATTTTCTTGCGAATGCGGCAACGTAATGGAATGTATAGAGGAAGATGAAGTAACAAAGCCAAGATACAGGAGTATCTCCGGACGTGTTCGACTTCGCTGCAATGACTGTGGTAAAGAGCACGAGGTTTTTCTAAAGTACAAGACTGCCAAATTCGTCGGGGCCTCGCCGTCATTCAAGGAAATTGAATGAGCGTATTTGGTACACCTTGTCTTTTTAAGAATCTTGAACCGTCCAGTGTCACGGTGTGTGATACAATTTTCCTACTGCCTACCTGCGGGGGCACCCCGTGCTGCCGCAAGTACGTTGTCTATACGTAACATCATTGCAGTAGTCTCGGTGGCAGACTTGAGTATCTGCTCTTTGACTACAAGCGGCTCTACGATGTTTTTCTTGCGCATGTCTGCAACCCTTAATTCCTTTACATCCACCCCTATCCACGGATTGTTTTCCGCTGATTGCTTTGATCGTATGCCTGTAATGGTGTCAATTACATCCATGCCTGCGTTTTCTGCCAGAGCGACCGGGATTGAATCAAGGGCGTCTGCAAACGCCAGGATTGCATAGTGCTCCCTTCCTGAAACACCTGCTGCCCATTTCCTCAGGTTCAGGGATACAAACGCCTCTGGAGAACCTCCACCAGCAACAATCGCCGGTTTTACGACAACATCCTTTACGACCATGAGTGCGTCATGCATGGACCTTTCTGCTTCGTCGACTATTCTCTGGGATCCGCCCCGGATCAATATCGAAAGTGCCTTTGGATTCTTGCATTTCTCAACAAAGACCCACTTGTCTGTCTCTACCTTTCTTTCCTCGACATTCTGGGCGAACCCCAGGTCTTTTGATGACATATCGTCAAGATTTGTAACGGCTCTTGCACCCGTTGCCTTTGCAAGTGCCTGGATGTCAGAATCCTTGACCCTCTTTACCGCGGAAATGTTTGCCTTTGCCAGGTAGTAAAGGGCCAGATCGTCTATTCCTTTCTGGCAAATTACAATGTTTGCTCCAGTCCGCGTTATCTTGTCTACCATTGCCTTTATCATCTGTGTCTCCTGGTCAAGGAAGGTCTTCATCTGCTCCGGTCTTTCTATGGAGATTTTTGCATCAAATTCTGTCTTCTCGATCTCTAATGGTGAATTTAGGAGAAGAATCTTTGCATCCTTTATTGTCCGCGGCATTCCGGGGTGAGAAATTTCCTTGTCAATGACTATGCCCTCTACAAGGCTCGAATCTCTCATAGAACCTCCCGGCTTCTTTTGTACCTTGACGTTTTCAAGATCTACTTCCATGAAATGGCCGTTGCCTGGCGTATCGGCATGGGTCGTCTTGCTGGCCACGGCAAGTATTGCTTTTACGGCAAGGTCTGCAAGAACATCACTGTCGATAGAGACAACTTTTGATTCCATACTCGTTCTGGCAATGCTCTTTAGGATGGCAGAATCGTCTGCCTTGACCTCTTCTGCAATCCTATTCAAGATTTCAAGAGCTTGTCTCATTGCCATGCGATATCCGTCCACTATCAGAGTTGGATGGATGCCCTTTTTGATAAGGTCCTCAGCTTTTTCCAGCATGGCACCTGCAATAATGACAGAGGATGTGGTTCCGTCGCCGACCTCGTTGTCAACGGCCTTGGCTATCTCAACCATGATCTTGGCTGCAGGATGCTGGACATCCATTTCCTTAAGTATGGTGGCACCATCGTTTGTAATCGTCACGTCACCCATAGAGTCTACCAGCATCTTGTCCATTCCGCGCGGTCCTAGCACTGATCTGAGCATTGATGCAATAATCTTTGCAGCCTCGATGTTGTTCTTTAGAGCATCTCTGCCCCTTGTCTGGGAAGACCCTTCTTTCAACAGCATTACCGGAACTCCCTCCCTCGTAGTTCCTACTAGAGATAATGACACTGACTTTGATACGCTGTACAGCTATATATCTTGGCGAAGTTTTCCCCCGCATAGATTTTGCCACCGGATAAATCAAATTCCATGACCGGAGTATAAAGGGAATTAAACTAACAGAACCCATGAGCCACCATCTTTTCTGTACTTCGATCCTTTTTACAAAATTCTAGTCTTGTACAAGCTTAGTATGGCTGCCCTGCAAGTCAGGCAACCTGCATTAAGGATGTTACATATTTCCCATCAATCTGCCGCCAGGTGCATCAAAATTCATGCATACTGGCAGTTGCAGCCTAATGTCAAAAGACAATCATTTGCCATTCTTTTGTGGGGTTTCACTTCTTGCGGCGCTCATCTTCATTTCTTCCGTGAATTCATTATGCGCTTGCTTTTGACTATGGTTCCACTATCCATTCCAAACACTTCTCCTATCATCCTGTCTGGAAGATGTTTTTCCACTCGACCCCGTCGCCGTGCGTCTTCGTGGACTATGGATAGGACGCTACAGGCAACAGCGTTTGCCTCAGAACCTGTAAGACCCGCGCCTCCTTCCTTTTCCATACTGCTGGACATCTCCAGGCATTTCGTTCTGATAAAAGACGACAGCTTCAGCTCGTTGCATAGTTGGTTGATGCCTGCATTAACCTTCGCCAGGGCAGAATTTTTGCTTTGTGACATGATGTGGTATGTATTACATGCCTATTAAACATGCGAAATTGGGCCTCTAAATGTGCGGGTTTAATAGTCGTCATGCCGTAACAATGCATGTTTTGTCTGAAATTGTACAGGAGTTGTCTTCCAAGGAACGTCAAGAGATAATGTCGCGTCTAGCAAATTACCACATTCCTCTCCAGATCCTACAGCTTGTAGCAGAAGAATGCAATTGTAGCGAAGTTGTCGCAGATAGAAGGGAAACGTATGGAAGAACCAAAGCACCCACATTGATAGCCGGATTGAACGACAAATCACTGATCCAACTCCGGCAGATATTCCTTGACTGCGAGGACTCGCTTTCCAATTTCAGATTTGCGGTGTTCTTCTCTTCAAAATTCGCCCCCTTTTTGTTCAAATTTGTGATGGCCAAAAAGGTTCGTGGCAAGTCGAACCTCGAATATACTCCAGATATCTGTGTCTATAGCCGCAGCACTGAAGAATTGGTGGCGGTAGGGATACAAAATAACGACACTGAAAAGCGGGCATCAGACGCCGCGTCGTTGCGTAAATTCCTTGCTGCAATAGATGATATTGCCGCAGCGCATCAGAGTGTGCGCAGCGCGTACTATGCATCCTCGTACGGATACGACTGCGATCCATTGCGCTTTGAGACAAAAGCCCAAAAGGCTAGTGCCAATGGTAAAGCAGAAATCAAATTTCTGGAATTCCGCGATGGCGTGTACTCTAGCCCGCGGCCAATCTTGCACCGTTTCTGACCCCACTCAGGCTTGTGGTCCGGAAAGTGTCTTGCCAGACGCGCAGAATTGGCACTTGGATCAATGGCGACTTGCGACGTAATGGGAATATCATGAGACAAGAGACAGACTGTTGCAGAATGCTTGTCTTTACCCTAACGATGAAAGCAGATGCAATGCAACCACCGCATAAAACGTATTTTTCACCTGTCGGAAGTGAAAGCGCGTGACCGGTATTCGTGTCTCAACTATCCTTTTCCCGCTAAACCACTTTTTAATGAATTTGACTAGACCGCATTCAAGTAAACCCTTCGATTTGAGCAGATGCAATAATGTCTAGCAATCTATGATTCTGATTGGACGTTTGTTATAATAATTCTCTCTACTTTTTGATATTTCCCAGATGCAGGAGGATTCCAGAATCATCATTTGTACGCAGAAATCTATCCATCAGGATATTCCAGCCATCCTTTAGAAAACCGGAGATGCAGTTAGCGATAATGCGACAACAGGGCAGTTTGTCCCGGTTTCATTTCTTTTTGCATCTTGATCTTTTTCACAGCTTCTTCAAAGTGATGCATCATTACTTGCACTTCTGAAACATGTTTTGCGGCTTCTTCCGGTGTAGGATATCTTGCAAGGTATTCATGCAGAACTATTGATACTGCGGTGTTTACTATTGAGCTGGTGTCTGCCCCACTAAATCCATCTGTAATGTCTGATATTTTTTGTAGGCTGACATGTCCTACTGGAATGTCCTTTACATGAATTTCTAGTATTCTCTTCCTTGTTTGGTTATCCGGGTTAGGTACCAGAATTATTCTGTCAAATCGCCCGGGCCTAAGCAGAGCAGGATCAATAATATCAGGCCTATTGGTGGCTGCCAGCACCACTACACCATGCAATTCACTAATGCCATCAAGCTCTGTTAAAAGCTGAGACAACATTCGCTCAGTGCTTCCAGAAGCACCACCGTACCCTTCCATTCCTCTTTGTGGCGCAATGGAATCTATCTCGTCAAAGAAAACAACACATGGAGCTGCTTGCCTTGCCCTTCTGAAGACCTCCCTGATCCCCTTCTCTGATTCGCCTACCCATTTTGAGACCAGTTCAGGACCTTTTACATTAATAAAATTGGCTTCAGATTCTGTGGCCACCGCTTTTGCCAGCAGTGTCTTACCGGTTCCTGATTTCCCGTGTAGAAGGATACCTTTTGGAACAGAGTATCCCAATTTTGAATAAAGGTCCGGATAGCGCAATGGCCATTCTATTGCTTCTTGGAGTTCACGTTTGACTTCTTCCAATCCACCAATGTCTTGCCATTTTACATCTGGCGGTTCTAGGAAAACCTCCCTCATGGCTGAAGGTGTTACATCCATGATTGCTTGTTCAAAGTCACTTCTGGTTATCACCAATTTATCAAGAGTCTCCAGGGGCACCTTTTCGTCTTCCAGATTCAGTTCAGGCAGCAATCTCCTTAGACACTTCATCGCAGCTTCTTTGCACAAATATTCAAGATCTGCACCTACAAAGCCATGGGTCACTCCAGCTATCTTTTCTTGATCCACGTCTGTATCCAAAGGCATGTTTTGTGTGTGTATCTGAAGAATCTCAAGGCGACCGCGTTTGTCAGGCACTTTAATCTCTATCTCTCTGTCAAATCTTCCGGGGCGCCTTAAAGCAGCATCTAATGCATTTGGCCGGTTTGTGGCCGCTATGACGATTACCTTCCCTCTCCCCTCAAGACCATCCATCAAAGACAGCAACTGAGAGACGACCCTCCTTTCAACTTCACCCGTCACTTCTTCTCTCTTTGGAGCAATCGAATCGATCTCATCTATGAATATGATGGAAGGGGCTTTTTCTCTTGCCTCCTTGAATATTTCTCTCAATCTGGCTTCAGACTCTCCGTAGAACTTGCTCATTATTTCTGGACCGGGAATGCTAATGAAGTGGGCATCACTTTCGTTTGCTACCGCTTTTGCAAGTAATGTTTTACCGGTTCCAGGCGGGCCGTAAAGTAAAATACCTTTTGGAGCTTCGATACCCAGTTTTTCAAAGATCTCTGGATGTCTTAATGGGAGTTCGATCATCTCCCTAACTTTTTGAATCTCGTCTTTAAGACCGCCAATGTCCTCATATGCAACATACGATATGCTTCTTGCGGTTTCACTTTTTTCTGCTATGTGAAACACAGTTTTTTGGATCACTATGGTAGCTTCAGCAACCGGTGTAATTCCTACGATTTGAAATGTCAGCCTGCCGCCAAAATAAGGGACCATAACATTGTCTCCCTTTGTAATAGGCATGCCTTCTAATGACTCTGCCAAATAACGCTCGTCTATTGGAGGTATCGCCTCCATTGGAGCCAGGATCACTTTCTCAGCAGGAACTGCTTTTATCTTTCTGATGGCTACGGTATCAGATATTGTAGCACCCGTATTGTTTCTCACCAGTCCATCGATCCGAATAATGCTTTTACCTTCATCAGAAGGATAAAGTGGTAAACATTTTGCGATTGTTCTACGTTTTCCCTTGATTTCGATTACATCACCAGAAGATGCACCTAAAGAATCCAATGAATCGTAATCAATTCTGGCTACACCTCTGCCGACATCACGGGTATAAGCTTCAAGAATCCTCAAAGACAAAGTTTTTTGGCTCACACGACTACTTCCTTGCCAAGTATACGTCGCAACTGACCATTAACCCTTTGTTTCCTCTGCATCAAAAATACCGACTAGCTGATGCTGTACTAGCAAAAAGGAATGTCTGTAGATTAGAGCGCTTTCATGAAGTATTATAGACTGGAAGCAAACCGCTGTCAGAGCAGTAGAGATGTTCGTCAATACCCATAAGCCCTGATGCTTATCTGACCACAGATTACGTTCATACCAACAGATGAAGCAATGGTTTTCAACCGCACCTTCAGAAAACAACAAATCATGGAGAATTTTTGTTGATGCATGCAATTTACTTCTAATTCGTCCTTGCCGTTAACGAAAATGCCGTATGGACCATAGCAATCCATCAGATATCAGACCCACAATTCACTATCTTGGGACAACAGTATTCAGGCTGTCTCATCTAAAACCGATACATCAAGAGCAGGGCTGACGAAATGAAGGTATTTGAGATCCTGATGGACTCAAATGACCAAACACTGCCGACGACATGTACATCATAAACGAAGTGCTCTGCAAGATTTTGGCCCAAAAGAGATTATTTTTATGGAAGATGTAGTTACACTATAATGAAAAATGATACGAGCTTGCAAATACTGCAGTAAAGAATTCCAAGACTTTATTGAAGGAGTGGTATATTCAACGGCAATGAAAGGATCTTTATACTTCTGTTCAGATGTTTGTTGCAAAAACTACCTTAATTCAACTATAAAATAACAACACGGCAGGGAAGCAGCATCATTGTTTTTCCTCGTCTTATCCTTAAATAGAGCGGCTTGCTAGCTAGGCAACCAATGGGAAAAGTGAAGAAAAGAAAGAAAAGCTCTACAAAGAAAAGCGCGGAGTCAAAGTCAGGGTATCAAAGAAGATCAGCTTGACAAATTGCTGTCTTATGCTTAATAGGAGCTCGCGTCATATTGTACATACAGTATGACCTCTGCCATCGTGTTACTTAACTGTCGATTCCCTTTTGACACAAGGATTGTAGAAAAACTCAACCGAGTATCAGCCGTCACTAATGTTTATAGAACTTCAGGGATCTATGACTTGATAGTCAAAGTGACTGCAGATACAGAAATTGAACTGCATAAAATAGTAGGCAATGAAATCGGTAAAATTCATGATGTTGATTCTACTTGTACCATGGTTATTGCTTAGAACCTCTGGATGGTAACGATCCACCAAGAAATTAGTGATTCTATGTGACAAGAATAGCAGAGAACGCTAAAGGATTAAGACCAAAAGTCTTTCTGCTAGGTTCAGATCAGGGTTGAATTTCGGCCTGTGCAGAGGATAGCAGTTTCTTGAACGTCTCCGTCTTGACCTTATCTTGCTGCATCAACTCTGCAAACTGGTCTGGCGTAAAGTCTCTGACTTCAATTAACTTTGCCCAGATGCACCAGTTCACAAATCTTTCGAGATGGGAAAGCACATCTGCCGGGATTTGCCAGCCGAGTTTAGAGGAAATTGCATCTCGAAGTTGTTCAAAGGTAATGCCGGTGCATTGGTTCCAAACTGCAGCATCGGCCTTGTCTACAGGGTAGGCAACTTTGTCTTCATTTATGAGTACAAGAGAATCATTTGCTGCCGCTTGCAAATTTCCCTTTCGGAATAGGCGGCCGTATATCATATAACGTGCATCTTTATCAGGCCCAATGCTTTAACCTTATCTGGTAACGTCCAAAGTTAGTTTTAATTACCTGACACAATAATAGCAGGCATCCCAATAATAGTGCATGAAGAAACTGTTTACACCCGACGAGCAGTTGGTCATAGACTTCTTGAAGGCTCATCCTCGTTCATCCGCTTCTGAAATTGCCGAGCATACGGGGTTGAAACATAGGGGTGCTGTAGCACGGGTACTGGATAGCCTTGATGAAAAAGGTGTTCTTAGGCACACTGACGATGCAATAGAAAGGTACTACCTAATCCATACAAGGACATGATAAGAAGTGACATTGTCCGGAAAAAATTCCACACGATTGTTTCAGGCATGTCAAGGGCTGAGTTTTTGAGTTAATTATTATTTGGCTGATTAAATCCCTAATCCTTGATAGCAGCGATATTATAGGCAGATGGCAATTAATTCAATTCTAGCAGACAAGTGCGGCGTATCAGCATTTTAACAGAACCGGAAGCGCAACAAAGGTCTTTTATTCACTAGAAGATTTGCAATATCTCCATGTACACTATGCCTCGGACATCATCTTTCTTCTGACGATTGGGGAAAGCAGGAATATGGTGACCGCTATGACAGAGTGGGCAGTCTTTATTTGACCGGTATCGGATATCAAAAAGAATCCCACATTTGCCACAGACCACTATGTTCTCGGACATGATTATCTCATATTAATATGACAAAGAACCGCTTAAAAGATGGGCTGCCCGGTAATATTATCTCTTTTTTGTCAAGACGCAACGTGAAGAGCCAACAAATGCACAAGTAACTTTCCGATTTTTTCTCCCTGCAGCCACATGTCTTTGCTAGTTTGCGGCGCTTCTGTATCAACTACATTCATGTCTTTTCATCTATCTGCTGGTTCCACGTCTAGAATCATAGTTAAACTTGTATATTTCATCATATGAAATTGGCAAGCACTCGACTCTGCCTTCACAGACAAGACATTTAGAAACTGCCACATTGAGATCAAGACGTGTTGCACACCAGAAACATGATTCACATAATAAGAAATGCATTTGTTTGTTGGAGCGTTCGTTAATCTTTTCAGGCTCAACCTGCACGGCTGTTACAATATGTGAACACCACGTGTTGACAAAAGAATAAATCCAGACTTATAGTCCGACATCAATTACTACCTACTCACAACTAATAAGAACCTTGCTACTATCTTTACAATAGCACGCTTGAAAAAATGATGCGCTCCAGTGCGTTCATTTCTACCGAATTTAAGGCAACATCATTACAACTGTAGCTTTAACCATGAATTTCTTGAGCCAGTGATGTGACTCCGAGAATCAGACGATAGGTGGCAGTGAATGGTAATGACTGCCGTTTATTACCAACAGTTATATAGCTCGGCGGACATACTGTTACCATGTCAGAAAAGAGATCAACTAGAGACGAAACAGCCAGAACAAGCGAAGTCATTGATACTGTAAGAGATAACGCTGTCCGCATAATTGACGAAGTAGTACGGGTTCAACCTCAATTTGCTCAGTCGATATCCAACCTCCAGCTAGACTACACACAGACAGTAAAGAGCATGATTCAAACGGCACTTGCCAATCAGAAAGAGATCTCGTCTACACTGAATATCCCTCAAGTCCCACAACTATCAGAACAGGTTGCAAAGCAATCTACAGAGATAACAAACAACATAATCCATTCTGTGGGGATTTTCAATCAGTTTTGTGTGAATGCACTGGACGCGGCAAGAGAGAATGTAAAGATCTGCAACAGAACAGTAGACGCAGCCACAGAATTCAGCAACAACATACTAAAGACATGGACGTCGTACTGGTCTGCGCAACAACAATTCTACAGGGCATAGCCCTGCTATTTTTTCAATATTCGTCTATGCGGAACTGAACTAGCAGCAAAAAAAGATTTCTTACGACCCGACTTCACTTTGAGATTGAATCAAAAAGTGGGGAATGACTTATGCTGAACGTGTACGGAATGTGTCGTTGTGTATTCGCTGGCGTATCTTCGGACCTGCAATCGTATAGACAAGTGCGCTACCGATTCCAGCTACAGCAATGATTACCAGTGTAACTACTGTTTCCATTTTATCTCCTCATTGCTAATGAGGTCAGCAAGGCATATGAACCTTTGTAATATTTATAAAATTGCAAAAAACTTTTTAAGAATATTGAACGACACAATGCGTACTATTTGGAGTTATTAGCATTATTGAGCAGTGCATACGAGAATTTTACATAAATGTGGTGCCATTGTAGTCAATAGTGAGGCAAAAGGAGCCGTGGTATATGCATCCCACCACATTACAATGGCTTTACAGATATCAGGCACTAACAAATATCCTAAAATGACATCGCCCCAATTGCCACCGTCATCCAGCTTTCATGTTGAACCCCTCATAAAGGAGAGCAACTACATCCGTGACATGGTATTCGGATTTGGGGATGGCGTCAATACATCGCGTGACATAGCCGGAGTTGGAGGGGCAGATGCGGCTGCCAACATCATCATTTTAGCAGCATTGGTAAAAGAATAACAATCTTTAAACTTGTTTAGATGGCCATAGTGGCACAAACCACCCTTTTTCGCTGTTTTCGCACCAGTCCTGCGGGCTACATATCGATTAGCAAGTAGCACTGGATTATCTTGCAATCAGCTTTAATACTCTGCTTAACGTACAAGACTGTAGTATAGCAAATGACATCCGCTTTTGTACTAGTTAATTGTCGCTTTCCGTTCGATGCACGAGTTCTCGATGAAATAAGCAAGATACCATCGGTGACCAATATTTACAGGACATCGGGATTATATGATCTAATAGTCAGAGTCACCGTGGACACACAAGATCGGCTAAACGCACTCGTTTCTGCTGATATTGGCAAGGTACGAGACGTCAATTCTACTGTGACCATGATAATCGCAGATACGCATGCGCACACATAACACTCCAGCAGAAATTTGCCAATAGGAGATGAATTGTTTTTATGCCTACTGATATTGTTCTTGTGGCATATCCGGATAGTTTCAGACTTCAGGAAGCGAAAAGCCTGGCAGAATCAATGATAGGCTGGCGCGTTGTGAAGGTTTTTACTCAAAAATATCTCAACCACTCAGTATACGGCATGGGTTCTGGCAAGGCTCAAGAAGTCAAGGAATTTCTAAAAGAATCTCCAAATGTAAAGCATGTAATTGTAGACGAACACCTCACTTCAAAGCAGTTGTTCAATTTGGAGAAACTCACCGGAGTCAAGGCAATAGACAGGGAACGATTGATACTTGACATCTTTTACTCACGGGCGACAACCAACGAGGCAAAACTGCAGATTCAGTTAGCAGAGATCAAGTATGAAATGCCACGCGTAAGGGAAATCGCCAAGATGTCTACCGGCAACGAGCGGCCAGGCAAGGGAGGAAGCGGAGAATATGTAGTTGATGTGAAATTCCGCGACCTGAAACGCAGAATGTCATTCATTAAAGAAAAGTTGGCTGAAGCAAAAAGCAAGCGCGAACTGTATCATCAGCAGAGGATGAAAGCAGGAATGCCTATTGCTTCTCTGGTAGGGTACACCAGCGCAGGCAAGACTACTCTTTTCAACCTGCTTACAGCAGAACACAAAGAGACATCAGCCAGCCTGTTTACAACGCTCTCAACAACCACACGATCCGTGAAAGTAGATGAGAAGACGACGGTATTGCTTACTGATACCATCGGATTTATCAGCAGGCTGCCTACATACATGATAGATGCATTCAAATCTACATTGGAAGAGTCGCTTGCCGCCGATCTAATCTTACTTTTGGTTGATTCGTCTGAAGAACTCGAAGATATTAGAATAAAATATTCAAGCTGCTGGGATGTGCTAAAAGAGCTGAAAGTAGACAATTCCAAAGTTCTTGTTGTCCTGAGTAAATCTGATACTGTAGACGCTCAAAAGATAGATGAAATTACAAAAGACTTGCAGCTAGAAAATCCAATAGTTGTCTCTTCAGAGACAGGCTACGGGGTTCATAAATTGAAGACTGCAATCACTCGATATCTTGCAGCCAGAAAATAACTTTACATATCAACATCTCGGTTAAATGAGCGCGTCAGTTTGCTGCATTGATATAGCCTTCTCATGCTTAATTAGCAGATTGCCCCATTATCTATAATGGTAGACCTGATCTATGGCCGGGGCATCACCGACCTTTTGCGCGAGATGCCATTTTACTTTAGCATGTTCAAAAAGATGGCGGCATACAGGTTATTCCACATAAAGCAGCCAATGTACGCCTCAGTAGACGTCAACAACATCTGCAACCTCCATTGCACACATTGCTACTGGTGGCTCAACCGTAAAGAAGAGCATGATTTGACAGTAGAGGACTGGAAAAAGATAATCGAAAGCACGCTCAACAGACAACGCATACTTATCGCTACTCTCGTGGGAGGCGAGCCGACGCTGCGGCCAGATATTATAGAGCTCTTTTGCAAAATGATGCCCCGTAGAGTTTGTGTTGTGACCAATGCAACTTTTCCTCTAAAGAGGTACGACGGCCTGTACTTTTACTGGGTGTCGTTAGATGGAACAGAGAAGGTGCATGACAGCATAAGGGGTGAAGGGGCGTACGCAAAGACGAGGAAAAACATCCTTGACTATATTGCAGGTCCGGACCGCAATGGAAAACCCGCGTGGAAGGACATCTGGATCTCTATGACCATAAACTCGGTAAATTACATGACTATTGAAGACCTGATACAAGAATGGCACAGCAAAGTAAACAAAATTGGCCTCCAGTTCCACACACCGTTTGTAAAGGGAGACCCACTGATGCTGCCATTTGGAGATGTGCGCAACAAGGTGATCGACAAGATAATTGAAATGAAGAAAGAATATCCGGACTTTATAATCAACCCCGTCAGGCAGATATCGCTTATGAAAGGAAACTGGGGCGGCACTGGAACGACTCCGGTGGACTGCCCATCTTGGGCGATACTGTCGCTTGATCACATGGGAAGGATAAAGCAGCCCTGCTGCATCGGCAGCGCAGACAGCAAGAGCATGAAGCCGTTGTGTGAGGACTGCGGGCTTGCATGCTATTCGGTACTTGTGGCTCAGGGAATTAGAGGCAATTGAGTTATTTAACCAACTGAAAGAATACAAGTTAAAAGGCATGGCCCTGTACTGATGTTTGTGGTATTGACGTGCAAGTAAGACAAAAGCAAACTGTACTCAACCTGCACAATGCGGGGATTTTGCCCGAAGTAATTGCAATGCAGCTTGACATTAGCAAGGAAGAAGTTATCAGCATCATCAAGGATAAGATCAGGCAAGACCAAGATAAAGGGGCGCCAACCAAACAGGCTTCCGAGGCATCGATAGGTATGTTTTATCTTGATGCAGTGGTTAACATTGACAGCATCATCAAGTCCTCACAGCTGGAAATGTGGAAGTCTCTGAAAGGAGAGATGGAATTTAACATATCTACCGAAGATGCCCAAAATGCTCTTGCAAAGGCGGCGGGGTCTAAATCTACATTCGTAATATTGTACATCGACATAGTCGGGTCAACAAAACTTTCAATGACGCTACCGGCGGACAAGTTAGCCGCAATAGTTCGTGCATTTACACATGAAATGTCCATTGTTGTCTCGGCATATGGTGGCTATGTCCTAAAGTACTTGGGAGATGCGATACTAGCATTTTTTGTCGTAGCGGACAAGTCCAATCTGTACATACCCTGCATCAATGCAGTGCACTGCGCCAGGTCCATGATCAGGGCAGTAAAAGAGGGATTCAACCCCCTCTTGAACCAGGAGGGTTATCCGGAGCTGAGCGTCCGAGTTGGCATAGACGTTGGAGAAGTCATAGTTGTGCAATATGGATGGAGCGTTCAGTCTTTTACCTCAAACGATGGCCGGCCGATAATAACGAAAAAAGCACATCATGACATTCTTGGTTACACTGTTAGTGTAGCGTCTAAAATTACCGGTATTGCAGAACCGAACCAAGTCGTAATTGGCCAATATGTGTACGACGCACTTGACAGCGAACAGAGAGGTGCTTTCACACAGCTGTCGATTCCTTCAGAAATGTGGGGTTACGTGAGCAGCAAGACAGGAGATCTGTACAACCTGTATGCCCGCTCGTCAAGTTAACGGATCTCCCATCAATCGTCATTATCATCTTCAACATCCTTTTCTTTTTGCAGTTCATTGATTTCGTCCATTAAATCAGTCTGATTTTTCTCTAGTGATTCTAGTCTCTGTCTCAAGTCCTTGACTATGAGGCTTAACCTGCTGATCTCTGTGTTAGGGCTCGAAGTAAGCGCATCTAGCTGGTCGTACTCCCGATCATCCACGTTTCTTTCTGTTCCCATGACAGAGATTGTGTCTTTTGGTGCTCTTAACCTTTTTAACACATCCTTTTACATCTGCAACTTTTATCAAGATGAAACAAAGAAGACCCGCGCCATTTCTATCATGAGATCCTGGCTACGGAGGGACTCGAGTTCCACACAGGATTGACAATCCAGAAATTCGCATACAGATGGCAGGACACACAGGCACGTCAACAACTTCGATGTTATCGGCCAGGACAGCGAATTCTGCATGAATCAGCTGTATGGCAGAGCAATGTGACGATAATCAGGTCAGCAGGTCCAAAGACATGCGAAGTTCAGAGAGCTCCTTTCCAATAGCCTTCTTGTCAGATTCATCCGGGGCGTATTTCGATAGTTTTTCACATGCTTCTATTTCGGCTTGAAGGATATCCTTCTTGTCCAGGCAGAGTGCATGCGTCTGATCCACAAAGACATAAGTAACTTTTCTTCCCGCACTTTTGCAGCCGCATGTCTTGGCAATAACAACGACGGATTCATTTTCACATTGAGCAATGTTCATGATGTGGTTACACCTTCCGCGCTTATAAGGCAGCGTAGGATCATGCTACCGATATGCCAGAGACGTTATGCAAAGTCGCCAAGGCGACGGTAGAAGCAGAGACGAGATTGCGCCCCTTTATATAGGGGGCTCGCTAATATACATTGTTTATCCGTTATAGTAATGCAAATTTCATCACTGTGTTCTATATGCGACAAGGGAGTCATGATCTCGGACCAAGAGTCTGGCGAGACAGTCTGTGGCAACTGCGGTCTGGTATTGTCAGATAAGATTGTGGAAACGCGGGCTGAATGGCGCAACTTTGGCGCCGAAACGACTCACAGAACCAGGGCTGGAGATCCCACCTCCTTGGCGCGGCATGACATGGGACTTGCTACAGTCATCGGAAGAGAAAACACAGATGTAAGAGGCTCACTTCTGAGCGCAACAGTGCGTTCTGCAATCGGCAGATGGAGGACATGGGACAGCAGGGGGCGGAGCCACTCCTCTTCAGATAGGAACCTTCAGCGAGCTTTTGACGAGCTTAACAGGCTGAAAACTAAACTCAACTTGTCTAGTGCGATGGTGGAGAAAACCGCGTATATCTATAGAAAAGCTCATGAGAGACGGCTAGCAAGAGGAAGAAGTATTTCGTCTCTCATAGGGGCGTGCATATACATTTCATGCAGGGAACTTGGGAGTTCGCTATCACTCAAGGACATTGCAGAGCAAACCAATGTCAAACTAAAGGACCTGGCCAGAATGTACAGGATAGCCATAGTAGAGCTTGATCTAAAGATGCCGATGGTAGACCCGGTAAGGTGCATCATCAGAATAGCAAGCAAGGCAGGGCTGAGCGAAAAGATAAAGCGGCAGGCAATACGGGTTATGGACTGTGCAGCAAATAAGGAGAAAAGGGGAGGTAAGAGCCCGATGGGATTCGCAGCATCAATTCTCTACATGACATGCCTGATAAACGGTGAACACATTAACCAAAGGACTTTGGCAGAAGCTGCAGGTGTGACAGAAGTAACCATCAGGAATAGGTTGAAAGACTTGAAACAATCCCCGACAATAGGATACACCGTGGCTTATGCCTGATCAGGAAGCGCTGTGAAGGTATTCCGATCCCAATCCACCCGGTTTTGAGAATGAGCACAAACCCAATGTGTAGCCGTGATCCGAGGGGGTTAAAAAGCCCGCAAAGGGTGCAAACACTAGAGCGGCAAAAGCCATCGGGGCGGCTTCGTGACCCTTACAGCATCAATCGTACTGTTGCATATACCATTAACCCTAGTTTGACTGCATCTTGTTATGCAACAAAATAACCATTTAATTAATAATGACATCGCCTGAAACTATGCTGATCTCCTGATCCTTTGTTTTCAGAAGAAGCGAGCCATCCTCGTTGATGTTTGCAGCCACGCCGCTGTACGTCCTGTCCTGCTGGACGACGGTAACCTTCTTGCCAAGCATGTCAGACCTTGCCCGCCACTCCCGGATTATCGGCTCTGATCCGTACTTTTCTAGGACAGAATAATACATCTCGAGTTTTTCTAGCACAAGTGCAGTCAGATGCAGCCTGTTTACATCCCGGCCGATGCTTTGCCGGATGGATGTTATCTCGGGTTTGTTCTGCCGGTCAACTTTAAGTTTTGAAGTCTCGACGTTTGCGTTTATGCCTATTCCGATGACGACGTAGTTTATCATGTCGGCTTCAGCGCTCATGTCCAGCAGGATCCCGGCCACCTTCTTGCCGGCCATCATCACGTCGTTTGGCCATTTCAGCGTGGCATCCGCCTTCGTGCTCTGGCGTATGGCGTCACAGACTGCCAGCGCGGCAACAAACGGAAGCATGGTGCTCATGGTCAGCGAGACCAAGGGCTTCAAAACTACTGAAAGCCATACGCCTCCTTTGGGCGAGAGCCACTTTCTTTTCATCCGGCCCCGGCCGCTGGTCTGCTGCTCTGCAATCACCACAAGGCCGTGGATCTTGCCGCCCTTCTCTGCAAGCCGCAGTGCCAGGCTCTGAGTCGAGTCAATGTTCTCGCGGTAGATAATCTGGCTTTTGCCCACCACCGATGTTTTGAGGATCTTGGCCAGCTCCCAGGGGACTGGCAGGTCTGTTGTTTTGGCCAGCCGGTAGCCCATGCCCCGCCTTGACTCGATTCCGTAGCCGTAGCGGCGCAGCCTGACGATGTACTTCCAGACAGCGCTGCGCGAGATCCCAGCCTTCTTGGCGATGTCCTGGCCGGAAAGAAAACCTTCAGCGCTCAAAAGCTCGGCCAGCTGCTGCAGTCTGTCAGGCATCCTGCTTCGCCGGCCTGTTCCACTTGTAGTATACCGTGCCGGCCATGCACGTGGCGTACACGTCTGGCTGGCTTTCCTTCATCGAGCTGGCCACCTCAAGCTCTGCAAGGACATGCTCAACAGCATCGCCGTCTTTTGATAAAAGGTTGATGATCTCCTCTCTTGAAAACATCTTGGAGGGGTCCTTTTTCAATATCCCCTCAATTTGCGCAAGGATTCTGTCTTTCATTTCTTTTTCTTTGCCGATACTATGGATAGGACATCGCGGTCTTTGAGCTGGTAGTTTGTGGGAAGCCGCAGGCCGTCACGGGCGTCCATGGCATAAAGCAGGCCCTTGGCCAGCTCGCTGTGCACCTCCCTTGCCAGGTCCTCGACGGTGGAGCCACTCTTCATCAAATAAACGTCCGGAAGCACGTTTCCGTGCTTGTCAGACATCTTTTGCACGTCGGCAACAGGGTAGACCGCGTTCATCTTCAGTAGTTTAAAGACGGCCACGTTTATGGCAAACTGCACGCCGGTGCGCATGTACTCGCCCAGTATGTCCTTTCGGATGAAGCTTAGCGCCCATTTCTGCTTCTCGTTTAAGGCCGTCGCGTCCTTGATGTCAAACCGCTCGTCGCCGGGTATGTATTTTATCAGCCCCTTGCTCTCGGCCCGACGGAGGGTCAGCTCGGCGTCGGCGCTGGATGGAACGATTATCGTGTCCTTGAACTCCTCGCGCAGTCGGCGAAAGTTTTCCGTCGCTGAAGGCAGGTCCACCTTGTTTGCCACTATCAGGGTGGGCTTGGACACGTCCCGCAAAGTCCAGCAAAAGTCCCGGCTCTGCTGCGGTCCAAAGTCGTCCAGCTTGACGTCGGTCAGATTGTTGGCAGACAGTGCAGCCTTGACATGATCTTCTTTTACGCCGATTCCCCGGAATACCTCGGTTATCGCCGATATGGGGTCTGCGCCGCTCTCAATAACCCGGGATATCTTGTCCCGGTTTGCCTCAAACAGCTTGAGGTACCACATCACCAGCTCCTCCTCGATGTCGCTGACATCGGCCACGGGATCGCCGGAGCCCGGCTCGGCTATCTTGCCAGACGCGTCGATGCTCCCAGACACGTCGACGATGTGCAAAAGTGCGTCGGACTGGGCCGCTATGGACAGGAACTGGTTTCCAAGGCCCTTGCCCTCCCAGGCGCCCTTGATAAGCCCCGGCAGGTCCACCAATTCAATAGGCACAAACCGCCAGCCGTCGATGCAGCGCGAGTTTCTTGGCTGGTCCTGCACGTTGAACTCCCGGTGAACGCACAGCGTTATGGCGTGCGCGTTTCCGATGTTGGGCTGCTTGGTGGTAAACGGATAGTTGGATATCTCGGCCGAAGCAAGCGTGGCAGAGTTGAAAAACGTTGTCTTGCCGGTGTTAGTCTTGCCAATAAGGCCGATCTTGATCATGGTCTTTCATCTCTTTCATTATTATTTATAGACTTTGGATCTGGTATGCTGGCCCCAGTCGTTGGATTTTGCTTGTTTATCTGAAAAGCAATGGCACAATTCCAGCTTCCTGGCAACGCACAAAAACATTGCAGGCAAAAAAGACAATGATTATATGTATTTTTGACGCATGATTAAACTAGTGCGTAAATTAAAAAGATCCAGAACTGAAATCATACAGGCAATTCTAGACATAGTTCAAGAAGAGACAAACCTAACTGCAGTTATGTACAAGTCATTCATCTCATACTCGCAGCTAAAGAAATACCTTGACCTTTTGGAGAAAAACGGCCTCATCACCATCGACAAGAAAAAGAAGATCAAGATCACCTCAAAAGGCTCGCAGTACCTCAGCACGGCAAACAAGCTCAGCGAGATGATAAAGTACTAAGGTTACAGTAACAGGCTGATTATAACGTCTACCGACTTTGCCAGATAGGTTCCGCATGCCAGCATGGACCAGCGCAGCAATCACGACAATATGATAAAATCATCGCTACCGTCAACGGCAGCCAAGTCTGTACTGAAAACGCACGCATTGCTAGACGCGGTCAATGCGCGTGGTAGCAGGCAACTGCCAGGTACCCGACAAGCCCAACAAAGGCCAAAGGAAGCGACAGGTGGACTGCAAACATCAGCCGCGACCGGCTCTTGGCTACGTTGACAACGGAAGCTGCTTGCGCCATTACCATTTTATCGGCAAACTAACGGATAAGATTTACGCTCAGTCCTCATGCATGTGCTGCACGCGCTCGGCCATCATCTTGATCTCGTCGCAGCGCCACAATATGTCCCCGGTCTGGTCGGCAGTCAGATTCGAGTCCCATTTCTCAAGCACCATCTTGCAGATCTCTGTGGCGTGGTACAGGATCCCCCAGTAGGGGTGATGCTCAGCCGTGGTGTAGGCAAGTTCAAGCACGTCCTCAAGGCCTGACGACGCTTTTTTCAAGGCATCGGCGTCCGGCCCGTACACCTTGATGATGCCCGATTCTCTGTCAACTGAAACCCTGGCCGGCACGTCTATGCCGTCAAGGGCGGCCCTGACTCTGCTGGCCAAAAGATCTATCTGGTTTTCCGCAGCCATGCCAGTACTGCAAGTGGACCGCATAATATTTGTTGGACTTGCACAAACGCCGCGGTCCTGCAATTTTCTTTGGGAATCGTTCCACAGACTATTTTTATACAACTTCCTGTTGGACCCTAGCATGAAAAGATTCGATATCCCGCACATCAAGGAGGTCTTGTAGATGGCAACAGGATTGGCGCTGACTATAGGGCTCAATTCCGTGGATCCAAAGCATTACGGAGGATGGTCCGGGGACCTGATGGCCTGCGAAGCAGATGCACATGACATGGCCGATATCGCCAGGACGCAGGGCTTCAGTGTAACCACGCTGCTTACAAAGGATGCAACAAGACAACGCGTGACTGATGCAATCAGGGATGCGGCAAAAAAGTTGCAGCCAGGCGACATTTTCATGCTGAGCTACTCAGGCCACGGCGGACAGGTGCCGGACCGCAACAGCGACGAGAAGGACAAGATAGACGAGACCTGGTGCCTCTACGACGGCCAGCTCATTGATGATGAAAACAACGCGCTGTTTAGCGAGTTTGCCCAGGGCGTGAGAATCCTGGTCTTCTCCGACAGCTGTCACAGCGGCTCTGTCACAAAGGCGGCGTATTTCCACAAGGAAATGAACATGAGGGCCACAAACGTAGACGTCCACCAGAAAAGATACCGGTTCATGCCTTCAGATACGGCATTCCGCACCTACCACCTGAACCGGGAATTCTACGACCAGATCCTAAAGAGGCAGGACCTCAGGGAATCGGAAAGTAAAGTAAAAGCCTCCACTATCCTGATATCCGGATGCCAAGACAACCAACTCTCCGCTGACGGCACGTTTAACGGGCTTTTCACTTCGCAACTGCTTGCAGTCTGGCAGGAAGGCGCCTTTGACGGCAGTTATCGGCAGTTCCGCAGGGAAATAGTAAAGCAGATGCCTCCAGATCAGACGCCCCAGCTCTACATGACGGGCCAGTACAATCCAAACTTTGTGAAACAAAAGCCGTTCACAATATGAGAGCCTGGCTCTCTTCTTCTTTTTCTAGTGCCCATTATCAAGGATACTAAAACTAACAGAGTAGGTTGACAGAATGCACATCTGAAAAAAGAGAAAAGGACGACAACAGATAGAATGAAGAGGAATTAAAAAAATCCTCTTTACAAGATCAGGCCAGGCTGCTGTCTACCAAGCCCGCCTTTCTTTTCACTTTTTGTGCGGCCGCCTCAAAGTGCTTCATCGATATTCTTAGCGGATCCTTGCTCTTGCTGCTGACGTGCTCCCGGATGGCCGACATGGCCGCCGCATTTACGAATGCAGCAATGTCTGCGCCGGTGTATCCGTTTGTCATCTCGACCAGTCTGTCAAGGCTTACCGACGGATCAAGGGGCTTTTTCTTGGTGTGTATCTGCAGTATCTGCCTTCTTGCCTCCTTGTCTGGGACTGGCACCTCAAGGATCCTGTCAAACCGGCCGGGGCGCAAAAGCGCCTCATCGAGGATGTCAGGCCGGTTGGTGGCGCCGATGACCACGACTCCTTTCAAATCCTCAAGTCCGTCCATCTCTGTCAGCATCTGGCTTATCACGCGCTCAGTCACGTGCGAGTCTCCCTCAGAGCCGCTCCTCCTCGGCGCTATGGCGTCCAGCTCGTCAAAGAACACCACGCAGGGTGCGGCCTGCCGGGCCTTGCGGAATATCTCCCGCACGCCCTTTTCTGACTCGCCGACCCACTTGCTTAGCAGTTCGGGGCCCTTGACGCTGATAAAGTTGGCCTCAGAGGTGGCCGCAACGGCCTTGGCTATCATGGTCTTGCCGGTCCCCGGCGGCCCGTACAGCAGAATCCCTTTTGGCGGCCGGACATCGGCCTGGGCAAACAGGTCGGCGTGCTTAAGGGGCCACTCGATGGCCTCGGCCAGCTCGTCTTTGACCTGTTCAAGGCCGCCGATCTCATCCCATCTTACGTTGGGCTTTTGTATCGATACCTCGCGCATGGCCGAGGGCTGCACCTCTTTGAGCGCGTCATCAAAGTCAGACTTGGTAACCTTGATCCTGTTCAGTATCTCTGCCGGGATCCTTGACTGCTCCAAGTTTATCTCCGGCAGTATCCGCCTAAGGGAGCGCATGGCGGCCTCCTTGCTCAGCGCTTCAAGGTCTGCGCCAACAAAGCCGTGGGTGACCCGTGCGATGGACTGAAGGTCCACGTCCTCCGTTAGGGGCATGCCCCTTGTGTGGATCTGCAGTACCTCAAGTCGGCCCTGCTCGTCGGGTATGCCTATCTCTATTTCCCGGTCAAACCGGCCAGGCCGGCGCAGTGCCGGGTCCAGAGCGTTGGGCCGGTTGGTGGCGCCGATGACTACAATCTTGCCCCGAGACTGCAGGCCATCCATCAACGTCAAAAGCTGCGATACCACCCGCTTTTCCACGTCGCCGGAAACTTCCTCCCTCTTTGGCGCTATAGAGTCTATCTCGTCGATGAATATTATGGACGGCGCGTTCTGCTCTGCTTCCTTGAATACCTCTCTGAGGCGCTCCTCGCTTTCGCCGTAGAACTTGCTCATTATCTCCGGCCCGCTTATGGAGTAAAAGCTGGCGTTGGTCTCGTTGGCCACGGCCTTGGCCAGAAGCGTCTTGCCCGTTCCTGGCGGGCCAAACAGCAGCACGCCCTTTGGCGCCTCGATCCCGATGCGCTCAAATATCTCAGGATGTCTCAACGGCAGTTCTATCATCTCGCGGACCTTCTGCACCTCGTTTTTCAGCCCGCCAATGTCCTCGTACGATATCCTTGGCACGCCCTTGGCTCCAGCCTTTGGGACAGCGCCGATGACAAACTCGGTGCGGCTGTCCACAAGCAGTGCCGAATCAGACGGCGAGGTGCCGGTTACTGCAAAGCCGATCTTGCGGCCCATAACGTTGAGGGGGATGGTGTCGCCTTTTGTCACCACGCGTCCTTCCAGCATCTCTGGAAGGTAGTCTTCAAGCCCCACGATGTTCAGCTCCTCGGTGGGAGATAGGATCACCTGCTCGGCCTTTTTTGCGCTGACCTTCTGCACGGAAACGGTATCGTCGATGCCCACCCGGATGTTGTTGCGGGTATAACCGTCTATTCTGATAAGTCGCTTGCCATGGTCTTCGGACTGGCCTGACCAAAGCAAGGCGTAGCTTTTCTTCTTGCCGGTTATCTCGATGACATCGCCGGTGGACAGGCCCATCTCTTCCATGACGGCAGGATCCAAAAGGGCCATGCCCCTTCCCACCAGCTTGGGGCTGGTCTCTGCCACTTTCAGGTTAACAGGATTCTTCATTTTATCACCTCAAAAAATGCTGGAGGGATCGATGTTTACTCGACCTTGACCTCTGTTGCCTTTGGCTTTGGAGGTTCTTTCAGTTTGATTTTCAGCTCCAGTATGCCGTTTGAGTACGTGGCCTTGGCGGACCTGTCGTCCAGCGCCAGATCGACGGGTATCTCGGTGTGGTACTTTTTCTCGCCTTTCTCGGCATGTATGGTAACATAGTCTTCAGCTACGCTGACCTTGATGTCCTGCTTTGTCACGCCGGGCATCTCTGCAGTTATGGTCAACGTGTCTTCGTTTACGGCCGTGTCCACCAGCGGCTCCCTAGTTCCGCTCTTTTCCACAAGCCCCCTTGCCGACGGCCGGACGTTGCCAAACTCCCTGACCCGCGGTCTGCCGTCCGGACCCACGGTTATCTGGTATCCGTAATAGTAGGGGAATGTGTCGGCCAGTTCAGAGGCGTTCATCTGCCGCACTGTCCGAAACATGCGGTTTAGCATCTCCTCTGCCTCGGCAAACTCGCGGTCCATGTCTTCAAACACTTTTCCAAAATCTCTCCACATTTGTAATATCACCGTGACTATTGTAATAGATATTACAGTATATAATTTTTTTGCATACCAGAACCTTTTTATTACAAAGTGATGGTTTCATTACATGTTGTACCAGTTATCTGTGCCAGAAGCAGCGCGTGAGGTGCTGGCAAGCAACAACGTCTACATGCAGTCCCTCAGGATGGGGATCGCCAACTATACCGCGCTGGCCCAGAGGATCAAGCCGGACGTTGAGAAACTTACCGGCGCCAGGGCCAACCTCAACACCATAGTTGTGGCCATCAAGAGGTTTGCCGACACCCTGGAGGAGGAACAAAGTCCTTCGATGTCAAGCAAGGCCAGGATGTCGCTGACAGGAAGCGTCATCGATGTTGACTTTCAGAAAGAACCCCTCGCCGAGTTGTTTAGTATCTTTGACGAGTTCTTTGAGCAGGAAGGCCGGTACAACGTCTTTCAGACAGACAAGCATTTCACCCTGCTGGCAGAAGACGCTGATGAGATCCGCAAGTTTGTAGCCGGCGCGCTGGAAAAATTCGATGGCAGAATAGAGGAGGGTCTTTCTAAGATCACCGTATCGCTGAGCCCAGACGAGGGCGAGTCGTACCACCTGCTTTCGATCATCTCAAGCATACTGTACAACCACCGGATCCCGGTGCACAGCGTGTTTTTTACCCCCGCCGAGATGGTGCTGATCTTGAACGAAAAGCACGCAGCCAGGGCGTACGATTTGATAAGAAGGGAGATGGCATAGCAGCATTGTTGATGGAAAATTAGATTAACTGCCGCTGCCAAGTTTTTACTGCAGCATCTTGTTCGCAATCTGCCACCCGCAAGCCAGACTGGAATGGAGTTGAATTACAGATGGATTTCAGAGTCCAGCTGGCCACAAGAATGCTGTTTCGGCGAAAGGGGAGCCTGATCTCAGCCAGCATCGCCGTGGCCATTGCAATTCTTGTCATAGTCATCAACGCCGCAACCTTTGAGGGCGTGGCCAACGCCATCATACGGGACCTTGTCAACTACCGCTTTGGCCATGTCCTGATAACCGACAGGGACGGCAACATCGAAAAGCCGGACAGCGAGATAGTCGGGTTTGTGAAAAACCTTGGCTACGTGGAGGGCGCGACGGTCCGGCTCTCATCGTCTGCCTCCATGAACAACACCCGAGAGCCGGTACCGGTGCGGGCGTACAACATCCCGGTGATAGGCGTCCTGCCAGACGGCGAGGCCCAGGCATCCAAGATCCGCGATACCATAAGCAATGGAAGTTTTGTTGCCGCCAAAAACTCCATAGTGCTTGGTGAGAGCGTGGCAAGGGATCTTCAGGCCCAGATAGGCGATCCTATCAAGCTAAAAGTCACTGACCGGCGGGGAGACGACGTCATCAGGACCTTTTACGTGGCTGGGATATCAAGGACAGCCGGCGGCCTTGGGTTTGACACTTCAGCCATAGTGCACCTGGACACGCTGCGGGAGATGACCGGCAGGGACAACGAGAGCAGCGAGATGATAGTCCGGCTTTACGACCAGAATGACTCGGAAAGGCTTGTGCAGGCCTTTGTATCCAGGTACCCGGCCGAGCGGTTCAGCGTCGAGACCATCGAGGAGGCCGGCGAGGACATACTTCAGGGCATCCGCTCCGGAATTGCATTTATCAACCTTGTCGGGTACTTTGGCATGCTCTCGTCGGCCTTTGGCATAGTGACCATCATGATGATGATAGTGGCCAGCAAAACTAGGGAGATAGGGGTGCTGCGGGCCATCGGATCCAACAAGGCCAACGTGATGATAATCTTTATCCTGCAGGGGGCCATAGTGGGCGCCATTGGAGCGCTGGCAGGCTTTGGGCTTGGTTCTGCGTACACGCTGTACGCTGAGAACTCGGAACTATCGTTTGGAAACAGCCTGGCCTTGGAGGTAAACTACAACCCTGCCTTTATACTGCAGACCTGCCTGATGGGCTTTCTGATGAGCGTTGCGGCTTCCATATACCCGGCATGGCGGACAACAAAGCTGGAACCGGCGGAGGCGACTCGGTATTAGCGAAAAGATAGTTGAGGTAGTCAACCTGTACAAGAGGTACGGGACCGGCGATGCATCCACGCTGGCGCTAAAGAAGGTGAACTTTTACATCAGAAAGGGCGAGTTTGTCCTCATAGTTGGCCAGTCAGGGTCCGGCAAGTCCACGCTTCTTAACATGATTGGCCTGCTGGACAGGCCCACGCGGGGCGAGGTGGTAATCGACGGCGTCAGGGCCTCAGCGCTGTCTGATTCGCAGCGGTCGGAGATAAGGCGAAACAAGATCGGGTTCATCTTCCAGTCCTTCAACCTGCTGACGGACCTGACGGTGGTAGAAAACGTGATGCTTCCACTTATGATGGCAAACAACAGCCCAAACGGCGTGCTGAAAGAAAGGTCGGCTGAATTTCTCCGGCTGGTGGGCCTAGAACCGCAGATGAACAAGCTGGCCAACCAGCTTTCCGGCGGCCAGATGCAGCGGGTGGCCGTGGCCCGCGCCCTTGTCAACCGGCCGGCCCTCATACTGGGAGATGAGCCCACCGGCAACTTGGACTCCAAGTCGTCGGCCGATGTCATTGCACTTATGAAGCAGCTGAACAAGGAACTTGGGCAGACCTTTGCCGTGGTGACCCACGCCAGGGAGAATTTTGGCAACGTCGACAGGGTCATCACGTTGAAGGACGGCACCATAGACATGATAGAGTCCTTTGACGGGCATGGAAACGCCCGACAGGATGGCTGAAATGAACTTCATCTGCGGCCAGTGATGCCTGCAGGTATTCGTTGGACCTGCGAGATTAAATGCACATATCGGCAGCTGACCCGCTAGCCTTTGAAAGAATTCAAAATTTCCATGAGTTTTAGACGTGGATAATCTGTGATGAGGAATTTTATCGCATCTGCATGCGTCCAATCCGTCAGCTCTCGCACAGCCAGAGAGAGGGCATCTAGATCACTTTTTAGGTCTTTTTTTATCTCATCGGCCAGCAGCTCTGGCACCCCGTCAAGAGACACGTCCCAATAATCACTCGAATCGTCATAGATCTTCTTTAATTCGCCTTCGATGTTGAGGCGTTTCCACTCGTTGTTTACCCAGTCCCACCTCTCCCTGTTCACAAGGTCTTGTGCAGTTCGATCGCCCACAGGGCCTATGAATATCCCCTTATGCTTGTCTACAAAATCCTCGTAGACGTCTTCGAATTTATCGAGGGCTGACTCGACTTCCTTGTATACATCATCAACAAAATATTTTGCATCTTCTTTTAGCGCCGGTGTATAACATCCATTGGCCAGATCCAGGCTTTTCTTGTAGGCGTCATCTACCATCTTGATGGCCTTCTCGAGGTTGGTTTGTTCTAGGAATTCCTTGACGCTCTTGCGTGTTTGGGTAAACAAGATGACCGTCGTCTCGTTTGTCCTGTAAAGATCTTTTAATCGCTGAATGTACGTCTCTCCATCGGGAACCATGCCATCCACCGATGCAACCAGGGTGTCCAGCGCTGCTTTTGCTGTGGAAAATTCACTTCTTGCCTTGGACGGATCCAGTCCTGCCCGTTTTACCCCTTCGGCCAGCCTTTCACCAACCAGCCTGTTTTCTTGCTGCACTTCTTTGAGCGTCTTTTCAAATACCTGCATCAACTGCTCGGTAACCTCGTTTACCTTTTTTTGCAGGCTGGCGTTGTCGCCAGCAAGTTCGTCCCATTTCCTTTCCAGGTTTTTCTGCTCTTCCTTTAGTTGCACCAGGTATTCCATTACTTTGCCTTGCGCCTCGACAAGAGGAATGGATCCCATGCGGTTGTAGAAATCCGAATCCGCAAGGGCAACAATTTCGATCAGGGTCTTAAAGTCGTCAAAATCCCTATCCTTGAAGGTGCTTGTCAATCCATCATAGGATTGTTTTGCAGCAGCGCTCATGACGCTCCGCCATTTTTCTTGCTGCTCTGCAGCCTTGGTAGATTCCGAAACACCCTTTACCAGCTTTAGTGCTTCTTCAAGCGCCTTCTCTCGGATGCTGTGGTATGCTTGCAGGCCCGCACCATATCGAATGTAAGTGGCATGAATTACCTCCGCTCCGCCTCTTTTTTCATCCTCAATCTTCTTTTTGTACTCTGTATCTATGAAACGCTTTAGCGACTCGTCAATTTCCTTGTTGCGCCGGTCATAGTTGCCCATTTTTATTGGCACCACCATTCATAGATGATTGGGTTCAACAATTCTCCAGGGACCACCATTGATACGTTGAAGATTCCATAACCTTTGTACATTGAGATCGCTAAATGCTTGGTATTCTCCGTCAAAGAGTCCTACGTGAAAAATAAAGACCGTCACCTGCTCTATCTTTGGAACTCTGCCATCAGGCGTGCCCTGCGATAACACACGTACCGGCGACACCCGGCTAACACGAGCGTCATACACCTGATTGTTTATCAGCTTTCTAGAGAGCTCCCAGTCTCTTTTAAGTGCGGTGGAGGACTGTGTAAATGAAGAATCAACCATAATCATGTCTTCTTTGGTGAAAATCCTCCAGCTGGCAAAAAGATTCTTCCAACTGGCCTCATCCGCATACTTGATGGCCTTTATCATAGTTTCAATGACCTGGGCAGGACTTGCATCGTCAGGTATCTGGATCTGGGCCGTATTTGCAAGCAGGTCTTCTCCAGCAAAGGGCACAACATCGCCACCTGCTTTGACATTTCTCAGGTCCACAAATAGATCTCCGTCTCCTGCCAAAACGCCGATAACCCTGACCATCAGGCCCTTGACGGGTTGTTGCTGATACGTCAGTATTCTGGGATCGTCAAGAATGCGACCAACCATGCGGTAACGTTCAGAGATGTTGGGATTCACGCTGGCTTTGAAGCGGAACCATGTCCCAAAGAACGCGATCATTTCCGCAGATGCAATGTCCACAAAGTAGAACCCGTCTCTGGAGGACCCTATTACAGCATAAGACCTGCCAAGATCGTTGATAAAGTTTCTAAACGTAATCCATGGCAATTCCACGACTTTTCCTACAACTTCGTTACGGTTGTCCACCTCTTTGGCTGGAAATGGCTGTATCGATTCACTGGTTACATCTGCTATAAGTGCCTGGTAAGACTTGCTCGCTGCGTCCTTGGCAGCCTGGACTCTTTTTGCGCCAATTTCGCGGTACTGAAGGTCAACGGAATCGGGTTCGATCTTTGGTCCAACCAGATATTGCTTGACCTTGTTCCAGTCCGCCAATACAGAATCGGCAAACTGACCGGGATAAGTCTTCAAAAGGTAATCTATCCGGGGTTTGAGATCTTCTTGCTCGGCCAGCTCGCGTCTGTTATTAAAAGTGCCCCAACGTTCCCACACCGAATCTAAAATGTACGATGCTTTTTTTGTAAAGTTCTCATACCATGTTGACCATGCATTCTGAAATCCATCATTTGAAAGTGTGGGAGGCCCGTTGGGTGATAGGCTACGCCTGTTATCATCTTGCGAGTAGATTTTTTCACTTTGTAGTTTGCCGCGAATCTGGAGCCTTTCCTGACCTCTGCGGATTATATCAAGAGTAATTTCTTGGCCGTCTTTTGCGCCGGCCCTCTCCCAACCAATATTTTCTAGATGCTGGCCAATAGCCAGCGCAGAAACATTTGCATCTTTGATATGCTCATACTTTTTTCCATCGACGCCGGTGATCAAGTCGCCAATTTGCAAGTCAGTATTGCGAAAGTCCGAATCCCATTCAATCCAAACTACACGATACCCGTGGGGTTCGTCTTCAAACACCCTGTCAGTTGTTATCCCTGATTTGATATCGGTAGTAGCGATGACCGGCAACTATGGCAGTAGTTAGGCTTTGTGAGTATTAAAAAATGATGCTAGATAATTAACCTATTACTTACCGTTGCTGTTCTGTGTATGATGCCTATGGGATAGGCGAGCCCGTTCGTGTCGAAAATACTTGGTAATCTGCTCAAGTGATGTAAGCACACTCATCTTAGGTATAGTATGCTCTGGTCTTTCTGCAGGTTTTCCATCAAGACTGCCCTCATCAGGTTGCACGCCTTTATGATCTTGGGGTTTGCGATGCAGTAGTAGACGTTTGCACCGTCTTTTCTTGCAGAAACAACTCCCCTCTGCCGGAGGACAGCCAAGTGTTGAGAGAGGTGCGCCTGCCTTATGCCTAGCTTTTTGGCTAGGGCTCCAACAGTCATTTCCTTGTCTTGCAGCTCGTTTATGACCCGAAGCCTCACCGGGTTTGACAGGGCCTTGCACACCTCGGCATGGAGCTCAAAAAGCCTATCCTGTTTCACACCATCTGGCCTCCGCTTTTGTGCATCTAGAACGTGAGCACCCTGTCAGATTCTACCACCAGCTTGAGCATATCTTTCATCGTAGATATTGGACACGTTTCAAACTGCATGTTTCGTGACTTGATGCACGTTCCGCAGGCAAGCATGTGGCCGCTTAGCTGGTTGAACTTGTCCAACTGGTCCTGAACGTTGAATTTCTCACTTTGTATGCTCTCGATCTCCACGCCCTGGCCTAGAAGGAAGACCTTGACTTCGTGATCCTCAAGCAGCGCGGTGTTTGCAAACCTCAAGGCATTCCAGACCAGCTCTGGATCGGTGTTGCTGAGGATAATTCCGATCTTCATTTGATTACACCGGCCTGCTCTGTCAAGATATTCATATATTCTGATATGTGAATATCTGTATATATGTCTACATGCTTGTTTTCTGCATGTTACACAATCTTGGCAAACATCCCTCTGGATTTGCAAACCGTCAGTCTGACCGGATTTCTGAGTGCTGACACTAACAGCTTATATCTTTCAGCCGCCGTTATTACATTTGCGTGGACTTTAGACTAAGCCTTGCACTAAAGCTCATGATAAGGAGGAAGGGCAACTTTATCGCAGCGGTGAGCGCGCTGGTCATCGGCATCATGGTGATACTGTTCAACTCCCTGATATTCAACGGCGTTGCACAGGGCATACTGCGGGACCTTGCCGACTATCGCTTCGGCCACATCGTGGTCTCGAAAAACGAGGGCAACTTTGAAACAGAGACGGTGCAGGTGATGAACTACATACAGCGTTACCCCTACGTCCAGTCGACGGCCCCAAGGCTGTCATCGATAGCCTGGTTCAACTCGACGGACGGCTTTACCAAAAACGAGGTCGACAAGATCCAGGTCATCGGCGTCGACCCCAAAAGGGATCCAAGCTCATCAAAGCTCTTTGAGACGGTCCAGCATGGGTCGTTTCTAAAGTCAGACGGCGAGATTGTCCTTGGAAGCCATGTTGCAAGGGACCTCAAGGCCGACGTAGGAAGCCGCATAGACGCCAAGATGATAGACTCGGAAGGTAACGATGTCATCAAGAGTTTTGTCGTAGTCGGAATCTCCGAGTCGCCCGGCGGCCTTGCCTTTGACGATTCTGCCATCATGACCATAGACGCGATAAGGGATATGACTGGAAGACCGCAAGAGACTGGCCAGATCATTGTGAGGCTTTCAGACCCGTCATACCAGGAAGACCTGAAGTCAAGGCTGCTTGTGGCCTACGAGGAAAGCAACCTCGACGTCGAGACGCTGGAGGAAGCCGGCGAGCAGACGCTGGCCGGCATCCGTTCAGGGATTGCGTTTATCAACCTGGTGGGGCTTTTTGGGATGCTTTCAGCCTCCTTTGCCATCGTCACCATAATGATGCTCATGGTCTCAAGCAAGACAAGGGACATTGGCATAATGAAGGCCATTGGAGCCAACAGCAAGGACATACTCTTGGTCTTTGTGTTTCAGGGCCTGATAATCGGCTGCCTTGCTGCTGCCGGCGGCTTTGCCATTGGAACAGCCCTGGCGCTGTACCTGCAGTCCATCGAGTTTTCCTTTGGCCCCGGCCTGATACTTGAGGTAACCTACGACCCCATGTTCACGCTGACATCGTCCTTGTTTGCCATCGTGCTTGGGACGGCGGCTGCTGTTTACCCGGCATTCCGCGCCTCAAGGCTGGAGCCGGTGGATGCGATGCAGCACAGCTAGCTCATGTCTGATAGCGCGCGCACGATGTCTGTCTTGGTCACGATGCCCACCAGCTTTCCGGTTACATCGACTACAGGAAGGCCGCTGATGCCGTTTCTTATCATCAGCCGCGCGGCTTCTGCCAGGTCAAAGTCGCTTCTGATGGTTATTGGATCATACCGCATCACGTCTCGGGCAAGAAATATCGCCTTTATTCCTGAAAGCTTGGACTGCTTGTATTTTTCAAAATCGCCCCCCACCAGGCTGCTTATGGGAAGCAGGTCCCGGCACGTGATCATGCCTACTGGCCGGTCGTCTCTGGCCACCACCACCCGGGAGATGTCATGGTCCGACATCTGCCGCAGGATGGTATGCACAAGGTCATCGGGGGAAACGGACACCACCTTGCTTGTCATGTATTGCGATACCATGTTTCTTCCCACGCAGAACCGGGCGTAGGCATCCACAAGGTCGGTCTTGGTCAGTATCCCAAAAAGCATAGAATCATCGTTTACTATCAGGGAGCTGATGCCAGCATCCACCATCAATTTGGCGCAGGACTGCAGGTCTGTCTGCTTGATGACGGTTAGCAGATTCTTGCTCATGGCCTCTTCAAGTTTTATCTCTGACGGCCGCCTTTCTGGCGCCTCGTTGTAGATGAACCGGGCAATGTCCTTTTCAGTGATTATGCCCACGGCCTTGTCGCCGGTGGCTATGACTACCCGGCTTATGTTGTACCTCATCATCAGGTTTCGAGCATCAAGAAGCGTGTTTTGCGGCTCGAGTTTTATGGGAGCCTTGCAGACGTCTGCTGCAGTTATCTTGCCGTAGTTTAGCATCACTGCTGATTGGTGGTAGGATGCTATAACAGTTTTTCATGCCAAAGTCGTCTGGAGACTGATGCCGCGCTCAAGACAAGTTTCAGATTAGGAGTAGGAAATCGATTCAGGCACTCATACATTCATTAGCGATGTCAAGACGATCCTTGGAGACTTGTCGTAGAAATCAGACCATATTACTGACTGCTCAGCATGCCTGTTAGAACTATATAAAGACAGGATCATTTGCTTGCGTGAATTCCGCTGGAACCATGACTTGCGCCCCCGTTGTCGCCAGTCATGCTCTGCTGTCTTCGTCAGTTAATATGGTCCCCGCCAGTCACGTGTGATTTACGCTATTGCAGTGTCACAAAAACACAATTTTATATAACTGTCTGTGATTATATGACACTGAAAAAAGTGAACCCCTCGGCCATAACCCTGCTTAAAGCAGTCAGAAATGGAATAACCGATTCTCAGGAGTTGATGAAGATTGTCAATGTTAAGAAATGGCAGTTTAATAATTTGGTGAAGGAATTAGCAAATCAAGACTATATAGAAAAAATTGGCTCTGCCATAACATTCAAGTCAAATTCGAAGACTATCCTTTTCAGAGACATATCTGCCAAATTTGACATTGAGAAGTTACTTCATGATTCAAATGAGCAGGTCTTTATCAATCTGACTGAACCGGAGAACATAGAAGGCATACAACGTTCATCCAAACTATCCTTAAGAACTATTCAGAGAGCAGTATCTGAACTAGAATCAATAGGAGCTGTCAGAAGGTATAATGAAGGTAAATTAAGCATAAACAGAGACGATTCTGAACAGCTTTACCTGTTTGCAAAGTACCTCAAAACAGAGAGTGAAAGAAGGAATGTTGAAACCTATGCTGAAATAATATACCAAGATGCCTTTAGGACCTTGAAGAAAGTTCCAAAAGGCAAGCGAGCGGATGGCGAACTAACGGGATTTTCATTGTTCTTAGATTATGGTATTGAATATCATACGACGCATGATTACTATGTCAAACAGAAAGCACCTCTAAATTTAGAAGATGTCCTAATGCACGCTATCATTGCAGCCAAAACCAACAACGATAAAAATGGAATTGTGATTGCAACATTATTTTATCTCAAAAATAGGAACAAATTGGATCTGCTGAGTATACGCAACGTGGCGAGGAATTTTGGAATAGCTGATATTTGGATTGATGTAGAAGGTTACATCAGGAATGGTGAACTAAAACACCCTAATCTTTTTCTTCCAAGGGAAGAATTCGAAGAAAAAGCTAGACTCTATAATATTCCACGAGATTACTATACGCTACCTACCGCTTACCCTGATCTGTTCAAAGACATAGGCAAACATCTTGAAGCAAAAGCTGAAGCTTATTTGTTTGGAGGCGAAAATATGCGGCTCAAAGGCCTCAAACCTGCTACTAAGGACTGTGACATAGTTGTTGCCGATGAAGATTCATTCAATGGCATAGTCGCATCCCTAAAAAAGATGGGTTATGATTCAATCAGCAAACATAACCTATCCAAAGACGACCTTAGAATAGACCCATCGGATGTGCTGACACATCCTGCCAGAAGCAGAATGGATATCTTCAAGACTCGAATCGCGCGCAAATTAATCCTTTCTGATAGAATGAGAAAGCGCTCTAGAACTGAAACATATGGTAAATTAAGTCTGGGAATTATGGAAAATGAAGATGTTTTCCTACTCAAAAGCGTAACATTGAGAGAAGGGGACATCCAAGATATGGCAAGAATAGCACAAAGTCAGGGATTCAACTGGGATATGGTATTTGATGAATTAGTGAAGCAAGAACATGACACAAAGATGAACTTTTCAGATATTGTAGTTAGAAGTTTGGATTATCTCTACGATCAGACGGGTATTCGTCCTCCCTTCTATAAGAGACTAGTTAGTCACATGCTTACTAATGAGATAAATGAACAGATTAGAGACAAGGAAATAACTCTTAAACAGCTTGTCGAAGAGCTGCAGGGAGATGATATCACAGAGAAAATGATTCGTAATAGAATTGATTATCTTGAAAGAATGAAGTTTCTACGGAAGGTTAGAAAAGGTGAGGACGTTTTATTGCAACCAAGAAAACGGAATGTCCTAAATGTGCCGACTGGTGTCAACCTAGACATTCAAGATAGATTGGAAAAGCACATTCACTTGGCGTGTGCAAGATTGGCCCTATCAGAATCCATAAAGAATGAAGCGCTTGAAGTCGCTAAAAAAATAACTACAAGTGGCGCACTACAGGGCCGCAGACCAAGCGTAATAGTGGCTGGAATACTCTACAAATTACTTCAAAAACATCATGTTTATCGAAGCCCTGATGATATCGCTAAAGTATTAGACATTGCCACTGAAAGTATCTATTCAATTAGGAAACCCCTAAGCAGATGGTTATAACATCAACTAAAATGATTCCATAGAAAAAGCTGGACTTCGTCGTCTAGCGAGAGTAGGGATGACAATAACGATGATATTTTCACTAAAAAGTTTAGGAAAACCACACCATGACGAAATTTGTCATTTCTAATTTCTAAATGAAGAAAGATTATCCCAAAAACAGTCTGCGAAGAAGGGAATCAAAACTGGAAGCGCCTCTTCAGGCCAGTGGCGTGATGCTCTTTACAGACTTTCAGCGGACCTATAGCAAATGTCCCCACAGGCCCTTTCAGGACTGCCCCACTGCAACAAAAATTTGGAATTTGTGTTTTGGCAAGACTTTATTATTTTGTCATCGAAAGACAGACATGACTGCCAAACATTCTGAACCGCAGCTGCAAGCCTGGAATATCTCTGAAGATGATTTCCCGGAGAAAGGCAGCCTGGTTGAAAAGTTGCAGTTCATGCTGGGTTACGCCATACTTGCGCCTTCAAGCCACAACACGCAGCCATGGATCTTTAAGATAGTCGGCAATGCAGTCGAGCTGTATGCAGACAGGACAAGGGCCCTGCCGGTAGTCGACCCCGATGACAGGGAACTGGCCATCAGCTGCGGGGCTGCCCTGTTTCACCTTCAGCTGGCGATGCATCATTTTGGCTACGAGTACAGAACCGAGCTTTTGCCTGACCCGCTTGACAGGGATCTGCTTGCCAGAGTCACAGTCAGCGGGAAAACAGAACAGAAAGAAGACGCGTTGTTTTACGCGATAACAAAACGCAGGACAAACAGGTTGCCCTTTGAAGAAAGGGAGGTGTCAGGCAAACTGCTTTCGTCTCTAATGGCCATCGCCCAGAAGCACCATGCATGGCTTGATGTTGTACAAGGAGATTCAAAGAATGCCGTGGCAGACCTGATCTCAGAAGGCGACAGAACACAGATGTCTGACAAGAGGTTCAGAAGGGAGCTTGCCTCGTGGATTCATCCAAACCGAAGCCAGAGCCGGGACGGGATGCCCGGCTACGCGCATGGAATAACCGACGACATCGCATCGTACATCGGCCCCTTCCTTGTCAGGACTTTTGACATTGGCAGGGGGCAGGCAGCAAAGGACAGGCAGCTGGCAGCCGGCTCTCCGGTCCTTGCAGTGCTTGGTACCGATGCCGACAGGCCGGTGGACTGGATCAACGCAGGACAGGCAATTGCAGAGATACTTTTGCGCGCCCGTGCTGAGGACGTCTGGGCTTCATTTATGAACCAGCCAATCGAGGTGCCAGACCTGCGTCCAAGGCTGCGCGATGCTCTGGGAAGAAAGTCCGGCCTGCCACAGTTGCTGGTACGCATGGGTTACGGAAGTGAGATAAAGCCGACGCCGCGAAGACAAGTTGGAGATGTTCTTGCAGACTAGGACCGCAAAGTCTACTCGCCAAACAATCGCTGGTGCTCTTCTAGCATGCAGCGGTTGTATACAACCTTGATGCCCTTTTCCCTGGCCAGCTTTTCTGCCTCCTCGTTGTAGATTCCAAGCTGCATCCAGATCAGTTTTATGCCGTCCTTTTTGACAGCGTCCTGGACGACGGCAAGCACGTCTGCCGAGGGTCTGAAAACATCGACGATGTCTATGCTGTCCGGCACGCTAGAGACATTTGGGTAGGACTTGCGGCCCATTATCTCCGGCGCGGTGGGGTTGACAGGAATCACGTTGTAGCCTTGCTCTATCAGGTACCTGGGGACATAGTTTGCCGGCTTGCCCTCGGTCTTGGACATGCCCACCACTGCAATGTTTTTCAGTTTGTAAAACTCTATAATTTCAGCATCGGAAAAGGAATCCTTCTGCACAAAAACGCTTCCCATCCTTGTTATTTAAACGCAATCAAATCGTTGTATGGATTGCAGACGTATGCATCCAGCATGTCAATATCGGCTGGCCTATCAGATATAGATTAATATCGTATACGCCTAACCGATACTGCAGATGCGGGCACTGGCTTTACTTCCAGAAGAATTGCACAGGCGCATAGTGGAAAAGCGCAACAGTCTGTTGCAGTCAAAACTGTCCGCAGATATTATCAAAGACTTAGAAGAGCGAATGCAGATAGAGTTTGTCTACAACAGCAACAGCATTGAAGGGGTGATGCTTTCCCGCGGCGAGACAGAGCTGGCCATCAGAGGCATGACGGTGCGAGGAAAAAGCATCACTGACCTTCTTGCTGCCCAGAACCATCCGCAGGCCATACGGCTTGTAAGAGAGCTTGCCCTTGGAAGAAAAAAGCTGACCCAGCAGGACATCCTGGACATTCACAGGGCAATAATGGCCGGCATAATAAGCACCGCCGGCCAATATCGGCGCCAGGACGTGCACATAGTGGGCGCGTCGTTTGCTCCCCCGCCACCCTATCAGATCCAAGATGAGATGGGCCAGCTGGTAGAGTTCATCAATGAAAACCCCGATGATCTGAGGCCTGTAGAGATGGCGGCCCATGCCCATTACTACCTGGCATGGATACACCCCTTTGATGACGGCAACGGCAGGATGTCCAGGCTCCTGATGAACCTCATACTGCTACGAAACAGGTACCCCTTTGCAGTCATAAGAAAAGTGGACAGAAAAAAGTACCTTGATGTATTGGATGCCGTATCAGGCAAAGGCGATTTTGAGCCATTTCTCATTTACATAGCCCGTTGCGTAGAGCAGACGCTGGACCTGTACCTCAATGCAATAAACAAGGACAGGCCAAAGGAAAAGCTCCGCACGCTTTCAGAGCTTGCAAGGGGGACGCCCTACTCGGCTGAATACCTGAGCCTGCAGGCAAGAAAGGGGGTGCTTGACGCTGTGAAGGTGGGCAGGGTCTGGATGAGCACAAAGAAGACCATTGAAACGTACATCAAGGAGCATGGAAGAAAGGCAGAGGTCGGTTAATGTGTTAGTTTGCAAACCAGGCTATGACAATGTCAGGATCCTATCATGCCGGGAAGCTTGATGGGTGCGCGGTACTCCTTGACTATGCTGATGCCGTTGTCTGCCGTCACCGTCACAAAATCAAGGCGCGTGCCTTCAGGGGGCGAGAAGGACATCTTTTGCCCCGGCCGCATCATGTCTACCTTTTCTTCCCTGTCGCCGTAGTCGACTACCACGTTTGTCACCGGAAGCCGGCCGTTGTTTGTGAGCACGACTCGAGCGTTGGTGAAAAGCGACTGCTCGTCTTTTAGCGCGTCCACGTCAAGGGAGTAGTCCTGCGTTGGGACCGAGGACGCAAACATGGCTATCAGGACCGCCGCCACGATGCCGCCACCAGCCGCCACCGCTATGACAGTGCGCATCTGACAGAAAATGCAGTGTTTTGATATTTAAGCGATCATTCGCCCTTCATCTGGACGCGGGTCTTGAAAACGGGCTTGATTCCAAGGGACGCATAGTTCCCAGTCGAGCAGGTAAAGCACAGCTCTTCTTCTGGCATGCCTATCGCGTTGGCAAGGTTGGCCGTATCGTTGTAGCCCACGAAATCCGCATGTATGGTCCGGGCCACTTTCGCAGATATCTCGTCGTTTGAGCGCAAGTCAGAGCCACTCTGGTATGCTATCAACTCTTCCTGGGATGGAAAGTCGATTCCGGCGTAGCAAGGGTAGCGTATGGGCGGATACGTGACTACAAGGCTTATCTTTCTGGCTCCAGCCGTTTTCAGCGTGTTTATGATGGAAGCCGAGCTGGTCCCACGAACGATGCTGTCGTCAACAACGACTACGTGCCGGCCCTCGATGACCTCGCGGATGGGGATGATGCCCTTGGTTATCTCTACCCTGGTGTCCTGGTACGGCTCGATGAAGCTGCGCATCGAGCCCTTCTTGCTGTACCGGTCCTTGAGCAGGCCCTCCTCAAAATTGATGCCAGCCTCAAGGGCGTAGCCCAGCGCGGCAGGCCTTGCAGAATCCGGGACTGGTATCACTACATCGGCATCTATTGGGAATTTTCGGGCCAGGAACTGGCCGATGCGCTTTCTTGCAGCATAAACGCTTATCCCCTCCATCACGCTGGCAGGGTGTGCAAAGTACGTGTATTCAAACGCGCAGTGGGCATGGGGCTTTTCCGTGGCAAACTGATTGGACTCGATGCCGCTCTTGCCCATCTTTATCAGCTCGCCGGGCTCAACGTCCCGGACAAGGTGCGCGCCCACCGTATCAAGTGCGCAGGATTCGGAGGCCACCATGTACGTGTTGGTATCCTTGTGGAAGCCCAGCACCAGCGGCCGAAAACCCCGGGTGTCTCTTGCGGCGTAGACAGAGCCATCATCGGTGAGAAATGTAAAGCAAAAGGAGCCGACCATCTCGCTTTTCAGGATGTTCATGGCAGAAGTCATGTCCTGCTTTTCAGCGATGTGCGAGACAAGGCGCTGCGCTGCCACCAGCGTGTCGCTCATGGTCTGCGGCGTAAATGTGCAGCCGCCCATCATCCCTGACAATTCCTCGACGTTGGCGATGGTCCCGTTGTGCGCGATGCACAGGTCTTTGACCCGCAGCGGCTGGGCGTTTTCAAGGTTGCTCTTGCCCAGAGTGGAGTACCGGACATGCCCAATTGCAGCCGGCGACTTGTACTTTCTGACTATTTGTTGGAACTCGGATGCTGCTGCCGATACAAGCCCCAGTTTCTTGAATGGAGGCTTGCCGGGAACCGCTATCCCCCAGGCTTCCTGGCCGCGGTGCTGCAGCGCCCGGAGCATGTCGATGACAAACGGTATGACGTTTTCGCCGTCAAGGGAAAAGACCCCCACCACGCCACAGTTTTCATGAACCAAACTCAACTCACACCCCTAGCTGCCAGGCCGGGAGCCAAGAAATTGCCTCCAAGACGTATCTTATACTGTCGCGTTGATTTAAAAAACATATCTTTATTGCTGCATTATTTTTTCAAGGGAGGCAAAGGACGAGCGCAACCTTGCTAGGGTCAGGCTTGCAACCTGCTTTCTGCCTGCCAGAAACTCTGCACGACTTCCGGCGGCCCTGCCTATCTGGGAGAAGGCCACATTCTGGCCAGAAAGGATCTCTGAAACCCTGTCGGGTTTCGTTGTTCCAATGATGTACCTTGAATGGGATTCAGAGAACATCAGTTCATCGATTCTGCTGCAAGTGTTTGGGGCCTTTTTTATGTCGACTTTAAAGCCGACGTTGCCGGCCACAGCCATCTCGGATAGCGCCACTGCAAGGCCGCCCTTGGAGCAGTCATGCGCGCAGCTGACAAGGCCTTCCTTTATCAAGACAAGCACGGCTTCACCGTTTTGCCGGTCCTGCTTCAAGTCGACGGTGGGAACAGGGCCGCCAGTGATGCCGTGGTGGTACTCATAGTATTCAGAGCCGCCCATCTCCGGCTTTGTCTGGCCGATTACGAATATCGAGTCGCCCCGCTTTAGCGCAGAGCGGGCGATATTCGCAGCATCGTCTATGAGCCCAAGGGTGCCGATGACCGGCGAGGGCTTGATGGGCCCCTTGGCCGTCTCGTTGTAAAAGCTGACCTTGCCTCCCACCACAGGAACCTCCATAAAGTTGCAGTAATCAACGATGGCGTTTATGGCCTGGGTAAACGTCCAGAATATCTCGGGGTCTTCGGGGTTTGCAAACTGCAAATGGTCGACTACGCCCACGGGACTGGCGCCGGTGCAGATGATGTTTCGGCGGCCCTCAGACAGGCAGCCAAGGGTTCCCTGGTACGGGTCTATGTAGCAGTGCTTGGAGTTTCCGTCCAGCTTGATGGAAACAAACCGGCCGTTGTCAAGGCGCATGACTGCTGCGTCTGCCGCGCCGGGCTTGAGGACAGTCCTTACCCCCACTTCATGGTCGTACTGCTGGTACACCCAGCTCTTGCTTGCGATGGTGGGGTTTGAAAGCAAGGAAAGCAGAGCCTTTCCAATATCGGAGGGCTGCCGGGGCGCCTTGACATTCTGTATGCTGTCAAGGTATGTGGGGCGCCTTGCGGCCCTGTCGGCAAGGGGGGCATGTGCCACCAGCGAGGATGGCATGTCTGCCACCGGCGAGTCTTTGTGTTTGATGACCAGGTTCTGGTGGCCGGCAACCCGGCCAAGGACAGAATAGCGGATCTCGTACTTGTCCAGCACTGCCTTGAGTTTGGGTAGTTTTTCAGAGTCGGTGACGTACAGCATGCGCTCCTGGGACTCGGATATCATCAGCTCCGCCGGATTCATGCCGGCCTCACGGGCGTGCACGGTGGCAAGGTCTACCTCAAAGCCCCTGCCAAGGTTGTCTGAAGTCTCGGACAGGCAGCATGACAAACCGCCGCCGCCAAGGTCCTTTATGGCCTTGACGTATCCTCCTTCCACGGCCTCCATGGTGGCCTCAAGGAGCAGCTTTTCTAGGAACGGGTCTGGAATCTGCACTGCAGACCGGTTCTCAGCCTCAAGGGCGCGGGAGGCAAAGGACGCGCCGTGGATGCCGTCGCGCCCAGTCGAGCCCCCGGCCAGGACTATCAGGTCGCCAACATCGGCGGTATTGGCCACTATGCTCTCCTTGCGGCCAAAGCCGATGGAGGCAACGTCCACAAGGCAGTAATCCTCAAAAGAGGAGTCAAACTCGACTTCTCCACCCACCGTTGGTATGCCGATGCAGTTTCCATAATCAGCAATACCGCGGACAACGTTTTTGAAAAGCCACCTTGATTTTGATGCCGAGTTCTCTATGGGCGCAAAGCGCAGGGCGTCCAGCACCGCGATAGGCCGCGTGCCCATGGACATGATGTCGCGGATGACGCCGCCCACGCCGGTGGCAGCGCCGCCGTACGGCTCGACAGCCGATGGGTGGTTGTGGCTTTCAATGTGCACCGTCAGCACGTATCCGTCGCCGGCATCTATAACGCCGGCATCGTAGCCGGGGCCCACCACCACGTTTTTGCCCTTGGTGGGAAGAAGGCGCAGGAACTTTTTGGAAGACTTGTACGAGCAGTGCTCGGACCATTCAGCACCGACGATGTCCTGCTCGACTTCGTTTGCCTTGCGCCCGAGTTTTTCTTCCAAGTAAGCAAGCTCTTGATTGGTAAGTACGCCCAAGGTCAGACCCCTCTCAGGTATGAGGCAAGGGAGTGGAAGATCATTATCGCGTCGTTTCTGCCGGACGCCGAGATGATGCTCTCGCTGGCCCGCTCTGGGTGCGGCATCATGCCCATGACGTTTCCCTCCTCGTTGCATACGGCAGCAATGAGGTTGACGGATCCGTTTGGATCGTCGTTTGAATATTGCAATACTATCTGGTTCTTCTTTTTCATGTCCCGCAGCATCTTGCTGTCGGCCATGTAACGTCCCTCGCCGTGGGCGACGGGGATGTCAAACTCCTGCCTCTTTGAAAACTCTGACGTAAAGGGCGTGCCATTGTTCTGAACTCTGACTTTGGTCCACCGGCAGACAAACCGCAGAGAGTCGTTCATCATGAGGGCTCCAGGCAAAAGCCCGGATTCAACAAGTATCTGAAAGCCGTTGCAGATCCCAAGCACCGGCAGTCCGTCTTTGGCCATCCGCTTGACCTCGGATACTATGGGGCTGTGGGCCGCTATTATGCCGGCCCGAAGCCGGTCGCCAAAGGCAAAGCCGCCAGGTACTATCATGGCGTCGTAGCCGGAGATCCGGTCCTTTGTGTGCCAGATGAAATCGGCCTGAATGCCAACTACCTTGTTTAGGACGTGATGGACGTCACGATCGCAGTTGCTTCCAGGAAAAACGGCGATCCCGACTTTGGTCATGGTTGCGGCAAAGACTTGACTACCCTCGTATTAATATCTTGAGGATTCCGCCGGTATGGCTGGTACAAGCCTGATCAAGTATTGGGTGTTTCCAAGCATAATGTACTACATAGCCAGTAACTTCCTTTTTTGCACGCTTTCATAAAGATTGAAGGTTTAAACAACAAATGAATTCGCACAATACCAATCAAACCTTCTTCCAACGCGAGCCCAATAACTTGTAGGAGATATCGAGAATTCGCTGAGGCCGTAGTGGTTTCAAGGTCTTTATTGGTATACATAGTAAAATGGCAGTGACCGCCCCTTGGAAGATCTCTGCAAAGCTTGTAGCGAAGTCAGTTGCCTGTAAAAGTATAACATTAACCTTTGTTGCCGCCGAGAACTCTGGTTCTAAGCAGTTCGAATGCTTCGTCAATACGATTACTTGTTTTTATTGGCGTGTCTTTATTGACAATTGCGTTGGCCAAAGCTCTGGCTCGGGTAGAAAGAGCATCAAGCGAACCTATCTCGTTTAGGACTTGTTCCTTTGCAATATCTCCCATATAGCTGAAAGCAAAAAACATTACCTTTGCATCATCTTTTATCTGATTATCTTTTGCGTTATTCATAATAAATCGAAGTATCTTAATTGCCAAATCAAGAGAGTCGCCTTGTAATATGAAAAGTGAAGCAGAAACAAATAATGAATTTATGGCGTCTTCATATTTGCCTAGTTTCCCGAGAGCAGTACCTTTGTTTGACCAGGCTTGAGCAAGATGGGGGTTTATTGCAATAGCCTTGTCACTGCTAGCTAAAGCCTCATGGTATTTGCCAAGTTTGCCAAGAGCAGCGCCTCTGCTGCTCCAAGCCTGAGCAAGATTGGAGTCTATCTCCAATGCCTTGTCATAGCTAGCTACAGCATCTTCATCTTTACCAAGGTTACCAAGAACTACGCCTTTGTTGTACCAAGCTTCAGCAAGATTAGGGTTTATTGCAACGGCTTTGTCATAGCTAGCTACAGCATCTTGATGTCTTCCAAGTTTATCAAGTGCATTACCCCTGTTTGACCAAGCTTCAGCGTAATCCGGCTTTATTGCAAGGGCCTTGTCATAGCTAGCTACAGCATCTTCATGTTTGCCAATATTGTTAAGAGTATTACCCTTGTTGTACCAGGCCTTAGCATAGTTAGGATCTACCTTGATGGCTTCATCATAGGACTTTATGGCTTCGTCGTACCTACCCAATTTATCAAGGGTTGCACCCTTGTTGGACAATGTCTTAGCATCGTTAGGGTCTATCCTGATAGCTTCATCATAGGACTTTATGGCTTCGTCGTACCTACCCAATTTATCAAGGGTTGCACCCTTGTTGGACCAAGCCTGAGCAAGTTTAGAGTCCATCTTGATGGCTTCATCATAGGACTTTATTTCATCTTCGTACATGCCCAAATTATGAAAGGCCGTACATTTGTTGTACCATGCCATGGCAAAGTTCGGATCTATCTTGATGGCTTCCTCGCAGGACTTGATGGCTTCGTCGTACCTACCCAAATTACCAAGGGCCACACCTTTGTTTGACAAGGCTTCAGCGTAATCCGGCTTTATTGCAAGGGCCTTGTTATAACTATCTACAGCATCTTGATGTCTTCCAAGTTTATCAAGTGCATTACCCCTGTTTGACCAAGCTTCAGCGTAATCCGGCTTTATTGCAAGGGCCTTGTCACAACTATCTAAAGCCTCGGAATATTTGCCAAGGTCACCAAGAGCTGCGCCTCTGCTGTTCCAAGCCTGAACAAGTTTCTCGTCTATCTCCAGTGCTTTGTCATAGCTAGCTATGGCCTCTTGATGTCTGCCAAGATAGTCAAGAGCTACACCCTTGTTTAACCACGCTATCGCATAATCCGGCTTTATTTTTACTATCTTGTCAATTATGTTAACCATTTCCTTGTATTTCTTCTTATAATAACACCAGATCGACAAAGAAAAGAGGCTACCTACATCGGTTTCCATCTCGGCATATCTTTTGATGTGGTCGCTTTCAAGAGGATACATTTCATCTCCGTTCTTGCCCGCGTATTCAAGGGCTTCTATGTGTGAGTCATGAGCAGTATATCCATCTCCCTTGGCGGAAACAAACATTTTTTCAACGAGTTCCATCAGCGCATAATCAAACATCCCTGTATCTTTGTCTCCGAAAACCTCTGAATAGACATGCAGAATCTTGTCCTTGCTTATTTCCTTGCCCGATGATGCGTGTAACAGCAATCCTATGCTCCGAAAGACATTCAGGACGTGGGAGTGTTTCTGAATGGGAGAAAGGGGATACGTGTCCCTGATGTGTCTCCTCCAAAGGTCGGTTACCTCATGAGATCTGCGAAGGACGTCCTTCGTGATTTTTCCGCCTTTGTGTATCTTGAAAAGTGATATAACATAATACGGCGTTCCATCACCTTCGTTCAGAATTTCTTCTGGGGACACCTCGAGTGTAACACTGTAGACCTTGGAGCAATCCTCTACAAGTTGATGGTTTCCAAATTTTTCCAATTTTATCCTGTAGATGTTTTCCAAATCGATATCCTGTCTACTAGTTCCTATGAACCTGAACCTCTTATTCTCAGTGCTGGCTAGTTTGTCGAGTCTTTCAAGCAGATCTGCTATGTCCTTGGTCTCCCGTACATAATGCAGGTTATCCCACACAACTACAAAGTTAGAAAAACCTTGAAGAGCCTCATCAAGTGCTTGGTGAGATTCTCTGCCAAAGAATCTCTCAAGAAAGACGAATTTGGTGAATGCCATATCCTGTAGGTGGCCAAGGGCATTTGCAAGCATGGTGCTTTTTCCAGCTCCCGGCGGTCCTACAAGGATTATCCCATTCACATCGGCAGGTGGGTGTTGAATAACTTCCTTGAGTATCTGGTCCTCCTTTCTTTTGGCGTATCCTGCGCCGCCAGACGGGGACTGTGACTGAATGTATTTGACTATTTCCTGTGCAGAGCCTATTTCAAACGCACGCTTTCTTGCTTGCTGTTGCCGTTGATGATCTTCAAGAAGCGCCGTTAATTCAGAATATCCACTGCTCACGTCCAGCCATTTGCTTACGTTGCTCTCGATTTCAAAAATTATCGATAGTAACATCTTATCTTTGTGTTTGCTACTCATGTTGTCAAAGAGTCTTAGTACAAATTCACGGAGGAAATCGTCTGTATTTACAACGCTGTTGCTCGACACCAGCCTGTTTGATATCTTGTCCTTTGCTTCCCTAAAGGAGACAGGACCGCGCAGGTCGTTTTTGAGTTCTTGCTCAAAACGTTCGTCTATGTTGTGTTGTATGCAAACACTCCGGATTGCGTCTTCTATTGCCCTGTCCTCGCCTTTCTCTTTTACAAATCGAATAATTCTACCACTTAGATGGTCAAGACCCTCTTGTGAAGCCCAATCGAGAAGAAGGTTGGTTCCCATCTGGACAAGAGAAGATAAAAGGTCCGGAGAAAGCGCTGCCACTGCAGCATTTCGTGGTAATCCTCGTGTAGAAAAATGTTTTCAACCCATAATTTCATGATCAATTTTGACAAAAAGTCATCAACTCAAAAATCACTTTGCCTTTAAGCATACAAAAATTTGTATGTTATAATTTGCGATCAACTAGAATATCAACCAACCATACGGTCTTTGACTCTTCATCTTCCGCCTACAATCGTTGTGTATGTATATTAGCCTGACACCAAAGGGCCTGATTGCCATAGCTGCTGTAGGCATGCTGCCATCATAAAGTGCCCATTGCAGCCGTTGCTGAGAAATACAGTCCGTTTTTTAGTTCCGCATATAGCCTAATTCTTGCTAAAACAAGACTTGATGAAAAAGATCGAAGTCGTGATACCGGACAGGGCGCTTCCAGAGCTCAACGCGGTCTTCAAAGAGTTCAATGTCGGAGGCATGACCCACTACCGAGTCGAGGGCAGGGGCAGGGGCCAGGCAAAGCCTGTATCCGTCGGACGAGGTACGAGCCATTACGTGCCAGAGTTCATACCCCGCACCAAGGTTGAGGCCGTGGTGCCAGACAGCAAGGCAGAGGAGATCATAAGCAGGATCCTAGACAAGATTGGCGGCCCATCTTACGGAGGCAAGATATTTGTCTCAGAGATGCCGGTGGCCATAGACCTAAAGACCAGAGAACGCGGCGAGTCAGCCATCTAAGACAACAAGGATTAAATTTTAAGGATTGAAATTACTGGCATGGTAGCTGGCGTGGTCCGAGACATCATGACCAAGGAAATAGTCATGATAGACGCCGACAAGACCGCCCTTGAGGCGGCCAAGACAATGACGGAGAAGGGCATAAGCTCGATATTTGTAGTCAAGGACGGGGCACCTGTCGGCATCATCACCGAGCGGGATTTCATCAAAAAGATCTGCGTCAAGGAGCGCAACGTAGCCGAGGTCAGGGTTGGCGAGATCATGTCCAAGATCCTGACCACCGCCGGCCCGGAGATGCCCATCGAGGTAGCTGTACAGCGCATGATAAACCACAAGATCCGCCGGCTTCCCATAATGGATGGAGGCAAGATAGTCGGAATAATAACCGTCACGGACCTGGCAAAGCATTTGCGGACAACGCTGCTTTTGGAAGGCACGCTTAGGGACACGGAAAAGATGGACAACGTCATTGCGACGATGGACCACGACAGGCACTAGTCTTGCTTTGCAACGGCCTTGACCGTGCAGACGCTGACCACGGGGTTGAATATCCGCAGCTCCTCGCACAGCTTTTGCACCGTCTTTTCGGCCTCTGATTCAGAGGCGGCGCTTACCACCATCTTGAGCATCTTGGCTGAGCGAACCGACTTGACTGCGGAATATCCGCCCTTTACCACCAGGTCGCGGTGTATCGTCTCGCCCTCAGGATCGTTGATGTACGGCTTGTTTTCTATGACAACCTGCACCATGAACTTGCTGCGCGCCATCATGACTTGAGCACTTGCAGCCGTAATTTAAATAAATTGAAGCTCGCAGTGGACTTAATTTCCAAGCTCCTGAGCTTCAAGGACCTGCTTAAAGCTCCGGGGCTTTTTGTCCCGGAAAACATCGGTGGCGCAGTACTGGGTAGAAAATTCCCCCATCTGCTCAAGCACTGGCCGAAGCTTCCCGGCCTTTTCGGTCAGTTCGTACTCTACCCGCAACGGCCTGTCGGCGAAAACTCGCCGCCTAATCAGCCCATCACGCTCCATCTCCCGGAGCCTCAGGGACAGGGTCTTTGAGTTTACGCCTTCCACTGAATCCAGAAGTTCGTTGAACCGTTTCTTGCCATAAAGCATCATGTCCCGCAGAATAAGGATGGTGAATTTCTTGCCTATCAAGTCAAAGGTGTTATGTATGGGGCAGAACTTTAAGTTCGAATCCAAGTTACCTGATTTTCACCTGCCTACCTTTTTGTTACTTTCTAGTTAATATAGGTTACCTTTCTTCATCTAACTACCAAAGGTAAGGAGGTGAAAAGATGAACAAGGTAGCAGTGTTCGTGTTTGCAGATACGGAGACAAGCGAGGATCTGGGCCGGGTGGTAAACGCAATGATAGCAGTAAAGGAATTCAAACAGGCCGGAGACGAGGTCCGCCTCTACTTTGACGGTACTGGCACAAGGTGGCCCGGCGTCCTGTCAGGAAAGGATCACAAGGCAAACCCGCTGTACGAATCGGTAAAGGACAGAGTATCTGGAGCCTGTTTGTTCTGTGCCACGGTGTTTGGTGCAAAGGAATCTGCCGGGCAGTGCGGCGTCGGGCTTGTGGATGAGTTTGAGCAGCACGTCAGCGTAAGAAAACTAGTCTCAGACGGATTCCACGTCATGAACTTCTAAGCGCAGAACAAACCTTATTTTTTTAGTCTGAAAATACCGTTTAGACACGATTTGGTAACGTATTTTTTCAGACAGTACTGGGCATCCACCAATTGCATCTTTTTACACATAATCAAGCGTGAATTGTAAAACCGGAATCTAAGGCTGTGAAGCATGTTCGGACTTTCTCGAATTTCATTGTCTCCCTATTGCATCAGGCCAAGCTGGGTCATCATTCCGACCAGGTCGTAGAACAGATTCTCTTCAACGATCTTCCCATCCTTCCAGTGCGCGACGGTGCAAAAATCTACCTTAAACTTCTTGTTTGTAGGTGGAATCATTTTTCCATCAAGGCCCATCATCGGCCCTTTATGCGTGCCTGTGAATACAGCTATGGAGCATGTCCACTCACCCTGAGCGAAGAACACCTTGTATGGATTATTCTCGACATGGTTGTCTGGAAATGCTTTGAAGAAATATTCGCCTTCTTTCTGGTGGGCATCTATTCCATTGGTTGGTGGTTGGCCCGGCCAACGTACAACCACATTGTCTGCATGACGTTTCTTGAACGTATCCCAGTCTTGCGAGTTCCATGCGTCATCTAATGTTTTCATCAGATGCATGTTCTCTTCTTCCACGTTACTCATGACATCAAATACAAGTACCATGTATAATAATACAGTAGAATAGTGCAACTAACTTGCAGTCCGAATGACTAACTCTATGCAGCAACTACCGACCCCATTAAGCGATTTGGAGCATCTACCAATGCATGATGAAAAATAGGTATCTCCAACGCAACCAAGATTGCTTCATCCAAAGTTGCCCTCCTTTTTTGAATAAAGTATTAATTATGTTCTCCTGAACTTCCGTAACGAGGTCATGTAGCTCAGCCTGGTCAGAGCGGCTGACTTGTAAACCCCAAATCAGGAAATCAGCAGGTCGTGGGTCCGAATCCCACCATGACCTTTCCGGCCGTATCTGGTGCGCCTTCCGAATCGACATACACTATTTGAACAGCCTTAGTCCAAGGTCTTCCAGCTCCAAAAAATCGCTATCAAAGGTGCACAATGTCGCGCCCTGACCGATGGCTGTTGATGCTATCATTATGTCGGTCCTTTTGATCATCTTGCCCCTTTTCTCCAGCTCAACCTCTATCCTTGCCGATCGCTGGGCATCATCCTTGGTAAAATCATAAACACGAAATGATGATAGATATCGGACTGGTTTTGTCAATTTCATCAGCCCGTACATTGTCTCGTACAGTGTTATTGCAGTGATGGCAACATTATCGCCGCTGGATACTATCTTTTGATATATTTGATCGCCTTTCTTGGAACGCTTGTCGGAAATCTTTCAGCACATCTGTGTCTATCATTAAAGTCTGCGTTCACTTCTCTTCAAGGCAATATCTGCAAGAATCCTTTCCTTGACGCCTTCGTCAAATTCTACAGATCCCTTCAGTTTCTTTAGGGCGTCGACGCTGCTTTGCACATCTTTTTCCATCAGCCTTTCAAACAGGTCGCTAAAACTCTCGTTTTTGCCCTTCCGGGCGGCCAGTCTCTTGTACACATCGTCTTTGATGGTTATCGTCTTTACCATCAATCCTAGATGTGTTTAAACTGTATTTAACCATACTTTGTTTCCACCTTGCTGCCAAAGCAAAAGAATGCAAGTGAACATTTCAAGATGCAGAGTTCGTCATGATTTAATAATCAAATTAGGTCATACCCTACACCGATGGCTCTTAAGAAAAACGTTGGCAATAGAAAATTCACAGTATGAGTCCAAGAAGCTTCTGAAGGAGGCTATACAGGTCGATGCATCGAGCTTCCGGGAGCCATCAGCGAAGGCGAGACTATTGAAGAGCTAAAAACAAACATGACAGAAGCCATTCAGCTTGTATTGGATACTTTGGAAGAGCAGGCCAAGAAAGACAGAAAGATTGTAATAGAGATTCCTAATTAGCCACGCGACCTGAACCCGTTTGTGTTCGGAACCCTCGGATCCGCCGAACCTACTTTTCGACGTCCCGCCTTGAAAATAACCAACATGTTCTTTGGCAAGAACAACAATTCTTATTAAGTAGTTATACCAAGTATAACTTACTATCTATGCGTCTTAAGGGCAAGGTTAGAACATGGGGTCATTCCTTAGGCGTAATCATTCCTTCAGAACTGATCAAAAAAGAAGACATTCATGAAGGCGACATAATCGAGATCGAGATACGAAAATACAAGGACATCAAGAAATTGTATGGAAGCCTGAAGCTAAAGCCAGGAGAAACAGTACAAAAGATAAAAGACGAATTGAGAAAGGGATGGGGCGACTGAGACGAACAAAGACATCAAGCAGGAAGGGTACTTTTACGACACATATGCAGTCCTGGAATTTCTTGTAGGAAACCCGGCCGTTGCAGAATACTTTAACAATAACCATGGAATCTTGACAAAACTTAACCTGATGGAAATAGCATACTATTATCACAAGAGCGGCAACGGCGACATGGCAAAGCAGGTTGTGGACTCTTTCTCAAAGTTTCTTGTCGATTTTGATATAGACGATATCGAGCAATCAATGTTGCTCAGATCAAAACTCAAGAACAAGAAACTTGACATCTCCTATGCCGATGCATTAGGGTATCACTTGGCAAGAAAACTGAAACTAAAGTTTCTGACCGGTGATTCGCAGTTTCGTAATCTTGACGGAGTCAAATTTATCGGATAAGTGGCGGGCGACAGGCATACAATTCTTGACGTTTCGCAAGATTGTATTGCAAAAAATCGAGATAGTTGGCGACCTACGCTGTCCATGATATTTCGTAAGACAAAATGTTTAATTATTTGGAAAAAACAGCATCGACATGAGCGAAAGAGCAAAAGTTTGCATCGACCGCGTGCTGCCTAAAGACATGCTGAGTTTTCATCCAACCATGCGAAGGCGCGATGGCACCGTGCGTGCTATATCGCCCATCGGCAAGACCTGGATGAACGGCTCGACTTTGCGAGTGAAATTCATGGGTGGTTCCTCCCAGGAGCAGGCCATTGCCCGTGAGCAGGCTGGCTGGTGGGAACAAGTCGCCAACATCAAGTTCGATTTCAACAACGCAAACAATGCAGAGATCCGAATAACCTTTGATCCCAGTGATGGAGCCTGGTCCTATATTGGTACAGACTGCCGCAGCATTCCCTTTGGCCATCCTACCATGAACCTTGGCTTTCTGGACGGAGGCACTGCTGCACATGAATTTGGCCATGCCCTGGGGCTTGCGCACGAGCACCAGAATCCTGCAGGCGGCATCCAGTGGAACGAAGAAGTAGTTATCCGCGAGGCTGCCAAGTCGCCAAATTTCTGGGACGAAGCGACGACCCGGCACAACATCCTCAACAAGTACAGGGTAGACCAGATAAACGGCACTGCTTTTGACCCCGATTCCATCATGCTCTACTTCTTTCCTGCCTCATGGACCCTAAACGGCATAGGCACCAAGGCAAACGAAGTGCTCTCCCACATGGACAAGGAATTCATCGCCGGCGCCAAGATGTATCCAAAGACCGGCACAACCGTCGATGCTGCCACCGAACTGAAGGTCAACGCAAAACAACGCACCAAAGCCTCCATCGGCAAGATTGGAGAGGAGGACCTCTTCAAGTTCACGGCGGCAACCAACGGACGCTACCTCATTGATACCCTTGGCCCAACGGATGTGTACATGAAGCTCTTTGGCCCCAACAACGCCACATCGCTCATTGCAGAGGATGACGATTCCGGCATCGATACCAACGCCAGGATAGTAGCAAACCTGATCGCCGGCGAGTACTATGTGCAGGTGCGCCACTACAATCGCGAAAGCGGGATGGGCAAGTACTCCATCAGAGTGCGCAAGGTATGAGGCCGGCATGACCTGCCTGAAGAAATCGTAAGGAAAAGCATGGTGCCCTCGCGGTCATGAAAACGACCGGGGGCATCAGGCTCAGATGTCATAGTATTGCAGGAACTGCTGCTTCTTTGACCGGCCGCCAGCGATCTCGGCTTCCTTGAGCTCCATGTGGGCCTCAAGCAGCTCGCTTCCAAAGCACACCTTCAGGTAGTCAGAGTCGCTCTTAAGGGCCGCCAGTGATTCTTCGAGGCTGCCGGGAAGCGATTTTATCCCAAGGCTGCTTCTAAGCGAGTCAGACATCTTGTAAATGTCTGCGTTGACCGGGTCGCCAGGGTCTATCTTTTTCTTTATTCCATCCATCCCGGCTGCCACTATGGCCGGCATGGCCAAGTACGGGTTGGCGGAAGGGTCCGGCGCCCTAAACTCGATACGCTTTGATTTGGGGTTGTTCTTTTCGTTTATCGGCACCCGCAGGATGGCTGACCGGTTCCCCCTGGACCAGGCAGAATAGACAGGGGCCTCGAATCCCGGCACCATCCGGTAGTACGAGTTGACGGTGGGCGCGACCAGCCCGGCCAGCGATGAGGCATGGCTTAGCACGCCGCCGACAAAGTAACGGCCCGTCTGGCTGAATTCCGCGTACTCGTCGTCTGGGTCGTAAAATATGTTGCCAGCACCGGACCAAAGGCTGACGCTGATGTGCATCCCAGATCCGTTGTCGGCATTGCGGGGGTCACCCTCGTCAAATATCGGCTTTGGCATAAAGTTGGCAATCTTGCCCTGCTGCCGTGCCAGGTTCCTGACTACGTCTTTGTATATCTGCACGTTGTCTGCCGACCTAGTCAGCGTGCTGTGCATAAAGTTGATCTCTATCTGGCCGCAGCTGGCAACTTCATGGTTCAGGTTCGTGACTTTGATAAAGTAGTATTTTTTGAGTATCTCAGCCACCCTGAACCGGAACTCTAAAAGCGAGTCCTGGGAAGGAGGCGCGTCGTATCCGCCCTTACGCCTTATGGGATACTTGCCGGCTTGCTCTTCTGACATTATCGCCGGCGCATCGCCTTTAAGGGTCAGGTCGTCAAAGATAAAGCACTCGACTTCTGGCCCGATATAGCAGGACAGGCCTTGCTGAGAAAGGTGCTCTTCCATCTTCTGCGACGTATACCGCGGGTCTTTGACAAGCCGGCCCCGTCCAAAGCCCTCGTAAACGTCTGAAATAACCGTGGCCACACGGTAATTGTCAGAGACCGGTGCCAGCCTCAGTGTGGACCTGTCCGGTACCAGCAGCATGTCTGACTCATCTATGGTTGCAAAGCCTCTGACAGACGAGCCGTCCGTGCCCACGCCCCTTAGAAACTCCGATGGGTCCGAGTCTACAAAGACATACTTGGCAAGAAACCTGCCGACGACATCGGTGTACCTCAGCTGGATAAACTCCACATCCTTGAACTGTGACTTGCCGAGATCACGCTCTTCTAGGGATAAATCATCTCTGGTTGTCATGTCATACAATACACACTTGTTGGATATATTGTCTTCTTTCAATACTGTTAATATCTGATAGCCTTTTCAAAGCAATACTTTATATTTGTAAATCGGCTAAACGAGCCTGCTCATATGGACGATACAGATGTTAGAATACTCAAAAAGCTGCTCTCCGACGCCCGGCTGTCGTATCGCCGGATAGCCGACGAGATAGGCGTCTCGCCGCCCACCGTGCTTGCCAGGGTGCAAAAGCTTGAACAGGAAGGCATCGTCAAGTCCTACTCTGCGCTGCTGGACCATGAGAAGCTGGGCTTTGACCTGACGGCGATAATCGAGATAACCGCCACCAAGGGCAAGATCGTGGAAATAGAAAAACAAATAGCCAAGTTTCCAAACGTCTGCGCAGTTTACGACATCACCGGCCTGACGGACATGATGATCATCGCCAAGTTCAAAAACAGAAGCGAGCTGAGCAAGTTTGTGAAAAAAGACCTTTCGATGCCGTACGTGGAGAGGACCAACACCCATGTCGTGCTGATAACTGTAAAAGAGGACTTTCGCTTCATAGAAAGCTAGCACGATAAAAAAGAGTCGTGTTTGGGTTTGTCTTAGTATCCCTGCTGGTGCAGTATGTCTTTGTACGAAGGAGCCGTCGGTATGTAGGACTCATGGGTGGTTATCACCACAGAGTGAGGGCCTCTGAAACTTACCTCGCCACCTGATACGTTTTTCAGAACCAAGTCAGTGACAGGGTCGCCAAAGCCAAACTGGGTGTGGTACACGCACATTTCTGGAGCGCTGGATATCTGCTCCAGATAGCCAAGGGACATCGGCGACAGGTCCGGCGCCCTTCCTACGAGCACCTGGAACATGGGGTTTCGCGGGTTCTGGCTGTCGCACGGCAGGTTCAACGCGACGTGCCCCTTTGCTGCGTATGGTGTGGAGTCGTACAGAAGGATGAATTCATCCTTGCCAAGGGTGTGGCCACCAAGAAGCACGGTAAGAGAAGCCCGGTTAGTATCCGACTCGTGAATATAGTCTAGATTCGTTTCTATCTGGTTGCGCCTTGCGGCATCGGCTTCTGCCTGCTGAATGGCAGCATCCTTGTTGTTCTGTGTAGTAAGAGTGCCAGTGGTAATTATGGCGATGTAGACCAGTATTGCCAGGCTGGCAGCTATCATGCTGGTCTGGGCTATGGTCATGAGCTGCCAGCCTCCGGTGCAATACTGTTGGCTTTCTGTGCAGATGCTCCACTTTCAGGCAATCAGCATTTTCACCTGCTTGAACACGCAGGGAGCCAGCGTCTGGCTTTTATGCTTGCATACAGCAAGGTGCCATGCTACCTCCAACGACAGGTAGGTGATGACAAACCCAATGATCGGATACACGGTCAGGTTTTCCACCATATTTGACGATAACGTGATAGACAAATATAAGATGTTCTACTAAAACATCTAACATATGCAATTATTATTTTCTGATATCGTTACATCTGTTAAGACAGACTTGTATCAAAGAAAACCCCGAATTAGCGTACGTAAAGGTACGATTGGAAAGAGCAGAGAAATTGCAAGCTAAACGGCGGGGGCAAATGCCATACGTTAATGTTCACACCGGTGCCATTCACAAGGCTTATCCCTTTTTATCAGTAGTGAACTGTAGCGTAACGCCGCGTCTGGTATCGTAATCAAAGACACACCTTTCGTTTGACATTATGGGCAGGGCTTCAATGTCGTTTTTGCTGCAGACAGGGCATTTCCTAAACCAGACGCGCCCGTCGCCGTACAAATAGGACGCGCACCAAAAACAAGAGTTGCATATCAGCAGATGGATGTTGAGCACTAGCCTTTTGCTAGAAGTTCCTAGAAAAGAACGGCCCTTCTTGGATCTCTTTGTTGAGATAGTATCTCCTTTTTTGGCCATTACATGATAAAAACACGCATAACCTTTAAACATTTCTATATTTTCCCCTTTTAAAGGGATAATTATTCATAGTTGAATTTTTTAAGGCAATGGGAAACCTTTTCCATCAATTCTTCGTGGTCGTACGGCCGAACAATCCTGAGAAGAAACAATTTTGGCAATGATTCATCAAGGACAAAAAAGAAGACATCTGAGCCATCCCAGTGGACCATCATGTATCCGAACCGGCCAAAGAAATCATCGTTGCTCTTGGCCAGGGCCGTCAGAAAATGCGACTGCATGAGCATCTGCCCCAGCTTTTTTTCATTGGGTAGTGGGACGTTTGGCTTTATGTAGGACGAGATCAGCTTGCCGTTAACGACGACTCCAGTTCCAAGTATGTTCTTTTTCAGCAAAGCAACCTCTCTGCAAAGGTTGTCGTCAGAGGACACGGCTGTCCTTGTTTGACGACGATGATAATTAACTTTATGCAACGATTCTTCGTGGCTAGCCAATCACATAGGCACCATCAGGACAGACGGAATGTCTTTTAAGTGCAAGCCGAGTGACAACGCACCATGGCAAACATACTAAACAACGTGGACTTGGACAAGATTTCCCAGACAGTTGCAGCCGGCAGGACGGACAGGTCTACGCTGAAAAGGCCTGTCAAGTTGCAGGGCGAGTGGAACCTTGATCCAAGCAAGGGCTACCAGTTTCGGACCGAGCTGGCCTTTGAAAAGGGCAAGCAGGTAATCGAGATCGATTCGCCATCTTTCATGGGCGGAAGCGGCAGCCGGCTTGGTCCCATGGGCTACTGCGTTGCTGGCATCACGTCGTGCTTTATTGCAACGTTTGTAAGCGTGGCCTCCGGCCAGGGCATAAGGTTGACAAGACTAAATGTCGACGCAGAGTGCAACATCAATTTTGCCAAGACCTTTGACGTGGCAGACGAGCCGATAACTGAGGGCATAAACTTCAGAATTGACGTGCAAAGCGATAACGCCGACAGAGAAAGGCTAAGCCAGGTCTTAAAGATGGCCGAGGAGCGCTGCCCGGCCATGTACAGCATGTCGCACATCGTAAAGGTAAACGCCGAGATAAAATGAGCTGCCTCTAGCAGGCTAACAATAATAACGCCAGCAAGTGTTCAGTAGGCAGTTGCCGGCGCCAAGAACAATCCTAGTGACGCTGCTTTTCTTCTTTATTGCTGGCCTTTGCGAGATCGGTGGCGGCTACCTGGTGTGGCTGTGGCTCAGAGACGGCATGAGCTGGACCCTTGGTGTGCTGGGCGGATTTGTGCTGTTTCTTTACGGCATTGTGCCCACGTTTCAGCCGGCCCATTTTCACAGGATCTATGCTGCTTATGGCGGCGTCTTTATCGTCATGTCGATACTGTGGGGCTGGTTCTTTGAGGGAATACCGCCTGACCGGTACGACTTGCTGGGCATGGCCGTTGCCCTGGCAGGCGTGGCCATCATATTCTACATGCCAAGGAAGGGTGAGAAGGGCATCTGGTCGAGACAGTGACCGTTCCGCTGACGGCGGCCCTGTTCTTTGCAGCCGCCCTGGCAGAGATTGGTGGGGGCTACCTTGTCTGGCTCTGGATAAGGAAAAAGAAGAGACTTGCCATCGGCATCCTTGGCGGCATCGTGCTTTTTGTATACGGGCTTGTACCGACGCTGCAGCCGGCCGACTTTGGCCGGGTCTACGCAGCATACGGCGGGATCTTTATCGCCTCTTCCATAATCTGGGGCAGGGTGGTGGACAAAAAGAAGCCTGACATGTATGAGGTCATTGGATCCATTGTGGCCGTTGCTGGCGCTGCCATCATCTTTTATGCGCCCAGGTAACAACACCTGATCTCTTTGCAGTGCACTGCATTCCTTTTGCATATATCTGCGGCCGTCCATTGATGACAGTGGAGGCAAAAGAAATGGAAAGTGTATCGCAGGCAGGAAGGGAAGTAAGGCCGTCGGTAGTTCTGTCCATAATAGGCGGCGCACTGATGCTAGCTGGCGGATTACTGGCGTTTTCCATGCTTGGCGTCTGGTCCCAGTCGGCAATGTACGGATGGGGACCGATGATGGGAGGCGGCGGATGGGGCATGATGGCACCCGGCGGATATCTTGCGTGGGCTGTTGGCACCATGGCGTCCATCTCCTTGGCAGCCGGCGCAGTATCGATCTTTGGTGGATACATGATCCACAAAAGGCCGGAAAGCGGACACGGCTGGGGCGTTGCAGTCTTGATAGCATCCATCATCGGGCTGTTTGGCATGGGCGGATTTATCATCGGGCCCATACTGGGAATCGTAGGCGGCATACTGGCGCTGACAAAAAGATAGGCACGGCGCCCTCTTTTTTGTAAAGGTTATCTAGTTGTATGCCGGATAGCCCTACCGATGGTCAAGACCGCGCTGGTCATCGCGTTTATTTTCCTGCTTGCATTTTCCCAAACTGCCAGTTCTTTTGCATCAAGTCTTGATTCTGTTTCTCTGAGTCTGCCGGCGCTAAAAAGTACAGATGGAAGCCCGATCTTCGTGGTGAAGCCCGGCCAGCAGGCCCTCATCCATATCACGGTTACAAACAACGAATCGGTCAGCCAGCCTTTTACTGCCATAGTGGAGGTAAGAGACGAGGATGGAATAACCCTGAACCTGCAATGGCAGACAGGCACCCTTGAGCCAAACGGCAGCAAAGATATAGCGATGTCCTGGACAGCCGACTCTGGCAGCGAGTTTGAGGAGATAACCATCCGCGCCTTTGCCATAACAGACTTTGAAAACCCGCAGGTCCTGTCCGGCGTCAGGACAAGCTCCTTTCTGATATCAGAGGAACTAGAGGTAGGCATCGATGCTGGCAGGCCGGCTGCCGATTACACCGTTCTTGTTTACATGGTGGGCTCTGACCTTGAATCACAGAATTACGCCGCCACTCTTGATATCCGTGAAATGCAGGCGGTTGGCTCCACGGACAGAGTCAACGTGATAGTAGAGACAGGGGGTGCTAACGCGCCCAAAGACGAGGAAAGATTCATCGACTTTACCAGCGTCCAGATACACCAGGTACTGGACGGCAAACACCAGACCCTGCAGGATGTCGGGCAGAAGAACATGGGAGACCCGCAGACCCTTTCAGACTTTATCGCATGGTCAGTATCGCAGTACCCGGCAGAAAGATACGCCATCGTGCTCTGGGACCATGGCAACGGCATCGACGGTTTTGGTTTTGACGAGCTCTTTGAGGATAGCCTGACCCTTGACGAGATCGAGAAGGCGTTTGCAGACGCAAAGCAGCAGACGCAGCAGGATTTTGAGGTCATTGGCTTTGACGCATGCCTGATGGCCACGGTAGAGGTGGCCGACCGGCTCAGCCCATACGGCAGTTACCTTGTGGCATCGCAGGAAGTGGAGCCCAGCTGGGGGTGGGACTATACTGCCTTGCTGTCTTCTCTGGCTGGCAACCCAGACCAGACTGGAGACATTCTTGGCAGGACCGTTGCTGACACGTACGTCAAGCATGCGGTGGACAACGCAGAAAAGTACTGGGACTATGAATCTCAGAGCACGGTGACCATGTCCGTTCTAGACCTAAAAAAGATCCCCGCGCTAAAGGACAGAGTCAAGGCGCTTTCTGATGGCCTTGAAAACCAGATATCCAATCTGAAATACTCGTATTCCTTTGCCCGCGCCGTGGACAATACCGAGAGGTACGGCGTTGGCGCAAAAAGCAGTTCTGGACACGTTGACCTGCGCCACCTTGCGTCCAACATCGGTTCAGAATTCCCCGGCTACCTTTTCCTGGCGGAGGACCTGCAGGAAGCCATAGACGATGCCGTAGTCTACAACGTCAGCGGCCAGGCAAAGCCCAACGCCAACGGGATCTCCATATACGTGCCTGTCGAGGCCGAGGAGTTCAACGATGATGTCCTCCTCTACTCGGTGGCCGGCTGGGACAGCCTTCTTGAAACGCAGCAGTCCTTGCTGCAGTCAGACGACGAGGCACCCTTTATAGATCTAGAGTTTGACGGCCAGACGGTGAGCGGCTTTGTTGAGGGCGAGGACGTATCCAGCGTCATAATGTACATCAGCAGTGAGACGTACGACCAGACCCGGGTGGAGGTGCTCTCATACCTGGAGCTGGACCCGTCATGGATAATCGAGCCGGACGGAACGATAGAGTTTACCTGGAACAAGCAGATAATCTCTCTGTGCAACGAGGATTTCTGCGCGCCGACCCTGATGAACCTGGAGGTAACAGAGGACACGCTTTTTGCCCTCTTCCCCGTCAGGCTTGAGGCTGAGGACGTCAACGAGCCGGTGACCCTTATCTACCAGGTACAAGATGATGGAAGCGGCACCTTTGAGTTTCTGGGCGCCTGGCCGGAAACAGGCGATGACACGGCAGCAAGGGAGCTTTGGCCGCTGTATGCTGGCGACAAGATCTACACCTACACGTACGAGTACGACCTGGAAGACGAGGACTACTTTAACTACATAGAGTACGAGCCGATAGTGGTGACGGAGAACTTTCAGCCGGAATACTTTACGTATGACGGGACATACTACCTTTCCTTTGGAGTCTGCGACTTTTCTGACAACTGCTCATATTCAGAAGAGTTTGCGTTTGTGACCGGCCAGAGCAGCATCGAGGAAGACTCGGCCTACGGACCCGGAAACCTGGACATTGGCCTCTGGTTTGATCAGGATCCCATAACCCGGGGAAGCGTGCAGACAATAACTGTGCAGGTGTTTGACGAGCCCACAGAATACGCCATTGCGGATGCCTTTGTCGAGGTGCAGGTCAACTATGCATCCGGCCAGACTTCAAAGAACTTTTCTGGCCACACCGACAGCAACGGCATGGTAACCTTCTCCTGGAGAATCAGTGAAAACACTGACCCGGGCACGTTTGAGGTGCTGGTAGACGCGTCTGCCGACAAATACGAGCCAGAAAGTTACTCCTCATCATTTGAAGTGATATAGAAGTCATGACGCTTCAAATTGTTTCTAGATCTGCAAAGAATTCCTTGCTGCTTTTGTAGGTCTTGAATCTTCCGGCCTTCAAACCGATCTTATTATCGAAACACTCACAACCAAGGCGCTTATGCCAATCTATTTACTCTTTAGACCCCACTGCTTTGTGGTCCCCTACCCTGCCTAAAATTATGGTGTGCGATTTGAAATCAACCCTGTAGGATAACCGATATGACTTATCAAGTCTAAGGACATAAGCAGATCCATAACGCAGATTCTTTTCAAGGACTCCAAATATCGTTGGATCTTCCAGTTCCGCCAGTTCATCTACAATAGCTTTTAGTTTTTCAAGTAGATGCACAGGCAAGCGTCTGGTTTGTTTTTCCCAATCATCTGGTTTTAGTATTCGCCAGTTTTTTTCTTCTTTCTTTTGCTTTTCGCTCACTAATGATTCGCTCCATTTCAGCGCTAAATTCTTCAGCAGTCATTAGTGTCATCTTGGTCTCTCCGCTATGGATCTTTTTCCATGCTTCAACCTCTTCTGGCCAGAGCCCACCTTGTTGTTTTTTGGCAGAATGTTTCAGGGCCATAGGAATACTTTGTTACGTTTCTTTATAACTGTTTTATGGCAACCCGCGCAGCCTTACGTTTCGCGCCAAATTGCCCGGGTCTTAGCCAGAGTCACAAATCCGACCAGGTATGCTATCTGGACTGCGTAGCCAAACTCCAGAGACCAGCCGGCAGGAACCGGCAGCCCCATGGAATGCTGCAGCATAAGCGACGCATGGGTGGTGGGAACTGCGTATGAAAGATACTGCAGCTGCTCCGGCAGGTTGGCAATGGGGTAGAACACTGGTGGCAATACTGCCAGTATCACGTTGACAAAGGAGATGACCTGCGTGGCGTTGCGCATGTGAAGCATGTGCGAGGACAGAAAGAACCCCATCGCTGACATCGAGCTCCAGAGCAAGAGTATGGTTGCCACAAGAAGCGGGATGTTAAACAGCGACGCGCCGAAATACACTACGAGGGCGGCAAGGGCAGTGAGTGCCGGCAAGCCAAACATCAGCTCTGACAGTGCAAGGCCCATCATGTAGGTTAGAGGCGAGACCGGCGAGGCAACAAAGACGTCCTGGATCTTGTATTCTGTCTTGTAAAATGAGATATCCTGGCCCAGGGCAAGGCCGTATCCGACAAGAGCCATGACCAGGCTTCCGGCCACGGCAAACTGCACGTACTGGCCGTTGCTTATCACAAAGAGCACGAACAGAAGCGAGAAGGGGCTTATTGCCGTAAAGACAAGGGAAGACGGGTTGCGCCTAAGCCAAAGTATACCGGTGGAGTAAGCTATGAGAAAGGCCTGCCTTGCCGGGAGTGTTATTGACTTCGTTGCGACCATCCTCCATTAGACTCGATGTTGCCCACAAGGTATACGAATACGTCGTCCAGTGTGACCGGCGAGACGGTGAAGGGAAGGTTCCGGCGTATCGCCAGCTCTGACAGCTCGCGGATTGATGACTCAAACGTAAAGACCCGAAGCGTGCCGGCGCCAGTATCGACTACAGAGCCAAAAGACTGAAGCGTCTCAATGTCAAGGCCATCTCTGGCCACGTCTATGCGGGTGTTCTGCGGGATGACCTTGCGCAAATCCCGGACAGTTCCTTCCGCCACGACGGAGCCCCTGTCTATTATGGCGATGTAGTCAGACAGCATCTCGGCTTCGTCCATGTAGTGCGTCGTCAGCAGGATGGACCCGCCCTTGGCCTTCCAGTCCTTTACTGCGGACCAGACCTGCCTTCTTGAAACAGGGTCAAGGCCAATGGTGGGCTCGTCTAAAAACAACAGTTGTGCGTCCACAGCCAGGGCCATGGCCACAAGAATCTTTTGCTTCATGCCGCCAGACAGGTTCATGGCTGGCCTGTCCCTGACCTCGGAGAGCTCCAGCTTTTGCAGGACGGCCTCAGTTTTCTCCCGGGCCTGCTTTTTGTCCTCACCTCGGATCTGAAGCCAGTTGTAGACATGGTCCCACGGCGTCAGCGCCCGAAGTGGCCGGCCTTCCTGCGGCACCACTGAGATCAGCTGCCGGACTTGCTTTGCCTGCCGGACGGCATCGTATCCAAGCACGCTGATGCTTCCAGACGTGGGCAGAAGCTGCGTTGCCGCCATCCTGACAAAGGTGGTCTTGCCTGCCCCGTTTCTGCCCAGCAACGTAAAGATCTTGGCAGAATCCACCTTTATGGAGACATTGTTTAAGGCAGCCCTGCTGGATCCCTTGTAGACCTTGGTCAGGCTGTCTGCGTCTATGGCAAGCACTTCATGCTAGATAGCGCGGACCTCTAATGTAGAGTTTTTGACTGCGAATTGCGAAGGATAGTACCTGCTATAGACGGAGATTTTATTCAAGCATTGCGCATTGTAACAGCAACGGAATTCATCGAACCGATGCTTTCTGGGTTATGATAAAAAAAGAAGGGGTCCTGCAATCCGGGCCACTATGCATATGATCAGTCGCTAGTACTGAATTGGCTGGAATTGAGAGTCTGATTGCCGCTCTCCTCGATGGCCAGCACTTCCCATTCATAATCGGTCCCCTGCTCAAGAAATTCTGCCGGAATCGTTATTTGGGTCACAGAAGCCGGCAGATACATACTGAGTCCCAGTTTTCCGATCATGTGCGGGTGAGGTGCTTCATCCTTCTCGATAATGAGTTGGTAGGCAATGATGTTGATGTCAGAGCCGTCGATAGTTTTGTCAACGGGACTCCAGCTCACCAGAAGATCTTCATCTTCCGGAACGACGGCATCCTCAGCAGGTGACAAAAGAACAGGGCCTTCAGGAATGTCATGAGTCAGCCAGGCGGTCCCAATCGTCATGCCTTGCTTTTCTCCGGCCTCGATGGCAGATCCTTTAAACACATAGTTGCCTTCTGGCAGAGTTTCCAGCAGCTCTTCAATAGGCACATCGGCATTTTCCGGCTCGACAGTCTCAAAGAACAACTCAGTCAATCCAAGTTTTCCCAGATCTCCCTTGCCCTCGAATTTCAAAACCTTCCCATCTGGACCAGTAGCCGTTATCCACTTCCAACCCTCGCTATCAATGAACCCTTGGAATCCAGTATCTTTGTCCTTGGCATTGTGCTCGATATTCAGCTTGGCCTCTTTGAGAGGTATTGTTTCTGTGGACTCCTCGTCCTTCTTTGAATCTTCGCCGGCCAGTGCGAGCTGACCGCTCGTAAATAGGCCTGCGAGCACAGTTGACAGAATAGTTGCCAGCAAGATTATAGCCGTTTTCTTGTTCATATCCAACATAAACTCAAAAAAGATAATAATAATTCCGGTGCAGGAGCCTAACTGAACAATTATCTCCAATTACAGGCAGCTGGTCTTAATTAGACAGTTGTACCACGACATGCCCACTATTGTGAACGAGTCTTTTTGCGGGTTTACGACGTGTTGGACGATAAAATGGTGATACTGCTGCTTGATGTAGGAGACCACAAGCAGGTCTATGGAAAAGATTGAATTCTACAACCGTACTACTTGGCCGGTCAGGCTGGAGCTGACTCCGTAAAAGCTCGCCGCCAATATCAAACAGGAGATACTTGACTGTCACGCAAACATGCAAAGACTTGTCGGCACTTTCATAACCAAAACCGATGTCGATATGCAAATATGTGCCCATTGCAATATGCATTACATCAAATGAAAAAAGAGTTCATCGTTGCGCGTATCGAGGCTTCTCAGGATGGCAGTCCCTACGTCTACGTGACGTTTAACGACCCCAAGGAGTACAAGGCCGACAGGCCGATGAACCCGTTTGGCCCAAACACCATGGCCTTTTCATCCATCGAGGACATGATGAAGAACATGCCCAAGGTCATGGCCAATCTGCCGGGCATGCTTGGCGGCGGGGTAACCGACTCTCCGGTCATCAAGATGAGCATGAAGGAGTACCAAGACATGTCCATCAAGGTTGGCGACAAGATCACACTTGAGATCCTAAAGGTAGAGGCCAGCGGCGTATAACTTTTCGACTTAAAAACCCCGTCACGACTACGCGGTCATGGGTATTTTGAGCCCGGATATCTTTTTGTCTACGGCCGCCGTTGCAAGCTCCTCAGTTTTTCGAAGAGATCCGGCGCGGCTTTCCTTGTTCAGCCGGTACATCCCCGACTGTTCAGACTGCCGGGTGTTCACCAGGACCCCTAGTTCTGCCAGTCTTGGGATCGTCGTCTGCATGTGCTTTAGCGAGGCACCAGAGTATCGAGCGATGCCTGATTCCGAATATTAAGTAAAACTAACTTTTTAATGCTTTAAATACAGAATCCGTGTAGATATCTCGTTTGGAACAGGCGCGAGGCAAAGTGCGGGCAGAAGTCAAGCTGCCACTCATACTTATTCACACACCCTTTGGTCTTGACTTCTTTGACCGGGTAGCAAGGCTTCCAGGGGCCAAGGCATGGGCCAAGATAAACACGTACCTGATGCCATTCATCACTGTCTTTGCCATGCTCCTCATTGTCGGCTCCCTTGCCGTGCTGTTTGCCGATGCCGGTGCCAGAGAAGGTGTGCGCGGTGTTGGTCCGCAGGCCAACCTGCTGATACCGGGCTTAAATCCGTACCTGCCCATAGGCTACGGGCTGGTAGCGCTTTTCATCACGATAGTAATTCATGAAGCCGGCCACGGCATCATAGCCAGGGTGTACAACGCCCGCGTGGACTCTACTGGTATCGTGCTTTTCCTTGGAATCCCCATAGGGGCGTTTGTCAACATCGAGCGCGAAGAGCTGGCCAAGACCACACTAAAACAGAAAAGCGCGATACTCACCGCCGGTCCGCTCAACAACATGATACTGGCAGGTTTGTCGTTGCTGGCGCTTTACCTTATAATTTCCACCCTTACGCCGCTTCCGCCGGACCCCAATGCACCGCAGTTTGGAGTCTTTGTCCTCAACGTCAACGGAGGGTCTCTGGCCCAGTCCATAGGCCTGACGCAGGGCTCAACCATCCAGGTGGTGGCCGGCCAAGAAGTGCGACAGCTGGACGATCTTGGCAGGCTTTTGCGAGATCACCTTGGGCAGACCATCGAGATAACATGGGTCAATGAAAATGGGCAGACCATAACTAGGTCCGCAACACTGCCGGCGGCGGTCGAGCCAGGCAGGGGAATCCTTGGTATTGGTGTGACGGCCATCACTCCCGATCCAGCAGTGGTGCTTGACCGCTACAAGGGTGCGTTTGGCAACAACCCGCTGGCGCTTTTGCTTCCACCAACCATGCAGCAGGGAGCAGTGCCGTACTCCGACCTGATGGCGCCCCGGTACGAGTCCGCGCTGGGCCCGGCCTGGTCCATCATAGCCAACCTGCTATTCTGGCTCTGGTTCATCAACTTCAACGTCGGCATATTCAACGCGCTTCCCATAGGCCCGCTGGACGGTGGACAGCTGTACGGCTCGATCATCGAGAAGAGGGTGCGCTCCCAGATCATGGCCAAGAACGCCACCACATGGCTTACGCTCATCACGGTGATGATAGTGGCCATGGCCATACTGCTCCCCTACGTGTTCTAGGCCTTTTTTGGCTAAAAGTCGGCTTTTCTGAGCTTGGATCTGATAAAGTCGTGGTAATCGGCCAGCCTCTCTCCAAAGACCAGCCTGTCAAAGTCCTGCTGGCTGACCAGCCTTGCACCCTTTACAACCGCGGCCTCAACCTCTTCTTTGGAGCTTGACTCGTTCCACTGCCTTATCTTGGACTGCATGTCCTCATTAAAGTAAGAGTAGGCGTTCTGCCCACTTTTTTCCTGCTCCTGGAGGTAGCCCATCCTGTCTTTGAGAAGCCGATATATCCGGCTTTTGGAGAGCTCGACTTGCCCCCTTGTAGAAATCATGTGGGCAATTTCATGGCCCAAAAGACCCGAAAGGAATTGGGGGAACTTTTCTATCACGCTCAGTGTTATGTAAATCCCAAACCTGTCAAAGTCTTTAATGTCAGGGTACGTCAGGCTGTAGAAAAGAAGCCTTGTCAGTCCGGCTTTGACCTTGTATATTTTAAACATCATAAATGCAACGGGATAAAGGTTTGGAATGTAGGGGAGGGCGGATCTGTCTTGCAGCGAGCTTAGGACCTGCCCGTACGATTCTTCAAGAATCTTTTCGACTTTGCCAAACCTTTTCAGGTCTTCTCCTGCCAAAAGCTCCGGTGAGATCAAACCCGCTCTGCAAATCCCTTTGTAAGCCGCTTGAGCGTTTCTGACATGTCCTTTGGATCCAGGTGCACGTCTATGATGCACGCTTCTTTGGACTTCTTGGCTGATGCAAGCGCGCTTTCCAGCTGGTCCTCGGTACGAACGTCGTAGCCCCGACCGCCGCCAAATATCTGAGTAAGCTGGCTGTGCTGCCACGGCTGCAGGTCGTTAAACGAGCCGTCTAGCATGATTCGCTCAGTCATGTAGCCACCATTGTTGAGCACCAGGATTATCGGATCAAGCCGGTACCTGACGATGGTGGACAGCTCCATCCCCGTCATCTGAAAGGCGCCGTCACCCACAAGGACAACCGGCCGCAGGTGCGGCATGGCAAGTTTGGCCCCTATGCTGGCTGGCACTGCAAACCCAAGGGAGGCATAGTACGCCGTTGAGAGGAACTGGGTCTTGCCTCGTATTATCAGGTCGATGCTTCCAAACAATGCGTCGCCCACGTCTGCTATAACGATCATCTCGTCGGTCAGAAATGAGTTGAGCCTTTCAAACAGGTGTTTGATGGTTATCCTGTGCCCCCTTGCAAAGCCGGGGCTGTACGAGTATCTGGGATACGGCTTGCCCGTTAGATACGAACGGGGCTTTATCTTTGAGCGGGTCAGGGCTACGATAAAGTCCTGCAAAAGCACTTTTTCGTACAGATGGTAGCCAACGGAGATCCTTTCGCTTGTCACGTAGATGGTCTTTGCTTGGTCTATCTTTGCTGAGAACATGCCAAGGCTCAGGTCCGTCAAGAGCGCGCCAAGTATTATGATGCAGTCGCTTGACTCGACATAATTTTGCACAAACTCGTGGCCGGCAGCCCCTTGGTACACGCCCATGTAAGAGGAGTGCAGCTCGTTTATGACGGACTTGCTTAGGACGGTGGATGCCACCGGGATGTTGGTCTTGTTTACAAAGTCCAGCAGCTGGTTTTGCAGCCCGAATCGGTGGATCTCTTCGCCGGCTATGATCACTGGCTTTTCTGCACCGTTTATCATGCCCACTGCCTCGCCGACCAGCTCATTGAGAACTACCTGGTCGCTTCGCTTCTCCCTATAGGCTGCTTTGTGGCGATGCTGGCTTATTTCAGATGAGATCATGTCCCTTGGAAGTTCGATATAGACTGGACGTTTGAAGCGGAACAGGGCGGCCAGCACCCTTTCAGTTTCCTGCACCGCCGTCTGGGCGTCATCAAGGGCCGCCGATGCAACCGTTATTTCTTCAAAGATGTTCTTTTGCGTGTCAAAGTCCCGCACCCGGTGGTGGAGCAGCGGATTTTTCTCCCGCTCCCTTACTCCCGGAGCGCCGCTTATGACGACGACTGGGGATTTTTCTGCGTACGCCTGCGCGGTGGTGTTGACCACCTTTAGGCCGCCTACGCCATAAGTCACGCAGACTGCCCCGATCCCTTTTAGCCGGGCGTAGGCATCGGCTGCAAACCCGGCGCCCTGCTCGTCGCAGGTGTTGATAAGTTCAAGCCGGCTTTTGCTCAGCATGTCGTAAAAACCCAGCACGTAATCGCCGGGCACTCCAAAAACATGACGGATCCCAAGGGAGTACAGCCGGTCGATCAGGTAGTCGCCTATCGTGCCCGCGGTTTTCATGAATTATGTTACGGTTCTTTGTATTTAAAAGTGAAAACGATCTTGTTTTGTATCCCTACAGATCCTCTTGTTCTTTTATGCTGCCAAGCAGCGACCTCGTCTTTTCATGGCCAAGCATCTTTTTGAGCTTCTCTTCTGACGCTGTCCCTTCCCAGGAGCTGAGCAGGTCCATCACCCCATCTTTAACGTCTGGATGGATGTCTTTCAGTGCATTTTCTATAACCTCTCTGCGGCCTTTTGTCAGGTCTTTTGGTCTAAAGACTGCTCCCGTACGACTCGCCCCGTATGATTAGTACGCTGCCATCCTAAATAAACAGGTGCTTATTCTCACAATTCAGGATATCAACATGGTTTTTCTGTGTACAGCATTGATAGAGCTGCAGCAGACCTGGAGCGGTTTTACCGTGAATAATTTCTGATTTATCATTTGGGCACAGATTATCTAGAAGTCATCCCATAAATAGGAAGACAAGGTATTAGCCGGTAGCTGTCCACCATAAGCCTCAGATTCATGGCTGCATCTACTTGATTTTGGATGCAGCATCATTACGAGATAACTTTTAGTAAGAATTATCTAGCGATAGCAGCTCTGACCTTTTCCATCTTTCTAAGGCCTTCGTAGAACTCTTCGGCGCCCTTGAAGAACTCTTCGCGCTGCTCCGGCGTCATCTTTTCTAATTCCAGCGACAGTTCTTTGCGTATCTGACGCAGCATCTTTAGATTATCACGCTTTGCTTTAGCCAAGGTTTTCTCGCTTGACGATATAATCGGGTTTACCTGCTATTAAGCTTAGCAGCCCATGCTTGGAATTTATCCTGCTTACCTTCACTGCTATTTTATCATTGAATTGTCTACTGTTCCAAGATGCCAAATGTGTAGAATTGAGCAATGACGCGGCTGCATAATGAAGCAGATCGAGACGGTGCCTTACTGTTAGTACCCGCTCGTCCAGATAAGTCTGGGATAATTTCCAGACTTCTTTCATGTCCGTGTTCTTAAAATTAATCTTAAACTCCTCAAGAGAACGGGTAATGTCTAGACATCTTTTTGTTCCCTTAACTTTAACAATTTTTCCAAGTTCAATTACAAGTGGGCTGCTTATATTACATTCAATTCCATGTTTAATTAAATTGTTAATGGAAGTTATGGATTGGTCATGGAAGACGTCAAAAGGATCGGCCAGTGAAACGATGACCGATGTATCGATATAGACCTTCAAGATCTTAGCATTTATTCCTGCATACGGTTAAGCTTTTCTGCCGCCTTACTAGAAGTCATTTCATAAATAGGGAAACAAGGTGGTAATTGAATCGCCGTTTGTTTCTCCCCATTAGATCCATGCTGCATCTGCTTTTGGGGCAAGTAACCATTTATGAGACAACTTCTAGTCTTCCACCGGCCAGGCCCCTTCAGTAATGATCTCTACCAGATTGCCGGCAGGGTCCCGAAAGTATGTGGATTTGGAATTCCGGTCTTCCCATGCCAGCTCTGATTCTATCTCGATGTTGTTCTTTTTGAGGAGTTCCTTTGCTTCTTCGTATCCTTCTTTTGATACTTCAAACGCAAGGTGAAGGATAGATGGCGGCGTTAATGCCCCGTGGGGAGGAAAGATGTTCTCGTTTTCCATCAGCGTTCTTTGCGGATTGAAGATAAGCAGCATGTTTTTTCCAGCCTTCAGAAACAGGTGCCGTTCCGGCTCTTCAGTTACCACCTCAAGGCCAAGGACATCGACGTAGAAATCCTTCATCTTTTGTAAATCAGGGCAATAGATGCAGGTCTCGATTATCTTTTTGAATTTCAAGGGCTCTTCATGTATGTATTACTTTGATCTGTTATAATAACAGGTGTTTTTGTTGTACGACACCAAAGCTCTTTTGATTTTCGATAACTTTCTGTTCTAAATGCTTTATGAGGCTCTGATTTCTGGCCTTGTTTAAAATTAGATTTTGTCTGAGTTTCTAAACAGCGGCAACAATTTGCAAACAGACGGGATGTCACCATAAACATAATTAATTGAATAAGGACTAGTTTCTAACTGTGAATTATCCTAGGCTCAATTTTACGATGCTAATGGTTTTCACTTTGGTTTTTTCATTTGTTCTGCCTGACACCTTTTATGCAAATGCTACCTCTATTGTTGTCGTCGACTTTTCATCGCCGGTGGTAACTGACATAGAAGGTAACGTGCTAATTCAAGCTGCAAAGGACCAACAAATCGTGCTATCAACAACGGTGTTCAACAATCTACTTGACCATAGCCAACCATATGTTGCGATTATGGAAGTCAGAGATGAAACAGGAATCACTGAGCATATAGCATGGTCATCAGGCATCCTTCAAGCTAATGCCAACCAAACGATAGGAGTATCATTCGTTCCGCCGGCAGAAGGGCGCTATACTGTAAGGGTATTTGCCATAAGCGATCTAGAACAACCACAGATTCTTTCGGCTGTCAGGGAATCTGAAATTAGAGTTGGAAGTGAGAAGTTGCTTCAGAAAGCATATGTTTTTGACAGTTATCCACTTCCTACTGCGAAAACACTGACAGACTATACGAAAACAGAAGCTGCCAAGATTCAGAGCAAAGTTTGTGGCGAAGATGTGTTTGACATATCTTCTCTTGATGATACTGACCCCAATCTAGTAAGGTGGCTGCCTCAAGAATTGACATTCTCGTACCTTGAACCAAAGGATACCGTATTCAGACAGGGTTGTTCAATTAATGAATATGCAATACAGTACAAACATTTCATAATGCAAAACCAATACGAGAACTCTGCAATCAGAAAAAATCTGCCGGTGCCTGTATCTGATACCAACCAGCTCTTTAGATCGATTACTTCAGAGCAGCAAGCATTGGAATATGTAGCATATTTTTCTGTAAGTCAGAATGAAAAAGGCATCAGGTTCATAATTCCTTCAGAACAACAATTTGAATCTGCAACAACTGGTTGCCAAATCGAAAAAAATCCGTCATCTAGAGACATCACGGTAACGGAGAAAGCAGACGACTATGTTGTGGAGATAAATATCTTTGACAGAAGTACAGGCGGAATCTATCACCAAGATTGGCGGGTTCCCAAAGACCAAGCCTACAATGCCTACCCCATTAGCGCTTTCAAGATAGGTCAGTGCAGTATAGTTAACTAGCTTCTAGACAAAAAAGAGCCCGATTTCTATTGTATTTTTGCCTGACTTGGTTTTGATTTCATATTGAGCGCAAGAAGCACCATCCCCAACAACATCATCAGAAATGATGGTAGGAATAATGCAGGCAACCATTCAGGAATGAAACACTGTGATTGGCCGACGGAAGTGCATCGCTCATACCAAATTGGTTCCCAGCTAGCTAGTTGCAATGCAAGGATTCCTGAAGCTATGAGAGATAAGCCGATAACAAATATTGCGGTACTTCCTTTATGCACCTGATATTCATACGATAACAAGAGTCTTAACCTTTTTCATGATTTGATATAATGCGGTTTTATTCTTGTCAACAGCGATATCAGGTTTAGTGCGTCACATCAAGCAATCAACGCTTGAAAATTCTTATGACATGGATGCGTTCTTAGGCATTGGTTGGACGCTCCGATGAAAAGGAAGGTATTGCACAAGCGCGTTATGTCTGAGGATAGGGTCAAAACAAAACACCCAGAGGGCAAAAGAGGAGTCAGCATTAGCAAGGAAAAATATGATGCAATACACACTGCGATCATAGATTGCCTAAAAGAAAAAGGTGAGATGACCTACACTGAATTAACTAAAGACATCAGCGAAAAGCTGAACAGGTTCAAGGGTTCGATAAACTGGTACGTCGAATGCGTCAAACTGGATCTTGAAGCCAAGAAAATAATAGAAAGAGTACCGAAAACTAAACCAGTATTATACAGACTGGTAAAGAGATGATCTTTTGATCAAAGCTCGTCCATGCCAAATTTATGAAAGCATTGATTGCACTTGAACTTCTCCTTGCCCGGTGTACTTGAAACCACTTCCAGCTCGCTCTTTGTTTTGCATCTTGGACATTTACCATAAACTGTTTTCCTTGGCAATGTTTGGACTTACCTGAATGGCAATAAAAACATGACAGTTCCCATGTGATTCCAAAATTGGCAGACTTTTGCCGTTGGTTTTCGCACGCAATTTTTGTTTGAATTCTGTAGTAACATCATCTCTGATTCCAGTGCTTCTTGTACCATAATGCAAGACTGCTGGAACCGCCAAGCAACCCGATGATTATGGCGTATACGCCAGATATCCAGGCTTGTAATACCTGTGGTGTTTGATATCTAGTATAGACCCAACCTAGATTGTCCGGTTTGCCACGGTGGTAAATATACGCCGTTTAAGGTAAGAGCAGTTGATGATAAACAACATGGCAATCGCCGTTGATATCTCGAAGCATATGCGATGCCATATCGCGGAAGAAACAGCGTGGTTGTTTAATAGCTGAGAACCGGCGAGTCGAACCTTGCCATCAAAAGGCTGGTCGTGGCATTGCTGCTAACAGATAAAAGGAAGCACTTAATCGATAACTGCAGATGCTGGTCTTTATACCAGATAGAAAATACTGCAAAAGAGAATTTGTCCTTAACCTTTGTTGTCTTGACTGTGATGTTTTAACTTTAGACGTAGGATAATCTCCCTGCTAATTTCTTCATGCTTTTATTTTCTCTCCTCTCCGTCCCAGAGTTATCAATTCCTGTTGTTTGACACTTCTTATTTCCTCAGACAACTCGTCACACCCAAAATGCGGACTGACAAAATTCTGTGTCTTTTTCTTGCGTAGATCCTCTGTGTATCTTTCCCTGAAATCTTTTTCTTCTTGTGTATCTTCATTAGACATGATTGTAGCATTCCCCTGGTCTAATCAAGGTCAAGCCTAGCCTTCAGGTCTTTGACCCTGTTTCTGATAGTCACTTCTGTTACTCCTGCTGCTTCTGCGATATTTTTCTGGGTTATGTTCTCCCCATTTCTCAAGCAAGACAAGTAAAGAACCGTTGCTGCAAGCCCCATGGGTGCCTTTCCGGCAGATATCTTTTTTTCGGTAAGGTCGTTCATAGTATCTATTGCCATGCGTTTCGTCTTTTCACTCAGTTTCGCATTGTTTGCTATCTTGGCGATACACTTCATTGGATCTACCGATGGCACCATGATGCCAAGTTCATAGATAAGCAGCCGATAGCTGCGTGAAATAACTTTGCGTTTTACATCGGTAGTTTCGGCGACATCTCTTAACGTTCTTGACGCTCCCATCTCTCTACATGCGATGTATATGGCTGCAGCCAAAATAGAAGATGTTGACCTTCCCCTTATCATCCCTTTTTCCTGAGCTTTCCGATAGATGTAGGCTGTCTTCTCGATTATTGCATCTGATAGACCAAGTTTATCCTTTAACCTGCCAAGCTCGCTGAAAGCCTGAATAAGATTCCTATCAGCTGATGTGTGCGCCTGCGTTCTGAAATCCCAGGTTCTTAACCTCTGCATGGTTGAATGCATTGATGCATCCAATTTGCGTCCGCTGGAATCGCTGTTGTTCTTTCCGATGACCGTTGCCAATCCCATATCGTGGTGGGCTAGAGAAGTGGGGGCGCCTACCCTTACTCTATCGCTTGTTTCAGAGTCGAAAGTTCGCCATTCTGCGCGGCTTTCTTGGGCGTTATCTGACAAGACAAGACCGCAATCGCTACATATCAGCTCGCCAGATTCCAGGTCTGTAATCGGATGACCGTTATTACATACGGAACATATGATTGAAGTTTGCATTACTATGAAGAACTAACCTCTACTAATAGGAGCAGAGCGGTATTAGTCGTTGTATATGCACATTCGGGCTATTTAAATAACGTTGACAATTTTTAACAAAAATAAGGGTTCATCCGATCAAAATGGAAGTAACTCGGTAAGCACATCCACGATCAAATAGAGGTTGTAGCCGCTGAACATCTGCCTGATATGCAGCATGAATAATGTTTTTCACATGTTCCATACTAAAATTAGAGCCATTTTCAATCATTTAAACGCAGTAGAGATGGTCTGCTTGGCGTGATCAGTACATTCTCATAAGACCGTAATATGCGATGACAGACAAGACAATAACACTAGATTCTTGGCTACCGCTGCAGCTATGTCTCTAGTTACGCTCGTCGGAAGCATAACGGAGTGAAAATTAATGGCAAAATTTTTGTTAGCGCTGAAGCCCTTTGCAAGCAGCCCTAAAAGGATAGAAACAGTGCAACTTGTGGCAGCCTGGCAACCCAAGAAGCCTGCTTTGATGTTGGCGAAGGTATCGCCCTAATAGAAAAATACTGCGATGCATGTGCATTGAAGGTAAATTACATTGCTTGTTCGATTCGGGTGATAGAATGCAGACACGAATGTCGCGTGGGATATTTCAGTATGATCCAAGAAACCCTCCAAAGTTGCGTATTTGCAAACCTTGTGTCATTATTATGAAGAATTGTGGTATCACTTCATAAAATGCTTATATCTTTCATTAGCCACCATTAAATATGGGAATTCTTCCAGCAGAGGATCTGGCATGACTGCATGGAAAATGGAGGGAGATTATTTTGAAGCCTGCAACTGCGATACTGTCTGCCCGTGTGTTTTCCTGGGAAATCCCGATCAAGGCGAGTGCGACGTAATTGTGGCATGGCACATCCAGAAAGGAAATTTCGATAGCACACCCCTGGATGGACTGAATGTTGTTGCTGTCTTTCATGCCCCGGGCAACATGTTTACAGGCCCAAAGTGGAAGGCAGCTCTGTACCTGGATGAGAGTGCAAGCAAAGAACAAGCAGATGCGCTGGGCAAGATATATTCCGGCCAGGCCGGAGGCTTTTTTGGAGCCATTGCAGGGCTGATTGGAGAAATTGCAGGCGTTCGGTCGGTTCCTATAAAGTTTGAAGTGGATGGAAAGAGAAGGACGCTGCAGATTCCATCGGCAATCGACCTTGCCGTCGAAGCCATTGAAGGGGCCGATAAAAGTAAAGAAGCGACTGTCAGCAACGCGCCGATGGGGGTGGCGCCGGGATTTGCTGCAGTAGTGGCCAAGTCCACAAAGAACAACTATAGCGACTACGGAAGGAAGTGGGACAACTCTGGCAAGAACGGGTTCTACTCCAGATTTGCGTATGCCACCTGAGACGGAGTAGTGTCTGGAAAAACAGTAGGCTTTTATACTGCAAAGGGATAGGTATTGATGGCTTATCGCCTGTTTATGCCGTGTAAGTTAATTGTTTATGATGCATGGCATCAAGGTGTGGCCGGACTGACGAAGAGTTGAACGATAGAGAAACGATGGAACAATCTGTTGAGCAGACGGCTGTTGTAAAAAGACCAAGAATGGATGCCGGCGTTACGAAGGTGACTGCCGAAAACGAGGATGCTGTTGCCAAGACCATCCTGCAGTCCATACCCTCCGACGCCAAGATCACCACTGTCAGGTTTGAAGGCCCCAACATCGCGCTTTATTCAAAGAACCCCAAGTTTGCGCTTACCGAGCTGACGTACTACCTTGGATCGCTTTCCAAGACCCTGAAAAAGAGGTTCATAATCCGCACGGACCCGTCGGTGCGGCTGCCGGAAGACGATACGCGGCAGACCGTGGTCAAGCTATTACCAAAGGACGTGAACGTTTCTGCAGTTTTCTGCGACGATGCCACCGGCGAGGTCGTCTTGGAAGTCGACAAGCAGGAGGCCGTGGACGCCAACATGATAGTGCAGATAGCCCAGTCTACCGGCTGGATAGCCCATACACGGCGGTCGCCGCACATACCGTCTACCAGCATCAACACCATTCACTCCACCCTCAAGGGCTCGGCAAAGGAGCGCACCGAGTTCCTGCAGCAGCTTGGCCGGCGGATATTTCGAGACTCGCTGGTTGTCCGAGACGTTTCTGAGAACGGAAACGGCAGGGCCGAGGCAGAGCCCACGGCAAGGCCGCAGCCCTGGTCCACAAGCAAGGAAGAAGTCATGCTCTTCTGCCTTGGCGGCGTAAAGCAGGTGGGCCGTTCATGCTTTGTTGTTGTTACCCCCGAAAGCAAGGTGATGCTTGACTGCGGCATCAACCCCGGCGAGATGTCCGGCCTTGACGCTTATCCGCGCCTGGACTGGTTCAACTTTGACCTTGATGACCTTGATGCAGTTGTCCTAAGCCATGCCCACATCGACCACCAGGGATTTTTGCCGGCCCTCTTCAAGTATGGATACAGGGGACCGGTTTACTGCACCGAGCCCACGCTACCGCTGACCACGCTTCTGCAGATGGACTCTGTCAAGATAGCCAAGGCCAACGGCTCGTACCTGCCCTACGAGGCCCGTGACGTGCACGAAGTCATCAAACACACCATCACCATCCCGTACGGCAAGCCAACTGACATTTCACCGGACATCACCATCACGCTTAACAACGCTGGCCACATCATGGGCAGCGCAACCGTGCACCTGAACATATCCGGCGCGCACAACATACTTTATTCCGGCGACTACAAGTACGCCAAGACGCAGCTGCTGGACAGCGCTGTATCCACATACCCCCGCGTCGAGACGCTGATTACAGAAAGCACGTACGGCAATTCTACAGACATAATGCCGGACCAGTCCTTTGTTTACCAGAGTTTCTGCAATTCCATAAACCAGACTCTCAAAGAGGGAGGCAAGGTTCTGATCCCCGTTCCGGCCGTCGGCAGGGCTCAGGAGATAATGCTTGTCATGGCCAAGGAGATGAGCGAGGGCCGGCTGATGGAGTCCCCCATCTACATAGAGGGCATGATCTCCGAGGCAAGTGCCATCCACATGTCTTATGCGCACTATTTGGGCTCCGAGGTAAGGCGGTCAGTGCAGCAGGGCATAAACCCGTTCCAGTCAGAATACTTTACGGTCATCAGCGGCTACGGCAAGCGCGACGAGGTGCTAAACGACCCCAACCCGGCGATAGTGATGGCCACCTCCGGCATGCTTGAGGGCGGCCCGTCCGTCGAGTACTTTAAGGAGCTGGCGCCGGACCCCAAAAACAAGATAATCTTTGTCTCGTACCAGATAAACGGCACCCTTGGACGGCGCGTCCTTGACGGCAACGTTTCAGAAGTGAGCATGATGGACAAGTCCGGTAAGCTCAAGGTCGTGCCCATACGCTGCCAGACCCAAAAGATCGACGGCTTTTCCGGCCACAGCGACTTTAACCAGATAATGAACTTTGTGGCCAAGATAAAGCCCAAGCGGGTGCTGGTAAACCATGGTGAGCGCACCAAGTCTGAGAACGTCGCCAGCGCAATCTACTCAAGGCTCAAGATCCGGTCCGGCGTGCCGGACAACCGCGAAATTGTCCGCCTTAGATAGCCACAGCGTTTTTTACCCCGTTCGTACAATACCTGTGTGGTAGAGGCCAATGGCAATTAGGTACAAATGTGTAAACTGCAACATCGTTCTTTCAGGGGAAGGCGCCTCAAGGCACTACCTTGCGTACCCTACCCACAAACTGGAAAAACTGCCGCCGCCTCCAAAGCCGGCCAAAGGACCAGCAGTCAAGTAACTATTCTCTTATGCTTTCAAGGGTTGATACGACCTGCCACAGCATGGTCCGGATATGCGACTGCATCTGCGGGCTCTGGGTCGCGTTGTCAAGAAGGCTGATGGCATTTGCCGCACGCACTGACGGGCTGCCCCCCTTCTCGTCTTTGAGGGCCATCAGGACCTCCTTTATCATGTTTCTGATACTCTTCTGTATGTCGGCGTTCTTTGTTATCGTGTCAAGCGTTTCTATGGCGCGTGCAAGACGTTCCTGGTTCTCCTTTTCCTTCTGCTCTTTTTTTGTCAAAGTCAATTCCGATACCTCCAGCGAACCAGCGTTGATCTAATGCCAGTTGCTTTTGAATGTTTTTATTTATTTTCTGGTGTCAAGCCTGTCTTTGGTGGCACGAGTTTCAGTCAGAGAACACCACAGGTTCTGGCTGCAAAGCGGCCTGCTGTTCGAGGTACTTTATGCCCTGCTCTGTCAGCGAGAAGAGCTGCGCGTCGCCGTCCTCGATCCCATCTGGAAGGGACGCGGAGAGGTACCCCTTCTCAAGCAGAAAGCGCACAGCTTGATGCAGCATTGCCTCAAAGTACTTTTCGTTGATGCTGTAGTCGTACTCATTTTCGGCCTTTTGCGGCACAAACCACATCCGCATTTGGCTCATGGTGGCCGAGCCTTCCTGCATGCCGGAATTTGCACTCACAAGGCGCGAAAGTATTACCTGCGACGCAAGTTCCGTTTCCATGCAGAGGTTATTGTTTTCATCCCTTAAATGGCTTGCTGTGCGTTTGGCCGTGGTGAAAGACTTTGCGCCAATTACTGCCAATCAAAATTTAATGATACCTGCCACCAAACTATCTGTCCATTTTCATACAAATAAAAAAATCAGGTGCCTTGCTTAGTGTACCTTTAACTCTTTGAGCTCAAAAGGAGGTATATTCATGGCCAGGTATTCTTCTATTCTGAACTTGATATCTTCGGCAGTCAGGTCTCCCATGCTGGGGGAGCCTATGTCAAAGGATATTTTGTCACTGCCAATGCTGACATTTGTCAAGACCAGGTCCGCATACTGATTTGCAATCTCGTTTACCCAGTAGTGGACCTGGTCTTTGTTTGCATTTGAAACTTTCATTTCAACATTTACTGGTTTAAATTTTGAGGCACCTTCCATGTAGTCCTTTCCTGATTCTACGTTATAGTCTGCCTCGGACATGTGTACCACTATATACAATTCATGACTAATAAGACCTCCTGTTGAATGTGTCATCCTATTGCAATGTCAGTTCAGCATCCAACTTGAATTCTCAACTGTATGGATGGTTTATATTTCATAAAATGCATTGTAAATGTCCCGATGATCGCTAAGGCACGTTGTGGTCATTTTGCAATAAAGTCATATGTAGATTCTCATGGCGGACTATGCAGAAAGTGTCATTCCAATTTTTCAACCCTCCTTGATCTGGAGAAAAAATATGGTGAAGACGCATTGGTAGAGTACTGGTATGGATTGATACTCGTCAACCTACCTGAGAGCAAAGAAGAGATAAGATGTTTCATTTCCCATTTAATTGATTTTTACCAGCAGAAGTTAATCGAGATGCCTTCAAAGCAGAAGTACATCAGAAAGATGCTGTACATGTTGAATTCAATTCAGGAACCATTTGACGTTGAAACCTTAAGATGAGTTTATGCCAAACTCATTGATTTCGTAATGTTTGGTGGACAACCTAGGAAGTAAAAACCGTGTATAGGTCTATTGTTTAGACTCAAGGAATCCGATTTCAAGCGACCTTTGCGGCTGGAATTTTGACATATGTTGGTTGTCTTACATCAAGTATGGATTTGACAATCTCGTGGCGGATTCGAAAGAACCGTAGACGCTTTGCATTTTTCCCATCAGAAAGCTAGTTCTTAAATCTCTGAACGGTATGATTACAGTTATGTCTGATAAACCTGACGAGAATAAGCGCTACGAGGATCTGAACAAGAAGCTGGAAGAGGAATTAACCAAGATTCCCAAGAACGCCTTAGAAACATTTGATACGAATGTTCGAAAAATGAAATCAGAAGCTATTGAACAGATGGACAAGGCCCTCAAGGAGGGAAATGTTCCAGCAGCACTGTTCTACCAGACCCAAGTGCGTATGTGTAAAATGATGCTGCGTGAATTCCTGTAACACCGCCAACCGACAGGCATCCAAGATCCTCGCTAGTGGGCATGCCACCAACCCACCTTCTTGCAATTCCCATGAACCGATAACCCAAAACAATATCCCGTCATGCGGGTAACTGACTCGTTCCTGCTACGGTCACATACCCTCGAGGTTCTGAACTGACTCCAAACCTAATCTTCAAAGATGAGACAGAAAAATCCATGGCACAGGTTTTATACCTCTAGCACAGTACTTTTGGTATTGGCAGACCAAGAAATGCTGCGCTGCAACATATGCAACCTTGAAGTCGAGATGAGCAAGGCCAAGGAGCATGCGTTGGCGGCAGACCACGTGTCTTTGAAATCAAGGCTTGAGCAGGACCTAGCACAGGTTGAAGGCAAGGACTACAGCAACGGCGAGTCTGTTGTCCTGCAGTGGCAGAAATCAGTAAAACCTACTTGACTACAAGCACCGAGCAGTGGGCGTGGTGGATTACCTTTCTTGACACGCTTCCAAGCATCATCTCTTTTATCTTGCCAAGGCCGCGGCTTCCAATAACTATCATGTCAAAGCCCTCCTTGTTGGCGTAGCTTACAATGTTTGAGGCAGGGTCTCCTTCCATGACCACGGACTCTATCTTGATGCCGTGCTTTTCTGCAGCCTCTTCATATTGGTCTAGGATCTTGGCTGATTCCTTGCGGTAGTTTGCCAAGAGCTCGTTTAGCAGTTTCTGCGATTCCACGTAAACTGTCGGCGGGTTCTCTATCACGTGCACGGCGGTGATGCTTGCCCCCGTGCTCTTAGCCAGCGAAAGGGCCCGTTCAAATGCTCTCTTTGAGTTTTCAGAGCCGTCCACAGGTACCAGTATCTTTGATGCCACGTCCCTTGTATCCGGCGCTGCGTTATTTGTTTCTATAGTACTGCATTGCGATCAAAATGTTAGGAAGGTGGGTGTCTAGATCTGTATTTTATTTCTGAAGGGCTTTGTCGATTATTTCGTTTGCTGAATCCCGTGTGGTATTGCTAACGAATTCTTTTGCTTCCTCTGTGGTGTTTTGTACCACGGGATTGCTGGCCACTTTCTGGGCCCCGGTAAAAACTCCAGAGAAAAAGGTTCCGATGCCCAACCCTATTATGGCCAGTACCACGATGGCCACAACAATCCATGTTAACAGGCCCATGGGCAAAAATAATCAGGAATAATTATAAAAAGTTACTACGCACAGGCGTGGTCCTGTGAAAGGTAGTATCGGCCGAACAAACCAAGCTCTTTTAAATTTTTTCTGCATATATTGTACGTGTATTCAAGTGGTTTAGAGAGAATCGTCAGTATTGCAGCTGCCGTACTGTTAGTGCTGAGCCTGTCTTTCTTTGCGGCCACGCATTCGTTGCAGGCGGCTGCTCAGTCCGAAGGCACCCAGACGACATACAGTTCATCCTACGAGGAAGTGACCGCGGATGTAACCAGACCAGTTACGGTATCCCTTGAGAGCCACCTTTACAATCGCGGCGACGAGATCCGGGTAAAGGGCTCTGTTTGGCCGGAGATTGTAAGGCAGGTCGATGCCATCGATGTTGTACAGATCGAGGTCAAGGACGGCAACGGAAATGTTGTTGCTCGTGAAGATGCAACTGTAGACGACGAGGGCAGGTATTCAAAGGCACTGAGCCTGCTTGAAAGCGCCGGAAGCGGCATATACACCCTGGAGTCGAGAGTCGAGCTTGACGCCGATGCCCTTGGTATTGTAGAGACCATCACCTCGGTGGCGCTGCGGTCCTCCATTCAGTTTGTGGTCGCAGAACCCGTGGAATACAATGTAAATGCAGAGAACCAGGATTTCACCGTCCAGATAGCAAGCAATTCAGGTATAAGCAACTTTGAGTTCACGCAGCATGAAAAAAAAGTATCGTTTTTAGCTGAAGGCAACGGTGGAACGCTAGGTGTCACAGAGATCACCATCCCCAAGGCGCTGCTCAGCGGCGAGATGACCGTCCTGATAGATCAGAACATCGCAAGGCAGGAGGACGTCATAGTGAAATCCAACACCCAGGACGAGACGACCTTTGAGATCAACTACACCCACAGCATCCACAGGATAGAGGTGGTCGGCACGAATGCAGTCCCAGAATTCCCACTTGCATGGTTGGCCATGTCTGCGGCCATCGGTGCGGTGACTGTCCTTACGGTGTGGAAGCGCCTGTACGGCAACAGGAAGTAGCCAGCTCTACCAAAAGGGCGGGGGAAGGCCTGCCCTCAGATTTTTTTGGCGACATAGTAGTAGTTCAGTATGTCGCCGGCGACCTGCTTTACCTGGACATCTGCAAATCCTGACTCGGCCAGCTTTTGCTCCGCCTTCTGTCTTCCCCACACGGTGCCAAGACCCTCGCCGCCGTATGCCAGCGAGACGGTCATGCAGTGCATCGTAGAAAGCGTGTACAGGGCCGGGCCAAGCGGGTTGCCGATATTTTCATGAAGCAGGCTTGAAGCGGCAATGTCCTGCATCAGAAAAGTGCCGTCGGTCCTAAGCGCGCCGTGGATCTCTCTTAGCACCTGCGTTGGCCGGGCCTGATCGTGTATGGTGTCAAAGGCAGTAACGAAGTCGTATTTCTCATGCTCGTTTATTGAAGAGACGTCCCTTACCTCAAAGCGGGCGTTTTTCAGCCCCATCTGCGTGGCCTCGCTTCTGGCGGCATCGATGGCTTGCTGAGAGATATCGTATCCTGCAAACCGGCTGTTTGGAAAGGCCTTGGCCAGCAGGTTGACTGCATGGCCCTGGCCGCAGCCCACGTCAAGGGCCTCCACTCCGGCCTGAAGCCGGCCGGCCAGCCCATCTACTAGCGGCACTATCTGGCCTGTCAGCCGGGCATCAAAGACCCTTGCCGTCTCCTCGGCCTGCAGCTCTTGAAAGCGCGGGAACGCAGAATACGGCACGCCCCCGCCTTTCTGAAAGCAATCTATTATCTGCTGCTCAACGTTTCCCATGAGCGTGATGTACTGCGAGAAAACCGCCAAGTTGTCGATGCCTGCCGACCGTGTGAGAAAAGCCGCATGCTCTGCCGGCAGGGCATACCTTGCCGTGGCAGGGTCGTATTCCACTATCCGGCCTGTCACCATCGCGCCAAGCCACTCCCGGACATAGCGTTCATTGAGGTTGGCAGCACTTGCTATCTCTTGGCTTGTAGAAGATGACAGCCTTGCCATGACGTCAAAAAGCCGGGTCTGATGCCCGATGCTTATCATCAGGCACAGTGTCCCGCTGTTGAATATGTCTAAAAACCGTCCAACAAAAGCCTCTGCCTTTGCCTGGTCTACCATAAAAAATGTGATCGGGATTTCGTATTTAAGTGATTTTCCAGATATCGTCCACATCTGATGCAGAGATAACAAAAAAGTTGGTGTTACGCTTGAGACACTTTTGGATACAAGAGTTCTTCTCCCTTCAGAGATTGACCCCTTGCAAAGCTAGGCCTGTACCTTCCAAGCAGCACCGAGTTTCCAACCACGGTAACAGAGCTCAGGGCCATGGCGGCGCCGGCCAGCAGCGGAAGCCAGCTGAATATTTCAACGCCCATTACCGGTACCAGCGCACCCCCAGCAACAGGGATGAGGCCGGTGTTGTACGCAAAAGCCCAGAACAGGTTCTGCTTTATCTTTGACACAGTCTTCTTGCCCAGTTCCAGCGCGGTCACCACGTCCCGGAGGTCTTCCTTTATCAGTATGATCCCGCCGGTCTCCTTGGCCACATCGGTGCCAGAGCCTATAGCTATGCCAAGGTCTGCCCTTGCCAGGGCCGGAGCATCGTTGATACCGTCGCCCACCATGGCCACAACCTTGCCCTCGGCTCGGAGTCCTGCAATAACCTCTTCCTTCTGGTGCGGCAGGACCTGGGCTATCACCCTTTCAATGCCAAGCTTTGAGGCAATGGTCCGGGCTGTGCGTTCGTTGTCTCCAGTCAGCATTATCACCTCGATGCCATTTGATTTCAGGGCATCGATGGCGCCCCTGGCCGTCTCCTTTACCGTGTCTGCCATGGCAATGACTCCGGACAGCCGGCCATCTATTGAGATAATGACTGCAGTCTTGCCCTCCATTTCTAGGCGCGTCAGTGTCGAGTCGACCTCTGAAACCTCGATGCCGTTTTCTTTCATCAGCTTCCTGTTGCCGACAAGTATTGTGTGGTCCGCGTATACAGCCCGAAGGCCGTGGCCGGAGACGGCCTCAAAAGAGGCGGGGGTGGTCACCACCATCCCTTCTTCTTTTGCCCTTCGCACGACTGCCTGCCCAAGGGGGTGCTCCGATCCGGACTCGGCTATTGCAGCCAGCCGGAGCAGCTCCTTTTCTCCAATCCCCGAAAGGTCGAGGACGTCGGTCACGGCAGGCCTGCCCTGGGTGAGGGTTCCGGTCTTGTCAAAGACTATGGTTCTGACCTTCCTTGCCATCTCCAGATGCTCGCCGCCTTTGAACAGTATGCCGTTTTCGGCGCCCTTGCCGGAGCCCATCATCAGGGCCGCAGGAGTCGCAATGCCAAGGGCGCATGGGCATGCGATGATTATCACCGACACAAACGCAAGAAGCGAGTACGTAAAGCCTATGCCGGCCAGGTACCATCCAAGCCCGACGCCTACTGCCGTCAAGAGCACGGCTGGAACAAAGTACTTGGCCACTTGGTCTACCAGCCTTTGCATCTGGGCCTTGCCGGTTCTTGCATCCTCCACCAGCCGGATTATCTGTGCAAGCACCGTGTCCTGGCCGACTTTTGTTGCTTTTATCTGCAAAAGCCCGCTCTTGTTGATGGTGGCTCCAATCACCTCGCTTCCGGCAGACTTGTCCACCGGCACGCTTTCACCTGTGATGGCCGACTCATCGATGGTAGACGATCCTTTGACCACCACGCCATCGGTGGGAACCCTCTCGCCGGGCCTGACCACCAGGAGGTCACCTTCCTGAACCTGCTCCAGAGGGATTTCTGCCTCTTTGCCATTCTTTATGACGTGGGCAACCCGTGGCTGGAGGTCCAGCAATTTTCTTACCGCGCTGGACGCCTTCTCCTTTGTCCGGGCTTCAAGCAACTTGCCGACCAGGATAAGCGTGATTATGATGGCAGCAGTCTCAAAGTAAACTGATTCAATTGGAAAGTATCCTGGCAGCAGCGTTACGGTGGCGCTAAACAGGTACGCCGCCGTCGTTCCGATTGCTATCAGTGTATCCATGTTGGACGCCTTTGCCTTGATGCCGTCCCACAACCCCTGGTAGAACCGCCATCCTATCCAGAACTGGACTGGAGTTGCCAGGGCAAGCATGACATAGTTGCCTGTCTGCATCGGAAGGATAGTCAAGTATGTGAGCAGCGCTATCGGTACGGTCAGGGCTGCGCTTATGATCACGTGCCGCTTTAGTTTTGCAAGTTCCTTTTCTGGCTGCGTGAATTCGTTGAGGCACTGGTTGCTGCAAAAGAAGTATTCCCGGCCATCGGCCACATGGCGAATGGCGTCGGGCTTTTCTTCAACAAACATGCCACACACAGGATCTTTTGCCATCGAATACTAAAGCAAGCTGTGGATATATTACGACACAAGTTTACAATTGTAAAATCCACGCATTTCGAAATCATGAAGTATGTCATTTTAATGCAAGACATTCTACGACGGCAGAAGGTCAAACAATACGTTTTACTTGAACACAGCCTCCCAAATTCAAAGGCGCGAATCAACGGTGTAACGATTGTTAATACGGGCATAACTGTTGGCCGAATTCAAATGAAACAGACAAAAAGCAAGAACAGTCAGAACAGGTTCCTTGCTATGCTCAAGTAACTGTTTCAGTATCCGTATTTCTTGGGGTTCTTGTCAAACTGCGACTTGCAGTCTGCTGAACACAGGTAGATCTTTTTGCCTCCCGCCTCTGATACGAACTGGGCCTTCTTCTCATCCACCATCATGTTACAAACAGGATCTTTAAACATGCTTCATTTAACGTAATTTTCATAGATAAAGACACACTTTACAAATGTAAACCATGCTCTACACCCAAAAAACCTGGTTTTATTCCTGCCTCTTGAAAATCTGGTTCGCCTAAGAATGACTGATGTTTGAGAACTTGCGCAAGATATGAACAAAAACAAAAAGTCTTCGTCTGTGGTTATTTTCTTATCACTGCCAAAAATATCATGGAAAGCATGCCGACTTCTACTGCAACTGATGCCAGCTGCAGCTCCGATTCAAGCATGGGATAAAGGCTGTCCAGATGAAGCAGCCCTACTTTGGTGATGAAGAGGCCAAAAGCAGCAGAGAGTGGCAACAGCCTCCTAAGCCGGTGTCTTTTGTATGCTATCAACGCTATCGCCAGCAGCGCCAGAGCAAGGCCAGCACTTGCAAGGCTGAATACCTCCCACCAAAAGCCATGATGACTTTGCTGAAAGATGTCAAATATGCTAAACAGTGCCATTATTCCACACCTTTCTCTTCAAAAGTTCTCAGCAGGTCGGCCAACCTGTCTGCATACCTGTTCCATATGCTTGGCCGGTAAGTCTTGAGAAGGTTAGCCAGTTCTGGCATGGATGTGTTGGCATAGTACTTTACCTCAACACCGTGCCGCTTGCTCCAGATCAGCCCCATGGACTCTAGCCTAATCAGATACCACCTGGCCGTTGGCGAAGAGCAGTGTATCTCCCTTGCAACATCGGTCTGACACGCACCAGGCTTCCTTGAGAGGAACAAAAGTATCTCCCTTGGAGATTCCTGTGACAGCATGCTCAGTATCTTTTTCTTTCCTTCGTCCACATCTGACGCATAGAAATGCTTGCACGAGCCTATGCGGATGGCAGTTATTTTGCCCTCACGCTCCAATGCCTCTATGACGTACTGCAGGTTTCCCGTTCCTACAGCCAGAGAACGCAGTATCTCCCGGAAATACGACCCAGGGTGCTTGGAAATGAATACGTAGACTCGGTCTTTTGTGTTCTCATCTGGGAAAGCCGTGGACAAGACCCTCCAATATATTGCGGTTCTATGGTTATATTGGTTAGCCATGTTTAGTGATCTGTACCAATCAAGGTGTGCCAGACTGTCATATTGGGATAAAACTTGTTGACTTTTGCAGAAAGTTGTTTGCGAGGCGTTCGGTATGCGCTTCTTTGGGCACTTTTTTAGATGCACTGCATTGCAGAACATTCTTGGCAGATAAATAAAACAAAGGTCTTTTTTGTAGCATGACGGAGCAGGTTTCGACCTATTGCGAGGTATGTGGAATAGATGTCAAGCCCGATACAGAGCTGAAAAGGTTTGGCAAGCTCTTCTGCTCAAAGGACCACATGGAGCAATACGTCAGGGCAAGGCAGGAACAGAGGGCCTTGGCCAGCACAGAAGGTTCAGGTTTGGTGGCTGCTAAAGTTTGAAGATCAAGACCATACTGGTGCCGCACGACGGAGAGCAGATGTCCGACAGGGCATTGATGTACGCGGCCGAGTTTGCAAAGGCTCTTGAAGCCGAGATAATTCTGTTGCATGTTATAGAGGAAATAACGATACCACCAAGCCTTGTGCTTGGAAACGACAGAGTGTTGGTAGCAAGGGCAAGAAGAAGTATTGCCAGTGATATCGAACGGGAGTGGAACAGGTTTGCCCAGGACAAGATAAGGCTACTATCCAATGAAAAAGTGAAGGTATCTTCTGAAGTCAAGACCGGCGACCCGGCTGAGCAGATCATAAAGTCCGCAAAAGACGCGGACCTGATAATAATGGGAAGCAGGAGGCTGCAAGGCCTATCAAAGGTGGTTGTGGCCCTGGGCAGTGTCGCAAGGAAGGTTTCTGAGCGGGCCAACTGTCCTGTGATGCTGGTGCACTAAATTTATGATATATGCAGTTTTTCATAAAAGAACCTAAATAGGCTTATAATCAGCGCATTCCCCTCAAGTGTATTTTGGGAAAAGAAGGCATGTTTTCCAAGATACTTGTGGCCGTGGATGGTTCTGATCAGAGCATGGCTGCCGCTGAAAAAGCAATACAGATTGCCAGGCGCGACAAGGCAGACATCATTGCGCTGCATGTTCTTCAGCTTCCAACTGTAGGCCATTATACTCCAAGCCTGTTCAACGATGTCATAGAAAACGGAGGTAGAGAGGCCGAGAAGTGGTTTAGCAAGATCAAGAGCAAGGCAGGCAACAACGGCGTGCAAGTCAAGACGCAGATGGTCGAAAGCGTTGGGACGCCGGCCTCAGCCATAGTTGATCGCGCTGAAAAGGAAAAGGTGGACCTCATTGTGATGGGGACAAGAGGTAGAACCAAACTGAAGAAGGTGCTGCTTGGAAGCGTGGCTTCAGGTGTTGTGACGTACGCCCCCTGCACCGTGATGGTGGTAAGATAATCAGTGCAGTTGCTCTACTTTGGCGGCAGTGACAGCAGTCTTGGCTTCCGGCCCTGGCATCATCTTTTCATGGTCCACATTGTACCGTTTGAGCAAGGACGAGTTTGCAATGACGGATATGGAGCTTAGGGCCATTGCTGCTGCCGCTATTATGGGGCTCAGCAAGCCTATGGCTGCTATAGGGATGCCGGCAGCATTGTAGACTAGCGCCCAGAACAGGTTCTGCTTTATCTTTTTCATGGTCGCCCGGCTCAGTTTTATTGATCGTGCAACGTCCATCACATCGTCTTTTATCAGTATGATCCCGCCGGTCTCCTTTGCGATGTCAGAGCCGCTTCCAATTGCAATCCCAATATCGGACTGGGCGAGGGCCGGCGCGTCATTGATTCCGTCTCCGACCATTGCAACCACCTTCTTTTCTGACTGGAGCTGCTTTATCACGGCTGCCTTTTCTCCTGGCAAGACGTTGGCAATCACCCGGTCTATTCCCACAAGCCGGGCCACGGCGTGGGCGGTCTTTTCGTTGTCGCCGGTCAGCATCACCGTCTCGACGCCAAGCTCCTTTAGAGCCTGCACGGCAGGGGCCGATGACGGTTTGATGGTGTCGGCAACGGCAATGACGCCCAGCACTGTCTCGTCCTCGGCTACAATCATGACTGTCTTGCCGTCGGATTCAAGTGCGGACATGGGCTGCTCCACATCCAAAGTGCTGATGCCAAACTTTTGCACAAGTTTTCTATTGCCAAACAATATCCGCCTTCCCCCGACTTCGGCGCGCACGCCCATCCCGGATATGGCCTCAAACTGCTTTGGGCTTTCAAGCCTAATACCGGTTTTCTTGATCTCCTTGAGTATTGCCTGGGCAAGGGGATGCTCTGAGCCCATCTCTGCCGAGCCGGCGGCCCTTAGCAGTCTTTCTTTGCTTTCACCCACCACATCAGTTACAGAAGGCTCGCCCCGGGTCAGGGTGCCAGTCTTGTCAAAGACCACCGTTGTTATCTTTTGCGAGCGCTCCAGGTATTCCGCGCCGCGGATCAGGATCCCTGCTTCAGCACCCTTGCCCACACCCACCATCAGTGCGGCAGGAGTGGCAATGCCAAGGGCACAGGGGCATGCAATGATCAGCACCGCTATGAAGGACAACAGGCCGGTGACAAAGTTTCCAAGCACAAAGTACCAGACTATGAAGGACCCGACGGCAACAGAGACGACGGCAGGAACAAACTTTGCAGAGACCGAATCTACAAGCCTTTGTATCTTGCCAGTTGATGCCTGGGCTTCTTCTACGATGTGAACGATTTGGGACAGCGCTGTCTCTTTTCCAACCTTCGTTGCTCTTATCTTGAGCATGCCTTGCTTGTTGACCGTGGCTCCTATCACCTGGTCGCCGGCCTTCTTGTCTACAGGTATGCTTTCGCCGGTGATCATCTTTTCATCCACAGCTGAAGAGCCGTCCAGTACAACACCGTCGGTGGGTATCTTCTCGCCGGGCCGGACAACCAAGATGTCGTCGACCAGCACTTCGCTGGCAGGAATTTCCTTTTCCTCGCCGTCCCTGATGACCCGGGCCATGGCAGGCCTAAGGTCCAGCAGCTTTTTGACGGAGGCAGAACTCCGCTTCTTGATGGCCTCTTCCATGTATTTTCCAAGCAGGACAAAGGCGATGATTACTGCAGAGACCTCAAAGTAGACGTCCCGTTCTTTGACTGGCAGCGCGCCGGGAAAGAAAAGCACTACAGTGCTGTATATGTAGGCGGCAAGCGTTCCTATGGTGATGAGCAGGTCCATGTTGGCTGTCCTTCTTTTGACTGCCTCGTATGCCCCCACGTAGAAGGTCCATCCGCCTATGAACTGGATGGGCGTAACGATGATGAACAGAAGCAAACCCCATGTAAGATAAGGGATGTCTGGAATAGGCGCCCAAGTTACGGTGATGGCGCCAAAGGCTAGACCAAGGTACACTGCAGCACGAAGTATTGCAAGGATCAGGGCTCCGGATGCTGCAACGTACATCCGCTTCTTGAGCTTTGATAATTCCTTTTCCGGATTGGCAAAAGTATTCAGGCAGTTGGTGCTGCAAAAGTAGAACTTTCTGCCCCCAATGTCGGCTGAAAGGGCTGTCTCTTCGTTGACCACCATGCCGCATACCGGGTCTTTTGCCATCCTTGATACAATAACTGCTTCCGTTTCAGATATATCTTTCAGAAGTATTCAATGCAATGCACTGCGCTGCTCCTTTAGAGAATTGTACCGGAGTGATTTTATCGGTGGATCGCTATTCAAGTGTATGACAAGCCAGTACGTCTGGGTAGGAATAGCCGTCGGAGTTTTTGCCGCAGGCATAGCTATAGGTTATGGAGTCTTTTCAGCAACGTACCAGCCCACAATGCCGATGATGAATCAGCAGATGATGCAGAACCCGCAGATGATGAATCAGTTAAACCAGCAAATGATGAGCAGTCAGGCTGGAAGGCAGCAGATGATGACGTCGATGATGCAAAACCAGGAGTTTATGCAGGAAATGATGAACGATCCGGCATTCCGCGCACAGATGATCGATAACATGAGGACCAATCAACAGTTTTCGCAGAGCATGATGTCAGGGATGATGCAAGACGCCGATGTTAGCCGCCAAATGATGACCATGATGATGCAGAATCAAGCGTTCATGCAAAGCATGATGGACGATCCACAGCTCCGAGAGCAGATGCTACAGACCATGAGGGAAAACCATGACTTTGCTCAGAGCATGATCATGTCCATGATGGACGACCCGGCCATAAGGACGCAGATGATAGGTCACATGCTTGAAAACGAGGAATTCATGCGCGAATTCCAAGAAGCGATGGGGCAGAGCTCTGGCATGGAAATGCAGTAGAACAACCGAAAAGGTCAGGAAAAACCTAGAACATTTGAAAGCATACGCTTCAGTACCCAAATACGCCGCGATTCCTGTCAAAAAAGGACTTGCAGTGCACTGAACAAAAGTAGGTTTTCCTGCCACCCACTTCCGACACGAACTGGGTCTTTTCGTCAACGGCCATATTGCACACAGGGTCTCTGATCATGCGCAGTATTGCAAAGCAACGATAGATAAGAAATGCAGTTTACAATTGTAAAGGATCGGTCTTTGGACTTAAACACGCACCAGTGTGTTTTTAGGTGCTGCATGCTGTTTGGTGGCTTGAATAGCGCCTAATGCAAGCTGGGATCATGCGGAAGCAGGAACTGTATTACAAGACTTACCGCATACATCGCTGCCAGGGCGATGCCCACCTTCAGGCCGATCTCTTTTTTGAACATGGGCACCAGTGCAATTATCGTGACGACGGTGACAAGTATCATCTGGTACTCCAACAGGCTTGAAGCCTCGATGACTGCAAAAAAGCCGCCGTGGGCCATGGCCCCAAACACGGCGACGGCCAAAAGCAGCGTGTTGTTCAGTATCTTTGAGCCAAGCACGTTTGCCACGGCTATGGACGCACCGGCCGCGCCCTTGCGGGCAAGAAGTATCATGGATATCTTTTCCGGCATCTCGCCGGCTATCGGGCTGATGATGACTGCTAAAATGATGACAGAAATTCCGACGTCTACGGAGAACCCTTCCAGTGAATGTATGAAGGGCTCTGCACCGATGAAGATGCCCGCAGTTCCAGCTGCAAACGCGAGTCCTGCTTTTAGCATTTGTCTGCTGCTGACATACTCGACTTCTTCGATTTTGACCAGCTTGTGGCCGTCGATGGTCTTGCCGTTTTCTGCTGCGGCCTTTTTCTTTTCCTGGCGCATCTCCAAAAGCGCCATGGCAAGGTACGCGACGAACAGCCCGGTAAAGATAAAGCCGTCGATGTAGCTGTAGCCGTCCAGGAACAGGACTGCGCTTACCACCGCCGTTATGACCAGAAAGATCTTGTCCAGCTTGAAGGTGGAAACGTCTATGCCTTTAAGCGGCGCCTTGGACAGCCGGGTGGTTGCCACAAGAAGCATGATGGCAAGGCCCAGCGTCATCATGAGCAGGTTGCTTCCAAGCCCCGCACCGATGGCCGTGCCGTAAAAGCCGCCGGCGGCAGCATAGACAACGATGGCAATCTCTGGCAGCGTCGTGGCCACACTTAGCAGTGTCCGGCCCACGAACTTGGCGCCGTATTTCTTGGACAGGTGTTCTGCACCGTATGAAAGAACAAAGCTGGCCCCGGTCAGCTCGCCAAGCCAGAGCAGCATCATCAGCAGGTTTTCAGCCAATAAACGACCGTTTCAGGTATTTCCAAGGCAAATATAAATCAAAAAGACCGTGTAAAGACGTACGGCGTGTCCGATTCCTGGTCCGCAGTCCAGTGCGTTGGAAGCGTCACTGTGTCGATGATTTGGAGTCCGAACTTGTCTATAACCTGGCCCCAACCCCACTTGGTGTGGTCCCGGGAATACTTGCGCATCCTGTGGCTTCCCATGAACACAAAGCCGGCTGAACCGACATCGGCGGATGCGACGCAGATGACGCTGTTGGCCAGCATCTCGCCCATCTCTGGAAGGCCAGAGATAAAGAAAAGCGGTTTTGATAGTTTCAGCGACGTGTAGTCAAAACTGGTGGCATCGGCGTTGATGGCCTGACATCTTACGCCGGTCCTGTCGATGATGGACTGCTGCAGCAAGACAAGGTCAGAGTCGATCTCTATTCCAAAGGATCGCATGCCGGCCAGTGCCCCGCAGTAGGCGATACGGCCGTCACCTGAACCGATGTCCACTATCTCCTCAAAGCCAAATTCCCTTGAGGCGACTGCCAGCGCGTAGGCCGAGAGCATCCACGTCGGGTAAAAGGGCTGGTAGCTGGTGTCGTGCTTGATGCTCCCCAGCCAGTACGAGTTGATATCGCCTTCATAGACGCGGCATGGGATGCCCGATATCGGGATGTCCTTTGACTTGAAGTAGATGGGGTTGGCCTGGGCAAACCGGTCCAGGGACTGCAGGACGCCGTCTTCAATTGGCAGCGCTTCAGAACAAGATACAGGCAGCGCTTCATGCAGGTGGCTTGTGCCCCTGAAAACCTTCCTGAATTCAGACTTTAACCTGACTACATCTTGTGCAAGGCTGGTCGTCATGTCAGTACACCGACTCTGAGCTTGGCCGCAGACCGCGCTTGTAACTTGTATGGCCGCATTCCCTGCATTTGTACAGCCGCCTTCGCTTGTATGTGTATATCGCTTCTGGATCCTCTATGACGTCGTGATCCGTGCGGATCATGCACTGGTCGCAAAAGCGCTTCTCTGTCGGCAATGCATATCCTTGTCAGTTGTAATTTTAATATGTATTGGGTTCTTAAACTGACAGCAAAATGGCCGTGGTGTTTTCAGACCAGTTCCAAAAAGAGTGTGAAGGCCGGCTTGGCATGACAAAGGAGGCAGTCTTGCAGGCCATCTTGCAGCCAGACAGAGAGCAGCGTCTGCAGTCGCAGGGCCTGACTATAGTCATGTACAGCAAAAGAGCAGGGCGGTTCATGGTCATAGTCACGCACCTGGCAGGCCAGGAGCAGGTAGTCGACCTTGCCTTTTTAGTAAAAGATGAACTGATAGACGTTACAAAAACCACAAACCCGCTTCCGCTGCTAAGGGCGCTTGCGCAAAAGACCGGCCTTGAGATCAAGATAGGCGACCGGCAGGGCCGGTTCATCTACAACGAACTGATACCGATTGCAGACGCGGACCTGAAAAAAGTCATGCGCGTTGAGAACCCCGACAACAATCCCATTGCCTCGCTTGTGTGGATCAGGGTCCGGCAAAACATCATGGGTCCGCTGGCTCAGTGTGCCATGGCCTTCTGCATCGACCTGCAAAAGTACGAGGATTGGTTAAGACAGCCGCAATGATGCTTGGATGAAAATTAAATAATTTGCTGACACTACACAACCAAGCGTAACAAGGTTGCCTTTGTCAAGACAGATAATCGATGAATTCTGCTAAGTTAGGTAAACGATATCAAGAGGATCTCCCGTTGCTAAACCAAGGATCATCACTTGAGGTACTGGTTCCACACTTCGTCTTTTTTGTTTAGCCAGATTTTTTTAAGCGAGCGTTCCAAGATATCCGCGATATCGTCAAACTCGCCTTCCAGCTTGCGGGCAGCCTTTTCCAGCAGGATCTTGTCGCCCTTTCTTATCAGAACAAGCTCGTCTCCTTTCTTTATGCCAAGGTCGCGCTGGATTTCTGAAGGAATGGCTATCTGGCCCTTCTGCGATACCTTGACCCGTACCTTCACAGAAAAAGTAAAAAGTTTCTTACTTAAAAATTTAAAATGAAAAAGAAGAGGACTACTTGCGCATCTTTTGCTCAAGCAGCATCGGCACTTCTGCAGGACGCTTGGCCACCGGCACGTCGGCCTTGGCGTAGTTGGCCACCTTTGATTCTGCAGAGCCATAGTTTCCGTACACTATGGCGCCGGCATGGCCCATCCTCTTTTCCTTTGGAGCGGCCCTGCCTGCGATGTAGGCGATGACCGGCTTTGAGAAAGAAGTCCTGATGATATAGTCGGCCAGCTGCTCTTCGGCGTCGCCGCCTATCTCGCCTACCACCACCACAGAATCGACGTCTGGCCTATTCCTTACCAGGTCAAAGGCCTCAATCAGGTTAGTGCCAATGACAGGATCGCCACCAATTCCGATGCACAGCCGCTGTCCGTAGCCCCTGTTGGTGAGGTTAAACGAGACCTCGTACATCAGGGTGCCGCTCCTTGACACGACCACCGTGTTTCCGGCCTTGAATGGCTGCGCCGGCATGATTCCCACCTTCATGACCTCCGGCACGATGACTCCGGCGGTGTTGGGGCCGATCATCCTGGCGCCCTTCTTCCTGGCGTATTCTATTACTGTCATCGCGTCTCGGACCGGCACATGCTCCGGTATGGCCACGAGGAGCTTGATTCCGGCGTCCAGCGCGTCCAGCGCGGCCTTTAGGAAGAACTGAGCCGGCACGAATATGCCGGAGACCTGCGCGCCGGTGGCCTTGACTGCCTCGTCGACGGTGTTGTACACCGGCGTCCCATCAAAGTCCATGCCGCCCTTGCCCGGCGTGACTCCGGCCGCAACGTTGGTGCCGTACGCCTTCATAAGGCGCGCATGGGTTGAGCCGTAGCTTCCAGTTATGCCCTGGATTACCACCGGCTTTTTGCCGTAGTTCTTGTCACCCTTGTTTCCTTCCAGAATTGCAAAGATATCAAAATTGTCTGCCATGTCTTCCACCTACTTGTTGTTTGCCTGCGCCACCGCGGCTGCTATTGCTTCTTCCACTGTATTATAGAGATTTGCCCGGCTCCCATTGAGCATCTCGCGGGCCTTCTCGGATTCTGCGCCGGAGATCCTTGCAAAGACCGGGACTGTGATGACGTTGTCCCTGTACGCGTCCAGTATCGCCTGCGCCACAAGGCTTGTGCGCACAATGCCACCAAAGAGGTTGACCAGGATGGCGTCGATGTGCTTTATCTTGCTGATGACCTTGAGTGCCTCGTATATGGTCTCGGTGGTGGCCCGGCCTCCAAAGTCAAGGAATGCACCGGCCTTGCCGCCAGCATCAGACACCATGTCCAGGGTGGACATCACCAAGCCCGCACCGTTTCCGATGATGGCGATGTTGCCCTCAAGCTCGACCAGCGAAAATCCGCTAACCTCGGCCTGCTTTTCCAGCTCCGATACGTGCTCGTACTTTTTGAGTTCAGGATGCCGGAACAGAGCGTTGTCGTCGATTATCACCTTGGCGTCAAGGGCCGCCATGGATCCGTCGCCAAGGATGGCAACGGGGTTTATCTCGGCCAGCTCGGCTTCCTTTTCCATGCAAAGCCGGGAGAGCTTTGTGGTAAAGTCCACAAAGGCCGGCACTGTCGTGCCGTTGAGGCCCAGCTTGCCGGCTACATCCTCCGCTGTCTGCGGGTTGAGCCCGTCAAGGGGGATGTCGACAACGACCTTGTTGCCGCTGGTCTCGATATCGACTCCGCCTTCCGCCGACGAGATTAGAGAGTAGCAGCGCTTGCTCCTGTTTAAAAAGAAGGACAGGTAAAGCTCCTTTTTGATATCGGCCATGGCCTCAAGCAGTATGCCCCGAGGAAGCTCGCCTTTTACTTCCTTGTGCAAGAGCTCGTTGAACTTGGGCTCAAGTTCCTCCGGCGTCTTGCATTTCTGTATGGCACCGGCCTTGCCCCTTCCGCCGACGGTAAGTTGTGATTTTAGAACAAAGGGATATCCCAGTTTTTCTGCGGCCTGCCTTGCCTCGTTTACGTTGTTGGCCAGGTATGACCGCGGTATGCGTATCCCGTATTGATCGAACAGTTCCTTGCCCTGATATTCAAGTAGCCTCATGTTTGGTAGGAAGGGCAGCGATTTTCGCTATTTATAACTCTATTTTGGATTGGATGTTGCAGGGTATACAGCAAGGTGTATTTTACTGCAACCGTCAAGACTTGCAGGCAGGCCATGGCTGCGGCAAATGTAATGGCCAGCACCAGCTCAGCCAGCTGGCCGAATTCTGGGACTATTTGCGCACGTGCACAAGGTTGGTATCGCTTCAAGTCAACGGCCAGAACTCGGACCTGGTCATTGGCAAGAAACTCCTTATTAGAACCCCGCTTTTTACTTTGAGAAGGAGAAAAATTAGATCACTGCCAAAAAGGTAGTTAGGACGATGCAATCATCGCATCGTTATTGTTCACGCCTTATAGCACACAAAGGCATCATGGTTTCGCGCTTTGTCAAGTTGCTCTTTTTTGCGCTGATGAATCTGTAGGTGTACAAGACCAGCGGGATTGCAAAGACTAGTTCTGCCAGCCCCGAGAGCTGCGAGGCAAGATCAATAGCCTCAACATCGCCGGCCAGCCACAGGATTATGACTGGAAGGTGGGAGACGGCGCCGTCATAGATAAAGCAGGGAATTACAAGCGATGTGACTGTTGCTATAATCCAAAGCCCAAGTCGCTGGCTCATTTTGCCTTTTGCCGAAAGCCAGAGCGCTGCTCCAACGGCCACAAGATAGACTGTTCCGCCTGCAAGGCCCAGCTCTTTTCCGCCATACGCTATCTGGCCGTATACGTGGTGAACGTACCCGGCCGTCACCATAAGGGCAAAACTAATGATGAACGCCTTTTGGTTCGTTGTTGTTTTTGTCATACGCCTGTATTAACGGGCAGAGGCTATATCCAGGACGGACACTTTGTCATACAGCGTGTTTATATTGTAATACAATGTAGTACGCCCAAATGAGTTCTGCAGGCACAAAAAAGACCTTGCTAAAGACCATACGGATCACCAAAGAGCTTGACAGCATCCTGCAAAAAGATGCAAAGGCCAAGAGAACAAACGTCAATGCTCTTATCACATCAATCCTGACAAGATACGCCGAGTGGGATAGGTACAGCGAGAGATTCGGTGGGTCGGTTTCGCTAAGACACGACATGCTTCGGGATATCCTAGAGATGGTAGACGACGCGGCCATAGTTGAGGCCGGCAGGGAGGCAGGGTCCAGAATACAGAAGGAATTCCTCCTTTTCTGGTTCAAGAAGGTCGATGTAGAGTCTTATCTTGAATACCTTTCACTGGTCTGCAGGTATGGAGGCGTCGCCCAATACGAGCTGGCTACCGATGGCAGAGAATACATCATCACGCTGGTTCACAGCATGGGCGAGAAATGGTCCTTGTACTGCAAGGGCGCAGTTGAAGGTGGGATGAAGGCCACCATCGGGATTATCCCCAAGTGCGAGGTTACCAAAAACTCACTTGTCATAAGGTTTCAGACTCCATGAGCTCTTTGGACTTATCCAGAGCTCGCGCCTTATTCTATTGTTATCTTGCGAACATCTGACTCCAAGTACGGGTACGTAAAAGTTGCCGCAAGGAAATATTCGCCGGGTTCCGCGGTCTTACTGCCATCTTCCAGATACACGATCTGGTCCCAGGTTAAAGGTGTGCCAACATTCAGGTTGAAGCTGGAATGCGGCAGGATAATCGGGTACTCTGCGTAATCTGCAACCCAGGCCATGCCATAAACTTGCCAGCCAGAGGAATCTTTTATGGTAATTGAAGGAAAGACTTCTTGCAACTTGAAGGCCTTGTAGCTGTTGTTTTCGATGTAAAGGGAGATTGCAACGGCCTCGCCCCGCTGGTAGACCTGTTTGTCGGTGGTAATTACGAGCTTGACGCCTTCATAGACAGGAGCTGTCACGTTCAGTGTGACAGTGTTGGCCTCAACTTTGAGGCATTCAACCCGCTCCAGCTCATCGATGGACAGCATTACAAATGGCGTATAAGAATATGTGCCAGGAATTCTTGGTGCCGCGCCGACATTATTTTCTGCCGCCAAATCAATCCTGCCTCCGGGAGCAAGTACGTAATCTGGATGCTCCAGTTTTGCGGTGTGATTCCAGTAACAGGACCCCTCCTCGCTGTTGTGATCCACGGTAAACGATTCAGAATGGCTTGCATTGTTGACCAGATATAGGGAAAAGTTGTACGGCTCGCCGGTGGCCAGGTTTGTGTTATCAACATGGTATTCCAAGCTCAGGCTGTGCGGTTTTGGAGCCGGTTTGCCCTCAATTATCGTAAACGAGTCCGACTTTGATGTTAAAGTGATTATCTCATCTTTGATCATCACCGGCATGCTCAGGAATACTTGATACGTGCCCGGCTCTACCCTTTTGCCGTCCAGATCAGTCTGGTTCCATTCAAGCCCAAAGTACCGGCCGAAAACAGCAGGAGGCGGATCAAGCTCGCTGGCCTTAACAGACTCGTCGAATTGTAATTGCGACGTGTCTTCAATGCCCAGACTCTTGTAAAAATCAAACACGACATCGTTGGCGGTCATATCAGTGATGATGTAATTTGGCCCGATGGATGGCCAGGCTATTACTGCGTCCTTGCCAAAGGCAGTTGCATCAGATATCGTGACGTTTGTGGGAAGGCCAACGTTTTCATCCTGATAGAACTGCCTTCTGCCGTACTTTTCAATGTTCACGGAAATGCCTTGCGCAAAAGCGTCTTGAGAATCTTTTATGTTAACCCGGACATACGTGTTGGCGACCTTTGACTGTTTGTCTTGCCCTACGCCGGACAACCTAATATCATAGATGCCCAGAACAGCATTGTATGAGGCCGTGATCCTGAATTCTGCCGGGGCAGTACCATTGACCTGTGGGAGAAGGATAAAGTCTGCCGGCTCTAATAAAAGGCCATATCCTCCAAGAGCAGAAATATCTGTGTCTCCTGAAACAAGTACACCATTCTCGTTGTAATAAGTAAAGGATGTTGCTGTCACATTGGTTGGCGAATCATATCCAAAGAAGGATTCTAGGCTTAATGTCACTTCTTTACTGGTTCCTCGTAGAATATCTACGGCAGACGCGTTGTCAGTTTGCAGCCTGAAGGACCCGAGGATGTCTCTGCCAGTAATGGTTTCATCCACCAAAATACCGGAATAGGGGCTGATCCTGTATATATCGCCGGGCTTGTCCCTGTACAGGTAAAGAAATGCCCTGTCACCTTTGTTAAAGATGGGCGAGTCTTCCATGGACACACCATAGTTCCCTATTGTGCCACCGTATGTCTTGGCCGTCAGAACTTGGATGTTTTGCGGATTTTTCAAAGATTCTTCGACTTGTATCTGCATATGAGTCCAGATTTGTGAGCCCTCGCACTTGGCAGTTGAACCGGTGATCCTGCCAACAACGACCAGTTCAGAACCATCGTAAAGCTCCTTGGTCGTTGCCGGAGCCAGCAGAGTATCAGCATTCTGAAAGGTAAACAAGGTGCAAGGGTTTACAGAAGTTGCATAAAAGAGAACGACAACAGATAGCGCTACAACTCCAGCTGCTATCGATGCGATCTTCCAAGGCCTCAGCAATCCTTATTCTATTCGATTATCAGAGCCCTTTTGGTTCTTTTGAACTTTTATCCAAACTGCTTGCCGAGTCCTTAATGTGCTGATAGTTCAAATACCTTCAGAATCACACGTGAAGAAACTCTTGCTACCGTAAATTCAATAGAATTTGAACTACAAAACCAGGATCGTATTTGTACCAAAAAAGAAAAGGATAGTTTACTGGCTCACTTCTATTCTTGTCAGGCCTGTGCGGACCTTTGCAGAATTGACCCAGGTATCGACCTTCTCTCTGTCCAGAACAAAGGTCTTGGGGACCTTGATCTTGCCGGTGTCTATGGCTTTTTTGAGCGTGGTGAAGAGCACTTCTGGATCCGACTGGGCAAGCTTCTCCTTTGAGTCTATCTTGCCGGAGAGCACCAGCAGCTCCGCGGTCTGCTCATCGACGTTCTCGATTCCGGCCAGCTCGGACTTGGCCATGAACCTGGCCATCTTGACAAATTCCGTGGCCTTCTTTGCAGGGACGCCGGCTTTGGCCACCTCTTCCGGAGAAGCGGTAGCGAGGTCCAGCGTGGTGTTTATCCCGATCTTGCGGAGCTTGCCTCCGATTATTGGGCCGATGCCTTCAATGGCCTCAACTGGACGCGGCGTGACGGCCGGCTTGACGCGAAGCGGTATCGGCTTGAGGGTGATGTTGACGGAGCTTAGCAGGTTGGGGTCAATATCTCCGGGCTTGGACGGCAGTATGAACAGGGGCTTGTCGCCCTCCTTGGTGACGACGGCCTTTAGCTGCAGGTTGAGGTCGGATACCACGTACGTTGTCTGCCGCTCCTGCGTCTGGGCAAACTCGTCAACCTTGAGCAGGTCGTCCTGTATAGATTTTATCAGGATGGATGGCTCTATCTTGTTGGAAAACGGGCCCTCTATTTCCGCTAGCCTGCCGATCAGTGTTGCCTTTTCCGCTTGCAGGTTCTTGATCTGACTCTTCAATATATTTAGCTCATCCGACATTCTTGGTTCGCCTCGGTATGTTCTTCAACTGTATGTTGATAACCGATTCATATTTGCTTGTATCGTAATAGTTTGTACTGACGGCGTTTGAGGGTATGATCTCCAGCGGCGGTGCTCCATGGATGAAGCACATCAACTTGATGTCCACCTGCGGCGCCACAAAGACGGTGTTTGGGATCGAGTCCAGCTTGCCAAGGTAATCAGTACCCTCTAGGACTTCAGATACCAGTTCTGTTGCCAGATCCAAGAAAGGGACGGAGGGTATCATTGTGCTACGCAGGCAACGATACCGGGGTGTCTTCCATGATCTTTTGTATGACAGTCATCAGTGGCTGGGGCGGCGGTGCCGGTGCGACCTGGATCCTTATGAAGCTGGAGGCCTCTACCTTGTACGAGTAGCTGGACGAGTACTTGGCATCGACTGAAACAGAGAAGAATGCCCATTTCGCCTTTGCCTTAATGCCTACCTGGACTTCCCGCTTCTGTTCCATGGTGATGGCCATCTTTATCTCGATGACGCCTTGCTGTATCTGCAGCATGGTTGGCAGAATTCCCAGGGCGATGGCGTTGCCTGTTACGGTTTTGTCAGATCCATCTTTCTTGTACTTTATCTCGACTTCGGTGTCTGCCAGTTCCTGGATACCGGCGATGAACGAAGAGTTCGCCTGGTTCTGTGCGTCGACCATGGCCAGCAGAAGGTTCCTAATCATCTCGTCAAATGGCACGCTTGCCAATTCTTGACCTATTTGAGCAGCCATAGGGCCCTATTATCGGCTGATTATTTAAGGATTCTCCATTTCCGGTCCAGTAGTACTATCTTTAAGACCAGAACTTGGCACGCAGCTCGTTGTTCATGAACCGGAGCGGCTCCAGTACAAGCTTTAGCCCCATGGCCTTGAGGTGCGGCGGCATGTTGACAAACTTTTCCAGCTCAAAGCCGCCAAGGACCTTGAAGGTCAGTTCTATGCCGCCGTCTGCCCTCTTCATCATGGCCTCCTGCTCCTTTCGATACTGGTCAAGCCGGCTTTTTAGCGCCACATCATGGGTCAGCATGTTCATGTAGGCCATCCTGACGGGGTTGTAGTAGAACTCCACCAGCTCGTGGAAGAACTGGACAAGCCAGTTGTAATCATCAGGCGTCGGCTTGAGGGCCACAAGCAGCATCTTTAGTATGTCTTGAAAGCCGGCCGGTGTGAAATCCCGGAACATGTTGAGGTACGGCGGAAGCGCCTTTGACTGGACCTTGCATTGGCTGGCGTAATACCTAAGAAGCGAGTCTGCCGCCGTCTGGCCGTCCCTTGATTCCATGCTGTGGCCGTACTTTGCGTATCCAGAAAGAGTGGTGTAAAGCAGGTCGTCCTTTCTTTCAGCAGACGAGTTTGCAATCACCAGCATCGCAAAGGCCAGATCGTCGTTTTTCTGGAGCGCCAAAAACGGCATGACCTTTGAAAAGCTGCGGAAAGGCGCAAAGGACATGAGGGCCATGGCCCCCTTTGCCGTCAGGGTGTAAACCAGCTGTTTTTCCTTCTTTTCTGCTGTCAGAAGCGACAGCAAGACCAGGTCGCCAAGGTTCTTCTTGGCCGTTGCCGCCGGAATACCGGCGATCTTTGAGACCTCGGTATGGCTCAGGGGCCTTCCAGCCTCGCCAACGGCCTTAAGGCATGTCAGCCTCTTGAGGTCTGCCGGCTTTTTTACAGCAAGGCTTGGGAATAACGATAGCACCTGCTGGTCAATCTCAGAGATCAAACTGTTGGCTGGTTGATTGCTAGAAGACAATGGGCTTGATTCTGGCGCAGTCATCTATAACCATTGCGTGAGAAGGGGGAGGTTGCCCGTAGAACTGCGAATCCCGGGGGAGGGGAAACATGGCAACACGTTCTACAGGCATCTGATGATTGTTCTGTCAGGTTTATAATCAATGAAGCCCGTCAGGGGGAGGGGGTGGTCAGTCTCCCTGGCCTTCGATGACCACCATCGTCAGGCTGGACTTGATGCTCTGGTGTGACCGGATCTTGCCAACGGTCTTTTTCAGCTCTTCCTCGGTTGCGGCCTTGATTCTGGCGATGATGTCGTAAACTCCAAAGACGCCTTTCACCTCTGCCACACCGGATATGGCCTTGAGATCCTTGATCACGCCGTCCTCAGAACCAAGTTCACAGTTTATCAGAATGTATGCCTCTGCCATAGGGATGGCTAGCAAGGCCTGCATTAATGAAGCTTCTGCTGTCATTTTTACCCATGTTGGCCAAAAGATCGTTTGCCACCCATACTCCATGTCCCACTGGCAGGGTTATCAAAAATCTTGAATCGTTGCAAGGCCGGTTAAAAATACTCTGTACTGGAGATTATCAAAAAACGTTCTACACATCATTCTATGCTATTGCAGAAAATTCATAATAACTTCCATGATTGATAACTGTAGCTTAAGCAAATTATGAAATTCGTATTGTCTTGATGGCAGTGCATAAATACAACCTTTCTTTCTGCATAGTAGATAGTTTTGGTGGATCCCCACTTTTTTGTCAAGCCGATGGTCGACCCAAAACGGGTTGAAAAGTTCTCTTACGACGTGGAATCGGCCAAGCAGGACGGCACGGAGATACGGAGTGTCAGTAAGATGGTAATTTATCCCATGGAGGCAGGAAACAAACTGGACTTGCAGACCAAGGACGGCCTGTCCCTGTTTGCCACTGGCTTGAACTTCATCCAGTCGGTAAACACCGTTTCAAGGCCAGAAGGGCTGCTAAAGCGAACAAACCTTTCAGTAGAGATCAAGTATGGCGACCAGACGGGCGGAGGATCGATCACGGTAGACATCGAGGACAAGAAGGTTAACGAATTTATCCAGATTGTGCAAAACCTCAGCCAGATATCCAAGGGTTACTGGTCGACAGCCGAATGCATCCATAACCACCGCAACAAGCCGGCTGTATCAAAGGTCTTTTACAAGGCGCCGTTTCTTGCAGAAAACGAAGAGGTACTTTGGATGCGCACCATGGACGAGGGGATCATAAACAGACACGTCAGGATGTTGTTTGCCCTTACGAACTTTAGGGCTATCCAGTACGATTTCAAGACCCATGAATGCGGCCGGGTGTTTCTTTCAACAGTCGATGATATAGTGGTGATGAACCAGCACAGGGAATCCGACTCGCAAAGTTCTGGAACTTATAGAAGAACAGGCAACTACACGGGCACATCCGGCGAGCGCAGTACGACAAGCCGCATTGTGGGCGATGTCGTGTTCATGGCAGACGGAAGATCCATGATACAGTTTTCACATGTGACCGACCCGGAGGGCCTGGTACGTCTGGCAAAGGCAGCCTGCGATGACATAAAGGAGGCAGAAAAGAAATTCCCACAAAGGCAAAAGACCGAAGGAACGATCAGATCTGGTGCGATTGGGACAGCACCGCAGGCCCTGCAGGACCAGATAGTCTGTCCTTCATGCAAGCAACTAATCTCCGCCGGCGCCAACTTTTGCAATAACTGTGGAGCAAAGGTAAGTTATGTCTGCTCAAAGTGCGGGCACACAAACCCAGAGGATTCCAAGTTCTGCAACAGCTGCGGCTTTGCACTGAGCTGAGAATTGTATCACCGATGTTTGCAAAAGACATAGAAGGCCGTCTTCCCCAACGTACGGCGTTGCTTTCCGACTGGATGCGGGCCATCAGGATAAGGTTCCTTCTTGCGTCCGTGATTGCCGTCAGCAGTGGCCTGGCAGTAGCCTACTGGAAGTCTGGGACAGTGGATCCCCTGTACGCCGCACTGACCTATGTCGGAGTCATATTCCTGCATGCATCAGTTGACCTTCTAAACGATTACTGGGACCACAAGCGGGGCATCGATGCAGCCACGACAAGGACAAAGTTTAGCGGCGGAACCGGCGTTCTTCCAGAAAAGATACTTGCGCCAAAGGCCGTCTACACCGCCGGCATCATGTTCTTGATTCTGGGCGCGTCGGTGGGAGCGTACTTTGTCGCCATACGGGGCATAACAATAGCAGTCATACTGGGCTTTGCGGTAGTTGCCATCTACTTTTACTCGACTTCCATCGTCAATTCCGGCCTTGGTGAGCTGTTTGTAGCAATAAAGGGGGCCATGATAGTCCTTGGGACCTTTTACGTACAAACGGCAGTCCTTGATGCGGCAGCCATGTATGTTGGCGCGATAATCGGCCTGATGTCGGCCACCGTGCTCTTTGTCAACGCATTCCCAGACTACGAGGCTGACAGGTCCAAGGGGCGCCGGACTCTGGTCATAGTGCTTGGCCGGCAGAAGGCGGCAAGGGCGCTGCCGGTTTTCATTGTAGTCGCATACGCATTGATAGTGGCCGGTATGTTTTTTGGCCTGACCAAAATGTATTCGCTGGTTTCGTTTGCCGCAGTTCCGTTTGCAGTCAAGGCAATATCTAGGCTGAGAAAGGACCCTGAAACTATTGACGGGCTCGTGCCGGCCATGGCCGCAACAGTCTGGTATTCTAGGGTTGCCGGCGCGCTCCTTGCCATAAGTCTGGTATTCTAGATGAATACCAATCACAACAATTACAATCAAAACAAACCTTTCGGTATTAATAAAAGGAAAGTTTCGAGGATTTTCTAACTATCACTTCAAATACCATTTGGCCAAGATTTTCTAGGTTATATGATAGATGATGTTATTCTTGATCACATATCCTACTATAACGAAAAATAGAAAGTTTCTTCACCTTGTAAAATGAGAGCAAGAAATTTTATGACAACAATATTTCAACTTAAATAATCAATAGTTCGTTCTGGCATATGGAAAAAACATCTCGCAACAAAATAGAACTTGCGTTGCCGAAATTTGATGAAAGCGACATGGCTAAAGGCGGGTTTGATGATGTACTAGAAAGATTTCCTGCAACCATCGACAAGATTCTTGACTGGTTCGGACAGTATAAGGTTGATAACATTGAGCTGTGGATCAGTGGTGTAATAGAAACTGGCAGCATTACTAAACTTGTCGTAAGTGCCAAAGGTGAAGGTGGATTAAAGGTAACCTTGAAACCAAAAGATTAGTAATTATGACGAATGTAAAGACCGCTTGTTTTTTAGTAATTTACTACTAGAACTCCTTAAATAATCGCCTTCGGTAGAACCATTACCCTTGTCGATTGAAAATTCTTACAAGGGAGATGGAAAGAAAAAAGCTCTGATCATAGCGGTAAGTGATTACGACAATTTACCTTCTAAACGACAGCTACCCTTCTGCAAGAACGATGGAAAAGAGATGGTGGAGATCCTAGATAAGTTGGGCTATGAAATTAAAAATGAATGGAAGCTGGTAGGCAAGGTAAACGGCGACAGAATAGAAGACGCCGTTGACAATTTCTTCACGAGCGCAGATTCTAAAGATACCTTGCTTTTCTACTTCACAGGACACGGAATACCTGATGGTCATGGAGACCATTTTATGGCATCTTCTGATATAGATAGCAATAAACCTTGGAGAAAGGGATTTAATTTTGATGATATTGAAAGGGCAATGAAGAGAAGTTCTGCAACAAAGATTGTGACAATATTAGACTGTTGCTTTAGCGGAGCAGCCGGCATTGCCATGGGCGATGAAGAAGACATCGCCAAGAACGCCAGGGTGGCAATGGAGAACACCTTCAAAGAAGGCGATGGAAAGTGCCTGCTTGCATCATCTCTTGGCAGCCAACAGTCCTTTAAAATGAAGAATCAGGATTATAGTCTGTTTACATACTATCTAATTGAAGGGCTCAATGGAGGAATTAACAATGAGGCAGTCAACAACAAAGGATTTGTCACTCCTTCCTCTCTTGGAGATTATGTATATCACAAGGTGATTTCTGCAGACAAAAGGCAGAAACCAATAATGAAGACAGCGATGTCTGGTAACATCGTCCTTGCATATTACCCAAACGAGCCACGGGAAAAGAATGAAGCATCACCTACTGCATCAGCAGCTACTTCCGGACCAGACCCAATTGTTCTATCAGCCAGAGATTATTTTAAAAGGAGGGAATACGAAAGAGCGATTGTCTTTTTTGATCGGGTTTTGGAGAGTAATCCAAAACATATTGAAGCATTGAATCACAAGGGCATATGTTGCATCAAACTAAAAAGATATGATGAAGCCAGAAATTGCTTTAACAAGGTACTTGAGACAGAACAGGACAACATTGAGGCATTAGATAATCTGGATAGACTCAAAGAATATGAAGGAGAAGCAGAAAGGCGTGATTCCAATGCAGAACCAACGGATACAGAACAAACAAAATTAGAAAAAATGAAACAAAATGCAACAAAACTTCTCGAATTACAAAAATATCAAGAAGCACTGACGATATATAATCAAATTCTAAATCAAAACCCCTCCGATGTGGATTCATTGAAAGGGAAAGCTGCGTCTCTTTTTAGTCTAGACAACTATGATGAAGCACTTGTATGCTACAAAGAGATTCTTAAGATAAAACCATCAGATGTCGAAGCTTTAAACAACGTTAAACTGTTACAACGGATTGAGAAACAGAAGCGTGTTTCAGATACAACGGATTCGTTGTTTAATGAAGGTGTGCATTATTACACACTTGGGAAATTCGAAGAGGCGATGAGTTGTTTTGAGAGAGTCCTGCAGATTAACCCATCACACTACGAAGCGCGTTCATATAAGAACCTGCTACTCGAAAGAAAAAATCAGCATAAAAAATATGCCGACGAGATGGCAGAATCGGATGATCCGTCGGAATTGATTAAGAAAGCTGACTACTACATCAATAAAAGAATGTATGATGAGGCTCTTGCTTGCAGTGAAAAAGCACTTGAAATCGAACCAAATTATTCACTTGCATGGTTTTACAAGGGTTATGCTCTTTCGGAAAAAGGCGTTTACGAAGAATCTATTGATTGTTACGACAAAGCAACAAAGATCGACCCATCAATGCTGAACGGCTGGAACAACAAGGGTGTTGCCTTGGATAAGCTCGGCAGATATAAAGACGCACTTGATTGTTTTGAAAAAGAGCTGGAAGTAAATCCAGACAATAAGCTTGCTAGAGATAACAAGAAACTTATGCTTCAAAAATTAGGTCAGACGGGGGATTCTGATGTTGGCTCTCCAAACAAATACAATGATCCCACCCTACCAAACTACAAACCATACAGACCCGAGACGAATAAAAAAAGATCTGGAGGAATACGTTCTGAAACAAAACTTGAATCTCGGAGTAATCCTGAGGCGGATAAATGGTTCTATGAGGGGACTCGTCTAGCTGCAAATTGGACAAACAAAGACGATCATCAACGAGCCATCGAATGTTTTGACAAAGCACTTGCAATAGATCCCAATTTGGGATATGTGTGGAAATACAAAGGGTATTCTCTTAATGCACTAAATCGTAAAGATGAAGCTCAAAAATGCTTTAGAAAGGCAAAGGAATTGGGTTTTTGATTATTTATCTTTTAATTAAAACGCGTATAAAAATTGGTCTGCCAGTCTCGATTGAATCTTTTTAGAAGCAACAAGTCAAGCTGTTTGTTACTGAGTGTTCTTTTTGAATGAGTTTCAGAGACCGGCGCTTTCAATCAGCTTTATCAGCTGGTCGTACTGCTCGATGAACCGCTTGCCCTTTGCGGTTATGGCCACAAGCCCGCTTACCCGGTGGATCATGCCCTTGTCCTCCAGCTCCTGCAGGTGGTTCATCATCTTGTCGTACGAAAGCCGGGTGAAATGCTGCACGTGGGTGGGCCTTGCCACCTCGTTTCTCATCGAGTCCTCCTCAATGGCGCAGAGGATCTCGTAGAACAGCTGCAGCTTATGCCTTTTCTCTTGCCTCAATCTCCAGTCTCCTCTTCGATGTCACGGCATGCAAGACATAGGCAAACAGTGCAAGGCCGGCGACCCGGGCCACTATCGAGCCGGCAAAGGCAAAGGCGCTGTTGTCAAAGTACGTCATGACCAGGGAGTACTGCTCAAGCCACAAAAGCGCAAAGGCTGCTGGCACATAGAGCATCCTTACGTTTGCAGACCGGACCAGCGATACGACGGTGTTTTTGAATATGTAGGCCAGGACTGCCATGTTGAATATGCGCATGACAAGGCCCAGATCTGCCAGCGACGGGTAGCTGATGTACGATTTTGATGCCAGCTCGGAAGTGGCCAGAAGCATGGGCACCATCACCATGGCCAGCGGAAGCACCATCATCCCGATGTCCGAAAGCCTTATCCGGACAGGCCGTCCGTCAGAGTCCTTGTAATAGTACGAGAGTGCTATCAGTGCCAGCGCCTCGGACTGGAAAGCAACCTGCAGCCAGTAAAATGCAGGGTGCAGAAGCACACTTTGGCTGTACAGCAGACCAAGCTGCTCAAGGCCGAAGGAGGCTGCCAGGAAAACAAAGCCGGCTGGCAGGCCAAGCAGGTATCCAAACCCCGAGAACAGGTACGACTGGAAAAAGTGCCGCGATATGTACAGCGACAGAAATACCGATGCAGCAGTGAAAACAAGACTGACTGCTGGCGCAATACCTGCATCCAAGAGCAGGTACGGGTTGAGCACGTTTGGATCCAGTTCTGCCACGGGTAATTTATCACGGATCAAAAGATAAGCCTTGCTCCCTTCAGATGAGTCCCTTCGATCCGTTTATTATCGCCCCATGCGGGAGCTCTTCTGTTGTCAGATACTATCGATGGCTTTGCTACTCCGGCCGGCACTGCAAGATACATGCAGCGCTCAGTCTCAGCGGGCAGGCCTGCCGCCCACTTCAAGAGCTTTGACGGCCTGCGGCTTTCAAGCCTGGGGATGGGAACTTACCTTGGCGACATTACAAAGGAAGACGACGAGGCGATGGAAAACTCGGTCTACGAGTCAGTCAAGTCCGGCGCCATCAACGTCATCGATACTGCCATCAACTACCGGGCCATGAAGTCTGAGAGAAGCATAGGCCGCGCGCTCTCGCGTTTGATCAAAGAAAACATAGTAAGCCGTGACCACGTGTTCATATCCACAAAGAACGGGTACATCACCAACGACGGCGACATGCCCAACATCGATGTCATGGAGTACCTGCAGCGCATGTACATTTCAGCAGGCGTCATCAGCGCCGACGACATCAGCTCCGGCTACAACATCCTCAATCCCGCTTACATTTCAAAATGCATCGACAAGTCCCTTGCAAACATGGGCCTTTCCTGCATCGACCTTGTCTACGTGCACAACGCGTTTGAAAGCTGGCATGCCGACGTTTCAAAAAGCCGATTTATGGAGATGCTGGCCAAGGTCTTTGAGGTGTACGAGCAGTATCGAAAGGCCGGCAAGCTTCGCTACTACGGCATGGCCACATGGACATGCTTCCGGGTTCCAAAGGAAAGCAGGGAATACCTTTCTCTAGAAGCGGCAGTCAAGGCCGCCGAGTCCGTTGGAGGCAAGAACCACGGCTTTAAGTTCATCCAGCTGCCTTACAACCTGGCTTACAGCGAAGCGCTGTTTACCAAGAGCCAGTCTGTTGGGTCTGAGGGCAACCTTAACATACTTGAGGCGGCGGCAAGGCTTGGCATCGGCATTTTTACCAGCGTGCCCCTGTTTCAGGGACGGCTTTTGCGCGCGCCCATCCCGGACTATTGCGGTCTGACAGACCAGCTGTCAAAGATAGTGCAGGTGATCCGCTCAAGCCCGTCGGTGATAGCTCCGCTTATCGGCCAAAAGAGTGCAGAGCATCTGTCTGAAAACCTGAAGTTGGCAGACATGCCGCCGCTTACAGAAGAGCAGTTCCACCAGGCAGTCCAGACGCTGGCCCACCGGCAGAAGTCAGGCTGAAACCTACAATAGTTCTATTTGAACAAGCCGGTAAAAGACATTCTCAATTGTTGAGAATCTGAAGATAAAGTCTGTGCAGGCGACGGCAATCATTTCTAGAACCCGATTCTATAAAATTCTAATATACAAGAATGAGAAATACGGAGTATGTCCGCTGGAGCTTCAAGGCCCAGTGCGCTGAGCATAGCCGCTATTGCGATTGCTGCCGTCGCCATAGCCGTGGCGAGCATATCATTGACGCGCCCTGCTCCAAGCCCAGAACCTGCCGAGGTCGAAGGACAGGAAAGGGAATTTTACATTTTCTCAGAGGTCGAAGAAAGCATAGACGAGGAGGCCCTTGGTATCCCTCCAGACCTGTTCTCGTTGCAGGAAATTGTGGTCGACAAGGGCGACAGAGTAACCGTCTACTTTTACAACCTCGAACCGGAGGAGACGCAAGAAAAGCACTCCTTTACAATGTACGAGCCTTACGAGATGCACCACGATGTGGAAGCAGGGAGGAGTGCGGTCATCACCTTTGAGGCAAACGAAGCCGGCATATTCGAGTACCAGTGCATATATCACATACCTACTATGAAGGGAAATCTTGTCGTGCTGGAATAGCTCTCACAAACTTATTTCGTAAATGTAATGTATCGTTTGATGTGTTGATTGTAAACCACCCAAAGACATTGGAACAATCATCCGCCTTTCAATCCTATCATAGTTCGATTCAAACCGCAATCCGCGAGATCATAACTGATGCGGCGATTTACTTTCAATCCTATCATAGTTCGATTCAAACTCTACGCCGACGTTATACAGTGTTTCAGTTACCTTGCTTTCAATCCTATCATAGTTCGATTCAAACGCACGACTTTTAACATCATGTTCAAACTTGCCAATTTCTTTCAATCCTATCATAGTTCGATTCAAACTGTTTTCGCCACGCCTCACGGTTCACTGTATGATTCCTTTCAATCCTATCATAGTTCGATTCAAACACTGAGGGAAGTGGGTGGTGCAACCGGATTGTTACCCTTTCAATCCTATCATAGTTCGATTCAAACCGTCAATCTTTTTGTCAAGAGCGGTGCCAGGCTTGTCTTTCAATCCTATCATAGTTCGATTCAAACTAGTGCGCCGGTGAAAGCATTGCTTGCGTTCTTGAGCTTTCAATCCTATCATAGTTCGATTCAAACCCCTTAATCGTCGTGCTATACATTGCAGCGTGTGTGACTTTCAATCCTATCATAGTTCGATTCAAACTCCAGTTCCGCCGCCAGGAGTCACATCTGACTTTTCACTTTCAATCCTATCATAGTTCGATTCAAACCGACGGCTCAGTGATGTGCAATACATTATACGTGTTCTTTCAATCCTATCATAGTTCGATTCAAACAGTCTTAATTTGCTCGATGTAAATGTTGTAGGACGGCTTTCAATCCTATCATAGTTCGATTCAAACATAGTAAAACTGTTGCAACTGCTGTAGCAAAAGCCGCTTTCAATCCTATCATAGTTCGATTCAAACCTTTTTTGTCACCGATGACACGCCATACTTTATCCACTTTCAATCCTATCATAGTTCGATTCAAACCAAATACGAATCATATATCATCTATCACACAAAAAACTTTCAATCCTATCATAGTTCGATTCAAACATACTTTACAAAGTCAGACAGATATGCAATTGATAGACTTTCAATCCTATCATAGTTCGATTCAAACCCAAGACCCCTTCAAGTAGTTCCATAACACTTTTAACTTTCAATCCTATCATAGTTCGATTCAAACAATATATCTAATCGTTTAGATATATTATGGTGTCGTTCTTTCAATCCTATCATAGTTCGATTCAAACCGTATGACCGCAAGGTGCAAGACGATCACACAATATCTTTCAATCCTATCATAGTTCGATTCAAACCAGTAGATGAAAAGAGTTTCGAAGCAAATCGAACCACTTTCAATCCTATCATAGTTCGATTCAAACGGTAAAATTGAACATGATGCAGATGAATCTGCAACACTTTCAATCCTATCATAGTTCGATTCAAACTGGCGAAGGTATCGAAGCTGGCGAAGGTATCAAAGCCTTTCAATCCTATCATAGTTCGATTCAAACGGACATGAAAAGCATAGCGTGCACGTGGATTCTGTACTTTCAATCCTATCATAGTTCGATTCAAACCAATGAAATGGGAATCCTCAAAGGAACTCACTTCAACTTTCAATCCTATCATAGTTCGATTCAAACATGCTCTAATGATCAAATCCTACACAACGCAATACCACTTTCAATCCTATCATAGTTCGATTCAAACTAGGCGAACGACTAGGGCGTTTATATATAGTTGAACTTTCAATCCTATCATAGTTCGATTCAAACCCCGATCACATGAGATGCACTACATGTACTTATCATTTTTGGGGTCAGCCTCCGATCGTGTAGTTTATTTATCAATGCCGGCGCAATTCAAAACGGCCATGGTCACGACCACAGACCTGCAGAAATTCCAGAACCGCACCGACAAGTCCATCAGGTGTCTTGCATTTTTCAAGGCCCGGCCCGGAAAATCAGAGAAGCTGGAAAGCATACTTTTAGACCTTGTAGAACCCACAAGGGGCGAGCCGGGCAACATCGCATACGTTCTTCACCGCTCAACAAAGGATCCAGACTCCCTTGTCTTTGACGAGGTCTGGACGGACATGGCTGCCCTAGAAGCACATCTAAGAAAGCCATACCTGCAGGCCCTTCCAGAAAAGATCAACGGTCTACTGCAGGAGCCGGTCAGGATAGAGACATACACCGAGATCAGAGCTGGGAAATAGCATCCTCTATTGACTTTCTGTCGCCGGCGTTGGGCGTCTGCTCCAGGTACCTTACTAGGTCCTGCTTTGCTCCGGCATTGTTGCCTATTTGCAGCCTTGCCACTGCCCGGTTCTTGTATATGGGGCCAAAGCGCACAGGGTTTATCTCGATGGCCTTGGTGTAGTAGGCTTCTGCCAGTGCATGGTCCTTTCTTTTCAGAAAATAGTTTCCAAGTCCCCGGTACGCAAGGTAGTACTGCGGGTTCAGCTTTATCGTCCGCTCATAGCAGGCCACGGCCTGATCTGAGCCCATCTCGTTGTGGACTCCAGCCAAAAGGCACCAGGCCTGAGGGTTGTCAGGGTCCACCTGCGTGGCCTCTGTAAGCATGTCTACAACCAGGTTAAGCCGGCCTTCATGGCGCGGCCTTTCAGACTCAAAACAGAGCCGGTTTGATTTGTTGAATTTTAGTTCCTCGTTTTTCATGATGCTCTTCATGTCCTGTGGGATCAAGACTATGGCAGTCGTGTCGTCCTGTACCCAGTCGGACTCAAACTTGGATTCAGATACGGCACCAAACGTGTCTGGCTCCGGCACGTAGGTGAGGATCCTGCGCTCATCGCTGTTGTATCCAGAAACCACCGTTGCGTGCTGCACCACATCCTGTATGCCGGGCATGATGACTATGGGCGGTATGCCTTGGTCGATGCGCCTTTTCAGATCCTTAAGCGAGCTTTTGTATATGTAGCAGGCAAGGCCGCGTTTTTCTGCTAGATCTATTCCGTCTATCATCACGGCCCCCCTTGCTGGAGCGGGTTCTGAGGCAAGGGACGTCAGGTCCTCGCCCCAGTACTTGGCCACCACGTTTATTGCCAGCGGGAGCCGTGCGCTTTCCTCGCTCTTGCTGACAAGGGGTAAGTTGATGAGATGCTCTGACTGTGAATTTGACAACTGACCTGACAGGAAGGGTTGGCGGAAAATAAATCCTTCTACAATTTCAAAAAACTTTCAATCAGGTCCAGGCCATCCTGGTCGCTCTTTTCTGGGTGGAACTGGGTCCCGCAGATCTTTTTGGTCTTGTGGGCAAACATCTCGTACCGGCAGTGCTCGGAGCTTGCCAGCACATCAAAGCTGTCAGGCAGCCTTGCAACGCAAAGCCTGTGGCTTTCATACATCGTCACTGACTTTTTGTCGCCGGTAAGCAGGTTTGGTCCAGAAGGCAGGATCTTTGTGGGCCCCTGCACTGCCTGCGGCATCCGGCGAAGCGACCCGCCAAGGGTTAGGGCGATTATCTCCGCTCCGTAGCAGATCCCCAGCACCGGCAGGCTGTTTTCAAGGCAGCGCTTTATTATCCGCGCATTTGCCGCGTTCGTGGCCGAGTCGTTCTTACGCCTTCCAGATAAAATGACGCGGCTATAGACAAGATCCGAGACATCGGAATACTTTTTGCAGATATGGTCTACGCCAAGCCGGTCAAGGCAGGCCAGTATATCCGGCGTGAAAGGTGAGAGGTTGTCTACCACCAGTACCTTCTGCAAGGTCAGCCAACCTCTACCGATATGTAATGGACCTCGACAATGCCGTCAACTGACTGGAGCACTCCAAAGTTGACAGTGCTGTCAGTCTGCCATTCAAACACCCTGCCGCCCTGCGGGGCAAATTTGCCGATAAAGTCGTTTACCGACTGCCTTGCAGCATCAGACTCGTCCTCCGACTTGTAGGATACGGACGCCTCCCGGAATTCAAGGGGGGCAGATATGGCCGTGGGCCTGAGGACCTGTATGCCGGCGTCTTCAAACAGCTTTTCTAGTGCTGCTATCCTTCCCTGCACATCGATGTCGGTGACGTTGCCTCCGGTTGATGGCGGAACTTGATCCGACGGTTCCTGGCCGGCAGACTTGAGAAGATAGTTTTCAAACGCCTGCACTGGATTGTCACCAAGCCCGACGTAAAAGTTCCCGGTCACCGACGCGCCGACGGCTGCAATCGTGCCTATCTGCGATACCACGCCTCCGGCAGTGCTGGCAGTGTAAACCGGAATAAAGTACACTTCCTCGTCTCCGATCTTGTACAGGATGTTCTCCCCCAGCTTGGGGTTGCCCTGCAACAGCGTCTTGATGTTCTTGTACTCCCTGTCCTTTTCAAGGGCCTCCCGCGCAGCGGTCGGGCCAATGAGCTTTGTAGGGGACTCTTGCGGCACAGAGTAGAAAGTCATCTCGCCTAGCCGGCCAAGGTCGTTTTGCACTATCATGTAGCCCACCAGGTTCTTGCTCTGCGAGCCGCTCAGCTCAAGGGACTGAAAGCCCACGAACTCGGACTTTTCAAAACCCTGCGGCTTGGTCACGATGTAGTACGGCGGCACGTCCCTGGACTGGTCCTGGGGTATATCGTAGAACTTGGTGCCCTCTATGAACGTCTTTGGATCCATCACATGGTAGCGGTTGAATTTTGCTATCGTCCATACGAACATCTCTTCAGGATACCGAATCTGCTTCTCAAGCCAGGCCGGGACATCCCGCGTGGCGCCAAGCTCCTTGTACTGCTCGTAGAAAACCTCGGAGAACTTGTCGTCTCCAGTCACGATGACCTGCACGTCGCCGTTGTAAGTATCGATGAGCGCGTAGCCCACTAGCTTGAGCATGAAGGGTGGCCCCCACGGCACGTGGGAGGTGTCAAGCCCCACGATAAGGGGCATCATCCAGTACGTGTTGGTGCCGTCAGTTACAGGGAAAGCATCGACCTTCTGGAAGGTGGGAGTCACGCTTTCTCCGAATGCAAAGTCATAAGCAAAGAACGGGTACAAAAGCTCCATGCGGTCGTGGATGTCCTTGTACCTCATCACGTGTATCGGCGTGTCTGGATAGGACAGCATGAAGTTTGGCTCAAAGACCCAGCTGAGGGGCGGCGAGACATCGACGCCGCCGGTGCCGTTGTAAAAGAACCCGTCTATCTCGGTGCTGGAAGTCCGCCCGACGGGGTATGCAGACCATGCCTTTGAGAAGATGCCCTCGGTTCCGCTCTCGCCGTAGTATATGCGGCGCTGCTCAAAGAACTTGGCCTCGTCCACAAGGTTGCCGGTATCAGCCTCAAGCATCTTCAGGCCAGTGTTGGCGTGGGTGTAAACAAGGTGCCCGTTGAACCACTCGTTGCCCCTGGCCGTGTCCGGCAGCTTTGGAGTTGTAGTGCCGGTCCAGACCATCGTCGAGTCAAACCGCAGTATGTCCGTGTCGGCAAAGACGATGTCGTTTCTCTGACCAAGCTCCGGTTTCAGCTTCGACGTGGCCGCCTCCTGGTCCCAGAGCCGGATGTTGTTCAGCGTATCGCGGTTTTCGTCCACTATCGGCCGGATGTCGGACGGCGAGACGGAGGGCGGCTTGACGTCATAGTTCACTATCTTGATATCGTCCAGCTCCGCCGCGTACCGGTTGACGGCTATCTCCTGCGAGATGTACGGGCCGCGCCACTCCACCTTCTTGGCCTCGGCTATTCCGGCGTTTATGAAAACGATGGACGAGACGACGACGACGACCGCCGCGACGGCGATAAACCTCGAGTAGATATGCTTTTTTGCTGGGTATATTATCACCCGTGCGCGGCGCTTGTCTAGAAATCCAAAGGCTATGAAGGCCGCTCCAAGCGCTAGTGCGCCGGCGATGATGTACCGCGTGTTATAGTCTATGGCCGAGCTGAAGAATACGGTAAAGCCGGCCCAAAAGATCACGGTACCTATTATTATCTCGACCGTCGAGATGTAGGACAGGAAGCGGGGCTTTCTGTCGCTGACGTCGTTGATGTATGCCGAGACTATGCTGATGGCCCCGGAGACGCCCACGTAGACCAAGAGCCGGACTCCGACGGCCGCCAAAAGCGGCGGTATAACCATTGTCAGAGAAGGCACAAGCGGGATGATGCTTTCAGTGGTAAAGCTGCCGTCAGCAGGGACGTCTGTAAAGGGTATGGAAAATATCCTGCCTATCGAGCCAAGCCCGATGTCGTTTCCGTCAGCCATGTACTCCATCGCCATACCAAAGACAATGTTTCCAAAAAGCGGGGCCAGCAGAACCACCTTTGTCACCTGCCAGACGCCAAAGCTCAACGGGCTCATGTGAAACTCTGTGTAGGACAGGTTTTTTTGCTGACGCTCGCCGCGTCCTACTAGGTTTGTTACGACCTGAAAGCTGTACCATACTATGGAGTGGCGGTGGACAAAGTTGACCCTGACCAGGGCGATGGCCGCCAGGATAAGGCCGGAAAGTATGGAGTAGTAAACCGTCTTGGTGAAGACCGAGCCAAACTCTGATACGTTGAGAAACAGGTTCACTGCCTGGTTGCTGACCAGAAGGAAGATAACTATACCTACCGCTGCAAAGACCGCGATACGGACCGTCCTGCCAATGCTGGAGCGCGGAGTTGTATCCTTGCCGCTACTGTAGGTGTCCCACAATCAAACAATGTAGGAATGAAGGTCCTTTAATACGTTCAGGCCACCTGGGCCAAGCCCTTGCAGAGGAGATAGACTGCGGCAAAAGCCGGCAGCTCGGCTGATTCCTTGGATATGTTAAAGGACTCGCCTTTGAGCTTGAACCGGACATGGGTTTTCATCTGGACCTGCACCCTGCTGTCGCCCAGCAGGCAGGCTTCAGAGAATGGCTCAAATGAGTCGATACTATCTAGCTCGCATCTTTTCTTTACAAGCCCGCTCTTGCTGTTAAGGGTGCCCGGCATGCGAAAGATCCGGTGCACGTCGGTGGTGACCTGCGGGTCTATCCGGACTCCAGCCTGCCGGGCGATGGCGTCTATTTCTGACTGGAAGGCAGAAAAGCCGCCCTTTTGCTGGACAAGGTGGGTAAGCCGGATAGTCGAGGTGTTGTCAATCTTTAGGCGGTCAGCAATCTTTTTGCGCCAGCCATACGCAAGCCCGCTTTTGGGGAACTTGACATAAGCCAGGTCGCCTCCGGGGCTCTTGCGCACGCCAATGCTTTCGGCCATAAGCCCGATGCCAGACAGGTACCCGACAAGGTCCGACCTTGCCTGCGAATCAAGCATCCGGTAAGATTCGTCGTCAATATGGAAGTGAAAGCCATTGTTGCCAGAAAAATACAGGCGTATTGCTGACCTCTGGATGCCCAGATCCTCGGTCAGAAAGTCTATCAGTTTTTTTGCTTCTTTCTTTGAGCCGTCGATGCACTTTGCACAGGGTATCGAGACCCATTCGGCCTTCTTGCCTGCGCAGGACGGGCATGTGTAGTCCGAGCTCTCAGAGGGCGCAGAGACATGCCCGCAATTGCTGCATACAGGATAGGAGTGAGACGGCACGCAGGGCAGGTCCAGATCCTTTCCGTCGATGTCAAATATCAGGTCGGCCCCAAGCCACTGCTTTTCCTGCATCGGCAGATTTGGGAACCTATAGTATGCGTTGGAACAGTAGACGTCTGAAGGCACCTCCCTTACCAGGGCGGCCAGGACCTCGCCGGGGCCCTTAAACGAGATGTGCCGGACCATCCCCTGGCCAAATGGCATGTATCCAAATTCCCGCTTTTCTATGCCTTCCGGGATCTCGATCATCTTTGACTGGCGAAAGTAGTACTCCCTGAACGCGGCCCTGACGACTTCAAGATTCCTGTTCTCAGTCACTGCCTTTTCCACCTGCCAAACTGGACCGGGTTTATGATGCCGGCGCAGTCCTCCGTTGCAAAGCATAGGTTCTCGTTTCTCAGCTTCTCGCATGACGGCACGGAATACTTGACGCGGCTTCCCTTGGTGCCCGCCAGGTGCTCGACTTGGTACCTGGTTATCTTTTCATTAAAGTCCGGCGCGTTTTTGAACAGCTCGACTACCTCGTCGGTCTGCTTGCCTATGGCCAGCATGTACGTGGCCAGCATGACTCGTGCAGAATGGGGCAGGTTCTCGCCTCTGCCCATGACCTCAAGGGCGTGCTTGACGCATGGCGGGTACTCTGTTACAGCATATGTGCGGTACTCATAACGCGGAGCCAAAGAATTTCTTAATTCTTCAACTTTTACCTTAATTGAAGTTGGTAAAGACGCTATTGACATTGCTTTGACTCTGTCATAAATTAAGGCGCTCAACTCGTTTCTGAAGAGTCTTACAGTTTCTTCTGCGTCAAGAAAAACGTACCCGTCGTTTACCATTCTGTTTATCAATTTCCATTCCTGTTCATGGAAATGAGAGGATCTTTTTAGATAGTCTGTAACGTGTACTTTATAAAATCTCATGTCATCATGGTCTGCCTTTATCTTAACTTTGAATAATTCTTCAAAAACCTTAAGCAAGAGGAGATGTATTTTGTTTTGATCTTTTATTTTCTTCAAGTCATCTGCAAGAAAATTTTCTGCCCTCATTGCTTCAAACAGTGCATACTTTCTAATTATCGATTCTATTCCCAGAGATTTTACCATCATGAGGGAAGCCAAGAAAGTCCATACTTCCTTCTGAAATCTATCTAAATCTGGGTAGACTTTTCCGTCTACTTCTATTTCAATCCTTTTGGCTGCCTCATCCACGATATCCTTCATTTCTGGCCTGTCAAATTCTTCAAAATCGAAGTGCGAGCGCCGGATAAATTCAGAAACATCATTCAGAAATGGGTATTTTGCATAATCTGCATTCTGAAGGGGATCATCCTCCCAATCCTTCGGCCCCATCCTTATTGACAAGTAATATGAAGTGTACTATCCCTCAATAAAAACGCCGTTGCAATAACTTTACTAACCGTCATCTTTCAAACAGTGGCATGAATGGCGGCTACAAGGTCGGCTTTCACGTCTCGATTGCCGGCGGCATTTCAAATTCTGTGGACAACGCTAAAGGCATGGGCTGCAGCGCCTTTCAGATCTTTAGCCGAAACCCCAGAGGCTGGGCTGCCAAGCCCCTTGACGCCGGCGACGTGGCAACGTTTAAGCAAAAGCTGGCTGCAAGCGGCATCGACAGGGATTCCATAGCAGTGCACATGCCGTACCTGCCAAACCTCTCTGGGCCGCCCGGCGAGAATTATATGAAATCGGTGGCAACGCTGGCCGGCGAGCTGGAGCGTTCCGGCGAGCTTGGAATACCGTTTCTAGTAATCCACCTTGGAAGTCACAAGGATAAAGGCGTCTCAGCAGGCATAGACCAGCTGGTGGGTGCCATACAGACGGCCCGGGACAAGGCAAAAAAACGCGGCCAAGTCATGGTCCTGCTTGAGAACAATGCTGGCCAGAAAAACAACGTCGGCGGCAATTTTCAGGAGCTGCGGACAATCCTTGACAGGCTTGGCGTCAATGCAGGGGTCTGCATCGACACCTGCCATGTCTTTGCGTCAGGCTACGACATCCGCACAGCCGAGGGCGTGGAAAAGACCCTAGCAGAGTTTGACAAGGCAGTCGGATTCAAAGAACTAAGAATGATTCACCTAAACGACTCTAAAGGAGAACTTGGCTGCAATCTTGACAGGCATGATCACATTGGCCTTGGCTACATCGGCAAGGGGGGCCTGTCTGCATTCGTGCACCACAAAGCCGTCAAGAAGTTGCCGATTATAATGGAGACTCCCATAGACGGAAGAAGGGACGATGCTGGCAACTTGAAAGCTTTTCTGGAACTGGTCACTTGAGCCGGTGGGACTCGATTCCAGCGTTGTCCTTGTTGTAGGTAACGATGAGGTGGTCGCCCTCATTGTAAGTGCAGTTTCGGATCTCCCGGGGATGGTCGGCTGTTTCGATGACGCAGACATCACCCTGCTTTATGATGATCTCGACTTCCTCGGTCACGGACTCTTTTATAAACAGGCTGCGGAGCGGGAATCCCTGGATCATCTGTATAAGCATGAAGGCTCCAAAGAACGCTAGGCCGAAAAGTGTTGCAAGTTTCTTGCCGGACATCTTTTCAAATAATGACGAATCTGAGTCAAAGCTCACAGCATTGTTGCGTTGCCTTTTCTAAAAAACTTATTCATTGCAAGCCCCAGACGTTCAGATTGCAGCAGGAACCGTCGCATCGTGCTTGACGTAACAGGCCTTCATTGTGGCTGTACAAGCACCTCAAAAGGAATAAAAAGGGACCTGCCAGCAGAGTCACAGGATGCAAATAGTAGCTATCGGAAGCAGAGTCTTTGTTACCAGCTTCCAGCTGGCCGGAGTCAAGGGCGTAAAGGTCGATACTCCAACAGAGGCCCTGACCGAGATAAACAGGATGGGTGAGCGCGACATTGGCCTTGTTCTGCTAAGCGACGACATCGGCAAGGAGATAAGAAGCCAGCTGACGACCTTGCGAGCCAAGCGTCCGATCCCCCTCATATTCGAGCTTCCGTCTCCGGGAAGCAAGAAAGAGAAGGTTGACTACCGCGCGATGCTAAAGCAGATCCTCGGCGTTTAAAGCCAGTCTTTTGGGCCGCCAAAAATCCTTGCCACAGTCAGGACCTTGGCCCATTCTTCAAGGGATTCTGCAACTGCCCGGGCATGGTGTATGCTTTTTCCAACGGCCACAACGCCGTGGTTTTTGATTATGACGGCCGTCGCTCCCCGCTCAAATTCAGATGATACTGCCTCTGCCAGCGCGATTGAGCCAGACGGCTTGTTTTCAATAACTGAAGGCTGGCCCACAACTATCTTGGCCTCCTCAATCACGTGCCGGAATTCTGCCGAGATGGCAATTCCCACCGAGTAGGGGTTGTGGGTGTGCACCACGGCGTTGACATCCGGCCGGATGTTGTAGATCATTTTATGCATGTTAAGCTCGATGCTTGGCTTTCTTTTTCCCACAGCCCGGCCAGTCTCAAGGTCTACCTTTACCAGGTCTGCCGGCTTTATCAGGTACCTTGGGATCTCTGACGGCGTAAGCCACATCCACTTTTTGCCAAACCTGACACTGTGGTTCCCAGACACTGCCGTGGTCAGGCCCATCGCATACAGGCTCTTGACGCAGTCGACCAGATGGCCTTTGATCTCCAACTTGCTTTTCAAGCCCCTGCTGGTATAAGAACCGTTTTGGCAAAGATGAGATGTATACATAATAGCATGGATGGCGAAATAATGACAGTTGAAACTAGCCCGAGTTGGCATAGTCGCGGCCGCAATCGTTGCTGTTGCTGCGGCTGCTGCATACATTGGAGTGCAGCCCCAGCAGACAACAAGCCCGATTAATTCTGCTGCGCCAAATAACGGCACATTTGCAGTTATTCCAGATTCTGATCCACCGAGGCTGCGAGACCAGTCATTGAGGGTGGAAAAAGTCATCGAGGGTCTTTCGGCGCCGACCAGCATGGCGTTTGTTGGCGACGATGACATCCTTGTCCTGCAGAAAGACGACGGCAAAGTCAGAATGGTCAAAGACGGCAGGTTGCTTGAAACCCCACTTCTCGATCTGGACGTGGACAGTAGAAGCGAGCGGGGCCTGCTTGGCATCGCAGTCAAGGGCAGTTCGGTCTTTCTGTACCTTACCGAAAACGATGATGGAGTGAAAAACCGCGTCTACAGGTATGATTTTGATGGCAGCAGCCTTGCCAACCCTGTGATGATACTGGACCTGCCGGGAACTCCGGGCCCAAACCATGATGGAGGCAAGATGACCATTGGTCCAGACGGCTTTCTGTATATCGTGACCGGCGACCTGAACAGAAACGGGCAGGTGCAGAACTTTAAGAATGGGCCGGCGGCAGACTACACCTCGGCCGTCCTCAAAGTCGACAGCGACGGCAGGCCGGCGGCAAACATTCTTTCCGGCGACAACCTTGCTGCTTACTTTGCGTACGGAGTCAGGAACAGCTTTGGCCTTGATTTTGACCCCAAGACCGGCGTGCTCTGGGACACGGAAAACGGCCCCGCTGACTACGACGAGATAAACATAGTCAGGCCGGGCTTTAACAGCGGCTGGGAGCGCGTCATGGGCCCCATATCTCGGACGGATGCCGGCGAGGATGATTTAGTTATGTTTGAAGGCTCTCATTACGCAGATCCGGTCTTTAGCTGGCGGCAGGCCATCGGCGTGACAGACATTGAATTTCTGAATTCCACCGCACTCGGAGACTATTCCTACAGCCTGTTTGTTGGCGACATCAACAACGGCCAGCTGTACAACTTTGCCCTCAACAAAGAAAGAACAGACCTTGAGCTGGGCCAGCTGACCGACAGGGTGGCCGACAACCAGGGCGAGCTTGAGCCCTTTATCCTTGGCAGGGGATTTGGCGGCATAACTGACATCGAGACCGGCCCGGACGGCCTGCTGTACATCCTGTCCTTTGATGGAAGCATCTACCGGCTTGCTCAATAAATTATTATGACAGATTCCGCAACCAAGGGCCGTTGCTAAACCGCTTACGGGACTCCCTTGCGCCCACCATGGCCAAGCTGGGCTCCGGCTTTGCATCAACCGGCCTTTCAGCCAATTTCTGGACAGGGGTGGGCCTTGCAGTCTCGTTTGCCGCAGCATTTGCGTACGGTTCGACTTACTTTGGCCTTGACCGGTACTGGGCCGCAGTCGCCGGCGGCGTGCTGTTGCTTGTCTCCGGCTTTTTTGACATGGTGGACGGTGCTGTGGCCCGGGTCACCAAGCAGGCCTCAAAAAAGGGCGCGTTCTTGGACTCGTCGTTTGACAAGATTGCAGAGGTTGTTATCTTTGTAGGCATTGCCTTTGGGGGCCTAGCCAACCCCGTCTGGACCATGATCGCCCTTGGAATGTCGCTGCTTGTAAGTTACACACGAGCGCGGGCAGAATCGCTGCAGGTAGAACTCAAGGGCGTCGGGATCGGCGAGAGGGCAGAGCGCATGATCATTTTAGCGATAATAGGCATGCTGCCATTCCAAGACGCGATGAACTGGGCCGTGATAATCGTATCAATAGTTGCGGGGATAACCCTGATTCAGAGGATAGCGGCTACTGCGAAAAAGTTGTAGGGGTCAGAGCCTGGTTGCCGTACGGCGTTCAACCTCTGATCTGACCTTGACTATTCCCCGGTGGACTGCGCATGATACGCAGTAAAACTTGACGTCGGTGGACATGGGAATGTAAGCTCCCTGGGCCTTCAGTTCCTTTGCCAGGGATGGTTCTACAAATGTAATCCTGCCTGTCACCTTTTTGGCCTTGTCTCGTGGTACCAAGGCGCCGCACTGGCTGCAGTGGACCGTGCCTGAACTGCCCTTGCCGCCCTTGGATCGTCCTCGGCTTGCTCTCTTCTTCGGCATGACAGGCAATGCCAGTGCCCATAGTTTAAATCTTGTGGCTGTTGCGGCTCCTGTTCTGGAAAGACGAGGGACTTTCATGTGCGGTAACTGAAAGAAATCCACCCAGCAATGATTAAAAGCAGACAGTCAAAGCTAGCTAGCCAATTGTCCGGCAAGAAAACTAGCTATAGCTGGAGAGACAAGTTCAAGCCCAGAATATTCATTCCAGATGAGGGAAAGAATTCTCTGGAAAACGTCTTCTTGGAGCGGCACGAGCATTGCGATGTATACTGGTACAAATGGCCCCATGACGGCATTATTTTCTATCTTATCGAAGATTATGAACCGGTGGTAGTCATTTATCGAGGCAAGTAGGTATACTGCGTTCTTACAAGACCGCATTGGAAATACAAGCCGTACTCTGTTGAATACGACGGCCTCGTTGTACCGCCGGAAATCCTTTTCATGAGTTCATCTCATGATGCGTTTGCCAAGACAGCGGAGACCTCAGACAGATTTGAAGAGGATAAAAAAGGTCACATGAGTCGTGAGTACCATCCAGATATCATAAAACCATTGCAGATTCCTACTCAATATCGAACTGGACTAGGGCATTTATCGAATTACAGGATATTGGTTAAAGATCCTGTTGTTAGGGCAAAGGAGATATACGACGAATATTGTACGTGATATATTCAATTATATAATATGACATATATTTTTATATGTGGAAGACGGATGTACGAGTGGCAAAGATGAAAGAGAACAAGCACACGTTATGTCTAACTTATGGCCCCAGAGAGGACGAGGTTCTCAAAGAGATCGATGCACTGGCGGAGAAAGAAATCCTTCCAGACAATAGAAACGAGATTCTTCGTAGAGGCGTGCATACGGTTAGACATTTGGCAGAGGTGGATGAGAAACCCTTGTTGAATTTGCTATTCCAGAACTTGAATTATGCCATGAAAAACAACGATATTCAGCTCCTCCGTATCTCGGAATCCTTATCCGTTGTAATTCTGGCAACATTGATCTCAAAATACGGCGTGCTACGATCGGAGACGTTTGAGACCATTCCTATGAATATCAAAGAAATCAAGCACTACCAGGAAGGCAAGAAGGAACGGGAGAAATTCGATGCATGTGTAATAGACAGCATTGGACACGTGGCAACAAGCCTGGATACAATTTTCATAAAGCGCCCCCTATCTGCCAAGCCTTCTGAATAAACAACTTATTCTTTTTGATGCTTGTGGTATATCCTCATTACGCCTTACGGTCACTATTAATTCATACCGGATCCATCATGATACGCATATTTTGGATTCATGGTACCTTTCTGAATTGATTGTAGACGGCAACGCCTCGGCTCTTTGACTTTTGACCACTGTTTAGTTTTGCTTAAATTGAAAACTGTCGCACTGGTTGCACACTCCGCCAAAGAAGGGTTCCTTTTGGTGCACCTTGCCGCAGTTGTAAATGCAGCCACACTGCCTGCACTGATGCGTGTGAAACCGCACGGGTCCGGGCATCAGAAGAGCCATCTGCTCTTTTTCACCAGCCCAAGGTATTGTCATTGTGATATTTCAGCAAGGAGTATTGTGTGCAATTCTCTGTAATGCAGTGCCATCAGTCCGGTGCGCTTACTCTGTATGCGAGACGACCTGTTCCTGCTTTGGCCGGTATTCAACGTAAAGGGCTGTCTCGGTTATCTCTATCCTGTCGATGTCGCAGAACTCTTGCAGCAGCATCATGTATGTGCTTCCAAGAAACTCGGAGAACTTGTTTCCCATCTGAAAGCTGATTATCAGGACAGGATGGTCATTATCGGGGTTCTTGCTTACTTCCATGTCAAAACCGTTTGCCTTTGCAAAGGACTTCATCAGTTGCAGATAGGCAGCAAGCGAGGGTTTTCCATGCTCGATGATGGCGCCTTCCCTGTATCGAGTGGCATTGGCAATGGATGCCTTCTTTATCTGCTCCTCATCCATCTCATCTATGGCAGTCTTCACAGTTTCTTTGGGCATGAGCATGTGGCCCATCCTCTTGGAAAGGACGTAGGTATGCAGATACTCCTTGAGCATGTCATTTATGATGCTTGAAAGGGAGGCCTCGCCAGAATAGTCGTGGTACGATAGCTTTGTTAGCGTGCGGTATATGCTTTTTTCTAGCATAACCTCTTTGATAGGTACGTACTCGTACGACATGCGGCTCCACATTATAGTTGCCTTATGAAGGAAATAAGATTTTCTCTTGCCGTTTTATGTCAGAGCCTATCCTTAGCACTTTGCTGGTTTATTTTACAATCAAAACAGGCACAGGCGCATGACTGACCACTGCGTGGGATACGCTTCCAAGCAACAGCCCTTTTATGCCGCCTAAACCCCTGCTTCCCATCACTATCATGTCTGCGCCGGCAGCCTTTGCAGCATCGAGTATGACCTGGGCTGGATGACCCTCACGCAGCACGGTGTCGGCCTTGACTCCAGACCCTTCTGCTCTTTTGGCAAAACCGTCAAGAAGGTTCCTTCCTTCTTCATAAAACAAGCGGCGCATCTCTGTGTTTGAGACATACGATTCAAGCGTTTGCGGCGCCTCAACGGCGTACACTAGGGCGACACTTGCACCATAAAGTTTTGCAAGACTTAGAGCATGCTCAAAGGCCCTATTCGCGTTTTCAGAAGGATCGACTGCAACAACGAGTCTTGAGAACAGAGCCGGTGCCATACAGCGTCACCAGTTTGTATGCGAATAATGATTAAAACTCTTTCTTGTATTGCCAGTTAGACAGCCAAAACTCACACTCGCGTACCTGGTGGTGTACCCATTGGTTAAGTCAAACTTTTATCCTAGCGGACGTTAACTCACCTATGAGCTACGAGGAAACCCTTAAAGACATAGAGCAGACCTTCGGTTTTGTGCCGGACTTTTTCAAGAACACGCCAAAGGACGTGATGACGCAGATGTGGCCCATATTCAAAAAGTACCAGCTTGGGCAGTCCATAATCCCGCCCAAATACCGGGAGATGATGATGCTTGCAGCTTCTGCTGCTGTCAAGTGCCCGTACTGCGAACTGTACCACAGAGAGGTCAGCAAGATGCTGGGCGCCACAGAAGAAGAGTTGGCCGAGCTGGCAGTGCTGGTCGCTTCGACTGGCTTTTGGAGCAACGTGCTGCATACCATGCACTATGACAAGGCCAAGTTTGCCGACGAGCTGAAGAGAGCCGGCGAGTACATGGCCACGAAAAAGTAAGGGGCTTTTACCACGTTTTCATTTTTTGTATTTTTTATTTAGCATATGACAGACTAAATCATGTATGCCGTAAAGTCAGGCGTGTTGGATTCAAAAAAGAAGGTGCAGAGAAGGTCGTCCTACCTTGAGCCTCTCAGTTTTATATCTGCAACAGCGTCATCGAATACGAACTCGCCTGTCGACGGATCGAAGGCAAAGGCGGACGCGGAGACGTGAGCTCTGCCTCCGACGAAGAGGATGTTTTCGCTACTGACTATCGCGCTCCATCGGGTCTGGCCGTCACACGTAAAGGATTCGATAGACGAGCCGCTGCCAAGGGACCGCCCTAACTTCTGTTGCAAATCGACAAACACGCCTGCATGCGCCTCACGCGAGCAGGTTACGGTACCGCTGATCGTGGCAACGCCTGTCCTTGGATTGACCAAGCCTATGCGATCTATGGTCAGATCAATAATCAAAGACGGTGGAGCAATGTCTACGGAGAATACCAGGTTGCCACCGGGGTCGCTTTCAAACGCGCCGACCATAAAGAAGTACGTCTCACCGGCAGCGGCATTGAATGTAACTTTAGACTGGAGGCTATCAAAATCATCGTTGCAGGCTAGCTGGGTAAGGGAACCGCGAGGTCCGGTGTAAACAGACAGCGTTGTGTCATAGTCGCTGCCAAAGGTGTTGGCCATCACCCCTGTATCCCCGGAAGGTGTGAAAGCATACCAGACAGTTGATCCGTTCCCTCCGCAATCTGGGTCGTCGGCCGCTGTGGTGGCCTCACTGGTATCTAAAACATCGTTGAATGGCAATGTGCCGATCACGGTAGCAGCGTCAAAGTCGTCGTTGGTCGGCGGTGCTGCGTACGCATTTTTTAACGTCTGCGGGACACCTAGTGAAGATATCGTCAACGCCAGGGCTAACAAAATCGTGGTAATTTTGCTGCTGTACATTGCTTTCTACTCTTTTAGGAAAGTAATAACACTTCGGGTAAGAAGTGTACATGATGACGGTCAACAGATATTCACTTCAAAAATAGCTCTACAATCTATTTCTGTTTTCTATAGCAATGGTCGTTAGTCGTTTTGGCAGCACTTGTTTCAAAAATCAGAAACTTTCGAAGATTGCGAACTCATCCGGGAACTTGCATTAGAGGTGTGTTTTATCGCATGACCGCAGGCCAGGGAACTTTCGTCAAATGCCGTGATTCATTGAATAGGGTTTATTCTGGGTATGAAAAATCCAGGAAAAGCAGCGGCAGGCGGCTAGCCCACTTTTACGCTGCCTTTCATCCAAGGGTGTATCGTGCAGTAATAGACGTACTCGCCTTCATCTTCAAATGTGTATGACCAGCTGCCACCAGGCTCGATCAGCTGGGAGTCAAACCTGTTGTCCACGTCGGTGACAGTGTGAACTACGCTGTCCTCGTTGGTCCATGTAACCGTGGTCCCGGCCTGCACTTCAATTCTCAACGGTTGATAGGGGTCTGCCAGTCTCGGGTTCCAGGCATCGTCTGGTATGGTGACCCTGTCGGTCATGACAGCCTGAGAGGTGGTGGGGTTTACTCCATAATTCATCATGGAGCCACCCATCATCATGCCGGGCCCCATCCCCGGGCCCATCCTCCAGTTCTGCATCATGTACGGGTACATCCAGTCTTGCTGGAACTGGTTGTTGCCCATCCACTGCTGCATGAACTGCGGGTCTTGCATCATGCTATTCATCATCTGCTGCCGCATCGACGGGTCGTTTATCATCGAATTCATCGTGTTCTGCATGAACTGCTGGTTTTGCTGCATCTGCTGGCTGAATTGCGGGTCGCTCATCATCTGTTGCATGAACTGCTGATCCTGCATCATCTGCTGTCTAGCGGCCGGGTCGTTCATCATGGCAGTCATCATCTGCTGCCGGCTGGCCTGATTCTGCATCATGGTGTTTATCATCTGCGGATTCTGCGCCATCATCTGGCTAAACTGCGGGCTGCTTGGGTTCATCCAGGGCGGCGTGTATGTATTTACAAAGATAGCATAGCCGATTCCGATCCCGGCAAAGAAGACTCCTGCTGCAATTCCTATCCAGACGTATCGGTTTGCCATGGCGTATGAAGGTGGTTCTGATTAATAAGGTTGGACTAGTGTACTATCATGACTGGGCAGCCGGCGTGCTCTGTCACGGCCCTTGAGACGCTCCCGATGGCCTTGATCCTTGACAGCAGGCCAAGGCCGACATTTCCAATCACTATCAGGTCTACACCTTCGTCTTTGGCAAATTCCACAATCTTGTCAGCCGGGCTTCCAATCGCAACCGCAGTTCTGATATCAACGCCGGCGATCTGTTTTATCCGGTCCTGCAACATTTTGGTGGCCGTGGCCTTCATGTCATGGTACAGCTCCTTCCAGACCTCAGAAACGGTCTCATCCTCACCGGTTCTAGGTGAGCGGATGCGCGATTCAGATATAATTGGTGGGTAAGGGATCTCCTGGACCACGTTTAGTAGGATTACCTCGATGTTGCCGGCAGCCTTGGCCAGCGAGACTGCATGCTCTAGCGCGCTTTCCGACGGAGTCGAGCCATCGTATGGAACAAGCATCTTGCGGATCATGGCCAACAGTTGAGAAAGCCAGAATATAATGAAATGGAATGCATTGCACGACGATGCAAGGATCATGCCAAAAAAAGATGACAGGAGGTCAACAATATTTGCCAGCAAAGCTTATAGCTGGACAAAGAAAATGGGCAGTAGAAAAGGGCGCGCGCTGCCCTTGGACTGCCATCCCAAAAAAAGTCGAAACGGCGGCGCGCCAACATGCCCTTTTAGTTTATTATACTCATGTGTCCAGACTACCCTGCATTGCGGATTGGCATAGCCGCGCACATTGTTCTGGATACCATCAAGGACTGTAAAGGTAACATAACCGAGAGCATGGGCGGGCCGCCGTGCTACTGCGGCATAACAGCCCGGCGTTTTGGCTTTGACGTTGAGCTGCTCACCAAGGTGGGGGGCGACTTTCAGGGCAATCACCAAAACATTCTCCGTGACAGCGGCATAACCGTCAGGGACTGGCATTTTGACAGGGGTGCAAAAACCACCAGGTTCCTGCTTGAGGCAGACGGCCATGACAGGAGGTTGTCTCTGAAGGCAAAGTGCTCGCCGATAACCGAGGGAGATGTGCAGAACACCTCGGTGGACTGCTGGCTTGTCAACCCAGTCATCGACGAAGTGCCAGCCAGCGTGCTTGCGGCCATCAAGAAAAACAAGGGCAAGAAGAACTTTGTAATGCTTGACCCGCAGGGCTACATGCGCTCTGCCGGCGAGAATGGCAGCATCTTGTTTGCAGACAAACTTGACATCGACCTGTCCGGCATCACTGCAATAAAGGTCGACCAGCAGGAATTGGCCGCGCTGACCGGCGGGCTGCAGGAGCTGGAGGGCATGAAGTTTCTGCAGTCAAAAGGAGTGCAGTTTGTACTGGCAACTGAGCGCGGATACGTTCATCTTTTGCACGAAAAGATGCATTACTGGATCAAACTGAGAGACGTTGACACGCCAGACTCTACTGGCGCCGGCGACATACTTTCGGCAGCGTTTGTCTGCTCGTACATCAAGGAAAAGGATCCACTTTGGGCCGTCTGCTTCGCTGCCGGCGCGCTTAGAGCCGCCCTTGAGACCAAGAAAACTGGCCTTGCCAAGATACCGCCGTATCCAAAGATAGAGTCGTCGGCATCGTACTTTTACAACACCATCGGGTTTGAGGATCTGACCTAGCTTTAAATCAGGCCGTCGGGCTAGCAATCCAGTCAATGAGGGTTGCCCTTTGGGGTGTGGACTCGGACGGTCCGCTGCTCTCCAAGATAAGCAATGTGCTGGATTCGGCCGGCATCAAGGCCGAGGTGATGCACGATTACAGGACGGCATCAGAGGTGGACCTGGTTCTTGTGGCAGGAGGCGACAGGGGAATCCTAGAATACTTTCACAAGGTTCCGGCAGCGTCTGCGCCGGTCCTTGGTGTTTATGAGACTGATGCTACGGGCTTTCTTGCCCAGCTTGACCTGCGAGACCTGGAGCATGTGACGGCCAGGCTCAAGCGAAAAGAGTACGAAGTTGACGAGGTCTTTCGTCTGGCAGTCAAAGTCGACGGCCGGCACATCGATCCAGCGTTAAACGATGTCGCGGTTTTCCCAAGCAAGTCGGCCACGCTTATGGAGCATGTTCTCAAGATAGACGGAAAGGACATATGGCATGACAACAGCGACGGCGTCATCATATCTACGCCGACCGGTTCTACTGCATACACCATGTCGGCTGGCGGTCCCATGGTGCTGCAAAAGTCGCAGGTCTTTTTGGTAGTCTCGGTAAACTCCCTTGACAACACCCGCCGGCCCCTGGTGGTCCCAAACGAGTCCAGGATAGAGATAGTGGACATCACAAGCAGGTACCACTGCGAAGTAGTGCTGGATGGAGGCCGGCGAATCCGCATAAACAACACCCTGGAGTGCTCAAGGTACGAGTATCCAGCGCTGCTTGTCCGGATGGTAGGCGACTCGTCTGCCGCCTCGCTGATGGCCAAGAAGGTCCGACTGGCCGAGGACATGCTCAAGATGCCCCCGTCGGCCAAACTTATCTTAAAAACTTTGGAATACGAGGGCGCGCTGAGCCAAAAAGAGCTGTCTGTCAGAACCATGCTTCCGGAGAGGACGGTCAGATTATCGCTTTCGCACCTGATAAGCGGAGGTTACGTCAAGCGCAAGACGTCGCTTCGTGACGCCCGGCAGAGGATCTACGAACTCAAGATCTAGCGGCGGCCCTGACAAAGGCGTCAAAGGCCTGCTCCGGCTTGCCAGGTCGGCTGCTGAACTCGGCGTGGTACTGCGTTGCAAAGTAGAATTTGTGACTGGGCAGCTCCAGCGTCTCCATGCGCCTTCCAGAGTCAGAGTGGGCAGACATCACCAAGCCAGCCTTGCTTATTGTGTCCATGTATTTCAGGTTGAACTCGTATCGGTGCCGGTGGCGCCTCCTCACGGTAGAGCCGTACAGCCTGTGGGCAAGGGTGCCGGGAAGAACCGTTATGTCGTGGCCGCCAAGGCGCATCGTTCCACCCATGTCGTGGATGTTGCGCTGCTCCGGCATAAAGTCCACCACTGGATCCTTGACGTCGGCGTCCAGCTCCGTCGAGTTTGCGGCAAGGCCGCAGACATGCCTTGCAAAGGCCACTATGGCCAGCTGGAACCCAAAGCAGATGCCGAGATAGGGAATGTTGTTTTCCCGTGCAAAGTTGGCGGTGCGGATTATCCCCTCGCTTCCGCGCTTGCCAAAGCCGCCGGGCACCAGTATGCCGTCATAGTCTTTTAGGCCTGCAAGCTTGTCATGGCTATTCTCAAACCGTTCTGAATCTATCCAGTCGACATCGACTTTCTTGCCGATGCCAGCGCCGGCATGGGAAAGCGCGTGGTAAACGCTCACGTAACTATCGGGAAGAGTCACGTACTTGCCAACGACGGCGATCCGGACCTTGCCGTCGTACTTGGAAAACGAGTCGGCTATCTTTTTCCAGTCGCCCCAGGTTGGCCGGCTTTTTTTCAGCAAGAGCCGCTCGGATATGGCCTTGAGCATGCCCTGGCTTTCAAGGACCTCCGGCACCTTGTAAATCGAGGGAGCGTCGTGGCATGATATGACGCACTTTTGGTCAACGCTGGCAAAAAGCGAGATCTTGCGGCTGGCATCCGGGCTCAGGGGCATCTTGCACCTTACCGCTAGAAGGTCGGGTTGAATCCCTATCCTTCGCAGCTCCTGCACGCTGTGCTGCGTCGGCTTGGTCTTTTGCTCGCCTACCACGTCCAGCACTGGCGCCAGGGTGACATGGATGAAAAGCGTGTTTGACCGGCCATCTTCCATCTGCATCTGCCGCAGCGCCTCAAGGAAGGGCAGGCTTTCAATGTCGCCCACCGTTCCGCCGCACTCTACTACCATGATGTCCAGTTTCTCTGACTCTGCAGTGTGACGCAAATTCTCCTTTATGGCGTCGGTGACATGCGGTATTATCTGGACGCACTGGCCCAGGTACTTGCCTTCCCGCTCTTTTCTGATGACGTCAAGAAATATGCGGCCGGTGGTGATGTTGTGGTCCTTGGTCATCGAAGTATCGATAAAGCGTTCGTAGTTTCCGATGTCCATATCGCACTCGCCGCCGTCATCGGTGACAAAGACCTCACCGTGGGCGACAGGATTCATGGTGCCGGCGTCATAGTTCACATAGGGGTCTATCTTGACGCAGGAGACCCTGTAGCCGGCCAGTTGCAAAAGTTTGGCAGTAGAAGAAGTTACAACGCCCTTTCCAAGGCCGGACATGACTCCGCCGGTAACAAATATGAACTTGGACTGCACATTTGGTTTTTGGGTTGGGCCTTTTTATTCCTTACCGGCGGCCGGCGCTATGTTAATATGAACATTATTCGGACTAGAACCATTCTAAAATAAATGAAAGTTCGCGGAAAATCTGCCATAGAGGAGATGCACGCCGGCCTTGCCATGGAAGACGAGCCCCGGCTTGATTCCAGAATTTCAGCAATTTACCAGGTGGATTCTGAGGAGGCGGCAGAGATCCATGCCAACTACCATGCAGAGCGCATAATCGAGGTCCTGCAAAAACGGGCAGCACAGAAAGGCATGCATGGAAAGCGGCTTGAAGAGATAACAGCTGGCATGGACGTGCGCGGCATCGCCCTTCAGGTTGCAGCAGGCAAGGTGGCTGAGGCCGCCGCTGTCGATATCCTGTTTCGCAACGTCTACATTACAGAAAGCAACGGGCAGGACAACGACCGGTACGTCAATTTCTACGGCTGACCGATGTAGCCGGTCTGCTTAAAGAAGGCCAGCAGCGCCGAAACGTACTCGTTTTCTGCATTCAAACCGTACATCACGTTGGCGTACCTGGTCTGCCGCACCCAGCCAATGCGGACAAGGTCTTCAAGGTTGTTCTTGATGTCGTCGCGCTTTAGGCCGGTCTTTTTGTGCAGCAAATATACGGTGGCCATCTTGCCTTCCTCGGCCAGCGCCTTCAGTATCTTGATCTTGCCTATGGAGCCAAGGCCGGTCTCGATAGCATCCTTGGCGCTCAGCCCTGCTTCACCTTGTTCATGAGTATGGGCTCTAGCTCTGAAAGCGCCGCGCCGTGAAGGCCTATCTCTTTAAACGATCTGACTTCAATCAGCTTGCGGACTTTGAGTTCATCTAGGTGATCTTCAACTTCCATCTTTTTGATTCCAAGCTGCTCTGCCAGCTCGGCCGCGTGCAATCGGATGTCTTTAAGTTCGACGTACTGCTTTTTGCGGCTTTTAAGGGCGCGCACCACGGCCACAAGGCTGACCAGCTGGTTCCTTGATAACTGCTCTATTTCTTCTGTGGTTATCGACGGGCTTGTCTGGCCGTGCACCTTGCGCACCTGGTCCAGCGTCACGTGCTCTGTGCCCTGGGATTCTGCCAGGTTGCCGGCATACAAAAGCAGATCCAGCGCGTACCGCACGTCGCCGTTTACCTGGGGCGAGATGGTGATTCTGGCCACCTGGTCGATTACATCGCTTCCAATGGCCCGGCTGTTAAACGCCTGCTTGCAGCGGCTTGACAGGATATCGCTTACCTGCTCCAAGGAGTATGGTTGAAACTCCATGGGCACGCGGCCAAGGGTGCTCAGTTCGGCAGGGTCCAGCCGGCTGTAAAAATCGGTGCTACGGCAGATGAATATGACTCCCTTTATGTTGCAGGGCTTGTCTGGCTCAAACTCGTTTAACCTAGTAAGATCATAAATAATGCTGCTGTCCTTGCTTGTCTTTATCAGGTAGTCTATCTCGTCCATGATTATCAACGCGTACTGCTTGTTGTCGCGCAGGTAACGCAAGAGGTAGCGGAGCATCTCTTCTGCGCTCAGGCCCTGTGACGGCAGGTCGGGGGCAAGCCTTTCAAGCAAGAACCGGTAGATGGCAAACTTGTTTCCGCCCTGCAGCTTCAGGTTGATGTAGGCGGTCTTGAGGGCAAGGTGGTTCTGGGCAAACCTGTCTTCAAGGGCCTTTGCCGATTTTATCACGGTCGTGCTCTTGCCGATGCCGGCGTTGCCCACCACCTGCAGTATGGTTAGCGGGAACCTGTCCGGGTCTGTGGCAGCCTCTGAAAAGACGTGCACTATCTGCTGGATCTGCTGCTGGCGGTGCGGCAGCTCCTCCGGTACGTACCGCGGCGATAGCTTGGTCCTGTCGCGGAATATACCGGGCATTATGCGAGTTGACGCTGTTCGTCCTTATATACGTGAATATTTGCCACGTCTTTACCGGTCAGTGAAATATGTCATTGACTTGACCGTTATCGATGTAACCAGACATTCGTTGGTGGGCCATTGAAAACTAGTAGCTGCACCTCTACCAATAAGACATTTACAATTGAAACGCCACTATGCCATCAATTATGAACTTGATGCTTGCAAGTATGATGGCTATCAGGACCATCTTTTTGAATTTCGCTTGGTCTATTCTGCCTACGATCTTGCGACCTACAAACGAGCCGGCAAGCGCTATTCCAAACAAGATAGGAATAAAGTAATAGTACTGCTCGGCCAGAAAGCCGTTTGCCAGATAAGTGGGTATCCTGGTTGCATCGGTGCCAAGGGCGATCACGGCTGCGGTGGCGATGTATTTTTCCTTGTCGATCTTTAGCCCAGTGAGAAATGCTGCCCTCAAGGCGCCGCCAGTTCCTATCAGGCCGACGATAAAGCCTGAGATCCCACCACCCAGAAGCAGTGATCTTGTATTTGAGGGGAATGCAAGTTTAGGCCTGACAAGGAATGTAACGGAAAGCGAGATCAGGAATATTCCCAGAAGCAGTTTGAGAAGTGTCTGCGACAGGCCGCCGACAAGTGTAGCGCCAAGTAGGCTAAGAAGAAAACTTGGCAGGCCAAAGACCAGCAGAACCTTCCTGTCAAGGCCATGCCTGAAAAATGTGATCCTGCCAATGTTTCCAAAGAGATGGAATATGGCCACTAGGACCAGCGCAGTCTTGAAGTCCACAAAGTAGGATGTCAGCGGCAGGTAGATGGTCGATGAGCCAAAGCCGGCCATGGTGCCGACCACTTCGGAGAAAAACCCGATTGCAAGGAAAATGATGTCAGCCGGCTCCATGCTTTCTAATGCTCCAGAACTTCAGACACAAGCTCGCCAATCTTGGGCCTGATACGGCTCAGGGCCAGCCTGCCCTTTGGCGTGGCCCTGTAGTATATTCTTATCCTGCCGTTTTCTTTTCTTTTTTCGCTTGCAAGGTAACCTCCTTCCTGCATCCTGTGGAGTGTGGGGTAAAGGGTGCCCGGTCCGATGCGATAACCGTGCTTCTTTAGCTCCTTCATCATGTCCACGCCGCAAAAGCCCTCTTTGTCTGCATGATAAAGCACGTGAATTTTTATGAACCCCAGCAAAAACTCTCTGGATATATCCACCAATATCAGTTAACGATATCGTTATGTGATATTATAAGTTTATCAGCAGAAGTCCTTGCCATCAGACAATCATCTGAAAGAAAAGCCAGATTCCAAGTTGTCAAAGTTTGCTGCTACGATTAAGAAACCTCACAGAGGTCCCCAGACCGATACAAATGAGTACAATCTCAATGATAGTCTTTACAATGTTCCACAATGTTTAAATTTTTTTGAAAGTATCTAGTAGAGATGTACCATTCTATCTGCATCGTCCCGCACGACAATTATTCTGGGCTTTACGGAAAGGTAAGCTCGTACCTGTCTGCAGGCTATGCTGTTGTTTATGCAGTAGAGACAGCCGTTACAGACACGGTTCAGCGAATGAACGAAGCAGGCATCAGGGCGGAAAAGTACATCAACGAGAACGCCTTAACCGTTCTGGATAGAAATTCCGTTTATTCGCAGAGCAGGACCAAGCTTGAAGGCCGGCTAGTGCTAGAAACATGGAAAGCGATCATTTCAGAAACAAGTCAAAAAGGAAAGTTCAAGGGGATTGCGGTGATGGGCATGCCCGAACCCTTCTTTGAGACAATAAGCCATCAGAAACTTGTGGAATATGAACAACTAGTTGCCAGGGAATTTGATGGCAGTTTTGAGGCTGTCTGCTGCTATATGCAAAGGTCAGTTGCCGATCTACCGCTAAAATATCTCATCTCTCTTTTGAACTCCCATCAATACATCGTTACAGGTGTAGAGCATAGCCAATGGTACCATGCCAAGGTGCTAGAGATGATAGGCAGGGGCCTTGAAAAGACGGTGGGAAAAAAGACCTCAAAGCTGGCTTTTGAGGCAATGAAAAGCATGTACAAAATCGATGAAAGAACAGTCATCGCCCAGCCGGCGGTATTTGAGAATGCCATCAGAAAGATGTTTTCCGACTCGGCCGAGACAGTCCTTCATGCAATTAAAGACGAGATAATGAGGAACATCCTGTTTGAGGACCATACAAATGATACCAGAAAGTTATCTGCACAATTTCTAATATGCCCATCCTGCCACTGGTCGGCTACAACCATAGTAAGCTGGAAACCAGAATTCTGTCCGGTCTGTTATTATAGTGGCATAAGGTCAATTCCAGTGACTAAGCCTTGACGCGTTGACGGTATTTACAATTAGAGGCTCAATCATCATTCTTCGTTTGTTTCTACGAATTGTAACGATGCTGGTATGTCCTTCCGGCTTCATGGCAAAGTACCGCACAAAAAGCCCGAAAAGTGTATCTAAAGATGGGTTCGGTTCATCCTTGTCGCATAACAAAATAGTCGTTTAATTATCTGGTAATTTTGTACATAACAAGAGGTAGTCAGACTAATGGTAATACCATATACAGCAGATTAGCTAACCGTGTATGGTGCCAGCTCATGCGAGTTACGATCATCAATGACTTTTGCCGCTTTCAGCTTGACAAATAAAATAGTGCGACAGTCAAAAAAATGCTAGTTATTTGTTGCACTATTGTTGGCATTTACTCTTTCCAATCTTCCAAGGCCACCCATTTTTCTCACTAGGGAAAGAACTCCTAACGCAAACGTGACGGCACCAAATAGCGCGATGTACGTATTAACATTGATCAGTGCTTGATAGTGCGGGTTATCTGCTGCAAGGCTTGCCGCAACAGTATTGTACATCCGGTAAGCATCGTATATGTAAACACTACCTATTGCTGTCATAATTGAACCCACTATGTATGAACCTCTTTTTACGGTAAGAATGAAAGCTCCATAAATGGTGGTCAATGAAAATATGCTCATGTACATTTCAGCTACTGGCGGATCACTGTGACCAACAAACATTGGGACTATTGATGCTGGTATTAACAATAGCACAGAAACAGCGCATAAAACTAAAATGCCAAAGTCCTTAAGATACATACTATATTTCATACTTCCATTCATTTAAAGATAAAAGGGAAAAGGGTTTACGGTGTTTGAGCCAGTGAGTATTCATCCTGACTGGCCTTTGTTATAATCCTCGCCGGCCACCCCATTTTCTGCCAGCAGCAAGAGGATCTTTTTCCCATTTTCCGTAATGGAATAATATTTTGTGGTCCCCACGGCCACTTTTTCCTCGACAAGGCCGGTTTGCATCAGCATTTCAATATGGTTGTCCACGGTCTTCCAGTCGACGTCAAGCTCCCTTGCCATCTGCAGCTTGTTCTTTTGCTCAGACAGAATCAGGTTCAAGAGCCTGACCCGCATGGGACTGCCGCGCATCTTTGCCACAAGCCTGAATGTGTCGTAATCATAGCCCTGCTTGCGCCACTGCGACCGGATCTTGCCCCGCCAGATAAGGGTGCCTGCAACGGCTCCCCACGTGATTGGAAGGATGACGTGGGACGATCCGTATATGGAATCAGTTACCACATCCTCGGTGGAATTGCTCTGCTCCTGTGCTGGTGCCAGCCTCTCTTTTGCCAGAGCGTCTGCCTCACTTTCAAAATCCATGTTGGTATCGGGGTCCTCGATGGTAAGGGCCAGACTGTCATCAGGCAGTGCTGTCTGATCTCTAAATTCTGACAACTCTTGATTAGATTGGAGTTTGACTGAGAAATGATCCGTCAGCGCCTTGGCCAACACTATTGCCGTAATTATGACAGCCGCAATGGCCAAGACTATGAAGATAATATCGATTACTGTCCTGCTTGCAAGCAATGTAATGATCCTTGCGCCCCGGTATATTCTAATAAAGTTTTATCCAAACCATCTCAAGGGTTTGGCGCTACCTTTATTTCCGGCATCTTCTGCCCATAGTTTTGGGCTATGGCATTAGCCTTGGCAAGTCGGCCAGAACCGCACCTTTTGTCAGGTTGCTGATAATGCCTACCAAGCATCAAAATATGGTGGGCAATTGAGTTGAAAGGAATCGAGTTTGTGTTTCTGGCAGCAGGGGCTGTTGCCGGCGCGTTTTTACGCTACAGGATAACCGAGTCCCCACTGATTCTGGGCACTCTTCCAGTCAACGTGCTTGTAGTCAACGTTATCGGTAGTTTTATCCTGGGCGTGTTTTCCGTGCTCTCGGTGGTTTGGAACTGGGACACCCGGTACTCGCTTTTGGCGGCAGTGGGGTTCTGCGGTTCGCTTACCACCATGTCCTCGTTTGCCCTTGAAACCACGAGGTTGATGGACGAGCGGCAGTTCGGCAACGCGGCAGTAAACATTTTGGCCAACGTTGCCCTATCAATAGGCGCAGTCATGGGCGGGCGAACCCTTGTCAGCATGCTTTTGAAGGGAGGAGACATGTAGCGTGCGCATCAGTATGTGGTGTCTTACCATCAGGATAAAGAAAAACGACCGCCTGGACGGCAAGCCGCTGTACAGGGCCCTCCTGGACTTTATGATGAAGGCCAAGATCTCGGGGGCTACGGTGGTCAATGCGGTGGACGGCTTTGGCCGGCGCGGAAGGTCCACCATCCACGTTGAGGGGGTCTCGATGAACTACCCCCTCATAATCGAGGTTGTAGACGAGCAGTCAAAGCTGGAGCCGCTGCTGCCGGAGCTCAAGATGATGATTGGAGACAACGGCGTGTTTACCGTGCACGAGGTCTACTCGTACTGACCTTCAGGCCTTGGCTACAGACTTTGCCTGACCCTTCAACCTATCGAGCTCTTCATGCAGCTCTTCGTTTTCTTGTTCCAGCACCTTAAGTGAGGTGATGGCCTCAATGTTCTGGGCCTTGAGGGCCTGGAATTCTTTTTGCAGCTTTTCGTAGGCCTGCTTCATCCTGTCATCAAAAGCCACAGGAGTCTGGTTTTTTGCAGCCTGCAGCCTCGCATTTTCGGCCTTGAGCTCATCCAGTGTTTTTTGCATGTCCAGCGCCTGCTTTTTCAGCCGCTCGACTTCTGAGCCGTACGACTGGATCTGCGACCTTAGTTCGTTGTTTTGCTGCATGATTTTGCCGCGTTCTGCAACTGCCACTTCCAGTTCCGATGCAAGACTCTTTGCCTCGGCATCGCCGGCTGGCGTGCTTGCGCTCATCAGCCCCGACAGTATTGCAGGGATCAGTTCTGAATTTATGTATGCGGAAGATCCAAAGTCAAGGTATATGCATCCCCTTGATCTCAGGAAACTTTCCACCGCCGGCTCTAGATGAAAGGAGCTGGCGTTAAACGAAAACAGTTTGTCTGACAACAGGCCATGGTTTTGAGGATTTTTTTAAAAATAATGTACGCAAAAAGTTTTGACTTGATCACTGGTAGTCGTGCAGCGGCTTGTCGCGGTGCCGGTTCATCTTGGCCTCTAGCTGGGCTTTGTGGTGCTTGATGATGTGCTCGTTGGCGCACCTGTCGTGCATCACTCCAAGGTCGCAAAAGTCGCAGGAGGTGACAAACTCTACCTGCCCGAATTTCTGCTTGCAGTAGCCGCAAGAATCAGAGTTGACTTCAAAATCAGAGAGCGGCTTTAGCCACGGGTCGCGCCAGAGAAGCGTCATGATCTTGATTGTTGCTGCAGGTAATTTACCTTTTCAGCTGCTCTATTACTCTGTATAGCTGCCTGTATGATTCTGACAGATCCTGCTGCCGTTGCAGGCCCGACTTTACCTGCCGCAGCCTTTTGTCCAGTTCTTTGCCTTTCAGGTTGGATATCTCTGATGCATCCTTGATGAATTGTCTTGTGTATTTTGAGACGTATGGGTTGTCCTTGAGCAGGGCTGCCATCAGTTCCGGCTCGTCGGTCATGATGCTCTCAGACAGCATCGACTGCACGGCAAAGGTTGTGCCGCCGACCTGCTTTAGCACAGAGATGTCCTGCCCGGAAAGCACATGGCCAAAGGCGATGTTGACAAAGTACGTGAGCCCAAGCACCACGGCTATGGTCCGGTCATGGGACTTGGCGTCAGGCATCACCTTCAGGTCTGCGCCGGTAAAGATCTCTTGAACCATCTTTTTTTCGTCCGGTTCGCTGCGTACGGGGACAAGCAGCATCTTTATCTTGTCCTCGCTTGCCCCCGGCCCGAACATGGGGTGGATGCACAGCGGCTGCAGGTCCTGCCGGGTTTTTCTAAGCGCAGGAAAGGTTTTGCTTTTTACGGAGGAGATCTCGGCAATGGCCGCGCCGGCCTTCATGTCCTTGGCGCATTTTTTTATCATTTCGGCCGTCGACTGCACCGGCACGCACACAAGCACAAGGTCAGCTCCCTTCACGCAATCTTGCAGACTGCCCGATACACGAACCTTGTTGCCGGGTGTCAGTTTCTGGACGTCGTATATACAGACATCCTTGGCGCGCCTGGCAAAGTACCTTGTAAACCAGGACCCCATCTTGCCGGCCGCGCCCACTATTGCTACCTGTTCCATGCTACTTTCTTATCACCGATGACATGATCTCAAGGCCCTGGGCCAGCTCGTCTTCCGGCCGGCAGGCAGTGATCCTGACAAATTTGCTGTACGAATCCCCAAAGCCGCTTCCCGGAGCGATGGCCACGCCCTTTTCAAGCAGGCTTTCAACCACGGAAATATCGTCGCTGGCCGGCAGCTCTGGATATACATACATGGCGCCGTCGGGCTCTACAAAGCGCAGGCCCATCTCCTTGAGTTTTGAGGATATGAATTTCAGCCTCTTTTCCATTATCCGCACGTTTGCAGAAGGATCTTCTGATAGCGCGGCCAGCGCAGCATGCTGGATGGGCTCGGCAACGCTGGTTATTCCAACTGCCTGCACCCGCGTCATCTTTTTTATTATCTCGGCTTCTGCAACCGCGTAGCCGACCCGAAAGCCGGTCATCGCGTAGGTCTTGGAAAACGACGAGACGACTATGCTTTTTTCGTAGTCGTGGGTAAGCACGCTGTCAAACTGCCTGAAAGCGTAATCAGAGTACACTTCGTCTGAAAGCAGGTACAGGCCGTGATCGCGGGCAAGCGAGACAATCCCGGACATGGTCTTTCTGTCCAGGATCTTGCCGGTGGGGTTGTTTGGATAATTTATGGCCAGCATCTTTGTGCCCTCGCTTATCAGGGATTTCAGCTCGTCGATGTCCGGCGTCCATCCATCCTCAAGGGTGGTGCGAAGAACCTTGGTCTTTACGCCGGCAAACTCGGCGCACTCTCTGTAGGCCGGCCACGCAGGCTCGACGGTTATCAGCTCCTGGCCCGGCTTGAGAAGTCCGGCTATGGCTGAAAAGACGGCAAACCGGCCGCCAGGCGTGACTATCACCTCGTCCTCGCCGACGCCTGATGCCTTGGCTATTGCGTTTCGCAGCTGCGGGATCCCCCGCGTCTCGGTGTAATGGTACTGCCTTGAGCGGAAGGCTTCTGCAAGGGATCTTCCTACCGACTCGGGCGCAGAATAGTCTGGCTCGCCTACTTCAAGGTGGATCATTTTTTTGCCAGAAGCCTCCAGCTGCTTGGCCTTCTGAAATATCGCCAGGTGCGTCTGCTTTGGCGCGGCTGATTTCCGCCCCTGCGCCTGTACTGCCTCTGACTCTGTCAGCAATGTGTTTAGCAGCCGGAGGGCAAAGTCCCTGTCCATGCCTATTGCTGCTGCCTGCCTTATCACGGCAAGGCGGACTTCCTGCTCCACCTTTTCGTCCCGGACATCGAGGTCAAGCCTGCTTTTTACCTCCCCTATCTGCCTTGCCAGCTCCATGCGTTCCTGAACCTTCTGCATTATCTCCGAGGTTACTGCCCGCATCTGCTGTCGGAGGCTGTCAAGATCGTTGGCCATGGTCACTGCCTCTTTAAGACCGGCGGTATCAGGCCGTAGCGCAGAGCATGGTCTGCCAAGACCATGGCAACGACGCACTCTACTATGGGAGGCGCGCGGGGCACCACGCATGGGTCATGCCTTCCGGGAACCACCAGGTCCGTCAGCTCGTGGGTGGTGATGTCCAGCGTCTCCTGCGTCTTGGCTATGGACGCTGCCGGCTTGAATGCAACGCGAAGTTTGATGGGCATGCCGGTGGAAAGCCCGCCTAAGATGCCGCCGGAATTGTTTGTCTTTGTGACAATCTTGTTATCTTCTATGTAATAGACGTCGTTATTTTCAGAGCCCCGCCTTTTAGAACCCTCAAAGCCGGAGCCAAACTCTATTCCCTTGACTGCCGGTATGCTGAACAGTGCCTTGCTCAGGTCGGACTCTAGTGATGCGAATATTGGCTCGCCAAGCCCCACTGGAAGGCCGGTGGCGACGCACTCTACGATCCCGCCAAGGGAGTCGCCGTCCTTTCTTGCCTGCAGGATGGCGTCCCGCATCTTCTCGGCGGCCTCGGCGTCCGGACAGCGCACGTCGTTTCCGTACCTGTTGGCAATCCCCTCCTCCGTTATTTGCTGGGCCTTTATGCCGCCAATCTCGACGGTGTAGGCCGTGGTATTGATGCCCAGCGTGTGGGCCAGCAGCTTTTGTGCCAGCGCGCCGGCCATCACCAAAGTTGCAGTCAGCCGGCCGGAAAATCGGCCGCTTCCACGGTAGTCGGCAAAGCCGCCGTACTTGACTAAAGCAGGGTAATCGGCATGACCCGGCCGCGGTATGTGCTTTATGGCTTCGTATGAGCGTGAGTCCTGGTCCTTGTTCCAGATAAGCATGCAGATGGGCGCACCGGTGGTAAGGCCGTTAAAAACTCCAGAGAGTATCTCAACTTTGTCCTCCTCCTTTCGCTGCGTGGTTACAGCCGACTGGCCGGGCTTTCTTTTGTCCAGCTGGCCCTGTATGTCGGATTCTGAAAGTGGCAGGCCGGCAGGACAGCCGTCTACCACTATGCCGACGCAGCGGCCATGGCTCTCGCCAAAGCTCAATGCAGAGAACCGCTCGCCGATTATGTTGCCACCCATTTTTGCATTTAAAGCTGGCCCATGTTCTATATATGGTCTTATCGCATGTCTTGAAATACAAAAGGGCCCAAAACTGTTGTTTATGAAACAATTACACTATTGCCTTATCTGACTATTCATTGGATGACTAGTCCTTTCCATACACTTGTTTGTGATCTCCAACATCGATAATCAAAACAGCTTGCTCTTTTTCAGAAACAGTGTAGACAAGACGTTCTGAAGCGTTTAATTCATAGAAATATGCAGAGTATTTCCTGCTTCTTTTGAATGTCCCAAGTTTGCGTGGGTCCGCGGATATCTCCAAGTTCCTAACTGCTTCTCGCATCAGTTTTTGTGTAGGTTTACTTAATCTATGATACCGTCTTGTAGCATATTCCGATATCCTGACAGACCACATTTACTGGTTGTCACGGTCAAGATACTCAAATAATTCTGTGGAATTCTTGAACTGTTTGTACCGTCCTTCCTTTAGATCCTTTAGACCTTGTTCCACATGGCTTTCCTCTTCTGGAGTCATCTTGGTGACTCGCTTGTGTCTTGTAGTAGCCACAGTAACGCTTGTATTAATTTGGATAAAAAGGTTCTGTGTAAGATGCTTCAGCGCTGCATCTTGCGGATTGAAAGGCACTAGCAAAAGTTTTGGGTAATGCAGGTGAGGGCGTTGGAATCGTAAAATATCACTCCATGCCTTCTTCTTTTGAATATAGTGGATCTAAGATGTTTTGGTGATGAGATTCACGGATCACTCGCGGTCGGGCATCGGTGACAGGTCGGCCCCAAGTTTCCTCATGTCCTCAACAAAACTTGGATACGACACATCCACAGACTCGGCGCCGGCAACCACGGATTTCTCTGTCAGCATTGAGGCGATGGTAAAGGCCATGAAAAGCCGGTGGTCGTTGTACGCTTCAAGCGCGGCATTTTTCAGCTTCTTTGGCGCGCTGATGGTCAGCCCGTCGTGGAACTCGTCGACGGTTGCACCGAACTTGACCAGCTCTCTGGCTATGTTGGCAACCCTGTCGGTCTCCTTGACGCGTGCGTGGGCAACGCCAGTTATCTTGACTTGAGACTTGGCTTTGAGCGCCAGAATCGAAACAACAGGCAGCAGGTCCGGCGTGTCGCCAAGGTTGAACTGTCCGCCATCCAGACTTGCCGCGCCAAAAATCACGACGCTTCCCTTCTGCTTATCTGTCGTTATTTTGCAGCCCATCTGCTTCATTATCTCGATTATGGCAGAGTCTCCCTGCGGCAGGTCAAAGTTCAGGCCCTGGACCTCAAGTTTTTCGCCGGCCAGCGCGCCGGCAGAAAGTATCAAGGCAGCGGTGGAAAAGTCGCTTGGCACATCAAACTCTGCCGGCTTGTATTCAGAGTTTTTGATACGGTATGAAAGCATGTTCTCATCGTGCTCTACTTTGACTCCAAATTGCGACATGGTGGCCAGTGTGGCCTGCACGTACGGCTTTGAGACAAGCTCGCCTTTTATCCTTAGATTGATTTCCGAGTCGGCGTATATGCCGGCGATAAGCAGGCCAGAGATGAACTGGCTTGAGATGCTTCCATCTATTTCTGCAGGACCACCCTTTATGCCGCCGCCCCGGACTACCAGTGGGGGTGTCCCGTTGGACTTGGTTGAGAATGCCTCAACACCCAGCTGGCCAAGGGCATCTAGTATCGGCTGCATCGGTCGCCGGCGTAGGCTTTCATCTCCAGTCAGAACGGTGTAGCCGCGGGTCACAAGCCCGGCCATGGCCGTCAGTATGCGTATCGTGGTCCCCGAGTTCTCGGCGTTTACCACGTTCTCCGGCGGTTCAAAGCGGTGCTTGCCCTGCACCTGCACTGCGCGGCCCTCGCGCTTGGTCTCGATGGTCGCGCCAAACGCGCGGCAGCCGGCCAGCGTGGCAAGGGTATCACGCGCCAAAAGGGCGTTGGTGATGATGGACTTGCCCTCAGTCAGAGAGGCAATGGCAAGGGCTCGGTGAGAGTAGCTCTTGCTGGACGGGCACCTTACAGAACCGTCTATGGTGGATTTGCGGACCTGGATGCTGACCATTATTCTAGCACCTCTACAGAAGCCTTCTCGTTATTAACCTTCGAGACAAGAGTCTTGCCTCCAAACTTGGCAAAGGCAGACCGGATATCCTGCACCTTGTCCTCGGCTGCGATGGCGGCAATCGACGGCCCGTTGCCAGATACACTGGCTGAAATCGCGCCGTTTTCTAAGGCAGCCATTATTGGGTCGTAGCTGGACGAGAGCGCGGCTGAGGCAAGCACGCCGTTAAGCTTCATGGCCTTCCAGTAGCTTCCGGCCTGCGCCAGCCGGTAGGCATCTTCAAAGAGGTCGGCAAGACCCCGCAGCCGGCCGACATCACCCCGCCGGACGTTGCGCGGCAGAAATATGACTGCGTGCAGGTCTTCTCTTGCCAGCTCGCGTTTTAGCAGCTTGCGGGCGTAGTTGTCCGTGACCACAAAGCCGCCAAAGTAGCAGGCCGTTGCGTCATCGTACGCTCCTGTTATGGTAACCTTGGCGTCAAGGGACGCCCGCACAGCGGCATCAAGCACTGCAAAGTCATCCACCTTGCCGCCGGCTATCTTGCTGCATGCCAGCGCTACAGCGTTTGAGACAGCGCTGGAGCTTTTCAGCCCAAAGCCGATGGGGACTTCCGAGCTGACGCTGATGACCAGCTTGTTGTTTTCTATGGTGTTTTTTGGAAGCGTGTTTCTGACGATGCCGTGTATCAACGGATCATCGCTTTTGCCGGTCAGAAAGGCAATCCCGGTTCCGGTTCTCAGCTCGACTTCGGCTGTTACCTTTAGGGATATGCCAAGAGCAGAGCCCTTGCCGGTGGCTATCGCGTTGACTATCGAGACGGCGCCGTGAACGGTTGAGCGGACCTTCATGTAGGCTCACCAAAAATCCCAAGCAGGTTCTTTTTCATGGCCTCCCGCGGCGCCTCAAGGCCGGTCCAGATCTCAAAGGCCTTAGCTCCCTGCTCCAAGAGCATCTCGTACCCGTAGACAACGTGCGCCTCGGCAAATTTCGCGTTCTCTAGCAAGTCTGTGACCACCGGCCGGTACACAATGTCGTAGACGATGCTTCCTTTTTTAATGTGTTCATAGTCTATGGGGCTTGGCTCGTTGTTCAGACCCAAAGACGTCGAGTTTACTATCATGTCGGCGCCAGCCGAGACGCTCTGCACGTCCTCAAAGGGAAGCACCTCGCACTTTAGTCCAAGCTCAGAGCCTATCTTGGCCAATTCTTTTGCCCGGCCCTGATCTCGGTTTGCGATGATGACCTTGGATATGCCTTTTTCTTCCGACAGCCCCGCGATTATGGCCCGCGCCGCCCCGCCGGCCCCAAGAAGCAGGATTACCATGCCGTCGAACTTGACCTTCCGCTTTCGCAGTGGCTCCATAAATCCGTAGATGTCGGTGTTGTAGCCCCTGAACAAGCCCTCGATGTTTTTGACGGTGTTTACCGCGCCGGCCTTTTTCGCAGTATCGTCAAGCTCGTCTAGATACTTGATGACTGCAACCTTGTGGGGGATGGTAACGTTGAACCCCGAGATGTTGATGGCCCGCAGCGACCCTATGGATTCTTCAAGTTCGCTGGCCGGCACCCGGAATGCGATGTACGTGCAGTTCAGTCCAAGGGCTGCAAAGGCAGCATTCTGCATCCCCGGCGACAGGGAATGGTGCACAGGATCACCGATTATGCAGTACGTCTTTGCAACCGCGGACATTGCTACTGTCTGCCAATCCTGAACCCGTCATATAGCTTTCTCATCTGTTTTACGGTCAGCTGGCCGGGAGCTACTGCCGTTTCCAGTGCGGCGTACGTAAAGGGCGCGCCGTACATCGTGCAAAGAACCCGCGTCAGGACGCCGGCCTCCCCCATGGCAAAGATGATGGGGTGTAGGCCGGTGGCATTTTCATAAAGCTCCAGCATCTGCAGGGAATCGTCTATGCTTTTGGCCATCGTCACGACCTTGACGTAGTTGCTGTAGATCCTCATCTCCGTAAGCAGGCTGGCCAACTGGTCCTTTGGCGGCGTCTTGTCAAAGTCATGCCATGAAACAAGGGTGGGTATGCTTGCCAGCTCTAGGTAATCAGCAAGGTTGTCGTTTCTTTGCAGCGTATCAAGTTCAACATCAATCAGCATCGGCCTTCGCTCGGCCAGCTTGCGCAAAAGTTTCATTCGCTCTTCCTCACCTGCGGCAAATCTGCCGCCCTGCTCCTTGGACCGGAGCGTGAACACTGCCTTGTTCTTGATATCCTCGACGGCGTCTGCCGCAGCCATTACCTGCTCGGGTGGGAAAAAGTCGAACCGGAACTCGACAAAGTCGGCACCCAGATCAAAGGCCCGGCTGGCCTGAACCTTCAAGTTGTCAACAACATCAGTAGCTATCGAAACGCAGATCCTCAACGGTCATCCGGTAGTACCAGGCACTTTATTTATCCAACGCCGGCAGGAGGATGACTTTCCTTGCTGTGCTCCATCCGCTTATGGGCTTCAAGCATGTCCTCGGTTGCAAAAACCTTACCGCATGCTTTGCAGCGGAACTCGACGGTCCGCCTGGAGCCAGTCATAGAGGCCATAATAGTATATAGCAAGACAAGTATTAAAGCAGACAGTCAATCGCCCCGCATTTGAAAAGGCCTCCAAGGTACAGTCCATTTGTGCGAAGCATGAATTTTGTATTGCATGAAGAACAGCGATAATTAGCGCCGGTCGGTTATAGTTTTTTCACTAATACATTTTCTGAAAACATTTATCTATTTAGTATACCATGAATTGATAATGGATTATCAAAAAATCCACGAAAAAATTATGAATCTTGATCCAAATATACGTCTAGTTACCATCTGTGATACGACAAAGGGAAGCATTCTGTACACCGGCCACCGTGACGGAGTGAAGAACCTTCTTACCCCAAAGCAGAGTAAAGAGTCGTTAGATATGGCGGTGAAGGCATGGAAGACTCGGGCCAAGCTGGCACCCAGAATAGGAAAGGGCAAATACGTTCTGGCAGAATATGAGAAACTAAAGCGTATCACCATGCCTTTTGGCAGAAAGCATCTTCTTTATATAACCACGGAAGTGGACGCCGATCATGCAGCAATCATTTCCGGTGTTGAAAGGCTGAGGAACAAAAAGTAAAATCCTGCACGGTTTTGAATAACGACAGGCAGCATTTCCGGCTGGCCAGCGAGATTGTAATGTCAGAACTGGGCTGTGGATGTCAAACAGTCAGTAGCTTGCTTTTTGAATGAAAATGCGGTCGTGCGTCTTCGCTTCATCCATCGCAGAAAGCAGCCACTGCATCTCCTCGATCTCATGGAGCAGCCACTGGCTTTTGAAAACATCGCCGGTTTCTGCAAGTTGCGACTTGGCGATGGCTATCTTGACTTCCAGTACCAGGACATCCCGCGGGGCCGTTTTCAGCGTCTGTATCCTCAGCTCCTCGGACAGCTTGTTGACGCCGGTCAGCCCAAGCTCTATGGATTTTCTGTGAATGCCGATTCTGCGTCGGATCAATTCCTCGATATCGACCATGCACACCAGCATGATTGTTTTGGATAAAACATTGCAGGTACCAAGGGGAGAGGGAGTCCTTTTAAAAAGTCTGCCAAGCAGGAACTTGGTCTACGACCGAGAATATAATAATCCCGTGGCATTCCAGAAACTGCATGTCCTTTGATGAACACGTGGCCAAAATCCGCAGCCTTGGCTTTGATCAAGATTCCATAGACACGTTTACCAAACTCTGGAAGCCGCTGCAGGAAGAAGGCTACGAGATGTACGCCATGTACATGGGTCAGGACAATTCCCCGCTTGAAGGCAAGGCAGCCTGCGTCGTGTGCTCAAAGAACTCTTTTCCGCTGCGCTGGGAGAAGGTCATCACCCCCAGCATGGACAGCGCGGCCATCTACACAGTATGCACGGCCTGCGACGCCGAATACGTCGAGACGGCCATAAGACAGAAGGCCCTTGGTCGTCTGCTAAAAGAGCGGAACACGCGGCCTACCTGATGGCGTAGTGGGACGGAATCTTTTTCCAGTTGGCCACCAGTGCTTCCTGGCGTATGTGCAGTGGCTCCTTTTCCAGGCGTGAGCGGGCCAGCTCGACGTACTCTTTGACCAGGTCCATTCCGATGTAGCTGCGGCCCATGTTGTACGCCACCTTTGTGGTCTGGCCGCTGCCGTTGAACGGATCCAAGACAGTATCGCCAGCGCATGAGTAGAGCTTGGTTAGCCTGTACGGGATCTCCTCGGGGTACGGGCAGGGGTGGTTGATAAAGCCCGGTGGCACCGGAGCAATGTGCCAAACAGAGTTGGCTATCTCTTTGGTCCACTCCTCATGCTTTGCAGGTAGCTGCTCTGTACGCTTGCGACCGCTGTTGACGTCGCCCTTGCGCAGGATGAGTATGAATTCGTGCATGATGTTTGCCCGGTAGTACTTGGGGTACGGGTTTATCACAAACGAACCGTACCGGTTTGTGCCGCCGGTAACCTTGTGCCAGATGATCTCCTCGTGCATCTGCCACTTCCCAAAGGGCTGCACAAGCCTTGATAAAAGCATGTGCGGCAGCGGCAGTATCGTGCCGTTGACGACTTCGTTGGCAATCACCACGCAGCAGTAGCCGCCGTCCTTTGTGACGCGGTATACATGCTGGCCAAATATCTCGGCCATCTCGTCAAGGTAATCGTTGGTGTCATAGCTGGCATTTCCCCGGTAATAGCCGCCGCTGCCAGAAGCGTGCATGTCGTAGTTTATCGCGTTCCGGTACGGCGGTGACGTAATTGTCAGCTGGACAGAATTTTCAGGCATGCGCTGCAGCACGTCCTTGCAGTTTCCAAGGACGATCTGGTTGGTAAATTCGGCTTCCTGGGCAAGCATGTTTTACGCATGCTCGCCTGATTTGTCCATATCACGAATACTCTAAAGTAGTTAAGCAACGGCTAAAATTGTGCTATGCTTTTTGCACACAGTTTGAGCCTTGTGCCTCAATGCATGCATCAAAATTTTAAATACAAGGTCTTTGGCTCTTTAGCCCAATGACGCTTCCGAAAGGATTTGGGCAAAAGAAGACCGGTGGTAACAGGACGTTTAATGAGTGGTGGGACGGTGTCCCGGCCGATCTCAAGACAAAGGCACGAAAGGGAGACGAGGCCAACAAGCCGTTGCTGAATCAGGTCAACTATGTCCTTTTGCATCTTCACCTAGCCGGCAAGCACGATGCAAAGCCGACCCATGATGAGCTGAAGGACTGGCTGCACTCCGGCCAAGTTGACGTCCTAAGAATGAACAAGTAAAGGGTGTTGATTTACACCCTTTTTTTATATTATTTTTCTACTATGTATTCGTCTACTTCCATTCCAAAGTGCCGGCCGCTGGCTGGCTTGGCAAAGCCCAGAACCTCGTCGCCTACTTTTACCTCGGTCACCGACAGCAGTTTTCCGTCCGGTTTTATCAGCCGGATAGTCTCGGCGTTCTGCAGTATCACGGTCCCGGACTCGCCTTCTATTTCCGCACGTATCAGCCGCAGCGGCCTTGTCTCTATCTTGGACCTGCCCACGGTGGCCTTGCGGGACATCCCGTCCTTGTTGACTATCCATACATCGGTTCCTGACTCCAGTTCCGAAAGATACCGCGTGTTTCCATCTGGAGTTATGGTGTAGCAGTAGACCGCGCCGGCGTTGACCCGGAACGGACGCGGCGATGTAAAGGACGAGCCCACCGACTCGTTGTGCACAAGCAGCATAAAGTTTGACCGGCTTCCCACAAGCATGCCCTCGCCCATGCCCATCATCGAGGCCGTGTCAACGCAGACCCGCTCGCCGGTTCCCACGTCCTTGACCTCCACCACCCTGGCCACTTTTATGGGGAACCGGGTTGATGACAGCTGCTGGCTGGCCTTCTCTACTTCGTCCTCGCTGGCAGTTGAAAGTATGACACCGTCGACTCCAAGTTCAAGCACGGAGAACATGGTGGCCACCTCCTTTGATGAAGAGGCGGTCGTGTACACCCTGGTCTTAGACCTGTGCAGCTTGGCTATGATGTTTTCAAGGGGGATTATCTTCCAATCGTCGGCATCGACAATGACAAAGGACGCGCCGGCTTCGGAGGCCTTTTTTATCTCGTCGACATCGGCGTTGCTGAGCACTTTTTTGTAGTAGCCAAAAACCTTGCCGGCGGATCCGGCTTGCTTCATCTGATCAAAGGTTTTGCAGACAACCATGTCTGCGTCCGGCGATTCGTGTATCGTTTGAAATTTCTTGCCGGCCACCAGCTTGGGGTCGATGTTGAGAACCGTGACGCCCTTTAGCTTTGAGAGGAACCTGTCCAGCGCTGCCTTCTGGGCGGTGGGCCTGACTATCAGCTCCTTGTTTTTCTGATCAACCAAGCTGCTTTGCCGCCTCTTTTGCCGACTTGGCCTCAAATATTACCTTGTGCAGCGCCCGCACCATCGCCGGCGGGTTCTTGTGCTGGAATATGTTGCGGCCAAAAGTCACGCCCTTGGCGCCGGCCTTCATGGCGCCGGCGCACATCTCCAAAATCTCCATGTCCGTGCTGGCTTTGGGGCCGCCAGCTATGACCAGTGGAACTGGGACGGACTTGACTACCTTTCTAAAAGAATCCACGTCGCCGGTGTAAACTGCCTTTACGATATCGGCGCCGGCCTCCGCGCCGACGCGGGCGGCGTGGGCCACCACTTCCGGGTCGTGGGGGTTTTTGATGTTCTCGCCTCTTGGGTACATCATGGCCACCAGAGGCACGCTCCACTCGTCGCACTTGTCGGCTATCATGCCCAGCTTTTGCAGCATCTCCGGCTCTTCCTTGGCGCCGATGTTGATGTGAAGTGAAACTGCGTCCGCGCCAAGCCGGATGGCTTCCTCGACGCTACCCATCAGCACCTTCTTGTTTGGGGCCGGCCCCAGCGACGTGCTGCCGGAGAAATGAGCAATGAGGCCAACGCTTGTTGGCCGCGGCATAGACTTGATGATGCCCTTGTTAACCAGAACACAGGTAAGACCGGCATTCTCGCAGCTGTATATCATGCCATGGATATCCTCCAGCCCGCGGATGGGCCCGTTGCTGATCCCGTGATCCATGGGGATGCACAGCATCTTGCCGTCCTTTAGAATCCTGCCAAGCCTTACTTCCCTGCCAAAGACCATATGTACCGATGGAATCTCTGGGACCTACTTATAACTTATATAATTCAGGCCGGCCAGCTTTGACTTACAACAGGGCTTGCCAACAAGTGCTTCTAAAAACAGGCAGAAAGCGGCCTTACTAGCTTTAGAGAGTCCAGAATGTTTTGAGCAATGATGGCTAGAATCCTAAACAGATATTCAATAAGTCATAATTTATGATGTTAATTCACTTTTTACTTTACGACTATTACTGGACGATCAGCTCGCTCAATAACGCCGGATGAAACACTTCCCAAGAATAGTCTTTTGAGTCCAGAGTTTCCTCTCGTACCTACTATGATCAGGTCGGCCTTCTCCTTGTTGGCATAATTAATGATAGATTCTACAATCGATTTGGGTCCACCTATCACATCTGCGGTAAAGTTAATTCTCTTTTTCTCGGCCATTATTCGAATCCCGTCAAGAGACCTGTTTATTTTACCAGTGTAGTCTTTCACAAAATCTTGCAGAGCTGGAATTTCCAAACCTGTCTTTTGCATTGAAACGATGTATTCCATATCCAGCGGGACGACGCTTAATGCTATCAGCTGTGCATCAAGCTTTCCTGCTATGTCCAAGGCATACTGTGCGGCGCGCAAGGAACATTTAGAGCCATCCACAGCCACAATTATCTTGTAGATCTTTTTCCTCTCCATCCTTATCACTTGGCTGATGCAGAGGATTTTAGACAGAATTGCAAATAAAAGCTGCGACAAAATTTTAAGTTGTATGGATGCTGATTATGATCTTCCAGAACAGCAAATTTATGTACTTTGCAGACGTTTTTTCTTGCTATGGTGTTAGGAGAAAAACTGTTTGAAGAGACAGGCAGAGTAACTGGCCTCAATATCGAGTCTGTTCATCCAGTCGAAGGGGTAAAGATGCAAGTTTCTTTTGCATCAGAGATAACGGGAACTGGAAGATTTCCAAACGCGAAAAATATAGGATCTGGAAGAATGACCCAGTATCCCCATGGCATTGTAGATGCAGAATATCGAGGTGTGGTCACAACAGCCGAAGGCGAGCAATATTTCTGGTGGGCGCATGAAAAAAGCAAGGTCGTAGAACAAGGGAAAGTCAAAGGTTTGGTCATTGTAACAGGATTCACAAATTCCCAAAAACTTTCGTGGGCAAACAATTTGATAATTGCTATAGACTCCGAATTTGATCCTTCAACACAACAGTTCAGAGGAACCGCTTACGAGTGGAAATAGAGCAGACTGGGCACCAAGGTGTTAAAAGTACTCGAAAAGTCTTGAACTAGTGCAAGGTCTTCAGTACTGCATAATCAGACCGCGATGCGGCAGGTTAGCATAACTGACGCCGACTTTAGAGATGGCCGTTTTTAGTCAAGGATACCATCCATATAATAAAAAATGCCAGATTCATGCAATTCACAAACTGGATAAAGACTCCAATATGGAAGTTATTTCATCATATGTAGTGATGACAAATGTATAGACTACTGCACTGTGCTCAATGATTTGGTTCTCAGATAGAAAAGATAAACGTGCAGCAAAACGGCTTTATACCATGCCCCCATACGGTAGGTGAATTGGCAGCAACAAAACCACTGGTCCTGATGTTCATGGCCGCGTCTTTTGCGTCCGGTATTCTGGCCCTGTTGCTTGCTGCCGCTGCCGGTGGCAGTTTTCTAATTTATTCCATACCCGGCTTTGTGATAGGCGCGTTTTTCGCTTTCAAGTATGCGACTTTTGACAGGAAAAAAGCAAAAGAAGAAGAACACAGAAGGCGGCGCGGCAAGCACTAGCGCAGAAGCAGTATGTAAAGCACGAGGGCGGCAAGCCCGGCAAACAGTATCATGGTGGCCTTCCACATGCCCATGCTGGCCTTGTCGCTGATGTCCCACATGCCACCCTGCACGCTGGACCGGTACTGGCGCTTGAGCTCTTCGTAGCTGTAGACTTTACTGAAATCTGCAGACGGTATCCACGTGGACGACTCTGGCGTGTGGGTTCTGCCGTCGTACTTTTTGCGTGATTGCTCGTTTGAGAGAACTTCGTAGGCCTCTACAAGCCGCATGAACTTTTGCTTGGACTCATCAGAGTTCCCGTTCCTGTCAGGATGGTATTTCAGTGCAAGCTTGCGAAATGACTTTTTGATCTCCTCCGGCGTTGCATCGGGAGAAACCTCCAGTACCTCGTAGTAGCTTGGCACATACTAGGATGGTCTGCAGTTCTACATAAACGTGATTCTCAGTTGATTTTGCCCATCTTGCCGGTCCGGTAATCCCCTATTGCTTGATAGATCTCTTCTTTCGTGTTCATTACAAACGGCCCGTACCTGGCGATGGGTTCTTTTATTGGAACGCCAGCTATTATCAGCACGTCCAGCATCGATTCTGCTTCAATCGATATTTCATCAGAGTCGTTCTCAAAGATAACCATCCTGCCTCGCTCGACAGTCTTGTTCCCAAACTTGCCTGCGCCGTTTACGACGTATGAAAACGCGTTGTAGTTGCGCGGCACTGTCTGGCTAATTGAACTTCCAGGCTGCATCGTAAAGTGCAGATAGATTATTGGTGTGACCGTATCTATGACTGCCTTTGAGCCCAGGGCCTGACCGGCGACGACCCTTACGGATACTTTTCCGTCATCGGTTTTTGCTACCGGGATCCTGGAGCTTGGGATCTCTTGGTACCGCGGCTGAACCATCTTGTATTTTCTTGGCAGGTTGACCCATAGCTGAAAGCCGTGCATGCGGCCGCCGGTGCGCGCAAATTCCTTTTCTGGCATCTCTGAATGGACTATTCCTGAGCCGGCAGTCATCCATTGCACGTCGCCGGGCCCCAGCTTTCCGGCATGACCTTTCGAATCCTTGTGTTGGAATTTTCCATCAAGCATGTAGGTCACGGTCTCAAAGCCCCGGTGCGGATGATCCGGCGCGCCCTTGGCCTCACCGGGCGCCAGGTCAACAGGCCCCATCTCATCTAGTAACAGGAAGGGGTCGAAATCCGATAGGAAATGGGTTGGAAACGGCCTGTTTACGATAAAGCCCTCGCCTTCCATAGTCCGGACGCTGTTTATTATTTTTGAAACCGAACGAACCGATTTGTCGTTGATCTGGTTGATTACCATGACATTGTTATGGAATGCATGTTATTTAACCATGGTAGCAAGAACTTACTTAGCAAGTTCTCTGTACCAGACATAGTAAGCGGGAACTGACTTGGACTGCACTTTTAAATCGTTGAGCCCCATTCTATAGTTGATGGACCGCGCACAAGGGTCAAGTCTGCCGCATTGTAGCAGACGGCCTGCCATGGTACAAGTAGGAGGTCAGGGAAACGTCTGACAAAAAGCCGATAATTGTCCCGCTTCCAAACGGCCCGCTGTACCTGATAAACGACCAAAAGCCAGTACCGGTTGAAAACCTGCAGAACGCAAAGGGCGAGCCACTATCATCGGTAGCAGGCGTCGCGCTGTGCCGCTGCGGCCAGTCAAAGAACAAACCGTTCTGTGATGGCACCCATGGCGTTGTTGGTTTTTCAAGCCAAAACGTTCCAACCGGAGTACCGGAAGACAGACGCAAAAGCTATGTAGGAAAAAAGATCACTATCCACGACAACAGAAAGGTATGCTCGCATGCCGCAGAATGTGTCAGGAACTTGCCAGCAGTGTTCAGGCGCGACCAGAGGCCGTGGATAGACCCGGATGTGGCGGATGTTGATGCGATCATTGAAATTGTAAAGAAGTGCCCGTCTGGAGCCCTCAGCTATTCCATCGACGATATCGAGTACAGGGATCAGGACAGAAAGCCCATGGTCACGACAAGCAGGAACGGGCCATATCTCGTCACTGGCGGCGTAGAACTGGCAGGTGTTGATAACTGGGGCCAGGGCGCATCAAAAGAACACTATGCGTTGTGCCGCTGCGGTAAATCCAACAACAAGCCGTTTTGCGATGGGACCCACTTGGCCATCAAATTCAAAGACGGCCAATGATCTTGCAACACACATAAGCCAGTGCCGCAGAACTAGTGTCGGGCCATGGAGGACAACATTTTCCTTATCGTATTTTACGTGGCCACGGTGATTCCAACGCTGCTTCTGGCCAAGGAGACCAAGACCAGGCTGCGCAACTTTCGGCAGGGCATCAAGTCGCTGGCCTTCCTTCCGCTGACCATAGGCGGGCTTGCAGTATACATCCTGTTTGCCATGGACTTTTTATCCACAGTACCGATACTGAACTGGTCATGGCTTGGCTACAACGTCGCGCTGGGGCCCTACGCCGACCAGGGCTACATGGGCGTCCTGCCCTTTGTGCCGATGCTGGTGTACATGCTGATCCACGTCAACTACTTTGAGGAGATGTACTTCCGAAAGAACTGGCTGATGACAATCGCCTGGGCCTTTTTGCACGTCGCCATGGGCGTTGCAGTGCACGTCGCTCTGGCGCTGCTTCCGCTGGGCTTTCTGTACAAGCACATCTACAAGACAAAGGGGCTCAATCACGCCTACGCGCTGCACTTTGCCACAAACATGATAATAGTGGCAGTCTCCATCGCGTCATACTTTGTTGTGTTCTAGCCCTCGACGCGTTTTTTAAGCGCGCGGTTCATCTCCTCAAAACCGGCCTTGATGTCCCGGTCTGTACTGCTTCCAAAAAACGAGGTCAAAAGCCCGCTAAACAATTCCCGGTGGACAAACTTGACGCGGCCGGGGCCCGCTTCCTGTATTGAAAAGATGTGCTCGCCGGACAAAAACCCAGGTATCTTGCCAAACCAGCGAAGCTCGGCTTCTGGCTCGACTTTTGTTACCTTTGGCTCGTAGGACCGGTTTGTGCCTGAAGGGGTTGTAATCTTGATTTCAAGTTTGGAGCCTTCCTTTGGCTCGCCGGTTATCCTGCGGATGAAGGGGTTCCAGTCAGGATAGTCGGCAAAATCCACAAGAACCTGCCAGACCTGCTTTGTGGTGGCGGCAATCTCTATCTCGGTGTAGACTTCCTTCAATGCCTGCCGGTACGTGGGCCTTGGTTAATTCCTTTACTAGCTTCTGCTGGTAAACTCAATTCTTATGGAATCGCCGTCTTTCAGCGGGATGTCCAGGAAGCTTCCCTCAGTGTGCTGTACGCCGTTGACAAAGACCTTGGTGTCAAATTTCGTCAGGTCTATCTTCCAGTTGAAGAGAAAGTGCCCCAGGGTGAATTGGTATGGCTCCTTGTATGCCACGTGGATCACGCCTTCCTGCAGGGTGTGGACTGGAAGCGTGCAGTCCGGCGTGATGCCTATGCCCTTTGGCACAAGGGCAGGAGCGCCGTTTTCGGTGACCGTGATTGGCACCGACAGCTGGTACGGCTGGCCTAGCGGGTCGCCTATGCACTGGTAAATGGGGTCGTTTGCGCGCATGTAGTCGGTGACGAGTTTGGTGCCTACACCGGCTGCCACTACTACCACGGCAAGAATGATCATGGACCAGACAAGACGCTTCTTTTTGTCCGGGCCTTCAAAAGTGCCATCAAAACCCATGGTTGCTGATCAACTTTGAAAAGATGGGTGTTATAAAAATGGGTTACTGCCCGATGGATATGACGTGAGCAGTGGTATCCAGCAGCTGGAACCCTGTCAGGAGTTTGGCATGCGGAATTGCAGTGATATAGATCAAGACGCCGGGAACAGCCGAGCAAGCTATGATTGTGATGATAATCAGCCAGACGGCCGTCATCTTTTCGACCATTAACATAATCCGTTTGCGATTGGATATATATATCTTAAATTGTCCGGCTTCTGACAGGCGTGCAGCTGTGACCAGTGAAACGGATTCATTTTATTCATTGATCCAGATTGTTTTCTTTGTAGAACCCACTATGATCCATTACAGCCATCTGCAAGTAGTTCGTATAGATCCATCTTACTAACATTGATACTTTACCATCTGACGGATTTAGCTAGTGCGTTCACATACTGTTAGTAAAATAGTTAATTAGCTAACATAACAACTAATGAACGACTTGATATGGGTGAGCCTGGCAAGGAGCACACCATTGTCATTTCTGATTTTGGAGTAGAACCTCCTTGTTCTGACACTGATAGAATCGTTCAGACAATCATCAGCCAAAGAAACTTTTCTAACAAGAACAACATACTTCGTACGGCAGCATACAGAGGAATCTTTCGGAGGAATCCCGAGCTTCCATGGTCTTTTATGGCGCACCTCGTCTCTAGGAACGCAGGCTATACAATGACTGACCTTAAAAGAACAGACCTGTTGGATGCAATACTCCTGATTCCCTCGCTGTTTACCTCCTTTCCTGCTGCTTCAACGGTTAGTGCAGGGCTATTCAGGTTTTTAGAAAGAGGAAATTTCTTAATTTTCTTTGATGCATTTCCTCAACTACGAATTTATGAATCTAGCAAACGATGTCCAGGCGCTTCAACCGTGTTGTTTGATAGCTTGATAAGCATTTTTGGAGTACAGAAATTTACCGTCCAGAAATGGAAGGGATTTTTTAAAATTGCCGAAGCGAACAACTTCTTCAGAGGAGAAAAGATAGAAGACATTCCAAAGTTGAATCCTGTCAAAGATATGTCTTTGACACTAATAGCTAATGAACAAACGTTTATTGAATTCCGACTAGTAAAAAACCCAAAATTTACCAAGTTTGCTAACATCGATGTACCTACAATAATTTCTGCTTTAGAGGGCCTGAATGCGGCTAGGTTGTGTTTTCCTTACCCTGCGTCTCCTGTTAAGATGAAGGTATTCATAGTAAAAGATTTTGATAAACTCGACAGTCGCTTTGGAACAGGTGTGTCTCTTTATGAAAACGTCATAAAATCTACAGAATTTAATATGATCCATGATTTTGCTGGCGGATCATCCCATGGAGGATCCAGGACTGATTATAACGATAATGGGTATAGTAAATCCCGTAGTGCGCAGTTACCATTTGGCAAGAAGTTTAGTCCAGATTTGATATCTGCTTGGGGAGCCGATGCAACCAAGTTTGATAGCGCATTCGCTGATGTACATGATCCTCCCGGCGAGGCAGGACCTGGTGGAACGGTTTTTGATTTTGGACCCGAAATGAAGCGGTTATTGGGATCAACTCCACCAACTCTTAAACAAATAAGCCCAGATCCTCTAGTAAACGAAATGAAAGAGATCCTTTTCTAATCAATATGATTTGCCTCAATTATCACCAATTGATTGCAGTCAGAAATTGCATTCAGACAATCCGGACAAAATCAACTGTACTCAAAAAGCCTAACCTTTTTTCTGGAAAAGTGAAGGCATATTTTCGCCAAAAAATACTCTATACAGGGGTGTCGAACTAGGAGAGATTATTCAGAACTTTCTATAAGCGACAAGAATGTCTTGTTCTTGTTTAGCTTGATTTTGCTTTCTTCATTGGTGGTTCTAGTTTTCGCATTATCTTCGCGGAATATTGTGCCTTCCCCTATTGCATTCAATTCTCCATCGACTACCTTTACGTCAAAAGTGGGGCGTGGTTTGAGGGACGGCACGATGGTTAAAAATGCGGTTCGACCGTCTGTTCTTTGAATCTTGTTTGGAACATCTTCGGTTATTGTTTCGATTGTTTCATCTACTTGAAATTCAAAGCCATTTGATAGAAATTCAGATGTAGCAGTAACGAAGGTTTTATTCTCTACTAACTCCTTCGGCGTCTGATATTGATCATACCATATTCCAACCATGGCCCTATTCAAAGAATCGGAAGTTCTAGGGCCGACCATCCCATCGGGCTTAAGGAGATTTCCATCTACATGTTTATGGTTTGTTTGAAAATCAAGGACTGCTTTTTTAGTGAGCTCTCCAAAGACTTCGTCAACTCCATCATTGTTAGGCCCTGTATCACCAAGGAAAAATCCCAAATCTTTGAGCATGAATTGTAGACGCCTAACCAGATCCTTTCTATTATCTCCTGTGGATAATGCACCTTCCCCTGGTTCAGTACCAAACTGAGGAACCTTGTCACATAATTTTAGTACGGGAAGAGGCTTGCGCTCTTCTTGGGGCGTGCTCATATCTTTGAGAAATTGAGATGCTATTTAAGGATAGCCAAGTAAGGCAGATCAGATAAACTTGGGGCAAGGTCTATGGTTAGACGCATCCCGTCTTTGGCGATACTGCTAGATTTCGTAGAACCATTCTTTACCTATTTGGTGGATTCTACTTTCTTGCCACGAACTCGGAGACGTTTCTAGACGGAATATCACCAAATAGGATTTAATACCTGCAGGCGTTACGAACGGCTGCTCATGAGCAGGTTCGCCGGCCCAGACACGCTGCAGAGGCTCGTGGAAAATTCTTTCAAGGCAATAGACGAGGGAGCGTACGAAGTAAGGCAGAAGCTCACCCATGATGCCATCTCGCTGAGAAAAGCCATTTTGGGTTGCCGGCATGCACCGTTGATAACAGAGGTCAAGTTCTCGTCGCCTTCCCGGGGCCAGATCCGGCAGTCCGGCTCGCCGGCGCAGATTGCCGCAGAGATGGTCAGGTCCGGCGCCATCGGCCTCTCGGTCCTGACGCAGCCGTACATGTTTGACGGTTCAATGGACAACCTGATCTCAGTCAGAAGGGCGGTAGCAGCCCCAATCCTGATGAAGGATATCACGGTAAGCGAGGTTCAGATAGACGCGGCCAAGCAAGCCGGCGCAGACTGCATCCTTCTCATAAAGACGGTGTTTGACCGCAACCTGGCCGAGTCAAGCATGGAAAAACTGTTCGACTATGCAGCCAAAAAAGAGCTGCAGGTGCTAGTCGAGGTTCACACCGGTCAAGAGTACGAGCAGGTGCTTCATGCAGGGTACGAGATGGTGGGGATAAACAACCGCAACCTGGCAGACTTGAAGGTGGACCTGGCCAACACCGAGCGGCTGCTGAAAAAGTACGGCAAGGGCAAAAGCACGATAATAAGCGAGAGCGGCATAAGCAAGCCGGCAGACATCCAGTATCTGAGGAAGGCCGGCGCCGACGCGTTTTTGGTGGGAACCAGCATCATGGAGACGGGCAACGTATCGGCCAAGGTTGCAGAACTGTTCAACGCGCTTTAGCCCTAGCAGAGCTCAAAGTGCATCAAGCAGTCTTCGCAGAGGTACTTTTGACGCGATGTCCTGATGATCTTGGCGTTCTTCTCCGTCCTCAGGCAATGGTAACACCGATGGACTATTTCTCCAGTGGACGGGTCCCATTCTTCCATGGCATTACTGACACCAACTTATATTTAAAAATCCGGTCCAGTTGGTCGCAGAACCTGAAAATCCAACGCGCGTGTCTTTTTGGCAACACCGACGGAAAATCCACATCGTCCGGATTCAGGATAACAGCGCGGCCAAGCATATGATTAATAACCCAATTCTGATACTGCCTCTGTCAATGCTTAGCAGTTATCCCGTTGCAGGCAAGTTCGGCCGGTACGGCGGCAAGTACATCCCCGAGACGCTTGCGCCGGCCGTCGAGGAGC
>JAJUFP010000008.1 GCA_029263715.1 Nitrososphaera sp. | reverse complement strand
GCGTACATGCCACTTGGCAGTGGGTATGCCCATGGGTATACAGTGATACCTACAAAGACACCACCTGCAGTTGCAGCCCAGCATAGTGCGAATCCTATGTAGTAGATACCCTTCATGTTCTCGACTCTGCGACCGATCATATGCTCTATGTCGTCGCGACTTTCACTATTCTGAGGATCCTTGTTTTCAGCCATGATACAGTTGATAGGATCAAAATGTATTTGAAAAGCAATACGTTTCTAGTACCTGATTCTAAATCATGATATTCAATTATGAGATTCGGGTACTTGTTTTATAACATTCAAGATTCCAGAAGGTGATGTGCACAAGGCATACGTACTGATAAACACCAATTTTGGGATGGAAGACTCTGTCGTACGGGACCTGAAAAAGGTCGAGGGTGTTACCGAAGCATTCAAGGTGTACGGCGTCTACGACATCGTGGCAAAGGTCGAGGCACAGACTCAAGAAAAGATAAAGGAGATGATTTCATGGAAACTGAGAAAGATAAGCGATGTCAAGTCAACTATCACCATGATGGTTTCAAACAAGAATCAGAGTCACATTGCCTCTGCCCAGGATGCAGCATAGGCAGACAAGCTATTGAAGGCAGGTGATGTCCTGGCTGCTACAAGCGGGGCATTGCTTTATCTGCTGTTTTGGACTGATGCTTGATGCGCACCAAAAGCAGAACTGGCATAGCAAAAACATGTTATTCTTGATCACTGGCTTGCATTGCGTTTGCATGACAGTGTTTTGCAGAATTTCCAATTAAACGGATGGTCTACAAAGTATTACAATGCAAGATACAGATCATGACAACGGTAGATCCCTGCCAAAATTCGACATACGTCGTTTTACATGAAAGTGCGGCAGGCAAAACCTGCAGGTCATTGTTCCAGGATTGCAACGCCAGGCATCTCGTCGCCGGCCAGGAAATTCAGCGTGGCGCCACCACCCGTCGAGACGTGGCTGACCTCGTTTTCTGCAACGCCGGCCTTCTTCAGGGCCTCAAGTGTGTCTCCGCCGCCCACCAGCGTCTTGGCGCCCCGCCAGTAAGCCAGGGCAATGCTCTTGGCTATGGTGATGGTGCCGTTGGCAAACGCGCCCACCTCAAACATGCCCATGGGGCCGTTCCAGAAGACCATGCCGCCGTTGCCGATTCCTACCTCGGCAGAGTACCGGTCTATGGTCTCGTTTCCGATGTCAAAGCCGGCCATGTCGTCGGGTATGTCGCCTTTGACCATTGTCACTGACTTGTCGTCCGGCGAGTATGCGGCCACATGGTCTGTTGGAAGCATGATCTTGTCGCCATACGTTGCCAGCGCTTTGGTAACCCATGGCAAGTGCTCATTGTCTATGAGGGACTTGCCAGTCCGCACGCCCTTGGCCTTGAGGAACGTGTAGGCGGCCGCACCGCCGATGATGACCTTGTCGGCCTTTGGCAGCAGGTGCTCCAGCGCCCCAATCTTGTCCTTTATCTTTGCGCCACCCAAAAGGACTTTGAATGGCCGGACGGGGTTGGTCACCATCATCGACAAGTAGTCGACTTCCTTTTTCAGATTCAGCCCGGCAAGCCGCGTGTCAAAGAGCTTGGCCGCCCCGTAAGTCGAGGCGTGCTTTCTGTGAGATGTGCTGAAAGCATCGTTAACGTAAATGTCTGCCAGGTGTCCAAGTTTCTTGCAGAATTCCAAGTCGTTGGCCTCCTCCTCCTTGTGGAAGCGCAGGTTTTCTAAAAGCAGGATGTCGCCGGCGTTCATCTGGCTGATCTCGTTTTCAACGGCCGGCCCGATGCAGTCGTTGGCGAACCTGACGCACATCCGGGACCGCCCAACGATCTCTTTTAACCGCCTTGCAACCGGCTCAAGGGAGTTCTTTTGGCTTGGTCCGTCGGGCCTTCCAAGGTGGGATGCCAGTATGACCTTGGCGCCGCGTTTTGTGAGGTACTCTATGGTGGGTATGGTCATCCGTATCCTATAGTCCTCACCCACAGAGCCGTTGCTGACGCTGACGTTGAAATCAACTCGGACAAAGACGCGCTTGCCTGCGTACTTGGAATCCTCTAGATCAGAGATGGTCCTGATGGCCAACTTGTATCATCTTTGGTAGATTTGCGGGAATTATTTATCTTTAACAGGGAAGCTTCTTTTCCACATCGATGGCGTTTTAGGTGAAAATTGTAAACAATTGTCCGAATTTAAGCAATAAAATCAGGTTCGACGATCGTCCTTGTGGAGGTTTAGACCGACTGGCAGTCTTTTGCACCGCGTCTGGCCAATTTGCCGAAATACCCGTGTTGTGCAAAAATTAATAAAATAACCGCGCTTTCCTGAGGACGTGAGCAGCTTCATTCCAAAAAAAGTATTTGGCAAATTTATGTACATAAACGACCAGCCGCTTAAAAGGTCCAGCGGCAAATCCCTGGTTTACTTTATGGGCGCCGGCTTTTGCCCCTTCTGCGCCGCCGAGAGGTGGGCCATTGTGAGCGCGCTCTCCCGCTTTGGCAAGTGGGAGGGTCTGGTAGAGGACAAGAGCGCGGACCATGATGAAAAATACCTCAATGTGCCGACCATGAACTTTGCAAAGGCCCGGTACACCAGCGAGTACGTCGAGTTTGCTGGAAAAGAGATCTCTGACAGGAACTTTGAGCCGCTGCAGGAGCTTGATGACAAGGACTACGAGATCCTGGATGTCTACAACCCGGATCAGATTATTCCCTTCCTGCTGGTGGACGGCAGGTTCATGCAGATGGGAGCTGGCTACAGCCCGCAGCTGATAGAAAACATGTCCCACGAGGCAGTCAGGGCAGAGTTGGACAAGCCGGACTCGGCCATAGGCAAGGCCATGCGCGCAGAAATCGACAACATCACCGCACTCATCTGTCACAGCATTGCAGGAAAGGGTCCTTCCTGCACAGAAGAAAGTGTAAAATCGCTAGTCTCAAAAATATAGCGGTTATTCTTCTACCTTTGCCACCTGCGGCTTGAGGGGCGTTACCCTGGTAGTGGTGGGGCAGCCAAGCTTGCTTGATGCAACCTTGAAGCCTTCCTTTGCCAGGTTCAGGTTGGCAGCCATCACATGGGCCTCAAAGATCACCTGGCCGGGCATCACGCGGGCGGCAAGACCTGTTGCCTTGCCAAAGGCCCTTCTCATGCCCTCCTGGAGACGGTCTGCACCAGCGGTGGCGATCATCTTGTTCTCTCTAAGAATGACGTGGGGGTATACCCGGAGCATGGAAAAGAAGCTCATCTCACCGGCGGTGGCCATGCGCTTGTTTGCCGCAAGCCTTGCAGCCTCTAGGGCGTTGTGCCTTACCTGCATCTTTTCTGTGACAATGAGTTCAAGTTTGTAATCATAATCGCTGCTTGCCTGGCCGGAGGAGAACCTTGCAATCTTTAACTGGGGTTTGCCGGCGATGTACTCCCGTCTAACGTACGGCATGCCACGCGTCTCTCGATAATTAACTCCCTTCATATTGATGCACTAAATTTTAATGCTTAAATGTGGATTTCCGCTGTGATTTAATCGTTATGTCTTCTGCTGCTCAACCGGCCCCAGAATCAGAAATGACTGACGTCATCGAGGCGCGCCTAGCCAGTGGCGGCCGGATCTTAGTCGACGAAAGCCGCGTTCAGGACGAACTTCGGACCCGGGGCTTTGGAGAAAAAGAGGGCAGCGATTATGTCCTCAAGCCGTACGAGGCGCTTTACCTGATGCAGGCAAAGCAGCTAAAGATATCCGGCAGGCAAGAGATGGATTTTGATTCGCTTTTTGAGCTGATGATGAAATACGACAAGAACATCATGACCAAGTTCCTTGTGTACCGGGACCTCAGAAGCCGGGGGTACGTCGCCAAGGAGGGCTTTGGCTTTGGAAACGACTTCAGGGTCTACGAACGCGGCGAGTACGAGAAAAAGCCGGCCAAGTACGTGGTGTTTGACATAAGCGAGGGCTCTAACATCACCGCGCGCAGCTTTGCCAACGCCGTCGAGCAGATAGAGAAGATGGGCAAGGACGCCGTTGCGGCAGTCATAGAGCGGCGCGGCGAGGTCATCTACTACAAGGCATCCAAGATGCGCTTTCTGCAGAACAGCTACGACACGCGCATAGTCAAGTGATCTGAAATGTCTGATGGCCAGCACGAACGGTACAAGGAAGTTTTCTGCTCAGACTGCCAGACTGTTCTGGGCCGGTATTCCACAAAGTACTTTTCTGACCGGGACATCGACGAGCTGGTCAGGATACACCATGCCACCCACATCAAGCAGGGGCACATGATGACTATCCGGATTTCCGGAAACGTGTAAACGATTTATAGCCCCATCGTATGTCTACCATGCATGCAGGGAAATCTCTGCGACAGAGTCATGAAACTTGACCGGAACATCCGGTTTGTGGGCATTGTCAACAACAAAGGCGAGGTCATCGAGGGCGGTTTTCGGCAGGGAGTCCAGCCGCTTTTAAACGGTTCATTGGAACAGCAGATGTACGTTCAATCGCTTGCCAACGTCCTTGCCCTGCGGGAGTTCAGCGACCGGCTTGGAATGTTCCGCTACAGCCTCACCGAGCATGACAACGTGACTTTGATAACTTTTCCTCTTGAAGAAAGGATTTTGTGTGTATCAGCCTCGCCCCGGGCCAACGCGCTCAAGATCCGCGACAGGGTGCTTGCCATAATAAAGGAAAGCAAGGCTGCTGCCAAGAAAAAGCAGAAGAAGGTTTAATAATACAATAACGTCAGACCTAGCTATAATGCGTGCTGTATCTGAGGCACGGATGGCCAAGAGGTTCTGCGAGCACTGTTTTTACCGCGGAAACGAATCTGAGTTTCTGGACGCAGCCGATTTCTGCATAGAATGCATGAGCGTGCATGCCCACTGCCCCAAGTGCAAGGCAAGCTACCACAGCGTCCATGTATCAGAATAAGGATTTTTTTATCCCTGGTTTTATTTTATAATTAGGCTGCAGGATGATGACGAAGTGTACAGTCCCCCTATTATCTGCCCGCAAGGGTAGAAAAATGAAGAGAATTTACCGGACTGCCGAATCCTGCAGCACTAAACCTTGGAGTATTCCAAAGTGCAGGTAGCCATCTTTGCAGAACAGGACCAGTCAGCTGAAGAGGGTTTTAATGCAGTTCGAAGGGGTTGGATGGTCTTTTCCGGCAGTTATTGATAGTTAGTTGAGCTTAATCCCTGTCAGGACTTCATGAGTCTTTCAAACACTAACTTTATATCCTTTCAAATCGAAGTTTGGATACTTTCCAATGATCAAGAAACAAATCAAAGAGGAAGAAAAAGGTGTAGATTCCAGTACCTTGGAAAGGATTCTCAACAAGGCTCTTTCAAAGAATAATAACAAGGTGATCTTTGAAAGGCTAGCCGAGATTTAATGGAACTGACTTACGACAACCTCATCACTATTCACGAGAAGGTTCAATCAACTTTTCAGGTTGAGAGCGGAGTCAAAGATCCTGGCATAGTTCAAGGTATTGCCGACAGGCCGCAAACAAAACTGTACGAAGACTATGAACCGTATAACACCATCTTTTTGAAAGCGGCTAGTATCATGGAGGGCATAATCAGGATGCATCCGTTTATCGATGGAAACAAGAGAACTGCATTGCTGGCGGTTCATGTGTACATGGAAATTAACGGCTATTCCATAGTCTATCCATTAAGTGCTGTTCGATATACAGTCAAGATGGCAGAAAATACTGCAAATGACCCCGAATCTACCAAGTTATTGATAGAAGAGATAGCATCTTGGATAGAGAAACTTTCATCCAAGAATTCGGTAGTGGCTTTCTTTAAAACGTGGAGATATTATACAATGCCAATATTTGGGGTCCTCTTGTTACTTGTTTTTGGACAAGGAAGGAAGGCAGAAAATCTGATAGGAGATTGGATGGCTTTTGATAGCTATCCGGAATACAGGAAGGAATTCACGAATGTATGGCGATTTTTCCTAGATATGGTTGCTGGGAAATATTCTGGGATTCTTTCGCTTGAAAAGAAATAACAAGCTCAATGGATAAAGATGGACCTGACAAAATATAGACATGCAGTACCTGTTCGGAGGCCAGAAAAATGATGTCTGATGTATCCTTTGTCCATACTATGCAGAGATCGCAGCTTCATATTCTACGTTATTCCGTTGGATTTAGCCTGTTCCTTCTGTGTTGGTTTACTGCTATGCGCTTATTAACAAGTTTCACAATTTGCAGCTTCTTGCCAAAGAAAGGAGAACTGGGGGCGGCAGCAATTCTGGCGATGGAACATGGCCACTACTTATTATTCATCAAATCTATTATAATGAGAAAGGCAATGAATGATCTAAAATCTTGGCTTGACACACCGCCCCAAGATTTGGAGTCCGAATTAATTTTCAAAGAACTTATCAAAATCGAGATCATTGCGACCACAGTGCATTATGCAGAGGTATTTGCTGCGACGTTGCTGGGTATGCGACGTTACAGACGCTTTCACAAGTATCTTCAGGAATACTCTCAACCACAGATAACAAATTTTTACAAACGTATTGCTTCAAGAAAGCTTCCATACATTATGAAATTGTTGCAGTATCCCCCATTAGAGCAAATCAGGCCGGAGGCGTCTAGACAGCAATTCATTGATTCAGCTACACTTATTCATGGTAAACTTAAAGAGCTTGCGCAATTTTACCTCAAATGGCATGAATTCTACAATACTTATAAGCATGGAATGAGACTTTTTGCAGGCAAGCCTAACCCCTACGAGGATTTCACTGTTATAGGCTATTTGCTCAAAAAGCAACCGCTTGATTCCATTACTGTGGTGAGAGCTGACGATGAAGTGGAGAAAGCAAGGATCTTATGTCAATTCATGTTTGGCATCTTACACAATTCAGAATCGGTCTACGTTCACGGTAAGCTGTTGAAAGAAAAGCAATTCCAAACACGCATTTTCGTATCTAAACAAAAGCATTCAAGTTAATACCATGCATAGCTAACTTCATGTCGATGAAACGTCAAGAAGGCTTGTCATTTTGCTGCCAACAGAATCGTCAGGTTACGCCAAGCCAGGCGAAAACAGCCGCCCGCAAGGATCTGCGTATCCTTTCTATCTCTTCAGTGCTTGTCAGAAATTCAGCCATACCACTTTCAAATTTGTGTATGTTCCTAGATAAATCCTGGGCGCATTTGCCGATAACATCGTTGTCAGCAAGTTGCTGAATCACATCATGCTCCTCCCCGGGAATCAAAAGACCCAGCTTTCTTGCCATGATAGACACGTAGCTCCATCTTCCGTCTTTAAGGTCCTTAACTACATCCACAATGTCATCGACAATCCATATGATCTTGCCAAGCGTCATGACATGATCGTAGTAGCCATGCAACTCTTTTAGGAATTGAACAGGTTTGTGAAGGTAAGCGCTTATCGCCAGGCACCAGACCAGGTTTGAGCTGGCAAGTTTGAGGTTTTCTTCGATCTCACTTAAGGGCGAGGCTGAATTGAAATTTGCCTTGCTTGCAGAAAAAATCTCTGCCTCGTAGCTTTGTACAAGGCTGTCTTTTAATTCTTGGAATATCTCGTTTCTTGAGGTAAAGGCAGTCGAACTTTTGTGGACTTTCATGAACTCATCGTAGAACATCAATGCCAGAGCCATGCTTGTTTGGTTTTGTATCCCGCCGCTCAGATCCTTGCCAGAGAGGCTTTCCTCAAGGGAGTTTTTTGATACAATCTGCAGCATCTTCACCAGTGACGCAGGCTCTTCGTCGCAGACATCGTCAAACAACGCTGCGCCGGCATTAAGATAGGCTGCAGATTTGGCCAGCTCTTCAGAATTGGCTGGTTTGTCAAACAACAGGTTCATGTATTGCCCGCACAAATACCCAAACCCAAGGTACCCGGAAATTTTTTCTGCATCTTTCGGGTCAAGAACTTTATCTTGAAAGCGTTGCGTGATCAAGGGCAGAATGCCTTCAAGGATTCTGTCTCCGATGCTGTAATTGACGATCAGGTGTCTCCTTTCTTCCAGTCCATGTACGATACCGTTTTCACCAAGAACTTGCAGCGCTCTTTTCCTGAACAGATCAGCGTCAGCGTTCAAAACTTGCACAGCCTAATGGCCATCTCTTGGAGGGGGCGGAGGCGGCGGTATGGTCATGTTGTCGTACGAGTAGCCCAGGGATGCAATATCCAGTACATCTCGGGGCGTCCTGATATCGCTGGAAGGAAAAGCCGGCAAGATAGACTGCAGCTGGCTTGAAGGGCTTGACTGGCCAGAATCCCATGGCCACATCCTGTCGTCGATCCTGTGGCCGTACCCTCCGGCCCCGGTAGGATTGTAGTTTGCGGCCCCGGCGTGGTCCTGCTGCCAAATTGCCCACAGCCTGTCGATGTTGGCGTGATGCATGAAAAAGACCGGATCAATGGGCGAGACCATCAGCCCCATGTGCCCGGCCACCCACATGTGTATGCCGTTATGCACGCCTTCAAGGTTGATGCGAAACTGCCCAAAAGCGTCTTGATTCATGGCGTTGTTAAGTTCATCTGTAGATGGAAGCGCTCCAGGATTCAGCGTGCTGTTGCGCTGCAAAGCCTGGGTCCGGAGGCTGGGCGTTGGAATGAACGGATGTAGTTGAGTAGAGACCTTCCATCCATCCGGATTAAAGCTGTTTGGATTTTCTGCAAAATACCCCTGCAGGATCTCACGGCCGCTGGCACCGCCGCTGCCCGGTGGCCCCATGTAGCTTTCCTGAAAAAGGCTGGTGGTTTGTGCGCTGCCGCCATAAATCCAGTTCCAGTACGGGATTGAGACGCTACTGTCAACAGACTGCAATGCTCTTTCAAACCGAACAAGAAACTCCCTGTGCCAGGGCAGAAAAGCCGGGCCGCCGTGTCCGCCGTCTATTCCTGCCGCCGGACCGCCGATGAGCTCGGTTATCCCCACATGAATGGCCACAAACTCGTCATATACGCTAAGGCTGTGTCCTGGCACAACTGTCCGCTTTAACGTCAGCAGTGCGCCTATGAACCGCTGCCTTTCATCAGATGTCAGGTTTGCTGCATTCTTCCTTTCGCCCATAACCCCATCATCCTACGATTGATCTATTATGGCCTTGGCCAGGTCCACCAGCGACGGAAAAGTCCTGTAGGGCAGGGACGGCGAAAAGTATTTTCTTGCTTCCTCGTCAAACCTGGTGACAACCTCAGAATTGTCTATAAGGAGAGTGTTTTTCCCATCAGTTCTAACAATAATTTTTCTACCCTTGTAGGAAGTTTCTTCATCTGCCAAAATATGTTCAAATTTTTCTGTGCATTCTAGTATATATGCATCTTGTAGCTTGGACCTGTCTTACTCTGGTGTCCCTCCTTTCCTCATTTTCCTGACAGCAAGCACTCCTACTACTAACGCTGCACCAGAGCCCACAAAAATTGATAACATGACGGGGCCAAGTTCTGGCGGCGGAGATTGAACAGAGCCACTGGTTCGAGGTGCTGCCAGAATTGCGGCTTCCGAACATGGGTCAGGGGCTATTCCTAACTTTTTGCATTCTTCCAATTGTCTGGGTGTAGGGAAAGAGTCAGACAGTTGAGCATAAGCTACAGACATGGTAATAAGAACCAAGATAGACCATGCGAACATGCAAGTAACTGACAATGCTGTAAAGAAAAAACCTAGTGCTAGAACACCCCTCCGACTGAATTACCTCGTTCTATTTTCTATTCCGCCTAGTCGCCGTGTTAAAAAGCTGCAGGCATCATTCTATGACCATGTTTGAACACAACAGAACACCCACCGTGATGGCGATAAGTTCTTAATTTACTTCAGCTGACCCTCTCTAGGTGCTATGAAATGACATTCAATAAAGTCGGTGCAGTAATCCTCCTTGTCTCCAACATGGAAAAGTCAATCAAGTTCTACAGGGACACTCTGGGCATCCCGCTCAAGTCCAAGTCCAAAGAGTGGACAGAATTCGTCAAGGACGGCACTGTTATTGCGCTCCATCCAGCCAAGAAGAAGAGCATGCTTGGTTCTGGCACTGGAATGCTTGTTGGCTTTATGGTAAGCGATATGGACGCCGTGGTAAAGGAGCTCAAGTCCAAGAGGGTCAAGTTCTTCAAGACTCCCCGGGAAGAGTCCTTTGGCAAGCACGCCATCATCGAGGACCCCGACGGCCACCTGATCTCGATTGCAGAGATCAAGTCCACGTCGACGGAAGGCTTTGACATGCTTGGCCTCATAGGGGCCGAGTAAGCCTCACTTTCTTGCAGTAACCAAGAACAGTGATCCGCCAAAGTTCTGGAACCGGATTTTTGAAAATCCTGCATCCTTTAGCAACGTCCGGATCTCTTTTTTGGTCAAAAACCGGTGGCCCTGCAGGGCAAAATCTATCTGCATGCCCATAATCAGCTGGTCCTCCATGCTTGTGCCAGAGTCAGAAAGCAGCCCTTCCACTACAGCTATCGTCCCGGTCTTGTTCAATGCGTTAAAGCAGTTTGCCAGGACCTTTTGCTTGTCTGCGGCAGCATAAAGCGACTCGCCAAGGTAGACCATGTCAAATTCTTCATCAAAGTCCATGGACTCGCCGCTCTGTTTCAGTATCCTGACGGGCTTTCCTGCTGCCATCCTGGCTGCCTTGCCCACTGCCACCGGCGACGGCTCGACTCCTACGAATTTTGAGTGGGGGTATGCGCTGCACAGTTTTTCGATCAGCGTTCCAGTCCCGCATCCAACGTCAAGAAACCGGCAGCCTTCCGACAACAGGCTGTGTAAATGCTTGTTGCTTTTCACGGCAGACAAAAACGCGTAGTGGTCCCAGTCCGTGGCCTGCTCTATGGCATCAAAACTTGACGACATGTCCTTTGTCTTGCCGGATTTGAAAAGCTCGTCCATGCCGCCGTACCCGAGGCTTCGGCCGGCAAGGTATGAAAACTGCCCTCCCAAATACTGGGGGCTTGACGGGTCCAAAAGTATCTCCTTCATCCTGCCAGTCATGGCCAGCTTGCCTCCTCTCTGCTTTACAAATCCAAGGGACTTGGCGGCAGAGCACCAGGCCCTGACGGCACTTCGGTCCAGCCCCGTCGCAGAGGCCAGCTGATCTGGCGAGAGGCTGTTTTTGGATATCTTTTCAAACAAGCCCATCCTTCTGCCTATGTGGCCGACCCAGACGCCGTAAAAACCAACAGAGTAACTCCAAAGCCGCCGGAATTCTGCCGGCCGCGACTTCCAGTTCTGCATGCCATACAGCACAGGCCAGATGCTCTTTATTGTTTTGTAACTGGAACCTTCTTTCCGGGATTCAGAATATAGTTTGGATCAAAGAGCTCCTTTACCTGCCGAAACAGCCTGGCCATTTCTGTTCCATACATCATCTCGATGTAGCCAAGCCTGGCAAGCCCATCCCCATGCTCGCCGGTTATGCTGCCGCCGTTTTTGATGACATGCTCAAATATCCTGCTGGCCAGATGCTGCATCATCTCCATCTCTGCCTTGGAAGCCGTGTCTATCAGCGGCCTTGTGTGCAGGTTGCCGTCGCCCACGTGGCCGTACATCACGTAATCCAGTTTGTTTTGTCTGTATTCTTGCAGCAGGCCGGCTGTGTGGTCGGCCAGCAGGCTGGGGCTCACCACCGTATCCTCGATGAGGCCTACGGGCCTTCTGCTTCCAACTGTCAGCTTCATTATTCTGTTGAGCGCGCTTTTCCTTGCGGCCCAGATCCTAGACAGGCTCTGCTCGTCGGAGGCGTACTCTAGCACTTGCGACCGGTCGGCCAGAGCCTGACGGCAGCCGTTCATGGCGTCTTCAACCTGTTTTAGCGTGCTCCCGGCAAACTCGGCAAGCAAGATGCAGCCCTGCCTGTCTGGCCGACTGTCGACCACGGTGCTATCAAGCAACTCCAGGGCTACCGGCGCAAACTGAAGAATTGCCGGAACACCGGCTATAGCTGAAAGCAGGTCTTCAAAGCCCAGCACCACCATCGACCGATATGCAGGGATGTCCACGATACTGAATCTGGCTGCCGTGACAAGGCCCAGCGTGCCCTCAGACGCGGCAAAGACCTTGTGGGGGTTGTCCATGGCTGCATCCAGCCGGTATCCGCACGAGTTCTTGGACACTTTTGGATAGCTTTTCTTTATCAGCTCCATGTTGGATGATAGCAGGCTGTAAAGTTTGGAGAACCACTCATCGCTTTTTGTGGAGCCGTCTGCATACACCACGTTTACCTGCTCGATAAAGTCGATGGTGTTTCCGTATCCAAGGCAGTGCACGCCGCTTGAATTGTTGGCCACCATGCCGCCTACCGTGCAGTAGTTGCTGCTGGCCGGGTCTGGCGGCAGGAACTTGCCGCGCTTTTTCAACTCCCTGTCCAGAACAGCCTTTACCATGCCGGGCTGCACAAGGACGTGGGTGTCATCCAGTTCCAAGATCCGGTTCATGTTCTTTGTAAAATCAAGCAGTATGCCGTCCCGGGTAAGCGATTGGCCCAAAAGGCCGGTACCGGCGCCCCTTGCAGTTAACGGGATTCCTTTTGCCGATGCGTACCGGCAAACCTCCTGCACGTCATGTTCGTCTTTTGGGCAGACTATCGCCGCTGGCCGGATCTCGTGATGGCTGGCGTCGACAGAGTAGACCTGCCGGCTCCAGTCGTCTGTCAGGACCTCCCCCCTTGCTATCCTGATCAGATCGTCGTGGATCAATACCTGAAAATCAGCGCTTCTCGTATAACAAACTTGCTAGGAACGCAGACTTTTCAGCGGGAATCGGACGTATATTTTGATCTTACGGAGAAAGGCATTGTCCATCTCTCTTTTGTAGCCTGCTGCAAATATCAATGGTATTTTGTATTTGCAGATCATTTCCAGCACAGAGTCATACCTTTCGTGGGAATCGCTGACATCAGTACGCTTGCCAAAAAGAGCATCGGCCTCATCAAAATACAGGATGTATCCGACCTTCTCTGCTGCATCAAGAATCTGGTGCAGGCTCTTTTCGGTCTCGCCTATGTACTTGCTGACCACCTGCGACAGGTCAACTACGTACACGCTTTTCTGGATGTTCTGTGCAATAAAGTCAGCGGAAGCAAGTTTTGCCTTCGAGTTTCGGCCAGTAAGAAGGATCTTCTGGGACCTGATGGATCTTGACAACTCTTTTAGCTGGGCTATTCTCCGGCTTGTCAGCCGATAGTCCGATCTTCGCATCGCCTTTTTGTTGCGGAGTAGTACCAACTAACCTTCGGGGACATGGATTAAATATAACTTGTATAGATGAAGCGAGTATGCCAGACGACGGCTGCCCCGTTTGCGCAGGCAAGGGGAACATCGAGATAACCGATTCTATGTGTCCGTTCTGCAACGGTACCGGCGAGTTTACCAAGGCTGCGGCAAGTTACTTAAAGTCGCACATCTGTCAGTGCATATTCCTTGACAGGAGGACCTGCCCCATATGCGGCAAGCGTTGCCACCACAACACACCCAACAGGCCCAGAATCCTCATATCTCCGATGTAACAGGTTCTGCTAGCGGGTAATTTCCATCTTACTAACTTGGTAGGTAATTACTACCGATCTTAAATATATCGTTGAACAAAAATCATCATGGTTTCCGAATCATCAGATTTGGGGATTTTTGAACGCATAAGGCAGGAATTGATGAGCTGGCCGGGAGTCACTTCGCATCCCCATCGATTTGGTGGAACAGAGTTTCGCGTCAATGGAAGGGAGATGGGACATCTGCATGGCGACCGGCTGGCAGATCTTCCTTTCCCAAAGGATGTTGGAAGAAAACTGATTGAAGAGGGCCGGGCTTCCCCTCACCACGTCTTGCCACAGTCTGGATGGATCAGCTATTACATCCATGGCAATGAAAGTGTTCACGACGTAGTAGAACTATTTCAACTGCAGTACAATCGCATGACCAGTTACGTCCAAAAGAAGAGCAGCTAAGGTCGAAAAGAGATACTCCTTGGCAAGGCCAAACCCACCAGACAATGTTACGGTTCTAAGCACCCCATTTCTCTCCGCGGCGTCTTTTGGGTGCTGCAAGCCGCCTCCAAAAAGAGATGGTCCTTTTGCGAATGCTTCCATCTTGCGTCGTAGTTATCGTGAATTCTTGGCCATAAACTGCTAAGGCAACCAATATCTAGTTTCAAATGTATTTATCGGGCAAGGGATTTTTGCAGAATTGATAAGGCTTTCGTGGGTCGTATTCGTGCATGCTGTCCTTCTGTCCTTTGAGTCTATAGTAATAGAGATCCTGATTGTTAGGCTCCAGCTCTCGCCGCTGGTTATCTCTGCCATCAGCATACCTCTTGCCGGTGCGATAATTCTGGCTCTGTCAGTAATGCTTGACAAGACCAAGGAGAAAACAGCAAGCTTGGACGTTTTCCTTGGCTGGAAGCATCTGCTCGCCGGCTCGGCGTTCCTAGCGGCTGGCGTATTTCTGTGGTACGACTCGGTAGGCAGGATCGGAGCATCAAAGGAAGGCCTGCTTGCAGGGCCCTTTGAGACCGTTGCCATCCTTCTCCTTGCAAGGCTTTTCTTGAAGGAAAGGTTGAGTTCTTTGCAGGCTATCGGCATCCTCATTGCACTTGGAGGATTTTTCCTGACCACACTCAGTGGCCACCCTGGAGGCTCGGATACAACAACTCAGCAGTGGGTTACATTTGGCGACATCGAGGCCCTCCTTTCGGCGGTATCGTTTGCAGCAGGGGTGATCTTTTTGGGCAAGATGGCAAAATCCTACAGGACTGCGCATGTTACCGGTGCGTCTCTTCTTGTTTCCGGTCTGATCTTGCTAGGAGCACTATGGACTTTGGAACCTCCAGTCCTGAGCCTAGCCGACTGGCCAATACTTGTTGCGTTTTCCGTCATACCTCTTGCAGCAGCCCTTTCGTATATCGCAGGTTTGGCAAGGATAGGCGCATCGCTTACCTCAACGATTGCTTCCTTTTCCATTATCCTCACAGTACTATTTCAGCTGATCATGCTGCACGTTGGAATAGAGGTACTATTACCAGAAAGGATCGTGCTTGCGGTTGTAGGCGGCATGTTCGGGGTTCTGGGAATATATCTAGTTCACAGAAAGCAAGACTGGAAAACGTAACAGTGCTTTCATTTGCTGCATGCGAGTGATTTCTATCGAGCCTTACTGCCAAGTGCTGATTATGTTTGGGTGATCTTGGGAGGGTGTTTCTTGGCCCACTTTGATCCTCTTGATGCCAGCAGCTCAAAATTCTCTCGGAACCTTGGTTCGTTCCATTCTTTTCTTAGCCCATAAACTATATGCTTTGACCTTTCCCATTCGGCTCCCAGTGATCCGTACCTTTCAAAATAAAGTTCTTCATTAAGAAATCCGTAGTCGATGAGAATTCCCTCCAGCTCAAATCGAGACGTAAATCTCTCGAAAAACTGGAATTCCCTGCTTCCCTGAGCATACTTTTTTGCGAATTCCTCAAAAGTCTCACCTTTAAACTCCCCCCAGAACCACTCTTTTGCCTGAAAGTCGTATTCTGTGTTATACAGCCTTGCTACTTCTAATAGGAGCTCAACATCATCACCAGTTACTTTCTTACCACTGCTCCTTGCAGGCCTTCTGGATTTTGTCATGCAGTAAGATCTTTAATTTTATAAATAAAGTTGATCCGTCAAGAGATATCTTAGGTACGTTATCGCAAAATGACTGATGTTCTTACCCTCTAAATCTGCTTTGTTGCACAAAAGACTACCCAGTAGGCCGAATGGTTTGACCGACTTGTATTTAGCTGTGTTCATACAGCAAATCCCGGTCATACGCCGGGTGGCGGAGGGAAAACCAACGGACTCGCTTGCTTCACCTTTGCACTGGAACCTGCCAGAAAGCGCCGCCACGGCAGGACGTCCTGGCTCTAGATGAACACTACTAATCATACGGTGAAAAAGGTTATTAAGTTGTAATTGCATTATTATTATAGTATGGCTCAGGTTTCGGAAAAATCCTCCAAACGGGAAATGACACCGGAAGAGCTTGCAGAGAATGTCAAAAAAGTGGCAAAGGATGTAAAAGACGCCCCCGTCAGACTGCGAATGGTGGTAAAGGCGCTTAAAGAGACCGGCGCACTAAATGATACTGCAGAGGCCATCCGAGAAGCTGTCCTAACTTCTCGCTACACTGCAAAGCAGATCAGCGAGGCTGCAAAAGAAATGGAGAGCAAGGGCTTGTTTAAAGAAACAACCGGCGCGGTAATCGAGACGAAAGAGTACACAAAGGATACCCTACAACTGATGAAAGGCGCTACATCTGCGGCTACTGCATAGAATACCCAATACACACTATCGATGGCAGATAGCATCTTTGGATCGGACACGCCGAATGGTAGCTATGGCTATGTTTACTTAAGGTCTGTTTCCAATGACTTTGTTTTTTGATGCAATGGTTGTTGAGAACACAAAAGCAGACAAAGGTCGTCCGCACATCACGGGAAAAGCACTATTGCAAAGACCACCCAGTATGTTTGATTTATGTCATGGATGACTCTTCGCAGCATTAGAGTTTGTCGTCATCAATTTCCAACATTCGCGTCTGTTCTGTCAACTATGTCATGACAAAAGACTCAACAGAATCATCTGAGTTTCCAGACGAGTTCCTAACACAAAAGATTTAAAAATCATATTTAATATTGGCAGCATATTGGAAACCCGGATAGAGATGGTCTGCTCATTTTGCAACGCCAAGGTTGAGTACGGCAAGAGCGTCTGCGAGGACTGCAAGAAAAAGTACAACATCGGCCTTTATGACATGAGCAACGACGGCTGCGGCTGCGACAGTTAGATCGCAGGGGTCAGATAGTGGTATATGCAATCATCGGGTATCATTCAGCCACCACGTCATCATACCCCGGTACTAATCGATGGTTATTCTGCTCATTAAATCTTTAGCCTCTTTTCTTTTGGCCTCGTCTATCTTGACTACCACAAGGCCTTCCAGCGGCTGGCCGTAAAGCACCACCGAGCCTTCCGGCGCCATCACAAAGATGGGCAGCGCTAACAAGTCTTCTTCACCTTCGACCAGAACCCGGACCGGCTTGCCGCCTTTCAGGGACTTTTCCAGCATGTCTATGGCGGCTCTTGTTATGCTGCCAGCAGGATTTGTGCAGCGCACCTCTGCTGCCGGATACAAAGCCGGGTACTGGCGTCTTGACCGGCGTTCTTTGCCATCGATGACTGCAAGGTCCGGTATAATCCCAAATTCAGCCAGTCGCTGGGTGGTGGCGTCGCCCACCGTTATAACCAGGCTTGCACTTTTCAAAACATCAAGCAGTCGGGCCTTTGTTACCTGCTCGTCTGGTATCAGCAATCCAAACGGTTTTTTGAATAACTTTAATTCTTCAGGGGAAAGGGGCATACTTTCAGGCCGCGGGCTTGGTGTCCTGCTCCTGCTTCTTTTCGGCCTCTTCCATGGCCTTCAGCTCGGCTGCGATGATGCTTATCCTTCCTGCCACGGTCTTGGCTGCCCTGTCAAAGGCCTGGGCCTGGAACGACTCTGGCTCTGCCAGTACTGTGGGCTTGCCGGTGTCGCTTCCGGTGCGGATTGCCGGGTGAAGCGGGATCTCGCCAATGAAGGGGATCTTGAAGTCATCGCTGATCTTTTTTCCGCCACCCTTGCCAAAGAGGTATATCTGCTCGCTGCAGTGGGGGCAGGAAAGGTAGCTCATGTTCTCCACAACGCCGATGATGGGGACGTTGAGTTTGTTGAACATGCCAACGGCCTTGACGGCCACGTTCATGGCCACGTCCTGCGGCGTCGTCACGATGAGAATTCCGGTGATGGGTATGGTCTGTGCTATTGTAAGTGGAGCATCGCCGGTTCCAGGCGGCAGGTCGATTATCAGGTAATCAAGCTCGCCCCAGTTAACATCGGTGAGAAATTGCTTGACTATACCGGAGACAATGGGGCCGCGGTATATGCCGGCCTGCTGGGACTGCTCGTAAAAGAACCCCATAGATATTACCTTGACTCCGGATATCTCTGGCGGCTGGATCTTGTTGTTGAGCACCTCTGGCTGCGCCTTTAGCCCCAGCATCAGGGGGACTGAAGGACCGTAAACATCGGCATCAAGAAGGCCCACCTTGGCGCCGGTCTTGGCCAGGGCCAGTGCTAGATTGACAGAGACGGTGGTCTTGCCCACGCCGCCCTTGCCGCTGGCAACGGCAACGATGTTTTTGACTCCCGGCAAGAGCTCGTCCATGTTCAGGGCGCGGCCTTCCATGACCCTGGCGGTAACCCGCATGTTCAGGTCCTTGACGCCAAGGCTGGCCATCGCTGTCCGGACGTCGCGTTCAATGTCACTGTTAAACGGGCAGGCCGGCGTTGTCAGCTCCAGCGTAAAGGCAACCTTGCCTTCGTTGATGGCAAGGTCCTTTATCATGCCCATAGAGACAATATCCTTGTGAAGTTCAGGGTCAACAACCTTCTTGAGGCTGCTGATGACCTGGTCTACTGTAACCATTTGAGAAAAATTTGCCTGTACCGTATTTAAACGATCGTATTCGGGAGATACTTGTATTAGGAGTTAAAGCTTTGCTAAAGGAATCACGGATCCATCATGAAGTAACATCAAAGAATACAATTCTGGCAGATGTGAACAATGAATTGGGGTCTTGGTAGATGATGGTTCAATTCTATTGGGCACAGTTCATTCTGGTTGAAGTTTTAATCATTTCCGTAATGCGAGTTTCTGATTCTTTGACTGAGCGTTAGGGCATATTCAATGTCAAATATCTCCGTCTATCCTTGATCATTAATTGGGTACTAACAGCCGACGAGAAAGGCTTTAGAAATAGCGAACGACGTGATTTATACAAAGAAATCCCTGACGACACTACTCTTGGCATGCAAGACTATTTGCAAACATCTCAATATCACAGATAGCAATGGTATGTCGAGTTGCTGGGAAAGACGTGCAACTCTATAACCCAGTCGTTTGGGTATTGCATGGCTCCATGAGCACACCTTTGGCGGCCAGCGCTTAGCTGTACGCCCGGTACTCGTCTCCCAGCACGCCGGAAGCAATCTTTAACTTCAGTATCTCGTCAGCGCCTTCGTATATCCTGCAAACCCGGTTGTCCACAAGATGTCTTCCGGGGCGATACAGAAACGACCACCCTCTGCCTCCAAGGATCTGAACGGCCCTGTCGGCGGCATCGTAGGCCGCGTTTGCACAGAACAGCTTTGCCTCGGCGACAGCCAAGTCAGCCTTCCTCCTCTTTGCCCTGTCGTCCGGGTCTTTGTCCCACTTATCCTTTAGCATCGTTGCCCGGCGCACCATCATCCTTGAAGCGCTCAAGTGCACCTTTATCGATGCGATGTGCTCCTGGACCAGCTGATGCTTTGCTATGGGTTTGCCGTACTGCACCCTTTCCTTTGAATACTGGACGGCTTCTATCAGGCAGTCCTTGATGCTTCCAACGCAGCCGGCGGCCACGCTCATGCGCCCGTCAATTAGGCCCTGCTTTGCGATGCTCCAGCCGTCGCCTTCCTTTCCCAGAATGTTTTCCTGCGGGACTCTGTAGTCGGTCAGCTCAAACATCCCCGTGTTGGTAGTTGGCGTGCCCATCTTGGAGACAAGGTCTTCTCTTTCCACGCCTTCTCTGTCCGTGTCAACAAGAAAGGCGCTCATGTCGTTGCTGGCATTCTTGGCAAACACGATTATTGTATCGGCGATGCCGGCGTTTGTTATGAGGTACTTCGTTCCATTTAGAACGTAGGAATCACCATCTTTTCTAAAGCTGGTCTTTAGCTCAAGGGGGTTGCTGCCAGCGTCCGGCTCTGTCAGGGCAAACGCCAGGATGATCTGGCCTTTGGTCGATGGCTTCAGATACTTTTCCTTTTGATTGTCCGTGCCAAACCTCATCAGCAGTTTCTGGCCAAGGGAGCTGTGCACCGAGAAGAAGGACCTGATGCCGCTTCCTTCCATGCCTATGCGCTCCAAAGCCTTGATGTAGGTGAAATTGTCAGCGTCCCTGCCGCCAAACTCCTTTGGCACTGGCAGTCCAAGAACATTGGATTCTCTTGCCAGCGGTATGGTCTGGTCGTTGTACCTGTGCTCCAGGTAACAGACATCTTCTGTGGGCCGGAGTTTTTCGCAGAAATCGTTGACGTCTTTTAGAATTGAATCTCCCATAATTTTTTTTATCCGGACGTGTTTATTTCGATATCTGTGATCGAGCTTAGCAAAGAATACGTGATAAATGCCGACGTCAAAAAAGTATGGGGCTTTCTGACAGACCTGCAGCAGTTGACTGGCTGCATACCAAACCTTGAAAACGTGCAGATAGAAAGCCCCACCAAGTTCAAGGGAAAGATAAAGCCGCCCTTCTCCTTTATCAAGGGCAAGCTTGGCATAGAGTCAGAGATCGTCAAGTTCAACGGCACGGATGGCTTTACAGCCACCATGAAGGGCTCGTCTATCGGCGCCTCCTTTCAGGGTACTGTGAATATCGCCGTCCTGGCCGCAGAGGGGACCAAGATCCAGATAGGCGCAAGGGTGGAGACCTATGGACTTTTGAAAACCATTCCAAAGTCTTTGATATACAAGGTGGTAGAGGACGTTGAAACGCCCATGCTGCGGTGCATCAAAGAAAAGCTGGAAGGTCACATCTAACGTTGTATACTCATTCGACTTCTCCGTAATGGAGGGTTCTCATGTGCTCGTCTCTTTCCTGCAGGTCTTCAAAGTTCACCCGACAGATGTCGCACGAATACGTCTTTTCCTCCTTTCTTGCCTTGAAACGTTCTAGGAACTTGAGTCCCATGATGGTATGATGCATGTAAAATATTTAAATGATTGCTGGAAAAATGCATAAAGCTTGCATGCACGGCTACCTGAGGCAATGTTTTACAAACTATTTCTCGATTTTATCGCATAACAGGATGCACTTTGAAAGTAGTTCTTTATGCAACAATATTTGTGGGTTGTAGGTAAAATTCCTCACGGCTCGCTTGTGTTTGCACCCTGTGTGGACAGGGGTTCCCCTGGACCCGCTACTCCGAGAGTCCAAGATGTTTAATAACTGGATTGTTTTGCTTGCGCTATACGCAAGAGGGAAAGGCGAAATAATATGGAAAAAATAAATCATGACCTCAGTCGCTGCAGGCGGCTGGTGAAAAGATTTACGGAGGCCATGCCAAGCTGCCTGAAATCATCATTCAAAGGAGAGTGATGACATGAGAAAAATAGTTGCAAACACGTTCATGACGCTTGATGGCGTTATGCAGGCGCCGGGCGGGCCTCAAGAAGACCCAACAGGCGGCTTCAAGTACGGCGGGTGGTCTGTCAACTACTGGGACGACGTGATGGCAAAGGTCATAATGGATGAACTGTTGGGAAAGCCATTCGACCTTCTGCTTGGCCGGAGGACCTACGAGATATTTGCGGCCCACTGGCCATTCGTCAAAAACGACCCTGACAAGCTAAACGCGATGGCCGCAGACAAGCTCAATGGCGCAAGGAAATACGTCGTTTCAAGGACGCTTGCCAAAGCCGAATGGGAAAACTCTGCGCTAATAGCAGGTGACGTTGTCAAAGAAATCCGCAGGCTCAAGAAGCAGAAGGGACCCGAGATACAGATCCACGGCAGCGCCAACCTCATCCAGACGCTGCTCAAACACGATCTCATCGACGTGTTTCATGTGTGGATCTTCCCCCTTACTGTGGGCGGCGGCAAGCGTTTGTTTGGTGAAGGCACCATGCCGGCAGGCTTCAAGCAGATTGACTGCAAAACCTCGACAACCGGCGTCATCATCGCCACTTACGCAAGGAACGGAAAGATCAGGACTGGTTCAGTTGCGCTAGAAAAGCCGACGAAGGCAGAGCTTGAGCGCCGCAGGCGCCTTAAGGAAGAGGATGACCTGGGAAAGATGAGGCCAATACCCAACGGAAAGTCGGTCGACAGAAAACAGGTCTCGCGATAAGTTCTTGCGAGTCCCTCTGGGCCCATGGATTTCTTCAAACCTACGAAGTATGTCATAATATTGGTTAATGGAGAATTACCCTGTGAAGTGGCACATAGCGTTTGAGGACAGGACACATTCTCAAGCGACATGTATTGGGATAAACGGAAGGAAAGCACTGTTTGAAGCAGCCGCAACACAAAGGTTGGCAGAGTCAACAAGAACTAGGACATGATAGGTTTAGGTACACGACTTTTCCTAGTCATTGTAATGCAATTCATTTTATGGGGAGTTTTAAGCGCCTGCTTTTGGAACCAATATGTTCTGAGTATTGAGGCAACCAGTCAACTCTGATAATTTTACTCAGTATGCATATACTGGCTTTCACTTAATTGACGTAGCCGTGGCAATAACGATATTCTTGGCATACATCCTACGACCACGTAAGAATCCTACACCTCCAAAAAAGTAACCCATTCTAACATGAACAACAACCGAAAATCAACACCCATTCTTAACACCGCTTAGATTGAATAACATTTATTGTGAACCAAACTAGTTCATACATTTGCAGCAAAAAGGGAAACTTTTTTGCTCAACTTTGTGCTACTTTTTCGAAGGCACCATGAAGATGACTACGGAATGACTGAAAAAAGTGATAAATACAGTGGCATGTAATTGAACATATGCCACACTATATTCTTCTGAATAAGTTGACAGATCAAGGAGCAAAAGCCGGTAAGAATATTCCCATGCGCGTCCGCGCAGCTCAAAAGGAAGCCGAGAAACTTGGAGGGAAGCTTACACTCTATCTAACTTTTGGAGAATACGATACTGCTGGCATACTTGAAGCACCAAATGATGAAGCAGCATTGGCTTTTGTATCTAATCTTGCGAGCTTGGGAAATGTAAGGACAATAACATTGAAGGCCTTCACTATGGAAGAGGCTGAGAAGATAATGAGCGGCAAGCCATCCTGAAAATCCATCTTTTCACTCATGGTTTATGCCGCTTTTTCTTTGTGTATACAGGCTTTTTTTAGCCTATAACGGCTGAAGCGAATGGTTAAAGGTCGGAGGGCACTTTGTTATAGGGCTTTATGCCTCTACTTTCTGGGTGCTGTTAACTTGGCGGGTGGTGATAACTAAAGAGAGGAATGGCGCCACCCGATAACTTACCAGTGTCTTCCAAACGCTTCCGGATCCATTATAATAATCTACTTAGCTGATATCGCTGTCTGATCGAGCGGCGATCCCCGTCATTCCCGAGGCTGTCCCGCAGTCATTCAATACTGCGATATCAATATAAAGATGGCACATGGGAAGCCTGTAGTTGGCAGAAGCCATTACATACAAGGGCAGGATTCTTAACCCTATTTCTCCTAACGAGTTTGAAGATATTATCGATGGCGCTATCATTGTGCAGAATGGGAAGATTGTTAGATATGGTAGATTCAATGATATAAATGCGCGGGGAACTTTGGTTGACTTTGGCGATAAAATAGTCATTCCCGGTATGATCGACACACATGTCCATTTACCACAGTATGACATGGTCGCTATGGATGGATATGAGCTGCTCGATTGGCTAAGTCACTATATCTTTCCAGCGGAGAAACGATTCGAATCTCCAAAGGTCGCTCAAGAGGCAGCGCGACGATTTTTTGAGGACATGCAAGCGAATGGGACTACAACCGCTTGTATCTATAATACTGTTCACAAGGATGCAACAGAAAGAGCCTTTGAAGAAGCAGAACGATCTGGGCTGAGAGTCTTCATGGGAAAGGTTATGATGGATCAAAACTGCCCAGACTTTCTCCGAGAAAAAACTTCAGAATCGCTAGAAACAAGCGAATTGTTATGTAAAGCATGGCACGGAAAAGATGGGGGTAGATTAAACTATGTTTTCACTCCTCGCTTCGCCCCGACATGCAGCAGAGAATTGATGAAAGGAGCATCGAAACTGGCTAAGAAGCATAGTGCATATATCCAAACTCATCTTTCAGAGAATCGAGGAGAGTTAAATTTGGTTAAGACTCTTTTTCCAGAATCCAAGAATTATACGGATGTCTACGAAAAAGCTGGCTTGCTCACACCGAGAACTATCATGGCACATTGTATTTATTTAGATGAGCCTGAGCTTTTGATACTCAAAAATTATTCGACTAAGATCTCCCATTGCCCCAGTTCAAATTTCTTTCTGAAGAGTGGAATCTTTGATATCGGAAAGATAACGGCCGCAGGGCTGGATGTTGGTTTAGGATCTGATGTGGGAGGCGGACCGAACCTCTCATTATTCAGAGAAATGGCTAATGCTTCCAACATGTCAAAAGTAAATTATATACTGTCTAGAGGCAATAGCAAAGTCATAGATCCTACTTTTGCCTTTTATCTTGCAACTTTGGGTGGCGCAAAAGTTTTGGGTATTGAGAATGTTGTTGGCAATTTTTCGCCAGGGAAAGAAGCAGACTTTGTTGTTGTAGATGGAGCGGCAATCGATCCCTTAAGGTCTAACCGCAAGAGAACAGGAAATGAGATCCTGTCACAGATGATCCACAGAGCAAGTGAAGAGACTGTAATAGCTACTTATGTCAGAGGAACTAGGGTTTATCAAAAATAGTATGATCGAAACTGAACTCGGATATTCTAAAAATACCGCAGAACTTCTTATCGCTTGAATCGCCTCATAACTTTTAGAGATTGGCTTTTCGATGCCGATTAAATGGATAGCCAAGATGATCTTGATGGGGTTTTTCACAGCTCGAAGAGTATCCCGCTGGGGTCCATAATAATAGAAGTTGAAGATTGCGCTATTGACCTGCTCTTATCAGCAGAGCAATACCCGAGAAGGCAACTGATATTGGGAACCAAAAGCGGGTTCTGTTCGTAGAATTCTTCATTAGGCCGAACCTGTTTTTAGCAATTTCGTAGGGAAAGAGGTGCGGCGGGCGAAAATTGCTGCTTTCTAGGCTCGACTGATATTCGGACCCTGTACGAAGCTAAGTACTCCAAATTTCAATCTGTAGCATGACCGCTGAAGGAGATCCTAGTCCCACAGCTCTGCCTGAAAAGAAGGATCGATATGGATGTCCTCTTGGCCAGAAGTAGAAGGTTTTGGACAGGTATTGGTACCAAATGCATTTCTCAGAGGTCTTATTTTTACAGGTATGATAGTAATAATGCAAGCAAGAGATGCATTCAAGAATAAATGCGTTATTGCATCTCTGGGGCTTTTCCAGATGTATTGATAGGCGCGATGGAAGGTGTGAGCTTATTCTGGCCGCATTTGTCTCCACCACTATGGAATCAGGTGGAGAAAGCAACTAAAACAAAGAAGGCTTGGATTCACATCAACGACTAGCACGTTTGGAACGCTTGTCATAATTCCAATTCTAATTGTTACATTTAGCCCCTTGGCATCACTGATAATAACGATTATTGAAGCTATTGTAATTATTCGAATGCTAACTATACCCTCAAAATAAGTTAGGTGATTTACTTCCTGCCTATGTCTTCGTACCATAGATCTGGATGGTTAAGAATGAACATGCGCATTATTTCTATGCACTCTGCAGAATCGAGATCAATAACTTCTATGCCGTGGGATTGCATGAATTCCATTGCTCCACTAAAGTTCCTTGATTCTCCGACTATAACCTTCCTAATTCCAAATTGTACTACTGCACCTGCACAAAGATAACATGGCATTAATGTCGAATAGAGAACAGTTCCCTTGTATGTTCCAATTCTACCACTATTCCTAAGACATTCAATCTCTGCATGAGCAGTTGGATCATTCTTCTGCACGCGCATGTTATGTCCCTTGCCAATTATCTTCCCATTTCTTGTTAGAACCGAACCGATGGGGATTCCACCCTCTCTTGAACCAATTCTGGCCTCTTCTAAAGCGTAATGGAACAGGTTATCTTGCTTACCTTTCATCTATATGCACTCACAAAATCTCGATATCAGATCGATTACAAACATCAATACGTATAACACAAGCGCCCCGAGCAGCATTCTTACGGAATGGTGAATTTTTTTCGTTCTCTGGTCGCGCACTTCCTTTAATATCTCTATTGAAAAGGACTCGGACCACTCTATTTTCATAGTTCGTATGCATAGGGCAATCGAAATCAAATTCATGATAACGGCAACTGTACCAACCGATCTCGTGTAAACATTAGCTTCTCCACCGAAAAGTATGGAAAGAGTTGAAATTACGATAAGGATAGAACCGACAAGAAGTATGTTATTAGCTTTCGAATCGATAATATCTAATTGTCTGTACGCAAACTCGTAATCTTTCTGTTCATTTTCCTTGATGTCCGAGAATTTACTCCAGATATTTTCTCGAATCTTGAAGTATTATTTAACATTATCCTACATAGCTACAAGGATATCGATGTTTCAAGGCCGTAAACTGTCAGAATCCCCTGTAAAGGCTCATCGATAACCTTAACTTACCCTATCTGCCACCATCGGATTCTCACTTTGAGTGGTGATGGCGGGTAGCATCATGTCATGACGAGTCTACTAGAGCAGATTGGCAACAGAACAGTATTGGTGCCATGTCCCTTTGTTACCAGAACTATCCTGAGAACTGACCATATTAGCCAGTTTCCAACCATCAGTATAGTAGTTCTTTTTATAAGGGCGCGGGCACACGCCGTCAAGCGCCTAAAAATTTAGTCTTCGAACTATCTAACCTTGGGAAGAACTCGGAAATCGCGTAGGTGAAAGCAACTAATTAGAAGTCTGTTGTACGAGTCTACCAAAAGGACTACACTCCGAAAAGAAATGAATGAGTGAGTTTTTGAGTACTTGCCCCTGATTAGGTTCAGAAACCTCTGGGCCCGCGTATATCTTCAGTTTGTTGCACTTTTGATCTTTCGCATCGACACTGTGTGAGAAATGTTTGTTTCGCCGCAAATCACACAGATATTGTGTCTTCTGCTGCCTGGCTATCTGCCTTGGCATGTAGAAATTCTGTTAGAAAATTCTCTTTGATGGCGCTGATTAAATCTTGGAGTTCTGTGATGTCGTTGAATTCGTTTATCCTGACTGTACTAAAACCAAGGGATTCCAACTCACCAAGCAGGTAAGATTGCTCATGGGACTTTGCCTGCATGTGGGTCACGGACATTGTCTATAATACGACGGTCTGCTATATACACTAGTTGGTTGCCTGCAGTTACATTGCCAATCGAAAACGCGGCTACTTGCTTTTCATTTCCTGAACCTTGTGGATGGTCCTTTCCTTTTCTTCGTTGAGCTCGTCGGCGGTGATGCCCCTGGCCAAGATTATGATGCTTTCCGGCTCCTCGCCGTCGCCTTCCGTAAATATTGCCGCATACGGAGAGTTTCTCAGTGTCTGGCCCACAGAATCATCACTTGGCAGCGAAAGCTCCATTTCCTTTATGGGAATCACTGAGCCAAAGTCGTCGATGTCAAGTTTGGTAACACTGGCACGGCCTCCCTTGATGCTGTTTACCTTTACCAGCATTGTATGTTATATGCACAAAGTGACTATTAGGCATTCACTATCCCAGTCATTAACGCAGCTTTGATCTAAAGAGCCGGTTTATCTGTTCTCTTGATTTTTCTCCAAAGTCTATGGGGCCATCTTCCTGCCATGCTATGTACTCCCACTTCCATAGCCTGTGGTTGGTGTCATGCTCTGCCATGGCATGGTTTGACGTGTTTACAAATATGACTGGGTGCCGGCCGTTTCCAAAGTAGTACTTGATGGTGACGTCGTACTTTTTTATGTGGATGTCGTCTTGCTGAATGTTGTTTTCGCCGCTGTATATGTCTGGAAAATCAAAATCTTCTGGCTCACCATCCCTTGCAGAAATAAAGAAACTTTCAACATCGATGAGCCGGCCATAAAGCAGGAGCCTGAACCACTCATAGAGCCGGTTTGCCAGGGCATGCTCGCGCAGCTGCTCGTTGTTGAACAGTATCGTGACCTGGATGGTCTTGGGACGGTTGCTGTCGTCGTATTCAGAGACGTGGCAGTGAACCTCCCTGACAAAGTTGTCCCACGAGTCTATGGCCGGTTGGTAGACGACGGGGACTATTTTTCTGCCAATCTCGTTGTCGTCGTCTGCGTCAACGTTGAAAAAATTCTTCCCCCGGTTAGGTGGACTGCCAGACGAATGTAGGATCTCGCGGTAAATTCTGTAGATCTCGCTGTCCTTGATGTCTTTGTCTTCCTTCCACTGCCAGATGCTGTGACTGCCGTCCAGCCGGACAATCCAGCGTAGCCGGTACTGGCCGTATTCCTGCCTTAGGTTATCTAGGGGTTCTTGGTACCCCTCTTCTTCAGGGGCCTTGATGCCTTTCAAGTCGACGTCAAAGCCCAGCATGTACCTGATTGTCACGTCCTTTCTTCTGTACTCGCTGTGCACAGACTTGGCGCTGCGGATCACCACCCTGACCGTGCTTTCGTCTTTTCTGACCCAGGACACGGTGCAGTTGCTCCAGTTCCACACCTGCGGCCTTCCAGTCCAGTCAAAGACTCTCTTTTCGCCCACAGTCTCTGCTATGTACTTGTCCTCTATATGTGAAAACCAGATGGGCGACTCTATATTTTCTGACACGAGATATTCCCCTTAAATCAATTTAGTACCGGCAAGCAAGAAGAATAACATTTCCCTGCCTTTTTTAGCCTGCTGACAAAGTGCAAGTTTGGTCAGTCTTTCAAAATACAAGACTGAATCCGTCTTGGAACATGGGTTTTGGTCGTGACAGCAGTAAACTCTGGGCCAGAGCGTAAACCACACAAGCCCTGGCGCGTAAACCTGCTGCCGCAATCAACGTATCGGGCTGCGAGGACGGGACGGCGGTATCTCGGCAGTGCCACTGAACTTCATGTGCTCTATCAAGTCGACTACCGATCCGTCGCCGGTGGCAAGGCTGGTGAAACCCTTCCCCTCGAGTTTGACTAGGCTCCAAAAAGTCCTCAGCACCAGTTCTTGGAGGCTTTTCATCTTGTCTGCAAACTCTGTTTTAGAGCCTGGAAGAATGATGCCTGGAATTCTGCTGTAAACGTCGTTTACCTGCATGAATATGTCCCTGCGCTGGGCCGGCTCCGACGAGATGAAGGCTATTCTTTCTGCCAGCTTCTCGCCATGGTAGTTGTGTTTGTCGTCAAGGACCATGGCGTCTAGGGCAGAGCAGAGGAGGATGTACCTTGCTTCCTGGGTCTTTGAGGAAGTGGCCGCGCCAAACAGCCGGGTGGCGGTTCTCAGCCGGTCCAGGATCTCGTTGTCCCTGCCGGCGGTCAGGATCTCGTTTAGCGCGGAGATCTTTTCATCATGGGCAGCGTTGTATACCTTGGTTCCTGGCAGGATATCGTACTCGCCGTGTATCGGACCGCGCATGATTTGGGGCGGCTTGCTCTCCAGCTCCATGTAGTACTCGGTGGCCACAAAGTCTTCCTGGTACGCCATGCGCAGCACATCCAGAGACTGCTCGACTTTGGCCTCTGATTCTCTTGCCGCCTTGAACTGGCCGGATGCTCTTGACACGACCTCAAGGAACATGGCCTGCTTCCTGTTTTCCAGGTACCTTTCCACGTCACCCCAGATGCCCTTGTACAGCTGGAAGTTGTTTATCCAGGTCATCTCAAACCCCCTCTGGATGTTTTTGGCCAAGTTGGTAAAACTCCTCCCTGTGCCATAGCCTATCTTGTAGTTGTCTGGGAAGTTGACCGTCTGGTTTATCGGATAAAAGAAGTGGTATTCCTTTGGGGCCAAAAAGTCCCTCACGTACGCGCCCAGCGTGTCGGCGTTGTTGGGATCTATTCTAAAGTATTTGCTTGCTATCAATAGGGCCTGGTCCACATCCGTGTAGCTCAGCATGTTCCTGAATTCAGTGGAATGGTCGGCCACCATGACAACCCTTTCGCAGATCTCAGACCGCTTGGATTGGGGAGCCTGCAGGGCCTCATTGAATAACCCTATGATTTCCTCTGCTGCCATGATGTGATCCGATAAACAATGAGGTAATTAAGTAAATCGCTTTAGGGTTCTGTCAAGTTATCATCGGCTAGCATGAAATTTTCTTGCTGTTAGCTGTCATCGGCTGAAAGTGGAGAAAGAAATTAAAACATATCCGTTTTTCATCAAGCAAAGATATGTTGTTAAGCATGGCTTCAAGGGATCCACGGAATACCCATTTCGGGCAGACTGTTCTTTATCGACTAGAATATGCCAGATTCCTTTCTTGGGTCATTTTTTTATGATTATTTCCAATGGAGAACAAGTTTTGGCCGTATAAGGATAGTTTTGAGGTTTTTGGTTCTTTTTCATAGCTGACGATGGTTAACAGGTAGATTTTCTGCTGACAGCCGATAACAACAGGGCACGCTTTAGCCCACGGTAAATCGCATCTATTTGCCCATAAAATCGTCGCCGGCGTCAAAATTCTGCGGCAGGTGAGCCACAACTCCGGGACGTTTCGATGCTATGCACATCCAATTCGCTGGCAAACAACGCTGCGCTGACAATCAGCTTAACTCTCTTCTGAGGCGAAGCCTGAATATCCAGAGGAGAAATCTTCCAAAGTATCTTCTGAAAAAGTATATCCCGACAGGAAGCAGAATCTGCTGCATCACAACGGGGTCTGCCAACAACCTTGGGATATCCAACTGTGCAAGATACGACTGTATGCCGGAAAGATGCGCAGAGGTTAGAAAATAATAATCTGCAAATGTTGCCGCTACCCCTGCAGGAACCATTATCATTCTGACCCGGCGAACTGCGTCTTTGACTGTGCAGACAAATCCGAGAAGGCGGTACTTGAAAAACCTGTTTACAAGTGAAACGTTAGTCGCTTGAATATCCAGCAACGTTTTCATTTGTTTCTGGGATCTGGGGTCCTGTCTGAGAACCGTGAGTACGTCAGCATCCGGCTCGATGGTGGTCCTTACCACGGGCTTCTTGTTGCTGTCGACTGTCAGCACAGTCAGTCCTTTCCAAGCAGTTTCCAGAACTAGAATGACGTTCTTGACTTGCTCACTGAATCTTCCTTTAGACTTCGACTCTCTGATCATGCGATCATAGTCTTCTTTGCCAAATGACTTGGCTTGCTTTGCATATTCTTTCATCAGGCCTTCGAGTTCTAGGTCGCCATCAAATTCCTGAAGGTCTTTGATCTCCTTTCCGTTTTTGGAGAAGTTGACTTCAGATACAAAATCCTGCCTTCCCTTGTTCTGCTTTGCCGAGATAACTACTTTCATTTCAAGCGAACCCTTTCTAAGCTCTAACCTTAGCTCCCTTTCATTGCCGGCGAACTTGAAGTCCTGCGACGTTTCAACTACCACCTTGTTTGGACATGAGCTTTTGAACTCTGTCTACGTCAACATCTTTGTTCCCGACGATTGCACCTACTGTCGCTGTAAGTTCAAGTATGAATCTCAGGAAATAATGCCAGTTCTCTATTGAGGTATTGATGCCCAGCTTGTGCAATTCCATGGCCTCCTGACTCAAAGGCAGCGGCTTGCCGTCCTGGCCGTAGAGAAGGAAGAAGACATCGCCATCCAGCTCTATGCGCGTGCGTGCAAGGATGGTGACGTTGTCTGGAATTTTTAACATGTTGCTTTGTGTTATACCTTCCTTTTCTGCATTTTCGGGCAGTTTTGCTCTCCTGAGGCCCTGAAGGATATCCCACGCGTCACCGTCTATATGTCCGTCGACCTTGTCTGACACGCCGGTTACTATCTCCATGTAACTCAGGTCCTGAATTTCCGTTCTGATGGTTTCAGTGAACCTCTTCCAAACGTCCTCAAAAAAAGAACCATTAGAGTCCGCCATAGCCTGAAAGAGGCATCTTCATATTATTTAAGGCTTGAGCAAAAACCACGAATAATGCGCGGGTGTTGCAATATTTGCACCGATCTTTGCTTCAAACATTTTTTCTTAGCATTGATTTCTATGATAGACAAAATGTTTATTACCTAATATCCGATACGAGAGTCTAATGTCCGAAAAGACTCCGCAACAATGGTTTGACGACATCAAAAAAGACCTCCAAACCCAGTTTGAGGACATCACAAACATAGAGGTCATAACTGCGGTGGCAGAGGATATCACACCGCCGCAGGGGCAGATAACCAACATGGAAGAATTAAAAAAAGTTGCAGTCAAAAACATCGCGTACTATGCTAGGACAACCATGCAACTGGATGGAGATATCTATACCCTGTTGCCGTCCGGAACTGATCCGCAGATCAGAGAACAGGTTTTGAAGATCCATGAAGAAAATGTCAAGACTGCCGTGGACAACTGGAACAATCTTGCCAGAGTGACGTTCACCGGGTTTATCATTGTCGCAGGGTTGCTAAACGTCCCGATCCCGCCAGAGGTTCCCAAACTCATATCACAATTTGGCCTGAAAAGCAAATCAGACTAGCGAATCCTTTCCTACTTTTTGAGTTGCTGACATGTATTGTGGCTCAGAGTGCAAAAACACATCATGCTTTGGTCAGTTCCGTCTAGACTCCTCATCGCCAAGGGAAAAGTGGACTTGACCGGATTAAAAAAGTAGCAGCGGATCTTTTACTGCATAATAGCGGCGTCGTTGCCTATTTGGATCGGCAGTATTAGCAGTCGCCAAGGGCTGTTTTTCAACCAATACAAGAAATCATCTTGAGACTGCAACTACATCAATATCGCGAAAAGTGCGTAATCAGTCCTCATTGCATTCGTTGGATGCGATTCATCATGAAGGAACCAATCCCGTATTGAATACACGACAGCTGTGTCCCAGATAATTATAAATTCAATAACGTTAAGCTACGCGCATTGTATCACCAGGCCAGTGAAATCTTGATCATATTTTTGGGAATGCTGGCCATACAGAATGCTTATGCCGATTATCAATCAATAGCACCCACACCGCCTTCCATAACGGATTCTCAAGGCAACGTCCTCTCTAGAGGCATACAAGAAGAATTGGTAATCATATCAACAGACGTATACAATAACCAAGACAAATACACGCCGTTCGTAGTGTTCATTGAGGCCAGAGATGAAAACGATGTAACACAATACCTGCAATTCCAGATTGGCGCAGCCAATCCTAACGACCACATCAAAGTTGGAATATCTTGGACTCCTGAACAAGCCGGCAATTATCAACTGCGGACGTTTCTGATAAAGTCGTTTACCGATCCGATACTGTTGTCTGCGATTTATACAAGCAGCATTGTAATCGAATAACTGTTTTTACTGCATTACAGTGCATTCCAATTTCTTATTATGCTAGTAGTTAGAATATAGTGCATGTCGGTTCAAATAGGCCGCGTCAAGGGGATACCAATCCGCCTCCACTTTACTCTGATAATCGCGTTTTTCCTGATATCCTGGATGCTTGCGACGAACTTTATGCCCTTCTACTTTCCCAACCTTGCAGAAACCGATTACTGGATAATGGGGATACTGGGCTCTGTCATCCTCTTCATCTCCGTGCTGGTGCACGAGCTGGCACACTGCGCGCTGGCGATACGGTACGGCGTGCAGGTCCGGGAGATAGTGCTGTTCCTTTTCGGCGGCGTTTCAGATATTGCCTCAGAACTGAAGGACTACAGCAAGGAGCTCAAGATGGCCCTGGCCGGCCCGCTGACAAGTTTTGCCATCTCGGCGGCCCTTGCGCTTCCCTGGTGGATCGTTTCCAGCGTCATGCCAGCTCCGGGAATCCTGGAAGGCATTCTGTTTTACGGCATGCTGGTCAACGCTGTTCTTGGGGCATTCAACCTGATCCCTGCCTTCCCGTCCGACGGGGGCAGGATACTTCGTGCCGCGCTTATGCGGAAAAAGAAGGACTACAACGAGGCCACCAGGATCGCCGCCAAGGTGGGAATCGGCATATCCTACGTCTTTATGGCCGTGGGCTTTCTGACCATGCTTGCCGGCTCGTTTATCGCCGGCGTATGGATACTGCTTGTGGGCTGGTTTCTGATGAGCGGCGCGCAGTCCTACCTTGCGCAGATCCAGATGTCGTCGGTCCTTTCAAGGACAGCCGTCAGGGACGTCATGAACACCAACGTGATAGCAGTCCGGCCCGAGATGACAGTAGCAGGCCTGTTGGAGGAGTTTTTCAAAAAATACATGAAGAGCACCTTTCCGGTGGTTGACGAGCACAACGTGCTTTTGGGGGCCGTGACCCTGAAGCGGGTCTTGGAAATCCCGGAAAGCAGGAGGCAATCGGTGACTGCAGAACAAGTCTTGATACCAAAAGAAGAACTTGTGGTTATGAGGCCCGATGAAAAGGCCGAGGCGGCGCTGATGAAGATGACCGGCAAGCGCCTTGGCAAGATCATGGTCTGCGACGAAGGGGGCCGGCTGGTGGGGCTTGTAAGCAAGACGGACATCCTAAACGTCGAGATGGAGCGGCAGGAATACGCCAGCGTCATAAGCAAGTCTGCAGAAAAGTAACGCATCTTGCCAATAGTAGATAATCAAATTAAAGCGGGCCCCGTAATACTAGCAATGGTTGACAGAACCCCGGAGATGCGGGAAAAGGTAACCACCTGGCTGACCGAAGAAAAAGTACGGTTTAAAGAAAAGGCAGAGCCCGGAACGCGGCTGCTTTTGGACCTGCACATGGACGGTTTTTCCATACACCTGGTCCAGCGCAAAGAAACCCTGGACAGCATATTTCTTGCCATGGCCATCGCGCTTCCCGACGCGCAGGCCGAGCACTTTAACCACCTAGATGAAGGACACAAGCAGAAATGCATCACAGACCTGATAAGCGTCTTTGCCGGCAACAGCGGCCTGGCCGGCTTTGAACTTTTACCAAACGGTGTGTACGATTTTAGGCAGATGACGGTCACCACAAAGCAGATTTTCTATGACGGCCTGACAAAGGACCGGCTGTTCTCAAGCATCGCCGACCTGTTTCGGGCATACGCCGGCATCAGTATCGTGCTGGGGTTCCATACCGGCGTGATGACGCCCATAAAGCCGGCTGGCCAGCATTTTTACGGCTAGACGTGATGCTATACTAGAAGTATTTTTTACTTTCCTGTATAATTCGATTCAAACTTGCTCGATATTCTGAATGACCCTGACCCTGCGGCCTTTCAATCCTATCATAGTTCGATTCAAACTCGGCGACACTGGCCCGAAAACCAGTTCCCCGCTGTCTTTCAATCCTATCATAGTTCGATTCAAACCCTTTCCCTTCCGTATCCCACGCAATGAATTTAATCCTTTCAATCCTATCATAGTTCGATTCAAACTTTTATCACGATTCAGATTATCACTGTCGGAATTGCTTTCAATCCTATCATAGTTCGATTCAAACAAGAGTTCGAAGAAATCGAACTCAATCCACTCCAGTTCCTTTCAATCCTATCATAGTTCGATTCAAACAAAAACTACATATCCATTGCGTAACCGATATGGGAGCTTTCAATCCTATCATAGTTCGATTCAAACGCCCCAAGAGGCTCGATTGTTGATAAATGCGCGCGCCTTTCAATCCTATCATAGTTCGATTCAAACGACGTACAACCCTGCATCTTCGACCTGCTTGCCGGACCTTTCAATCCTATCATAGTTCGATTCAAACGCCAGTGCTCACGAGTATCAAAGGGATTCATGAGCTCTTTCAATCCTATCATAGTTCGATTCAAACACGGCTCAACAACAGCATATCAGGACAATCAAGTCTCTTTCAATCCTATCATAGTTCGATTCAAACATAGCTGACCAGAAGCGTCGGTACTACTTGCAGAACACTTTCAATCCTATCATAGTTCGATTCAAACTATACCAAAATCTTCTTTTTGTGCTTGTCGTTCGTTCTTTCAATCCTATCATAGTTCGATTCAAACTAAATATTTCTGCCAGAGAAATAAATTTTTTCGATTCTTTCAATCCTATCATAGTTCGATTCAAACAAAAACGGTTAACTATAATCCACGTATAAGATACAACCTTTCAATCCTATCATAGTTCGATTCAAACGAATATCAAATGTTAATCGTCCCTGACTCGATGATGCTTTCAATCCTATCATAGTTCGATTCAAACTACAGATCAATCTGACGCACAACACGATGACGAACTACTTTCAATCCTATCATAGTTCGATTCAAACCGAGCATCGCTCGCTTGTGAGATGTTTTAAAAACATCTTTCAATCCTATCATAGTTCGATTCAAACAAGAACCGCATCATTACATCTTTGTAACCCATTGGGCTTTCAATCCTATCATAGTTCGATTCAAACTTGTTGCTGCAGTTACCGCAGAAGCAAAAGCTGTGTCTTTCAATCCTATCATAGTTCGATTCAAACATGTGGTCGAACTCCAGAGGCTTGTCGATGAGTATCACTTTCAATCCTATCATAGTTCGATTCAAACTTGTCAGGTTAGTGTCGAAGAACTTGCGAAAGCCACTTTCAATCCTATCATAGTTCGATTCAAACCAGTTACATCGATCGCAACTGATGAAGTCTGCGCTCTTTCAATCCTATCATAGTTCGATTCAAACCTTCTCGCTTGTGAATCACACAAATGATGTTGTTGCGCTTTCAATCCTATCATAGTTCGATTCAAACGATTAACATCGATGTTTCTCCTGTGCCCAGCCCTGCTTTCAATCCTATCATAGTTCGATTCAAACGGCTTAGAATAATCGACGTGACTGTCTGAATATCCTACTTTCAATCCTATCATAGTTCGATTCAAACTATTGGTTCGCACACAGAATCAACCAGCAGATATTCCTTTCAATCCTATCATAGTTCGATTCAAACCACTGAATTCGAAAGTCTTAAGAAAATCGCTGACGCCTTTCAATCCTATCATAGTTCGATTCAAACGCCTTTACTATACCATGCAGGCGGATTGTGGCTCCCTTTCAATCCTATCATAGTTCGATTCAAACGCGCCGTGGGTCTCGATGCATCGAGGATTCAGCTTACCTTTCAATCCTATCATAGTTCGATTCAAACTATTCGCCACGGTTTGAGTTGCCAGCATCACAAAATCTTTCAATCCTATCATAGTTCGATTCAAACGAAATACCCGCTATGCCATTTCTGTTCTGGATCATCCTTTCAATCCTATCATAGTTCGATTCAAACTGAGAGAAAAGAGTTTCCCGCAGACGGGTTAGCTGGCTTTCAATCCTATCATAGTTCGATTCAAACCACCTTGTGAGTTTGAATTCTATGTCAGCATTTTTCCTTTCAATCCTATCATAGTTCGATTCAAACACAGGAACTAGCAAATGAGGGAGTGATAAAGAGAATCTTTCAATCCTATCATAGTTCGATTCAAACTCGAATTCAGTGTCGTCAAGAAAGAACTGAATTCTGCTTTCAATCCTATCATAGTTCGATTCAAACCAAGAATTATCAATTTCATAAATCAGCATAGGTGTACTTTCAATCCTATCATAGTTCGATTCAAACTGAGATTACACAGTGTGTTGCAATCGGGGCACCTTTCTTTCAATCCTATCATAGTTCGATTCAAACTGCCAATTGGCCAGCTATGAACAAGTTGTAAAGTATTCTTTCAATCCTATCATAGTTCGATTCAAACAAAAAGGAAGTTAAGGTTTAGACCTTAACAGTCGGACTTTCAATCCTATCATAGTTCGATTCAAACATTTCTGTTCTGGATCATCAGGATACATCTTATCACTTTCAATCCTATCATAGTTCGATTCAAACCCCGATCACATGAGGTGCACTACCTGTACTTATCATTTTTGGGGTCAACCTCCGATCATGCTATTTGTTTATAAATGCGCACCCTAAAGCACGTTGTCAGTAGAACCTTTCTCCCTTCCCCACACCTTCTTTTCAAGCCATGAAGGGTTGTTTACTGCATAAACGACTACAGAATCCTTCTCCTTGTCTATTACCTGTGATACCAGGAGGCGCACCTCTTCAAGCTTGCCGGCAGTAATCTCGCCTTCAAAGGCTGAATTCTGGATCCATGTCAGGTACTTTTTCAAAACATGTCTTACCGCATCAAGCCTCTCTATGCCAACGTCGTAAACTATTACCACGTGCAACTACTTGCTTCTCAATCCCCTGTAATCTTTTTCTCCAAGAAGGTGCTTTACCAGCTTGAAGCATTCTATCCTTATCAGCCGCTGGTAGCTTATGTTGCGCTTTAGCCTTGCGTTGTTGATGGTTGTGTCCAGTTTTTTCTGGTACTCTGCAAGAAAGGTCCGCCTCCCCTGCTCGTTTAGGTAGCAGTAGTTGAGGTCCTCGGCAAAGTGCTCTTCTTTAATTATCCTGTTGTTTATCAGGCCAAATATCACCCTGTCCACTATCAATGGCTTGAAAACCTCGCTTATGTCAAGGGAAAGCGAGTACCTTCTTTCTCCCGGCTCATGCAGGTAGCTGACGGTGGGCGTCAGCTGCGTATGGTATATCTCGGTCAGGACAGTGGCATACAAAAGCGAGTTCCCAAAGGATATCAGGCTGTTGAGCATGTTCTGCGGGGGCATCCTTGTCCTTTTGTCAAACTCAAAGCCCTCCCGGAGAAAGGAGTTGAAAGACGAGTAGTAGGCGTCCCTTGCCCTGCCCTCCATGCCCATCAGTTCTGGCACGCCTGAAGCATTGGCAAGGCCGGAAGATTCCTCCTGGATCCTGTCCATGAATTGCTGCACATCCTTGCCGTTCTTTTTGTAATGATCCAGGTTGGCAAGCATGTTGTGCATGGCTGTCTCGACAAACTCTTTTGCTATGGCCAGCCTCTTTTGCGGGTTGATGTAGTTTTCCACCTGCTTGACGATAAGAAAGCCGGACAGAAGCTTCTCTCGGGGATAGAAACTTCCTGAATAGTAGCCGTAATAGTTGTAAAAGTGCAATGGGATGCCATGCTGGTTTAAAAACACCACCAGCTTTGTGTTCAGGTCGATCTCGCCGAAAAGGTGTATGCAGTATACATCGTTTACCGGCAGCGACTTTTTCTCGCCGGCGGCTGTCTCGAACTCGACGGTGTTCTCGTTTCTGCGAAGCCTGCCGCTTTTAAAGATATAGTAATCCCGCAAGTACCATCATCCCCAGCAAAGTTCCTTATATGCACAGTTCCTGCAGTACGATTTCCATTCCGCCTCCGGCGGTTTTTCCTGGTTTATTATGCTGCTGACATCCGTCAGGATGCTTTCCAGTTCTGATTCCTTTTCTTTTGTCAGCTCGATATCGACCTTCTTTTTTAAAAGTGGGTAGTTGAGCACGCCCTTGGCATTGATGCTTGCCGTCTTTTTGAGAAAATACAGGTAATACAATAATTGATAGACGTGCGCGTTTTCAATCCTTCTTGAGCGCTTGACTTCATGGATTTCTTTTGACTTGCCTACAAAGTCGATCTTTATCCTGTCTATCTCGACTTCCTTTAGAGGCTGGCGCCGGTAGCTGTGCTCGTGCAAGAGCTTGCCTAAAAGGACAAGATCAGAGTCTGATTCAAGCTCCATGTTGTGGGAAAATAGCCAGAGCTTGCGCTTGCAGACAAAGTAGTAGTTGACTTGGGTGCCCGTAAATTCCAAAATGGAATCGGTGTTATCCGAGAACAAGGCGATTCATCCGATCTCTTATCTGTTTTCCCAACACCATTCACAATAGGTTGCAAAAATGTGCATAACGTTGTTGTTGCTAATCATCTGCAATTACAACAGCACCCATGTTCTTGCAAGCAGCTGCGCCTTCCTCGCTGCTGTATTCTAGAGCAGCGTAAGTCCACGTGTCGCCATCATTCTTAGGTATAAGACATTGTCTAAATCGAATTAATGGTATCCTGACCAGATAGTTTATGGCTTCTAATTTATGTGGCAGACGCTCGATATCCTCCCGGTATAATTCTGGGATTACCTCAATATCTGGAATCTTTTCATCTCTTGTTCTAGCAATCTTGTATAATGCATTCTCTCTTTTACCTAGTAACAACGTCTGTATGTCCCATAGTTCTCTTTGTAACACCCTCAAATCAGATTTAACATTCTGCCATTCCTTTTGAAAATCAGCTAGTGTTCTATCTTTAGGATACTGTAAATCAATAAGCTGTGAAATTTGCTCCTCTGAGGGAGATCTGCCAGTCAGATGGGATTCCACAATTTCCCTTGCTTTTTCCAAGTTCTCTTCTCCACCATAAACCAAATGATCATTTCTACTGTTACTATAGATCAAGACATTGGGTTTTGTTATAGATTTTGAACCTTTTCTGTTTATCCTACCGAACCTTTGAACTAGAGCGTCTAATGGGGCAAGCTGCGTAAATAGTATGTCGTAATCGATATCTAAGCTTACTTCAACAACCTGAGTCGTTATTGCTATGAATCCATAGTTACTATCGGTAGCATCCTTGATTCTCTTTTCTTTTTCTCCTCTGTGTTTTTCAATGAACCTAGAATGGTATAACAGCAACCTATCAGTATTCAGATTTTGTGTTGTAACGGCATCTCTTACCTTACGATAGAAGTCGATCGCCGCGTCAACAGTATTTAGAATTACCAGTATTTTTCGGTTGGATTTGTATTCATTTATTATTAAGTCGATAGAATCGGAAATGTCTTGGTTTAGATATGCTATGTTGTGCCTTACCAGTGATTTGAATTCTTTGTCTTCTATTATTTTCAAGTTAACAAGTTTTGTAAAATGTTCCTTTAGATAGCTCGGCAGGGTTGCCGACAAAAATGCAAATCTGCTACCTTTCCTTGTAAGCATCTTGACTATCTCAGTGATGAGAGCGAGGGTATAGAAATCGTATGCATGTATTTCATCAAATATTATCGCCGCATTAGATGCATTTTGTTCAACCATTTCCCAGTGACGCCAGTTAAATTGTGATAAAAGTAACTGGTCAACCGTTGCTACAGTAGTTGGACTCATAAAAGTACCAAAGGTAAGCCGCTTGACCATTATTTTGGATTCGTTCCATTTTTCGTCTTCTGCAATCTTGAGGATTGACGTACCATGCGATACGCCTGTAGCATCACCAAGCATATCCTTCAATCGATCATACATAGCGTTGGTTGTAACTCGTGTCGGTAGCAGATATAGTAATTTTCCTGCACAAAGATTAGAGTTTGCCCATAATAATGCAGCTTCTGTCTTCCCTTTTCCGGTGGGTGCTGAAAGCATAAGATTTCCAGTAATTGTACCTGCTTGTTTTTGTATTTCATGCCAGCTTCTAAATGATGGTTTATGCTTTACGTGAAGATCAAGTCTCGGTCCAACAGTCTCTTCTGTATATTTATAAGCTGATTCTCCACTTGCCAGCCAATCTGCGTAATGCATTGTAGAAACAAATAATGAATGTACGTGGCGTACTTCATCAGGCAAGTCTTCTCTTCGAACTCCCGACTTGACCTTGGAAAGAATCGTTCCAAATGAAGTAGCAAAATCCGGCGGTGACAACGTAAATGGATATGGTTTGTTAAAATAATTTACATAACATTGCGGTAAATAATAATAAAAACGAAGCGCATATTCCTTACAGTATAGTGCATCTAAATTTTTACTATATAGTATTTCTGGGTTAGCATCGACATACTGGGAATATAGATCATCATAAAAAGGAGTATGGTGGGACATGACTGCTAATGCTTCAAAGTATTCCTCAATACCTCTAATTTTTAGAGCAGGTACAGAAGCAATTACGAATGGGAGAGATAATAGAGCATGTGGAAATGCTCTGCTCTTCTTATCGCTGCTTCGAATATGCCTTTGAAAAGAATCGCTAGATTTACCAATATCGTGCAGATAAACCATCGAAAACAGTCGAGCAATAATTTCATCGTGTTCTACGTTAAGAAGCTTGCACACATGTTCGATATTAGGAGCCTGCCACGTTAACGAACTTTTTAGAAAAAAGAGTGAGTTGTTTATGTGTACCGAAAGAGTCTCCGTCGGTTTAGCAAGAACACTAGTAAAGGAAGAATTTTCTTTGTCCATCAGTTAAACCATCTTCCTTATCCCGAAGCTTAACTCCTCGATCGTATACCATAGTTGCTTCCAAGTATTGTAAAGGTTTTCTGATATGATCCTCAATTTCAAACATAATTGGAATAGAGATTACTTGTGGCAAGCTAAAAGTTTGTCCTCTTCGTAGTGGTGAATTCTCATACGAGTCAAAAAAGTCCTTATAATTAAATGGCAAAATCGTATTTTTGAAATACCCATTTGAAGTGGATTGTAAATCTACTTTTATGGCTTCTTTTACCTCTATCATTTCATCAGATCTACCTAGCGATAATGCAAAGACAGGATCAGTGAAAGCATCAATAATCTTATCTAGACTTGTAACAGAAGACCCGTTATTAGAATAATAGATAGAGTATCGAGGTTCAAACAACATTTCTCTCATAATTGGTGAAGACTCAGGTTCTCCTTGTGTTTTCAGTTTTGTAATTAACCATAAATCGGTTACCGTGCCTGAATAACCATCTAAAACTGCGTTGGTAGTTATAGTGTTAAAGAGATCAGGTAGATCAACATCCTCAAACCCCATAGCTGCTCCTAATAGCCCAATTAAGGTAGGCTTTGTTGGCACGTGATAAGTGCGATGATATCTTATGCCGCTAGGTATCCTAAACGAATTGAAGCTCCCTTTCACACTAATGCGTGCTACTTGCAAACTGTTACACTACGCTAGTCTAGCAGTCTTAATATCGTCGATCATCAGATCTATAGCGCTGCCTATTGTTTTAATTTGCACGTTATTATGAAGCTGCTTAAACTCTTCATTGTTATTGGCAAACTGACCTGTACGGATTCCAACTATTAAGCTATGAATGTCGTTAATATAGTCTTTCACTGTTTCTCTAATGACGTCAGTTTTTATTTTGTAATTTCCATTAGATTGCTCCACATCAATCGAGTTAAGAAAGATGGGAACTTTGTGCCTCATTCTAGCATAGATGATGAATTGCGGTGTTAAATCAACTAACAACCTCGTCTGTCGTCCGCCGCCCCAGAGATACTTTAAAGATTCTAGCAAAACAGCTATTCTAGCTTTTCGTGTGCTCTCGTCTAATACTCCACCATCTTTATCTTTTTCAGCAGTAGTCTCATAACCTTTCCACACTCCAACACGGTCCAACTCCAGAAGCAAAGTGGAACGAAACAAATTATTTGTAATCTCAGTTTCGAAAATCGAGCCGCCTGCTTCAGCGGATTGTTGAAATTCTAGTGCACTACGAGTTCCTAAATCTCGGTCAGAGTTTAGCTTGAACATTCCAAATGCTGGAGAAACTCTTAATGGCGAAGTACGTCTTCTGGTGCCTTTTAATTCCGATTCTTCCTTGCTCTCTTCAGTTGCTTCGCTATTTTTCTCTGTTTTTTTCTTTCTCTCTTTTTTTATAGCTCGCATAAATCCAAATAAATCGTCATCAATGTACATTCGTGGATCTCCGACAGTGATGACTGGAGATTTTTTGTCACTACTCTTTTCTTCGGGAGACATTTTTAGATTTTCGTCATTTCTATCCTTTAGAATGTCTTTCATAGTGTCTCTAATGTATCGTCGTAAAGCCTGACCAGATATGTAGGGATGGAAATAGCCGTCAGGACGCTCAACTTTCTTGATTACTGTCACCACCCCTTCAGTCCAACTTGCATTTACATTACCTACATCAACCTGTGTTATCATTCCGAGCACTATTGCTCTTGAAGAATCATTACTTAGATTGGATTTAGTAGAAATATCCATTATGCGCTCACCAATGCTTCTTGTTTACCGGCTTGTAATTCTGTATACGCAAGTACAGAGAAAATCCCGATAAGTGACTTATAAGTAAACCAATTTGTATTATCTATTTCACTTAACAGTGTTTCAAAGTCTCGACGCTGAGGTTCTATTTCTTCTATATAACGCACTAGCAGACGATTGAAAAATGCAAGTAAATCGCTAAGATTTCCTACACTACGAAGATTATACAACAGCGATTTGTTATCTGTATCTGATGCAAGTCTCCCGATCAATTCTCCAAGTTGTTTTGCTACATTTAGCTGATGGGAATCCATACCCATCATGTTGAGCGTATACATCGTGATAAATTTATCTGTATTAAGAGCTTCAAAATACTTCATGTTAGGTTTTTTCCCGATTTGTTGTGTTAGAAACTCCTCAAGCAAGTCACTGACATCTTTGTTATAAAACAGACGTCTTGAAAATTCTTCACGTGTGATAGTTTCCACATCAGTACCCTGTCTTGATACAAGGATTTTAGCAGTTTCTAATAATGAATTATAACTTCGTTGGTTCTTGTTAAGCCATTTACACGCAGATATGAAATCAAGGACTTTAGGGATATTTGGTATTACATAGTATCTATCTATTGACAGACCTTGACCGGAGCTAGCTTGAATAATATGCACATTGCTAATAAGACCTCCCTCTAACAGATTTTTCCCTTTCGAATCTTGCTTCTTTTCTATTTCCAGTATTGCCGCAAGCAAAAAATCTAAAAAAGTTTCCAATGGATACTGTGTATATCGAAGCATGCTGGGAAAGTTTCTGTACCACTCAGATTGAGCGAATAAATTAGAAAAGTAAGTGAAGATATTCAATAGGTCTAGTAGGTCATTAGCTTCGAAAGCTATCGCAGTGATGGTATTCTTGGATGTGGTGTAAAAGAGCCTAAGAGGAGCAAACTTACTTGCGAAAGCACACCAATTACAAATCTTTGTATCACCTCGCAGGTTTGAATAGAAGCTGCTGAATTTTCCTGGAACGACGAGCAGGAGGTGCTCTCCCGCACCAGCTTGTTTGATCCATCTGTTTTCCATTCCGCAAAAATCACAAGTCCCAACCTTCCATTTTGTCTTCTTTTTCTCTACTATCTTAGTAGGTAGTTCGAAAAATGCTTTTGGATCTTGATTTTTGAAGAAGAAGAGACCAAGTCTTTGCCACCACATTTTACCTGTTTTTGCTTTGCCAAAGTAATTAGGTCTTATAGATTCTAGTGCATTTGTTAACTCTTCATCCAACGCTTTATCATCTGTATATTGCAGGGCTAAACTAGTCGAAGATAGAGTAGCATTAACGCTAATTTTTCCGTCACTATACAAATCGTCAGTGTGTATATCTACTCTAAAACCATTGTCAATTTTAACAGGGTTCTGATTGCTTCTTGCCGCGATTATCCTCCACAGAGCCATTAATCCCATATCAATCCAAAAATCACCTGTTCGCCGCAGCTCGATGGAACTCATAAAACACAGGATCAGAAGATTCTATTAAGGTTATCTAATTTATTTTAGATTCATAAAACCAAAACCCATGGAATTACGTTCTCCCAAACCTGCATCAAGTGCAAATTGAATCATATCTCTGTTGGCATCTACATTAAACTCAAATTCCCATACAGTTCCTATTACAACCTGATCAAAGCCCTTCATAAGCACACGTGTAGAGATTTGTTTTTTGAACTTGAATTTTTGAAATAAAAACAAACGAGGTATTTCTCTTTCACTACGTTCTGTTACATTGTTACCATTACCCAGTCTAAAATACTCCGCATACTTCTTTGTCAGGTTGTTTTCAATCTGCGATACAAACAGGTCGATAGGTTGATCGCTTCTCCAATAAACATATTCATAGCTGCCTTTCGGCTCTGCACCATAAGTCTTGTACTTTTCTCTTGGGATTCTGATCGTGATGGGAGTGCCAGTAATCAGTGTAAAAGGAGAGTTGGCAGGGAGCCTGACATCCAGTTTATCAACACCATCAATTTTGAACTTCATAGACCCTACCTTGACATCAACATTCCAAGGCTTGTTCAGAACACCCTTCAGATATTCAATAAACTCACTGTCAGGCGATGATATTATAAGCGTCCGAACATCTCCGGCTTTCAGATCATAGGCTGGAAACACATTTGAAAAGCAGAAAAACTTGTAGCCTTCCTTGTCATGCACGTAGTGGTACTTGCTTCCTTCAAGCAACCTGTAGATGAAGCCCTGCAGGTGATAATGGTACTGCATTTCGTACGGGCCATCTTCCGTACACCGAAGTCTAACCAGCAATCGCATATCTCTGGCACTCAGCAATTAAGCAATAATTTCGTATTTTAAGTTGTATTGACGCATTATCGGTAAGATCGTATTTAACTCTCGCGGTTATCATAACATAAGCAAATCATAATTTGTTATGTTACGATTCGATTAATCTAAAAACCATATATTGACAGCACCATCTCTTCAATGCATGCTGCTGAGGACAGAAATTCTTGGGATTGAATCGGGTGGCAAACCCGTGGTGTTTCTAAACAAACTGGACGCCGAAGAGATAGGCATCGCCGCTTCTGGAAGGCTGAACCTGGTCTCCAAAGACCGGTCCATCACAGCCATCGTGAACATCACTTCCTCTGTCAGGAAAGGCCAGATCGGCGTAAACGACGAGGTCCGCCGGGCCCTGGCGCTGAGGCGCGGTAATGCAGTGGATGTAAACGTGGCGCCCTTCCCAAAATCGCTGCAGTTCATCCGCAACAAGCTGGCCGGCAGAAAGCTGCTTTATGGCGAGATCCGCGAGGTGGTCAAAGACGTCGTGGACGGCAACCTGAATGAAAGCGAGATAACCGCATTCATCACCGCGCTGCATATTCAGGGCCTTGATCTGGACGAGGCCACCAGCCTGGCCTCATCGATGGTTGAGACCGGCAAGCAGCTGGAGCTTGATGCAAAGACAATAGTGGACAAGCACAGCGTTGGCGGGGTGCCAGGAGACAAGACCACGCTTCTGGTGGTTCCAATCGTATCTGCCGCCGGACTGGTGATACCAAAGACATCCTCCCGGGCCATAACCTCGGCATCCGGCACCGCCGACAGGGCCGAGGTTCTGATGCCTGTGGACCTTGACATCAAAGAAATGAAAGGCGTCGTCAAGAAATGCAGCGGCTGCGTGGTGTGGGGCGGCGCGCTGAATCTTGCCCCTGCCGATGACATCTTTGTAAAGGCCGAGTACTCGCTGTCGGTAGACCCGCTACTTTTGCCGTCGATAATGAGCAAAAAGAAGGCCGTTGGCGCCACCCACCTTGTGGTGGACATACCCACCGGCAGAGGCGCAAAGATAAAGACGATAGGCGAGGGCGACTTTCTGGCCAAGGACATAATAGAGCTTGGAAGGCGGCTTGGCATAAACTCTCACTGCCTTCTGACGTACGGGGAGCAGCCGGTCGGCTTTTCCATGGGGCCCACAGCCGAGGCAAGGGAGGCCCTGGAAGTGCTGATGAACCGGTCCCAGGTTCCGGACCTGGTGGACAAGGCCTGCCATATCGCCGGCGCGGTCTTTGAAATGGTGGGCATGGATGGTGGATACGGGCTGGCAAAAGAGATACTGCAGACCGGAAGGGCAGAAAAGAAACTCCGGGAGATAATCTCCTTGCAGGGAGGCGACGCCAACGTCAAGCCCGAAGACCTGGCCCTGGGAAAACATGACCTGCCTGTCAGGGCAACGACATCCGGACAGGTGCTGTGGATGGACAACGACCTGCTGGTGTCCATAGCCAGGGCGGCTGGCGCGCCCAAAGACAAGGGGGCCGGCATAGTGTTTAACAAAAAGCAGGGTGACAAAGTCCGGGAAGGTGAGATCCTCTTTACAGTCTATGCAGAAAAGTCCCGCAAGCTGTCCCGGGCCGAGGAACTCCTTTCAATGCAAAATCCTGTGGGGACCGGTGACAGGATGGAGATGTTCATCCACAAGGTAAAGGAGTCGCCGGTGGTGAAAAGGTCCTTTGTCCTAGAAAGATGAGGATCCGCAAAACAGAATATTGACAGCACTGATAAACAACACAGTTTGGCAATACACGTGGTAAAGGCCGACGGAAGCCGCGCGCCCTTTGACATAAACAAGGTAAAGGCCACCTGCATCCGGGCCGGCGCCAGCAAGGTCACTGCAGCCAGGATAGCCAGATCCGTCCTTGATCAATGCTACGACGGAATAAGCACAAAAGAGATCTACAGAAAAGTTCTTGCCGCGCTGGCATTTGAAACCGACGAGCCGGGCCTGCAGCACCGGTACCGGTTAAAAGAATCCCTCATGCTCATGGGCCCGGCCGGCTTTGCCTTTGAAAGCTACGTAAGGCAGGTGCTGGAGCATCATGACTACGCCGTCGAAGCCGTGGGCGTCAAGGTGAAAGGAAAGTGCGTAGAGCATGAAATCGATGTCGTGGCCGTTAACAGGGAATCAAGCGAAAAATACATGGTTGAATGCAAGTACCACAACACGCCAGGAATTCGGACAGGTCTTAAAGAATCGCTGTACACCCATGCCCGGTTTCTGGATCTAAATGAAGCAAGCCGGTCCTTTGACCGGGAGATGCTTGTCACCAACACCAATGTCACCGATGAAGTTTTGCAGTACTCTGCCTGCGTTGGGCAACTGATACTGTCATGGCGGCACCCCCGGGACCGGGGGCTTGAGAAGATGATAGAAGAAAAGGGGCTTTACCCGGTAACGATGCTGCGATTAACCAGAAGCGAGTTGGCGGCCTTTTCGCAGGCCGGCTTCATGATAGCAAAAGACCTGCTGGATGTGCAGTTGGATCAATTTTCAATCCAGACCGGCATCCCGCTGACAAGGCTTTCAAGACTGCAAGAGCAGGTAAGGCAGATTCTTCGCTGATCTGCCTGTTATTGTGTCTTGTTGGCCAGGACCGCTTCTGCGTCCTCCTCTCCCTGCCTTATCAGCTTCTTTATGGTGGCAGCTGAAAAGTCTGCATCCTCAAACAGGAAGGGAAGGTCCTCCCTCCTTTCAATTCTGGTTATCTCCTCGATTACGGCGCCGCGCTCTTCGGCCAGCCGGTGATATTCGCGTTCTATTTTCATGAACCGGTCGTGCAGCTCCTCGTCCAGCTGCGCATTGCTTATGATGTCGTGCATCTCCCGCAAAAGCATCAGGTACCTGGAGATCACCTTTGACATCCTGATGTTGTGGTCCGTCTTGTCGGTGTGCATGATGTCCTTGGCCCTGTGCCAGACATCCAGCAGGTTTTCTGGAAGTTTTTCCTGAACACGGGGAAACAGGTTGACTATGTACACCTTCTTGTCGCATTTTGGCGATGAATCGATGACCTCCCTGAGGGGCGTATTGCTCAAAAGCGCGCCGTCCCAGAGGTGCCTTCCGTCCTTTTCCACCCACCCAATTCCGTAAAACGGGTAGCTGGCACAGGCTGTCAGATGGTCCGCGTCAATCTTGGTCTTGACGCTGTCAAATATCACAGCATCTCCACTCTTTATGTCGGTGCAGGTAGCGATGAGCCGCGGCGCATCTTCACTGTTTAGTTTTGCAAAGTCAATGAATTTTCCAAGTGTGTCTTTTAGGGCAGTAATGTCGTAAAGGTGGCGCCATCCATACGGGAGGCTTGGCAGGCCAAACCAGACGGGCAGAAAGACTTTTGTGTTGCCGTAAAGCGCTCCAAAGGACGATGACATGGCGGCCCGCAGGCTGTCCGGCATCGCGGCCGGCGTGACGGTCTCTGATACGTACATCCAGAAATCCTCCAAGTCTTTTTCCGGATGGCCTGTCTTTGATCCGGCGATTATGCCAGCGTTTATCGCGCCGATAGACGTGCCGGCGACAATGTCAAATTTTATGCCGTGTCCTGTCAGAGCCTTGAACACGCCGCACTCGTATGCTCCGAGGGAACCTCCGCCCTGCATCACTAGCACAGTTTCGTACTGGATTTTCTGGGTATGGCGAATTCTTTCAACAGTCATGACCAGATATTGTTGGCATGACAATTATTATTAGCATTGTGTGAAAAAAGATGCGGACCCAAAGCAGGATGTTTTAGTGATTCAAGCCACTGACATTCCCGTTAGTCCTGCTTTGCGTAAAGCGACTTGAAGTCCTCGGCAATGTTGTACGCCAGATCCTGTATCTTTTGCTGCTCTATCAGCGGCCTGTCCTGGGCCATTCTCTGCATCAGGGTCATGCACTTGTGGATCTCTCTGTCATCCATCTCGTTTCTTGACAGGTCGATGTAGCAGCTGTTTACATCAAGGCAGAATAGGAGTGCCTTTTCCTGCCAGTCGCTTCCTGTGGCAGGGTACCCTATATCAAGGGCCAGCTGCTTCAGCTCCTGCTCCCGTGTTATGAGCAGGATGTCAAATGCCTTTCTTGCTTTTTCCCTTTCGTACTGCAGCGGAAATGCCTTTGTCATCCACTTTATGAAAAGAGCGGCGTGATATAATAGGAACATGTCTGCAGTGCATGGCAAACAACATGCAAAGGCTTAGGGCTTTGTCCTGCGGTTATAAAAATATGCACTACAACAACGGCGTCAAATTCGTACGCAAGAAATCGACATAATCCTTATTATTTGACAGCCAGAAGAACGAACTGTGTCTGGTTATTCAGACATCCGTCCCTTTAACAGATCATTGGCCGTAACGATTTCGGCAATCTTGGTATGCACGCTAATTGCTAACTTTCAAAGCGCCAAAGCAGAATGTCTAATGGATGAAGACTGGCCGGAAAAACCGTGCTACGACTCTGGCATTCCTTCCAAAACCGAGTTAAAGCAGGTATGGGAGGAATACTACAACTCGAAAGGAAAAGATTGGATGGAGATGAAAAAGGCAGAGATGGATAAGGCGATAGAGAGTAAAACGCTAAACACATGGCTAGAAAAAGATTCCAGGAATAACTTTGCTAATCACAACGTCTACACCTACTATCTTGTAAACGACCAGGCTCCATCCAACATCGGTGATTTCTCGACTTCAGAAGAACTGGACTTGTACCGCAGATCTCAGTGGTATGTCAGTCTGTCTGGAATCTCTGTCATAGGCGGACTGGCAATTGCCGGAGCAATAGCGTCGTTCTATTTGTTTAGAAAAGCCAAACAAAAGTAATTTGAGACTAAAGGATCCGGTATCTTTTGGCACAAAGAATCCACAGATGCGTCTGCAAAATCATTGCAGCCGGATGAGCAAAATCTATTTTACCTTGGAGGCTGACCTTCTGCCTTTGCTGCAAGCTGGTCGAACAGGTCAACCCAGAACTGTGCGAGGATCTTGTCCCCTCCTCCAAGCAGGGCGCTCAGGAACCTGGCCCACATGTTTCTTGGCAATACATCGGCATCCACATGAACAAGGGTTCCTTCTTGCGTTGATTTCAGCGTCAGGATGATGCCTCCGGCCACGTCTCCTTGAATTATTTCTTCTTCGAGACGCTCCGTCGGGTACAGTGTGTAGCGATCCCTGTGCCTGGTCCTTATGAGACCTGCCTGCTCGTATTCATCGCAAACGACAACGTTGCCTTCCCTGCTCACTATCGGATGAGAGATAACGCGGTTCTTTGTATTTGGAGAAGCCCAGCTGGGCCAGCCTTCCACATCCGCCAGTAGGGCCCACACCCTGTCTTTTGGAGCGTAAATCACTTTGGAGACGGAAGCCCTGGCCAACGATCTTTATACGCAGTACTAGGCATTAGGTTTTCTGGGGTCAAACTCCGGCATCGATGCTGCCTGGACTGGCGCAGAAACACACTCGTCGGAAAAACACCCGCAAAGCATCCGACTACTGCGGCGGGTAGCTTGCCTGCACCTTTCCGTCAAACTCAAACATGATGACCTGTATTTCAAGCTGGCCGGCGGAATGCTGCCTCATCTGCTCGTACACGTTCTTGCAGATCAGGTCAAAAAACCCGGGGATGCTGTTTCTTGCGATTATCTCGCCGGCGTGCCTTGCGGTGTTGGCCTGCCTTATTTCATCAACAACGCTCTGCGGCGCGCCGCACTGCACAGCAAGCCGGGCCATGAACTCCATGTCGACGTGCGAGCCCTTGACGTGGGTTTGCTTGATGCCCATGGCCATCTTGGTCAGCTTGCCGATAAAGCCGGCGATTATGGCCCTGCGCATCTTTTTGCTGGCGCACTGTTTTATGGAATAGCCGGCAAAGTCACCCATCTGCACAAAACAATGATCCGGCAGCGTCTTGAACAGCGCCCTGGCAAAATCCTCGCTTCGGCCGCCGGTGGTCAGCACGGCGGTGTCAGCTCCCATGGCTATGGCGACGTCAAGGCTCTGGCGGATGGCCGCAGCAAAGGATGCGGTAGAGTATGGAAGCACTATTCCGGTGGTCCCAAGTATGGATATGCCACCCAAAATACCCAGGCGGGGGTTGTCTGTCTTTTTTGCAATCTCTTCACCTTTTGGAACCGAGATTACGACGTCAACGCCGCGGTCCTGCAACTGCTTTTCTGCAACCTCCATGACTGCCTGCTGCAGCATCTTCATGGGGGTGCTGTTGATGGCCGGCCTTCCTATCTCAAGGCCCAGCCCCGGCTTTGTCACCCTGCCGACGCCCCTGCCGCCATCGATGTTTATCCTGCCGGAATTTGCATTGAAGGAGACCGTGGAGCATATCTCGGCCCCGTTTGTGACGTCCGGATCGTCGCCGCCGTCCTTTATGGCGGCGCACGTCACGCTGCTGTTCTCGATCTTTGTCCATGCGATCTTTAAAGTCGCAGTCCTGTTCTTTGGCAGGCTTACCGTGACCTGCTCCACCGTCTTTCCGGTTATCAGGGCATGAAGCGCAGCCTTTGTGGCTGCCGCAGCCGTCGTGCCGGTAGTGTAGCCGGTCCGGAGCGCCCCCTTTTTCTTCTTCTCCTCGACTTCTGCAGGAAGATCCTGCTCAAGCTCTGCCAGATCTAGATCCCTGTCTGCTTCGGACATGGCTAAAGAAGCACCGTCCCGCCATCGATTATAATCGTGTTTCCCGTGGCAAAGGAAAAGTCATCTGAAGCGATGCATGCCGCGACTTTGGCCACCTCTTCTGGCCTACCCCACCTCTTCATCGCGTTCTCGTTTGCGGCCTTCTTTCTTTCCGCGGGGGTCATGGAGTTGAATGTGGCCTCGCTTGCAATGTTGCCCAGGGCCAGGGTGTACGCCCGGATGTTTTTCTTTCCGTACTCCAGGGCAATGTGTTTTGTCATGGCTATCAGCGCCGACTTGGCCATGGTGTACGCCGCGCCCTCCGTGTGGCCAGAGACTGCCGGCGTGGATGAGACGTTGATTATCACCCCTCCCTTCTTTATCATGAGCGGTATGACGGCGCGGGTTATCCTAAAACTGCCCCTCAGGTCGACGGCAAGAACATCTTTGAACTCATCATCGTCAACTTTGTGGAATTCCTTGTACCATATCTTTCTGTCAAAGGGGTAGCCGGCATTATTTACCAAAATATCAAGTCTGCCGTAATCTGCAGACAGCTTGCTTGCAAGCCTTTCAACGGAGGAATCGTCAGTAATGTCCAGTTCTGCCGCGTCCGCGTTTGGTATGCGAGCTGCCGACGCTTGCGCGTCCTTCAGTCTCCTTGAACAGATGATGACTTTGGCTGCCCGCAAAGCAAACTCGCGGGCTATTTCAAAGCCGATCCCTTTTGCGGAACCAGTCACCAGTGCTACTTTGCTTTTAAGCAATTGTTATGGGTAGCGAAGCAACGGTATTTTATGTTATATATTAATACTGAAGGACGTTATGTTATGTTCAAAAAGAGTCAAGGACTATCCAATGACTGACAAGATGGATATAAAGGACTGTTCAGTCGAGTTACAGGAACCATATGAAGGATTGTTCATCCAGTCCACTGGTTGAATTTTGCCAAGTTTGTTGGCTGAAAAACTCCTCCTTCTCCCACACGGTGTTAGGGAATATATCTTTTGAAAGGCGGCAAGTTTGGGTCTAGTGTTTTTCATTATTGTCCAGAATAGAGACCCGGCACTGGCCGTAGCTGATTACGGAGGGGGTTATTTAGTTTGGTCAGGCACTAATCAACTTGTAAAATCACTTGTTTCAAGGCGTGAAACCAGCACACAATGGATTCAAGGACTGCCAGCTTTATACTTTTCAAAACCCGTAGTATGAAGGATTGAAAGACAAGTCACCCGGCGGGATTACTGAATAGGGATTGAATGGCAGAACAAAGGGATAACCATTTTCAAAAGGAAAATAAAATTACAGAAAGGTTAAAGCCCGAACTAGACGTCAATAAAATAGTAATTGCAGTTATCTTTGCTACCAATATTTGCCACAATTGTGTTGGTAAGTGGATTTTTACAACATGCTCATGGTCAGTTTCCATCTTACCCATCACTAGATGTATCGGTACCTACTTTTTCAGACGTGCAAGGTAAGATAATAAGAGAAGCCGCAGCAGGACAACAGATTGTTATTCATGAATCTGTTCGTAATGACATCTATCTTGATGAAGACAAAACATTGAGGGTACTTGTCGAAGTAAGAGATAAGGATGGCACAACAATCTATCTCGCATGGCAGAGTACTGAGGTAAGCCCTAATGATATGTTCAGTTTTGGCACATCATGGACTATCCCTGATGATGCGACAGCTGCAACGGTCTTTGAGGTAAGGGCGTTCACACTCACGTTCATAGGAGATGAAGTCGAGCCTTTGTCAGCGGTTCTTGTTTCAGAAATTACTGTTGTATAACCAAATCATACTCCTTGACACTGGTTGTAAAGAAAAAATACAATACACCCTCCCTTTTCCCTTAGTTCCCTTCCTGTCATCCGGGATTGCCGGGTATACTTGCATTAAGTCATCGAGGACAGGATAAGGGATGCCATCTTGGACCATCAGCGCATACTGGACATTAGCGGCGGTAGTGGTAGTGGAGACCATCTAGACCCGATAACCAGGAGGATTCTGGAAAAAGAGATTGACGCCATTAGGACAGCTCCCCGGGACTTGGGGATACTGGACCAGATGATAGCCAGGTTGGAAAAGAAGGACGATCAGAATCGAAGGGATACGGATAACGAATTGCTTAGGACAAAGATAGAGGGCCTTGAACGGGTAAGAGGTATCCTTCGACAAGTCAAGGGTGAAATCATGTCGTATGGCACTCCAGAACCTTACAAGCCTGTCTGGTTTGAGAAATGAAATAGTACGGCATCGATATTCTTGTATATGTATCTAGTGATTAGATACATATACGAGAGAAGTTTTAGACCGAAACAGTTTACAAAAGAAACTAATGGCGACAATTTGTCGATCTCCCAGAAAGGAAGAAACTTCGGAATCTAAAAGCGACAAAATCTCGGAATCAGTGCCGAAATTCGAGTGTGAATCATTCCCGCAAACCTTTTTATTCAAAACAATGCAAGTCTAATCGTGGCTGCAGCACGGCAAAAACGAGTCGCCAAAATGACGCCAGAAGAGGAAGAGCGAGTCTTGAAAAACAAGGCCGACATAGCCGCTGGAAAGTCCAGAAGGTTCAAGAGTGTTTCAGAATACATAAAATCCCTCGAAGAAGATACGTGATGAAACTGATTGTCAAATTGGGAAATAGAGGAACCGCCAGATATCCGAAAAATCTTCAAAAAGCTATCCCAGCCCAACAAGAAACGATACATTCAACTGTTAAGAGATTTTGAATCTTCTGACAATCCCAGAAAGATAGGCCAGTTTAAGAAAGGCAGAAAAGTGAATTGTTTTGTGGCGGAGCTTGACCGTTCGTTTCGAGTCAGTTACAATGTATATGATGAACAACATCTGATAGAAATACTCGATATCGATGATCACAAAGGGATCTATGGGAAGGATTAGTTCGGTGATTGCGCGCCTGTTTGAATCTGACAGCCCGACAAAGAGGGCCGCCACGCTAGGCAGAAGGCCGTCACAGACAGTTTCGTTTCGATCCTCCTTTGCAGGATTTTCATCGCTCGTATCATAGACAGATGCGGGCTGCTGCTTGTGTTCTTGTTTCACCTGTTGCTGTCAGTCCAAGGTTATCAGTAAAGGTATGTTTGAGTGCGAATACAACCTTGGCTGTCGTCGAGGTATTTTATGTTATATCAGGCCCTCAGCAGGTCGGCCTTGTCTGTCTTTTCCCAGCTAAAGCCCGGCTCGTCTCTGCCAAAGTGGCCGTATGCCGCAGTCTTGCGGTAGATGGGGCGTTTGAGGTCCAGCGTCTTGATGATGCCGGCCGGCCGCATGTCAAAGACCTTCCTTACCTTGGCCTCGATCTCTTCTTCTGGGATCTTGCCAGTCCCAAAGGTGTCTATCATGATGGAGACAGGCTCTGCAACGCCGATGGCGTAGGCCACCTGGACCTCGCACTTGTCTGCCAGTTCTGCGGCAACGATGTTCTTGGCCACATACCTTGCCATGTAACAGGCAGACCTGTCTACCTTAGACGGGTCCTTGCCGGAAAATGCGCCGCCGCCATGCCTTCCCATGCCGCCGTAGGTGTCGGCAATGATCTTCCTTCCAGTAAGGCCAGTATCGCCGGGCGGGCCGCCTATGACGAACCTGCCGGTGGGGTTGACCAGGTACCTGGTGCCGCCGTTGATCCAGTCGCCGCATACCGGCTTGATTATCTTGCTTATCACTTCCTCGCGCAGCTGGCTCATGCTGATGTCCGGTGAGTGCTGCGTGGAAACCACGACCGTGTCGATGCGTTTTGGAATGCCGTCCTCGTACAGTACGGAGACCTGGGACTTGCCGTCCGGCCTCAGCCAGTCCAGCTCTTTTCGCTTTCTGGCCTGCGCCAGCTTCATGGAGATCTGGTGGGCCATGGTTATGGGAAGCGGCATCAGCTGCGGCGTTTCTTTGGTGGCATATCCAAACATCAGGCCCTGGTCGCCGGCTCCCTGCTCCTTGTTCTCTGTAGCCGTGACGCCCATGGATATGTCCGGGCTTTGCTCATGCAGTGCCGCAAGCACAGAGCAGGAATCGCAGTCAAAGCCGTATTCTGCCCTGTCGTAGCCGATGTCTCTAATAGTGTCTCGGACGACTTTTTGGACGTCCACATGACCCTTGGAGGTTACCTCGCCGGCCACAAACACTATTCCCGTGGTGGTCATCGATTCAGCCGCAACGCGGGAATCGGGATCCTGCCGCAGGAACTCGTCTAGCAGAGCATCAGAGATCTGATCGCAAACCTTGTCGGGGTGACCTTCCGTCACGCTTTCAGATGTAAAAAGCCAACGTTTGACCATGTCGTTGCCGCCCAAGCTAAATGTCTTTTTCCAGTTTGATGAACAGGACGTTGTTGCCTCTGATGACTACCTTGCCGTAGTTGGCCAGGACGTCGTTGCCGTTGAATTCCTCTGCGTCGGTCAGTATCAGGTTCATGTACGAATCCACGTTGTTCATTCTTCCTTTGTATTCGATCTCGCTTTTGAGCCTCACTGCAACCTTCTTGTTTATGGAACGTTGCAATATGGAAAGCGGTCGTTTCGGTTGTTGCTGTGACGGTGAAGACACGTTAACTAATCACTTTGCCAGTTGAAAAATCTTGGCTCGAATAAAAAGGTTGCCTTGGAAGCCGGGTTAACTCATAAAAAGCAGAAAAGCAATAGATCCCAGTCCGCTGATGCAGTCAACCATCTCTACGGGTTCAAAGTCCATCGACGCACTGCTTGGAGGCGGCATACGGACAGGCCTTGTCACCGACATATACGGGCCCAGCGGCTCTGGAAAATCACAGCTTTGCTTTTCCCTTGCCGTCAACTGCGTAAATGGCGGCGGCCAGGTTGTCTTTGTGGACACGGCTGGAACCTTCAGGCCGGAGCGCATATCAGAGATAGCAGGATCTGAAAGTGTGCTGGAAAAGATAGTGTTTATCCGCACCATGACCGTGCAGGACCAGCTGAACGCGATAAAAAAGATGCAGGATGTCGATGCGCGGCTTGTGGTGGTGGACAGCCTGACTTTTAACTTCTCAAACGAGTTTACCGGGCCGGGCCGGCATCTTGCGGTGATGAGCTACCTCCACGAGCTGGCACTTTTTGCTATAAATTCCGACTGCGCAGTGGTGGTGACCAACATGGTACGCAGCATCCCTTCAGAGCAGGAAACAAGGCAACGCGAGTACCTTGGAAATACCGTGTCCATCAGCTCGCACGTAAAGCTAAGGCTGGAGATACTTGATCCGGCCATCTCCAGTTTCCGCGCCTGGCTTGTAAAACCGCCGGGCCCGGCGGCTGAATTTACCATCACCTCGCGGGGGGTACAGGACAAATCCTAATCGTTTTATACAACGGGTGTTTACAAACAGGGCAGTGGAAGCTCCAAAGCAGCAGGGGCTTGTCAGGCCAAGCAGGTTTCCCCTATCCGTGATCCTGCCGACCTATAACGAGTCTCAGAACATCGTTGGTATGATCGATTCCATAGCTTACGCGCTTCCATACGGCACGACTGCCGAGATAGTCGTGGTGGACGATAATTCGCCTGACGGGACTGCAGACATTGCCAGTGAGTACGGCAAGAAAATAGGAAACAAAAAAGTCCATGTAAAGGTCCTGCGCCGGCAGGGAAAGCTGGGCCTCAGCTCTGCAATACTGGCCGGCGTCCAATCTGCATCCGGCGAGATAGTGGTGGTGATGGACAGCGACCTTTCCCATCCTCCGCAGACGATACCAAGGATGATACATGAGCTGCGGAACTCCACCTGCGACATTGTGGTTGCCTCCCGGTACATCAAGGGAGGATCCATCACCGGCTGGCCGTTTAAGCGCAAGATGATCAGCAAGGGGGCCACAAAGATAGCCAAGTATGGTCTTGGCATCAGACATGTCAAAGACCCCATGTCGGGATTTTTCGCGTTTTACCGCCACATAATAGATGGGATCAAGTTCGATCCCATAGGCTACAAGATGCTGCTTGAAATGCTGGTCAAAGTCCGGGGTGCCAGGGTAAAGGAGATCCCGTACACCTTTACAAACCGCAGGTCCGGCTCAAGCAAGCTGGACAGAGCAGTGATGCTGGACTATGTCAAGGCTGTCTGGCGGCTTTACCGGTACGGCCGGGCCAATTCCAGCGAGAAGCGAACGTCTGTTAGGTTCCTGTCCAAGGCCGGACGGTTTTACACGGTGGGCGCCAGCGGTCTGCTGGTCAACTATCTCGCCTCTCTTTTCTTTACTCTGACGTTCACCGGTCTCTGGTACATCCACGCAACCATCATTGGTATAATGTTTTCCATAACCTCAAACTTTGTCCTCAACAAGCTGTGGACCTTTGAAGACAGGGATTTTGCCCTCAAAAAAACACTGGTGCAGTACGGGATGTTTACCGGCTTTAGTGGCTTTGGAGCGCTGGTCCAGATATCTGTGCTTTATCTCCTTGTCGAGAACGAGCATCTGGACAAGACCGTTGCGCTTGTGGTTGCGGTGGCAGTTGCATCCATAGGAAACTTTTTGCTGAACAAAAAATGGACATTTAAGGAAAAAGTCTGGAGTTAAAGAACGACGAGAAGATGGCGGGGTCAGCCGGACTTTCGTTTTCTTGGCTCGATGAGGCCCATCAGCTGGAAGCCGTATTCCAGGTTATGTTTTACATGGTTTATGCCGTGCGTTCCATGGGGGACAAACTTGCCGTCCAGCAGGTTTTCCACGTAGATCTTGGTCTTCTTGATGGAATTGGCCGCATGCTGAAGCTGGTTGTCAGAAAGCTCGCGTCCAAGGTCTTTTTCAACTTCCTTCTTTAGCTCTGCAGATGTGGTGGTCTTGCGGTACTTTTGCAGCCTCTTGTAGTTGGATGATAGATCCGAGATCTTTTTTACGTCCGGCGCTGCAAGGCTGGCAAGAGAACGTTCGAGATCCTTTCTTGACCGGCCGGTCAGGCCGATGAGGTTTTCCATCAGCTCGTCGCTGAGAGAAACAGGGGTTTTTGGTTCATGCGGCTGCTTGCCTTCAAAAGCGGGCACGGCGGCGTATCCTGCGGCCGGGTCCTCGGAGAGGGCCGTCGTCTTTCTTTTCTGGTAGTACCTTTCGATGCCGTAAACGCCCACGGCCTCGCCTTTTGTATCGACGCCCTTGTCCAGAATGGATATGACGTCAGTTATTATTCTGGGGTAATGGACTTTTAGTTTCTCGCTGGCTGCTTCGTAGTTCTGCATTATATCCATGTAAATGTAAAAAGTGGCATCATTGACCGGCTTTGTTCCTGCCTTTTTTGCGTCTATGCCCTTGACGGCCACGGTAAGAAAATCACACAGCTCCGACTGGGTGAACATGCGGTTCTCAGACGCAAAGGCATCGGCAATGGCCTTTATGGAGACTATCCACTTGCCATGGGTGCCCACGGTGGCTGCAGGAACGCTCTGGGCGAATTCCGCCATCTTTCTGCGGAGATCTGCATCCTCGATCTTTAGCATGTCCAGACAAGATGAAAGGATGTTTTCCAGAGGTTGATCCGAATCTGTAATTGGCGAGGAATGCGTGCCAGAGGCCATGTCTTTTCATTTCTTCGAATAGTCCATTAAAGCTTTCGAATTGTGAAACTTTTTACCAGAGGGCCGACGAGAGGAACAAAGATGGACTCCCTTGAAACTATATTCTCAATGCAAAAGTGGCTGGCAGATATGATGGACCTGTCGAGGTACCCCAAGAACACCGAGGATAGGATCTCGGCGCTATCAACAGCGATAATCCATGAAGCCGTCGAGCTTCAGAGGCTGACTGCCTGGAAATGGTGGAAAAAGCCCGTTGCCTTTGACGAGGCTGCCGCAAGAGAAGAGCTGATAGACATATGGCATTTCGTGGTGCAGGCGTCCATAGAACTGGGCATGGAGCCGCAAGACATACTGGCAGAATACAAGAAAAAGAACCAGGTCAACCAGGATCGTCAAAAGTCAGGATACTAGCGGCATTATCTTGTCAAGGTCCGTCACGCCCATCATGTTTGTTATTGCAACCTGCCTTCTAAAGCGGTCTACCTGCGCCCTTGTCGACTGGAGTATGGGATAAGGGCCAGCCGCGCCGATAATCCGGCCCGAATCGTCGATGCCGTTTTCATGCACGGCCAAAAGCGCCTGGCCGGCCCTGTGGCCCTTTACTTCCTTGCCGCAAAGAATAATCTGCTTCAGGTCTGGGTGGTTTAGCGAAAACTGGATTATGGCGTCTATGCCCTTGTTTTCAGAAAGAAGCCTTCCGGCAACGGCAATTTTCTCCATTATCTTGGATCTTGAAATCTCTTCTAAAAGTCCCATGCTTGACAGCGTGCATATGGACAATCGCTTTCCACTTCCGATGTAGTACTCCTGCTTGATGGGCAGAACCACCTTGCATATCTCGCCGGCAACATCATCCAGTCTCTTTCTTACATTCATCTGATTCCCCAGCTGACCTTGTTGGTGGGAACAACCCGGATGAAGGGGGCCTCGCCTTCCTTCCAAGGGTCTTGCCTGACCCATTCAAACTTTTTCTCAAAGATCTTGTACAGCCGGGCAAATTCCCTGCCGCCTTCAATTATCTCGGCTCTGCCCTGGATGCAGACGGCCTTGTTTCCAAGCGAGCTGTACTCATCAATGGCCAAGGCCACGCGGCTGTTCTTTTTGATGTTCTCCAGCTTTCTGGTCTCAAGGTCGGTGGCAAAGTAGAATATGCCGTCTTCAAAGTAACAGGATACGGGAACAACGTGGGGTATGCCGTCGTGGCATGTGGCCACCCTGCAGGCCTCGTTTGCGGCCAGAAACTCTCTTTCTGCCTTGCTAAAGGTTATCCTGCTCAATTCCGTGTTAGTCTGGGGCTGCTCCTGTATTTAAAGGCGGGCCGCTGCTCGGCTTTGTAGAAATCATGACTATAACAAGTGATTCCTGAGTTGAAGGAATCCATCGGGAATTCGTCCGTAAAGCCATATATATCACAAAGTCACACATTATGTGATATTATGATACATATCAGAATATCCCACTTTGTGTGAGGTTGTGATACAAGACGAGGATGAGCTTACTGGTAGAGAGGTTGTGGATGGAAAACAAAGAGTTCGTAAAGTCTGAGGAGCTTAAACAATACTGCAGATCCATGAAGATGGACTATACTCTGGTCATACGTTACCTAGCTTCAAGAAGGTACCTCGTCAGGATCTTCCGGGGGATATTCTACGTCAGGTCACTTGAGGAACTAAAACTGGGAAGGAGCAAGTACAACCACCTTGAGCTCGTAGCAAAGGGCCTTGAGCTGAAGGGCGTGAAGAACTGGTACTTCGGCCTGCACTCTGCGCTCAAGCTCAACAACATGACTTACGAGCACTTTGCCATAGAAGAGGTAGTGAGCGACTCGTTATTCAGGGCAAACCCTTTTGATATTGCAGGGTACAAGTTCAGGTTCGTAAAGCTCTCGCCGTCACTGGTAAGCTTTGGCATAGAGGAAGAAAGGATGCTCAGGTATTCCGACCCGGAGAAGACCATCCTTGACTTTGTCTACCTTGCCAGACAGAAGGGCGTCCCGGCGGACAAGATTGTTGCCGACTTGTCGTCATGGACTACAAACCTGTCTAAAGACAAGCTCCGCAAATATGCAAAGAAATACCCAAAGACAGTGGCAGCTATTGCAGAGATGATGATCAGATGAGCCTGGCTTTTGTGGACAGGCTATCTTCAGAGCTAGGGATCAGGAGGAGGGACATGGTAGAGAAAGACATCCTGCTCCACCAAGTCCTGACGGACCTATCCATGGACCGGTCCTTTGCAAATAACATGCTCTTCAAGGGCGGCACTTGCCTGATAAAGCACTACCTAGGGTACTTTAGGTTCTCTGAAGACATGGACTTTACATGGAAAGACCAGTCACGGTTTGAAGGGAAGACGGCCGGTAAAATCCGCTCTGACCTATCCACCCTTATCGACGAAGCAGGAAAGACCTTCGAGAGTATTGCCACAAAGAGGGGGCTTGATTTCAAGTGCGCAAAGGGTAACAAGAATTATGTGGAGCTGGGCGGCAGCAGCAAGACCTGCACGTTCAAGGTATGGTATTATTCTGAGGTTTTGCGGAAGAAGACTTTCTTCAAGGTACAGATAAATTTTGTAGAAGAGATGTGCGCAGAACCAAGGAATGGAGAACTGAGGAGCCTCCTTAAAGGCAGGCATGAGGAACTCGCTTTCCTGTTTCCAGCGGAATACCGATAATACTCCAATGCCATACCTTTTGCAATGTATGACGCAAGCGAGGTTCTGAGCGAGAAGGTAAGGGCACTGCTTACAAGGGAGGGTGTAAAAGCCAGGGATTTCATCGACATATTTTTCATTTCCAAGAAGATAGACATCAAACCGCAAGATGTAGAAAAATGTATTATCAAAAAGACAGATCATGCACTCCGGCTCTACGCAAAATACAGGACTAACTTGAATGCAAAGAGAAGGCTTCTTGAACAAGACAATATTTTCGAATGGGGAACGGAAAAAGGTCTGCTATTGGCCGAGCTTGATGAAAGGGAATTTTACAGGTTTGTAAGAGAATTCACCGGATACCTAAAGACACTCATCAAGAAATTCAAAGAGTAGCTCTCGGACCGCCGTATGGATGCTGCGCGCCCCACATATTTTCTGTCACGACACCTTGCAACTATTGGGGCAGTTAGACCTACTCTTCTTTTTTGGCTTCCGCCTTCGCCTCAAGCCACCGGCCAAGGCGTATGAGCAGCACTCCAGCAGCGATGGTGAGCAGCGATACGGCCAAAAACCACTGGGTTATCACCAGGTTGTACGGCTCCGGCGCCGTGGACGTGTATGTGCAGCTGTCGTCAGCGGTGCATTCCTTTATGACTGGAAACATCAGCAGGATAACCACAAATGCCGAGAACATGATGATGCCGGCAGTGGCCACAAATGCACCTGCTTCTGAAAACAAGCCTCCGGAAGTAGGCAACGATCCGGCTTGGCTTTTTGCCACAGATATTCTTTGCTCTAAAGCTCGGTGGCATCCAGGGTAACAAAACGGTACGTGCCGGCGACGTTGGTGCGCTTGAACTGGGAATCAAAATACAAAAACGGCTTTTTCTTCTCTTTATGCTGCTGCCACAGCTCGTGAACTTTTTCAAAGTACTCCTTCTTCTTTTTGCCGTTCTGCCGCAGGATCTCGTGGGCAAGCATGTGCGATACCTTGGGGCAGTTCTCGTCGGCAAAAAAGGTGTTTCTGGCCGTCTCGCCGACCTGCTCCTTTGGCCGCTTCCAGTGGATCATGCCAAAATTGTCTGCAGCATAACCGTCGGCCTGGCAGTCGGTCCAGAAGGGCTTGAAGTTGGCCAGGTAAAAGTGGTACGTGTCCTTGCCGCGCTCCTCATGATCTCTGAGAAGGTAACCCAGGGACATCCTGTCAAAGAGCTTGCCGGGTATCACCGGGAGTATGTCTGCCTCCACCGAGATCTCGTAATCGAAGAACCGGCGGGCCCACCAGTGGTAAAAGCGGACCATGGACGAGACGTATTCCCAGTCCTCCTGCTGCCTCTTTTGCCATTCGTCGCTTTTTGCGATGTATATGAAGAACAGTTTCTCCGGCTTGTCCCACAAGTCGCCGTCACTGCTCGCCGTGGTGCATGTGGCCGCCGCAGCTGCAGCTGTGATCATCTTCTCCGCCCACCCAGCCTTTCCTTTCTGCCATTGGATGATTCTTGCTCATGTGCTTCATCAGCTTGTAGTCGGAGTCAAACGTCTCGCCGCATACCGTGCAGGTCAACAAGACTCGGAATTCCTTCAACGGCCCATGATTAATTAGGAAGGGATTAAAGTCTTACTCAGTCGCGTGCGCGCTTTAACATCATTAGGAGGAAACCCGCTTACTTTCGCTCTGATTCTTTGGCGCTCTACCATCCGCCGCGGCGGCCACCGCCGCTACCGCCACCACTACCTCCACCGCCAGTACCAGTGCATTTTTCCATAGTTGTAAAACTGACGAACTCACAGAATTGTGTTGAATCCTGAGGATCCGGAATGGTATTTGGAATTTGACCAGTAGAGGACGATTGCATTGCTTTATGGACGGTTCCGCTTACAGGACAAATATACTGACAGCATACTTCTATGTTGGGTGTAGTGGTAGGCAACTTCCTCTAAATAAGAAGGCTAGAATTTAACACTTTCTATAAACGAATAGGCAACTTGTATAGAATCTATGTATTGAAGTCTCATTAGTTAAAATTTTCTTTGTTTGTGGGATTGTTTTCAAATGTTACACAGACTAATGGTAACTAGCCAATCCAGCTGTTTATCCAGACGATGATATTCCGTTCAAACTTTGCTACATCGTATCCATGGCGACGTAGCAACGCAAAGGAATCAACAAGACTTTTACACATCTCCGCAGTCGAGTCGCTTACCACACTTGTTGCCAGCAGATCTTCGCACAGTTCTGTTTTATTCCTCACTTTGCCGTCATTGTGCAACAGCGGAACGCGATGCTCCAAGTGAAGCTTTAGCCAGACGTAGCTCCACCTGTTTCTATCAAGGTCTTCAAAGATGTCTGACAGGTCATCGACAATCCATATCGCTTTTCCAAGGCCAACTATGGCATTTTTTAATTCAACTAAATTACACGTGGGTTCCCGTTTTAGGCACATAAAAGAAGTTAGAAAGATTGCCCAAGAGGGGAGGGCGCTCTTGGTAAAAAGTATCCGGTAGATATCCGCAGAATTCGTGCCCGAAGCAAACGTGCATCGCAGGCTCTGCAATTCCATCTTGTAAATATCGAGAATCAGGTTCTGGAAGTCTTCATACGTTCTGCTGTTTATCGATTTCTGAATTCGACACTTTGCAAAATACTGATTCATAATCAGACAAACTGTCTTGAGCAAAATGTCGTCTCGGTCAGAAACGGTCAGAGGAACACACGTGTCTAATTTTTCGCCGGCATCAATGACTTTTGCAAGAGATTCAACGTTCACTATTTCAGTCAATCTGGAAACCAGGTGGGGGTAATTGTCGCAAATTTCATCAAATAGGGAAGCATACAGGTTGAAAAGAGCAGAGGCGACGCCAGCCTCGTGATTTTCACTGCTCCTGCCACCAAGAATCTCGCTTATTTGGTAACCTAGTGAATAACCAAAGCTAAACAGCCTTGGAAATTTCTCCAGGTAATGTGAAGGCAGTTCTTCTCTTATGCTGCTAGGAATTTCCTGATACACCAGATTCCATTTTTCTGATAGTTCCTGTTTCTGCCGTTCCATCTCAAGTTTCCATTCTTTTGGTTCAATTCTGAGATTGAAATCATGCATTATCTTGTGTACCTGGGCCTGAACTGCTTGGCTGAAGTCTTCTTGCTTGACATCTTTAGACACGGCATTCATTCTCCTACAGTGTCTTTTGTTTCGGTTTCAACATTTTGGACATGGCCTCCAAAAATATCGCCGTTGTCAGATAAGGTGACCCGTAATAGACAGGCGTGAAATCTTTAAAGAAGGCATGGGAAGGAAACCCGCCAGAAGGTTGTTGGCTCTTTAGTAAATATTCAATTGATCTGACAATTTGATTGCCTGCATATCCGGCGTTTGCCAAAGAGGCCAGGGCCAAGATCGTTTCAAAGGGGTTTCCCCAACTGCCATCAGATCGTTGATGTTCGATCAAATAATACGTGATGTGGAGCATTGCACGGTCAAGCTCGGTTATTTCGCCGTCTCCGTATGCTCTTGAAATAAGGTAGATGGACGAATATTCCGAAACAGAATAGATGCTAAAACGATAGAATTCCTTTACGCGGGAGTAAAGGTCTATGAATTTGATAATCTCCGGCAGCTTCCTTTTGAAAACCGCGGCAAAGTAAAGGATATTGGTATTTACGACACCGTCGACATGATACGAACTCTCTTTGTTCATCCACTCATCAATCCATGTGTAGTACAAACCAGATTCTCCTCTAAACTTTGACAACAGGCTCCACACGTCGGTCTTGACCTCGATGTTATTTTCTTTCAATGCTACCAGGGCACAGCACGTGTCATCAAAATCCGGCGGTGGAAATTCATCCTGTTTTCCGAAGAACCGCCAGGTCCCGTCAGTCTCCATCTGGCTTTTCAGGTAACCCATGATCTCTGATATTGCTGTAGAAATACTTCCAGTTGTTTTTACAAAGCCTAAACTGTGTGCTATGTAGCTTGGAATGTAGACAGATGAAACGTAAGATGGATCATCACCAAAAGCAATTTTTGGCGAGGTTTCAGTAAGCAACAATTTCCTGTCTTCCAAACCTTGAATCATAAATGACGCTGCCTTGTCCATGCTGGACAGGATTCGCTCTTTTAAACTGCTGTCGATTTCCAACAGACAAAATACAACCAACTAACCTAAGTTAATATGCATTCTTGTAAATTATCCGTGATTCTGATCTTTTTGCCTCGCAGGGGCCCAATGGTCAAAGTGTACTTGCAAATACAACATATAACGACAAGATCAATACCTTGTGACGTTCCTTGGCTGCTTATGACCCTGTCAAGTACAAGTGGAGTTCTAGGGATAACTGGAACCTGGTCGCCCCGGAATACCACAACGGCTGGGCTGGCGCAGGAAGGGGGCCCTTTAGGTCAACCGCGCAGCTGGTAAAATCAGCTCAGGTGGTAAGGGGGGATTCTGTCCTTGACGTTGGATGCGGAACCGGTGCAGTATCCATGCAGGTGGCCAGCATCCTTGGCTCTTCTGGACTGATTGTGGGCGTTGATTTTTCACGTGGGGCGTTGAGGATTGCCAGGTCTGCCGTGCCAGCAGGCAACTTTGTTGAGATGGATGCAGAAAACGTCGGCCTGCACGGCCGATTCGACAGGATTCTCTGCCAGTATGCCTTGATGTTCTTTCCAGATCCTGCCAGGGTTCTGGGCAACTTAAGAACGCTGCTCAAAGAGGATGGCGTGCTGGCAGTAGCCGTCCATGGCACTGCTAGGGGTGTTCCCTACTTTAGCACGATAATGGAGCCGGTCCTGCAGCGGCTTCCGGACATACGGCCGGAAGGAGCGCCCACGGTCCACAGGTTTGGCGAGCCGGCCAGCCTGAAGGACGTGATAGAATCCACTGGCTTTGCAGACGTCAGCGTTGAAAAGTTTGTCTACAGCTACGATGCCGGAACCTTCGAGCAGTACTGGTCTGACTACCTGTCCACCACCGCTGCCTCCATACGCTCCAAGATACAAGCCGCCGGCGAAAAAACTGTCCTTGAGATCAAGGAGCGGGCCCGGGAATCTGCAAGGCATTTTACAAATAACGGAGTGATAATCTTCCCCTGGGACGTGCTGATAGCCACTGCCAGAACAAAGTAGTTTATAATCATGGGCGTTCTTTGATGCACCAAGGCTAGTTGGAAAGGCTCCTCAAGGTCTTTGCGATAGTGGTTGGCACAGCAGCCCTGCTTGCCATTCTGACGGTGTTGTTAAGCAAAAACGTAGTCTCTGTCCAGCTCATACAGATAATCGACGACCAGAGCCAGGCGATAAGTTTGATGGAGACCAAGCTGGATTATCTGGAAAAGCACCAGGATCAGCTGGACGACGCGCAGGACAGGATAGAGCGCGTCAAGAAATTGCTGGACCTGTACAAGAAGGCAAACGAAAGTTACCTTGGTGGCAACTATCAGGACACAATAAAATACGACAACGAGATCCTGGAGATGGGCTGGAGCCATGCCGCATTTGAGAACAAGCTGAACTCTCTCATCCAGATGCAGAATTACGAGGTAGTAAGTATATTCTACAACAGGCATCTAGATGAAAACCCAGGCCTTGGAATCAGCAGCAACGTTGCGGCTGCCCTTGTTTCATCTGAAATTTACAAGCAGGACGGCGCTAGGATTCTAGACAGGATACTTTCGATGGACGGCAACTATTTTCCTGCTCTCAACAGCGCCGGCATAGTCAGCATCCAGCAGAAGGACTACCAGAAAGCCGAGTCGTACTTTGACAGGGTGCTGCAGGTAAAACGCGATAATGTGCCGGCCATGAACAACCTTGCCATAGCCAAGGCTGGAAACGGCGATCTCCAAGGAGCGCTGGCACTGGTAGACAGGGCGTTATCCATCGAGCCGGAAAACCAGGCGCTTGCAAATAACAGAGTCCTGTTTCAAGACATGCAGGGCAGATTCCCAGGTTCCGTGTCTAGCAGGGAGCTAGATGTCAGATTTACAAATGCCTACATAGCTAGGGAAAGTCTTGCCTCGGATCTGGGCGCAGAATATGTCGTTGCAAAGGCCGATGAGTTCTTTGAAAAAGAATACTACCACATTTCTTCAGAGTACTATGATTCTGCCCTTCAGATGGATCCGGAAAATGCAAGGGCGATGAATGGAAAGGGGCGCGTCCTGACGGCGACCGGTTATGCGGAGCAGGCTTTGATGTATCACCAGCAGGTCTTGGCCAGAAATCCAGATGACCTAGACGCCTTGATAGGTCTTGGAGACGCATACTATGAACTGGAGGACTACCAGGCCGCCGGCCAGTACTACAACCATGTACGGGCCTTGGACAAATCCAGCACCGACGCCATCAACGGTGTGGGCAACGTCTACGTCAGGACGGGATTGCTAGCCGCCGGCGTATCGCAGTACGAAAAGACTCTGTCCCTCGATCCCGGCAACATGGGCGCCATAAGGGGCCTTGGTTACGCCTACAGCATCGCCGGCGACCTGGACAAATCCAATGAATACTACCAGCAGGTGCTTGCGGCAAGGCCTGATGACCCCTATGCACTGCTGGGGATTGGCTTTGTCCTCCACCTGCAGGGCAGAACCGAGGAGGCATCGCAGTACTTTGAGCAGGCCGGGCAAAAGATAGACCTGACAAAGGAGTTGATCAGGACCGCCGACGAGCTTTATAAGTTTGACATGCTGGACGAGGCTCTGACCACCTATGAACTGGTGCTGACGATAAATCCGGGTAGCGCCAACGCGCTGAACGGGCTGGCCAACGTCTCATTTCAAAGGGGCGACTATGAAAACGCCACAAGGCTGTACAATGAGACACTGGCAGTCGATTCGGATAATCCCAACGCGCTGGTGGGCCTTGGAAACGTTTCGTACCGGCTTGGGGATTATGCCGCGGCCCAAGACTATTACAACAAGGCTCTGGAAGCAAAACCCGGCCACAGGGGTGCGCTGATCGGCCTTGAGGCACTCAAGGCAAGGAACTTGGTCAGGTAAGTCTATTTATTTCAACGGCCGTTTCTCGGCAGTGATTCCAGACTGCTAGAACAAGAACAGGAAAACGCTTCAACAGTATAAATCCAATTGTCCTTCTGCAGTAACTTTCATGTTAGTATCTAGACCTTTAACAGCAACAAAAACGATATTGTTCCTGATTATAGGAATCACCACCATCGTATCCGTAGGCATGGTTATCCTCGGACATCTGGTGGACAAGAAGATCGAGAGCGCAATGATCCTGCACGATTTCTTTACTGCCTTTGCCATCATGTCTGGAGCAGGAGTTATCGGCGTGCTGGTATTTAGCAGCCAACGGCATCATGATGCCGTCAACGTCATAAGGATGCTTTCCATCGCAGCTGCAGTCTCGGTATTTGTCATCCTGATAACAGGCACCATTGGATACGTTGAATACCGGCTTTCAGACCCGGACAGCGCCAAGTCAAAGATAAAGGCGACGTTCCCGTACGCCCATTCTCCCATGTTTGAGACCATGGAATACATGGGCCTGCTTGGAACCATGTGGGCGGGCCTCATCGCATACCTGGCATGGCATTACAAGGAGCAGATGTTTACAAACCCGGCAATCAAAAACATGATGGTCGCACTGATCTCGCTGGCGATAATGTACGCCCTGTTCATATCGCTGATGGGAATTGTGCCTACCAAGATAGCTTCCGTGCAGGGGTGACCAGGGATGGAAAAAGCATATTCAGTTAAAACAACTGGCAAGGTGGCCGCCGTATTCATCGCAACGTCGGTGTCGATACTGATGGTTGGTGTTCTGACGCCGCTATGGGTACACCTCCCGCAGAAATGGCTTGTAGTTTACACTCCGGCGGCTGGTTACAGCGGCGTTTTCTTTTATCCCACTCTGGCCTGGGCCGTTCTGTGGGCCGGACTGTACTTTACCCTTGGACGGAAAGAAAGCGTGGGCACAGTAAAGAGGTGGATGACGGTTTTTCTGGCCTCGCTGATAGTGGCTACTGCAATCATCATGGCAAGCCTTCCATGGATGCCGTTTCCATGGTAAGGAGTGCAAACACTGAATCATGAACGGAGTGGAGGTGATATAGTCCAAAGCGCGAATTATTTTTGTTCAAGCCGCTGTTTGGAAAGTTGCTTTATGAAAAGATTCCAAACAAAGCCGATATAGCGCCAGGTATTGCGTAAAGCCTTGATACGCCAAGCGCAGATGGAAGCTAAAGAAACGTCTGTTGCTGTTTAACGGCTTCCTGCGAACTTCACTTAGGCTCGCTTTAAGATTGGCTGCAAAACCTTCGAGGACTTATATCTACAGCTTGGTCTCGGATACCTTTTCTGGCAGCATGTTTCTGTTGAGAAGAAAGAACACTGCCACATATGGTGCAAACACCACGATGTTGTAAACAAAGTGAAGCATCACAGGATCAAAATAAACACCCAGTATTCCTGGACACGATACGCAACCTTGGACAAAATGCTGCTCTAGTTTTATCGAGTGTTCTATGAAATGCCAGGATTCAGAGCCGATAGCAAATACAAACAACCCGGTGATGGCACTGTTGTACTTTGTAATCTTGTTTCTGAAAAGCAGCCATGTCACTACGATCAATCCCAGGTATGCTGCATTGTAGGCAAAATGCACCGGTTCTATATCCAATGCAGTGCCCAAAAGCCCGTAGGGTTTGGTCCACTGCAGGGCGAACTTCTCGACAACCTGCGCAATATGTTCAAGCATGTGAAATGATTGCACGAAAAGGGCTCCAAACAGAAAGAGTGGATACCCGAAGTTCAAGCAGTCTGATTACCGCATGGTTGCTATTATCCTTTATTGGAATGTCATTGTACTATAGTCTTGTTTATCTGCTTAGAAATCTAGCGAACTTGCAAAAAACACAAGAGTTGGCGCAGGACGGGATCTGTTCTGGCGGGGGAGAAGAGAACCAAGACAGCGCGTTACATACGCCGGCAGCCCGATCCAATTATGTTTTGGACCATTCTCAAAATGACAAGACAAATTTGTGGGTTTGTCGTAATATTAGATACAGGATGTTAGCTGCTATCCTATACTGCGAGAACTGCGGGAAAAGGACGGCCGAGCAGGTATCATGCAAGGGCCGGTTTACCAGAAAGTGCAGGTATGTCTGCACGTCCTGCAATTACGAGTTCTTTGTGGAAGACCTTGACGATTATCATTAAGTGGAAAATCAGCATAGCTCCCTCATTGGATCAGAGTCCGGGAGTCCTAACCTTTTTGTGCCAGAACCGGGTCGAAGTCGTTGATTTTCTGATAACTAGGTTTAGTTAGCGGATTCAGTGGAGGCGTTTCCAGATCGTTGTCTTTAGAACCGTTCATGAAATGATCTGGTAAAAGCAACTTCTGTCAATCTATAGTGCTTTGGCAAGGCATTACACTGATTCTTCCTTAGCAAATATTCAACTAAAAACGAAACCCTTTATCAGATAAGCATCATCATTGCTAGGGAACTTGAAGATAACGATAGTCCCTTGTGGATGCTTGGCGAGTATTTCTGGTGGCACTGACGTAACTCTTGGCCATAATATGCCCTTTATCGTGGAACCGCTAACACCAGTGTTGGCGCCGGATTCATTATTCTTGTGGCACGTGCGGCCATTTCCGCTTCAACCGGATACTTACTACCAGAAAATTTCCCTTCGACAATATAGAATTGCCTTGGCTTGTTTTCCATCCAAATGTGCGGCAATTTAGGTGTGGATGTTGAAATGCAGATTTCTGTGATAAATCGCTGATAATGATAAAGTCTAGGAAGGTTTTGGTATCTGTACCTAGTGATTCTTGCCACTTTACCGTATCACGATAGACATCCTCGTCAACTATTGTCTTAATTATGAAATGTGCCATCAGAATGGCAAGTTATATGACCAGCTTGTTTTCCTATCTTCACAAGATTGGAATATTCGAAGTGTAGGCTTGAAAGGTCTGCTTCGGCGACAATCCTATCTGGAAACATGTAGCCAAGCCGCGGCTGTTTGTTCTTTAATCCGTAGAATCCCATAAGCATTTCATTAAGCTTGTTATTATGAAACCACATAAAACGGCGAAATGATGAATGATCCTTGATGTAGTAGCGTAATGGTTCGGCAGACATAGTATAAGTTATCTGTTCTTTTGCTTTATTCTTATGGCTGCGGCGGGACGTTACGTTCGTTTATTCGGACGCTTTTCTTAGTTCAGATAATAGCCTTCTGACATCGTCCTTGTTGTTAAAACGAAAGCTTGTCCAGCTAGAATCTAATCCAATATCCAAAATCCATTTTCCTTCATCTTCCAAAAGTTCAACATGCTCTATGTGTTCATATTCTACCATTTCTTCTGAATCTGATGATCTAAGGTCAATTTCCTTGATAATATCTGATGCTTGATCTAGGCTAAACTTTAGGCTAGTATAGATGCTATGATCGGTAGATTCAACATCGATGCGAACAATGTTCTTCTTTTCACGTTCTAGATAGAAGTGACTAAAGGAGTCAAACTTTAGTTCTCCACTGTATAAAGTGGGCATAATTCATCTTAATGTGTGTGACTATTACGGCTTTAGGTATGTAGTGCCAAAATCTCATTCTTTAATTGGGGTAGCTTGACCATGAGGTAATCCATTGTTTTAACGAAAGATCGCGTTTCTTTGTGAATATATTCTTCAATCTTATTGTACTCATTGTTCATATACCAATCCGGGATATTCTTGTTATCGCCAACCTTACCAAAGAATTTAGCCGTTCTGGCATCCCCGCCGTTTACTAACTTCATAACTGGAAGTAGATCAATCATTTTCAGATGTCCAAATCGAAGGTGTTCGTTCTTCCCAATAATCCCATATTTCATAAGTTTTGCTTTCAGGAACTTACCTTCAAAAGATAGATTGTTTCCCACAGGCTCAAAATCCTTCCTCCTTCCTTTCGATAGTAAGTCATCATACGCTTGTTTTAGGATCGTCTTTTCGTCAGACTTCCATTCCTTTAAGATATGTAAACCCGGTTTAAACCATCCTTTTACCTGTTTATCGTGCATAGGCTTACCGTCCTCATCGTAAACAAGATTTTGATACTGAATAGTAACGATCTTATCTTTTTCCGGGTCCAAACCTAATGTCTCGATATCAAAATAAGTCCAATAGTAAATTGTGGACAACACAACAACAATTGTAATAGAATATTTTTAACTTTAACTCTATTGATAACTAGGTTATGGCCGAATTGGAAATAACGCCCGAACTTCGTGGTGACCTTGGAGAGCTATACTTCAAACACCTTTGCCAGCAACGTGGTTACGCTTACATTCGTTTAGAAGATATTTACAATACCTTTACGCCGCAAGATATTCTAGAATTCAAGTATGGTTTTGACCGTATCCTCATTCAAATTCCCGAATCCATAGTTGATGAAATAAGACACATTTGCAAGCCAACGGATATTGACGGTAACCCAAGTTTCGTTTTCGACTTTTTGACGTGTAGATTAGGTGACGGTTGGGCAGTTAATGGCGAAATTAACAATAGGGATGTCAAAGATTTTAGCTGGGTTGAGGTTAAGACCGGTGCAAGCCAGTTATCTAAGCATCAAGAAGAAACAGCACTATTTTGCAAGATCAAGTTTAATGTTTTTCGAATAACTGACGTTCTAGCACCGCCAAATAAGATTTGGATAAAATGGGAAGCAGAGACTAATGAGTGAGTCACCAATCATTTAGTTAAATTTGCTCGATTGCCGTCATTCACAATCCGTATAATAAGGAAAAATGCTCCGGACGGGATTTGAACCCGTGATCTCCGCCTTGAGAGGGCGAAATGCTTAACCGGACTACACCACCGGAGCCCGAAACGAAGTGGAGGGTGACGGTGCTAAAAACCTAACTTCCTCATCAACGTTAATTTCAATGTCGGCAAAAACCCCTGTCTGGCTCCAAAATCCTAAATTCTAACCTCGCCTTTAGTAAAGGACATGAAGGTCCCGGAAGGCACGGAATTGTCCGAATACATTAGAGGCGTTGTTGATGCCATCAAGGAGGGCATGAAGGGCACCGGCTTTGTTGTGAACGGGGAGATCAAACTTGAGCTGGCAGTGGTAAATACAAGGAAAGAAAAGGAAGGCTTCAAGGTATTCGTCGTAAACGCCAAGGGCCACAAGGCTGAAGAGTTGTCGAAAATCAAGTTTTCCATCAAAGAAGACGAGGCGGTGGCCGGCGTCCTGATGCCGTCGGACTAGCGATACTTTCTTCTAGTCTGCCTTTCTGAAAAGAATCCAAGCATGTAAAGGATGAGCGCCGTAACGCCTACCGAAAGCGCGATCACGGCCGCAAGCCATGACAGGTCGTCAAGGCCAAACGCCATCCATGGATTATATCACATGACATGTTGAAAAAGGTTGTAGATTTTGTTACATGCATCTAGGCCACATTCCTACCAAATCTTGGAGTTTATCTCCAATTCTGTCACAGCCCATGATACGCAACGATCATTGTGGCCATAATCGCACAGCCTTACCGGGGCCTGTAATCGCAACAGCATGAGGGGTTGTTGCAGTAATAATCGGTGCCGTCGATGCTGACCTTTGCAGCATAAGGCTTGTCGTACAAATCCATGGGTACCCCGCAGCATGGACAGGGCGGGTTTTCTTTGGCTGTCTGCTTCGATGTAGACGACAACCAGACCGCCGGCTGATCCTATATGCGCACGGTACTATTTAGGCATCATGCTTACCAGAATAAATTTATCCCCTTTCTGTCTACCAATAACCGCTATCCATGGGGATTCCAGAAAAAATCAAGGCCATACAGGACGAGATCCACAAGACCCAGATCAACAAGGCCACTGAGCACCACATAGGGCTTTTGAAGGCCAAGATAGCCCGGCTCAAGCGCGAGATGGAGGAAAACATCCACGGCCGGACCATGCATACCGGCGGCGAGAACGTCGGCTTTGACGTAAGAAAGGCCGGCGATGCCACGGTGGTTCTGATAGGTCTTCCAAGCGTGGGCAAGTCCACGCTGCTTAACCGGCTGACCAACGCAAAGTCCCGGGTTGCCTCGTACCAGTTCACCACCCTGACGGCGGTGCCCGGCATGATGGACTACCGGGGCTCCAAGATTCAGGTGCTGGACCTGCCAGGAATCATTGAAGGCGCCGCATCCGGCAAGGGCTTTGGCCGTCGCGTCATCTCTGTAGCCAGAGGCGCAGACCTTGTACTTCTTGTGCTGGACGTGTTTCAGCCGCAGCATGTCGGCCTGCTTAAAAGGGAGCTGGCCGAGGCTGGCATAAAGCTGGACGACCAGCCTCCAGACGTGGTCATTGAAAAGACGTCCACCGGCGGAATATCGGTCAACTGCCAGGTGCCCATCAAGATGTCGGAAAAAACCGTCAAGGAGATCCTGCGGGTTTACGGCGTTCACAACGGCCGGGTCATTATCCGCGAGCCGGGCCTGACCGACGACCAGCTGATAGACGTTCTTTCCGAGAACCGAGTATACATACCTTCGATTGCGGTGCTAAACAAGATAGACCTGGTAAACCAGGGGTTCATAAAGGAGGTCCAGTCCCAGATAGGGAACAGCTTTATCCCCATCTCTGCTGACGCCACTGTCAACATCGACGCGCTGAAGGAGGCCATCTACCAGAAGCTGGACTTTATACGGGTATACCTGCGCCCCAAGGGCGGCGAGACCGATTACCAGGAGCCCATGATAATAAAGAACGGTGCAACAGTCCTGGATGTCTGCAACAGGATCCACCGCAACATGTCTAGAAACTTTCGTTACGGCATGGTGTGGGGCAAAAGCGCCAAGTTTGCCGGCCAGAAGGTTGGCTTGGATCACCGGCTTACCGACGAAGACGTGCTCACCATAGTCAAGGTGGCCGGCGCGCTCTAGGGATCTGCAATTATCTTGCCCCGCATCGTATCTGGATGCAGCGAGCAATAGTACTCGTACACGCCTGGCTCTTCTGTGACAATGGCCGTCTTGAAATCCTGGCCACCCCGCAGGTAAGCGGTGTTCAGGTTCAGCTCGTCAACCACCAGGTCATGGCGTGAAAAATCGTTGTTGACTACTACCAGCTTCTTTGGGACGCCGACTTTGACATGGATGTCCGGGTTGGTCCCGTTAAACAGGTTGTCCCTGGCCACCAGAAGGACTCCTTCCACGTTTGGCAGTTCGGCTTCCTCCGGCGGGTTTAGGAGGTTTCCAATTCCCCACATGGCGCCGACAGCGATAAAGGAGATGGCCACTATGGCAATGATGTTGTTTCGCAGCAACGATGCAGATTGTCAGAATGCACCTAAATTCCTTTTCAGATGGAACGCGTGTCAGCTGAACTATCGAGTGTAGGCAATGTGTCTCTGGTGAAAAATTACTTTCTTTGGTTTGATTCAAACCCGGCGTATGTTGTCATCTTTGCGGTTCCAGTTCTTACCTTTCCTAAATCTTTTGATGCTTGTGAGTTATTTATGCTTGACACTTCTTAACCAACTGCATATAAAACAGTAAGACCCTAGAAATAATTCACGTGTACACGATCGATGATGTAATTGACGCCAACAAATTCGTCGTGGAAAAACGCGGCGTGGAATTTGATGTTGATTTAGACATTCTTGCAGATATTGTGTTCAAGCTCAACAATAATTATAATCACATTTCAAACAAACAGGAACGTATCCTGAAACAAACCGCCTACCTCATAGGCGCGATTACTTTCAAACAGCCATTCTTTGACGGCAACAAGACGACGGCTCTGTTGCTTGGTATTTACTGGCTCAGGCGGAACGGCTATGACCTGCCTATTGAAAGTAAAAAGCAAAGGATAGAAGTGCTCGAGATTCTGACCGACATAATGTATGCAAAGAAGGGTTACAGCGACCTTGAAGTATTCATAAAGGAAAGGATTGTTAGTCTTCCTTGATCTTGGTTACGTCTTCATTTGCAAGGGCGTCATACAGATCTGGATGTTCTTCCATTATGGCATCTAGACTTTTTATCAATTCCTGATCCTTCCGATGAACGGCCTTGGAGTCGGATGCCATGTTTACAGATGTACAGTAGTAAACATATAAAGTTTGGCGGTATGATTCATGTAAAGTCGTTATTTGATAACTTTTGCTCAATGAAACAGTTTAAAGATATGGATTTTTGAATGCCGTTCGGTTGTTATCCAATTCACAAAATAAGATAGAACTAATCTAAATAAAAAACAAAAAAGAAACCTCACTGCATTCGTCAGAACGCAGTAGTTTAGTTTGGTGCTGGATTGTCTGTCGCTGGGGTTGCCGAACCGTTGACTATCTCGGCAGTAGCGAACCTTGGTCCGATCTGGCTAATGCGGATCTTTGCGTTCTGACCTACCTTACCTTCCTTTACAAAGATTACAAATCCTTGAATCCTTGCAATTCCGTCTCCTTTGCGGCTGATTTCCGTGATCTGTACGTCGTATTCATTACCTTGTTCTACCGGCTTTGGGCCGAAGTTATCTCTTCTTCCGTAACTCATACCTTGTAAGAAAGGACAAGCTTAGACCATATATAAACCATGGAAAGCCAGTCATGAGCCTATCCTCATGCCGCTGCCGGATACGGACCGGAGGCATTCAATGGCAGAAAGCACGGCCAGGTAGCTGGTTTTCGGGTTTCCGGGGCTGGGCACGTTGTTTACGGTTATGTTCAGCTCGCCAAAACTCCCCCTTGCAGTTATTTCATGCTGGTTGGTGTTTGCCGTCGGGTCGGCAACTATCCTTACCTTGGTCTTGTCGACTCCGATCCCTGCAAGGCTCAAGACGGCTGCAACGTTGACGTTTGCAGGAAATGCCTTGACGGCTTCTGAAGCCGGCCCCTCGTAAATGACGGTCTTTTGAGTTATCTGCTCCAGTTTTATCCTGCTTGTCTCAAAGAAGGGGGCTCCAGCAAGCGCCCTTGGGTGCTTTGTTGTAGTTAGCGTGACAGAATCAAGCAAATGCCTTACTGCGCGAATGGCGTCGATTCCTGCTATCGCGCCGGTGGGGATGTAGATCATGCAGGAATTCTTTGCCGCAGCCTGCAAGAGTTCTGAAAGAAAGGCGCCGTCGGCCAGCGCGCCGACGCTCATTACCATGAGGTCCTTTCCTGCGTCAAGCACGGTCCTAGCAAAGTTCCTCACGGCCTGCTGCGACGCGGCCTCGACTACGATATCTATGTCGGTGGAGATGAATTTTTCAAAATCCGAGAATGCCTGCGGGCTTTGCCGCAGCCTTGACTTCAGCGCTTGTGCGCTGGGCTCGATGACGTCGAAAACCGAAACCAGCGATGCATTCTGCACAGACCCGGAATCAATGGCCATGGCCAGCTGGCCTCCAATGGTCCCGCAGCCGATAATGCCTACTTTACGCATCAGCTAACAAATTGGAAAATGGGGGAATTATACCCTTGCCTTATCTTCGTCTGCGTTCCGGCTTCTTTTGACCCGGCAGCCTCTTCTTTTCAAACCGCTTGACAAAGTTGTCCTTGTTGCGGATTCTTGCGATCGGGCTTGAGCGTGGCTTTGCCTGTATCTTTGGCGTCTGGCCCCTGACCTTGCCGGCCTTGGTCAACGATCCGTGTGTTGGCATCTATCTTCGACTGGAAATTCCAGGTTCAATACTTATATTTGTATGCATCGGCTTTAACCCCTGTCGGGCGCCATTTTTGTATGTGTCTGAATGTTTTTGTCAAATTGGGTTGTCTTAAACGATAGGCATCAGACCAAATTGCAAACTAGGAACGGTGATTTCCCACCGCTTCATTTTTCAAGGTTTGATTTTTCTGCATCTTCCGAGTAATCGTAAAATTCTCCTTGAAGGTAAGCCTCATTGCTTTTCAAATCACAATAAAATGAATAGCCGTCCAGTATGCCACCAAGGCCTATGATGGGCTTCTCGATATTTTTGTCTGTCAAAAGAGCGGGAATTTTTAGAGGTTTGCTGCTTACATGTTTGCGGTTTAAAATCAAACTATAAACATACACGACTACGGTTTCAACTCCGCAATTTTCATCCGGGTTTACGCCGTGCATCGTATATTTTCCAAGCGGTTCGACTACGGCGTTTTCCCACAAATCTTTGGGGATAATCGTTATTGGAGAACCGGTATCGATGATTGCCTGTATGACATCCGGAACTGTGTTGTCTTTTTTTGCTATAGAAAATTGTGCGTCTATCCTGATATTTTTAAAACCGGGGATTGATTTTCCTAAACTGCCGCTCTCCTATCTTATTACATCTAGAGACAGCCTGTCTACCGGCCTCAATACCGAAGAGTTTTAGGTCTACTAATAAAGTTAGTTAACAAAGATATACCGAGGATTGCATTCTACGCGGAACATGTATGGACGCCTTACACCCTTTACCCTCATCGCATCACGTCTGACCTCTTCTTTGCTCTTCCCATGCGCGACAACTTTCTGGTTAAATATTGCCACCCACTCATCTGGATACGCGTCAAGTTCGCGGATGTGAGTGATGGCCCAATCAACATCGTCCCAGTATCGGCGGTCTTTGTGCAAAGCCTCTGCGATGTTCATCGGCAACGACAAATTAGAATTCACCCATTATAAATCGTCTGGCATGCTTTGAAAGTTTGGGTAGAAATCCGGGTTGAGCGGCATTTATGTTTATTATGGGCTATATCATCAGCAGGCACCATTAACGACCTACCGACACTGAAATACTTAAGCATTGTTTGGGTGTCTATTTTTCATGATAGATTTATCTTGAGTTTGTATAGATCTGATTTTTCGTTAGAAAAATATTAAACAATTTGGATATTGCTGATGTCTTTCTTTCATCAACTCGCACAACCGTCAAAGCCCGAAGTACTGCTGATACGGTCCGGGATCCGCTGCGTTATGTTGCATGTCGAATAAAACTCTGGTGATTCAAAATTTACCAACGAATGATACAAATCCATGCGTCTACCAAACATCCTGCAGGCATCTTGCGGAATGTGGCAAGTATTGCCTGCAACCTGCATAATCCGGGCAGACATCTCCTGAATTGTGCTGATTTAAATGTAGAACCCATAGATCAGCATCCTGTATATAGATAGACATGACCATGCTTGCAACGGACTTCAAAAAGCAGGTCCTAGAACTGAAAAAGAGCCGCAACGCGGTGATCTTGGCCCACAACTACCAGGTACCGGAGGTGCAGGACGTTGCCGACTTTATCGGCGATTCGCTGGCGCTTTCCAGAAACGCGGCAACCACAAAAGCAGACTTGATTGTATTTTGCGGCGTGCACTTTATGGCTGAAACGGCGTCCATAATCTGCCCGGACAAGAAAGTTCTGATACCGGATCTGGATGCTGGATGCTCGCTTGCCTCGGCCATCAACGCCAAGGAGCTTTTGGCTTGGAAAGAAGAGCACCCCGATGCGGTTGTAGTTAGCTACGTCAACACCACCGCCGAGGTCAAGGCACTGTCTGATTACTGCTGCACCTCGGCCAATGCAGTTAAAGTAGTCTCTAGCATTCCTACCGACAGGAAGGTCCTGTTCCTGCCAGACATGTTCCTTGGTGCCTATGTTGCGGAGGTGACAAAGCGCAAGAACATGTACGTCTGGCCCGGCGAATGCCATGTGCATGCCGGCATAAAGGCCGAGGACATTAACAAGATGCTGGCCACGTTTAAGAACGCCGACTTTTTGGTCCATCCGGAATGCAGCTGCACTTCATCTACAATGTACCACATGGCCAAGGGCGACCTGGCCAAGACCGGATACGTGCTTTCCACGGAAGGCATGATGAGGCATGCACGGTCCTCTGAAGCAAAGCAGTTCGTGGTGGCCACCGAGACCGGAATACTGTACCGGATGCAGAAGGAAAACCCGGGCAAAGAGTTTGTTCCAGTCAAGGAAGACGCCGTCTGCAAGTACATGAAAAAGATCAGCCTTGAGAAGGTCTACAACTCGCTGGCGTACAACGTCTACGAAGTCAGGGTGCCCAAAAACGTTGCCGACAGGGCGCGCCTTGCCATAGACAGGATGCTGGCCATATCCTAGAGGATCTCTAGGCTCAGGTCCACCGCCCTTGGCGAGTGGGTTATGTACCCCATCGAGATATAGTCGGCACCGGCCCTTGCATACTGTTTTATGTTCTTGTAGTTGACGCCGCCCGAGATCTCTATTCTGGCTTTTTTGCGCAGGCCAAGGCGTGTTATCTCTTTTATTGCGCTGGCAGCCTGCCCCGGCGTAAAGTTGTCCAGCATCACAACGTCTGCACCGGCCTGTATGGCGGAGATGGCCTCTTTCTTGTTGCGGGCCTCGCACTCCACCTTGATTTTAGAGCCGACGTTCTGCCTGGCAAGCTGGACGCATTTTTCCGGCGTCCCTCCAAGAACCAGGTGGTTGTCCTTTATCAGGACCATGTCGTCAAGCCGCATCCTGTGGGCAAGGCCTCCTCCCATCACCACTGCCTTCTTGTCAAAGTAGCGCAGGCCCGGCGCGGTCTTGCGGGTTGCCATTATCTTTGCAGGACGGGCGGCTTCTGAAAGTCGGTGCGTCTCGGTGGCAATGCCGCTCATCCTCATCATCAGGTTTAGCGCGACGCGCTCGGATTTGAGTATGGACCTTGCCGGGCCGGAAACCGTCATCACCGGTTTGCCCTTTCTTACTTTGGAGCCGTCCTTGACCAGCGCCCTGCTTTTGCAACCGCATAAATCAAAGATGATGCTGGCTTCTTCTAGGCCGCAGACTATGGCGCCGTCAGTCTTGCACAGTATCTCGGCCTTTACCTTCATGTCTGCCGAAACAATGCTGTCGCTTGTAATGTCGCCCTGGCCTATGTCTTCCTGCAAGAAACCTGCAAGCATCTCTCGGACGTCAAGAAACGTCTGCAAGTCCATCTGTTTATGTAACCTTTAACGCGTACTTGCTTGGCTTTTTTATCTCAAGGGTCCCGGCCACCAGGGATTTTTCCGGGTCAAAGATGAGTATGATTCCAGACCAGTCCGGGCTCAGGTCAGAAGACTTGCAGATGGGGCAGACCTTGCCGGTTGTAACGGCCTTGCATTTTCTGCACGCCCTTTCCTTGGCCATTTACTTGCCCCCCTTCTTTTCCTTGCCAGCTGGCTGGCCTGCTGCCTGCGGCTGCTTGGCCTTCTTGAGCTCTTCTTGGATCCAGTCCAGCGCGCCAAGGAACGGCTGCCTGCAGGTGATGCCTATCTTGCCCATGCCGGCGCCCTTGCCCAAGCTGACTGCGGTAACCCGTGCACGGATCTTGGATCCTATCTTGAGGCTCCTTGCCGACTGGTTGGCCACGATAACGCCCTGCTTGACGTCGCTTTTCAGGTAATCGTCGGTTATCTGCGACAGGTGCAGTAGCGCGTCGGTGGGGCCTATCCTTACAAACGCTCCGAAATCGGTTATCTCGACAATCTCGCCTTCCACGATCTCCTGAAGCTTGGGGTAGAATGTAAGTGCCTTGAACGTAACTTTGTGGTGCGTGGCTCCGTCGCCGGCCACCAGCTTGCCCACAGAGCTGACCTCCGCGTCGGTGATCATGACCACGTAGCCCACCTCTGGAGAGAGCATGCTTTCATACTTTTCCTTCAGTATCTGGATAGCAGCATCCTTCAGGGAGCCAGTCAGCCTGCTTGGAGGAATCCTGACAACGTCGCCCATGTGCACTATGGCAAACATAATATCGTACACGATACGGTCCCTAAAATCAATTTATGAACCTTTGGATTGTACAAGTCCAAATTTTTTAGGGGATACATCATCGCCATGCACTTTTACGTACTAGGCTTGGCGCTTTCAGTTGAACAGAATGCCAATCATTTTCGCCAAGTCATCGGTGGGTAAGTTAAAAAGCATGGCAGCGTATCAAGGCGTATGGAAATAAGGTGCGCCGATTGTGGCTGTCTGCCTTCCGAATGCAGGGACAGCCCCTCGCCCAAGGAGTGTCCAAACTGTGCCTACGAGGAATGTTGTTGCTGGTCTGCCATTCATGGTTAGACTTCCGGCCTGAAGATGAGTATAATAGATACACCGCTTCGAGGGCACGGGCCGTATTGTCATGCAGCACGGTAGTTTCTACATGAAAGTTAGCCCTTTTGGCATGGATGGCCTCCAAATACCGGTAACAGTCGTTTAGCATCCTGCTGAACAGCTCGCGGTCTTTTTTTCGCAGGCTGTCGACAAACCCCTTCTAGGATTCTATTTCTTTGGACAGGATGTCGTCGTCTGAAAACAAGCTCATGCCCATAGTCTCTCTACAATGCAGGTCAGCTGCTGTAGTTGTGAAAGACCATGATCATGAAGACCGGCTGTATCCTGACAGGTTTGACAGCGTACGAGCAGGACAGGATGCAAGGCCGTGAATTGGCAAACATATCATCAAACGCCTTTTTGTCTTCCTTGCTCTGCGGTGGAAATTCCTCCATTCAAGTCCGTGGGACAGACGAAAAGAAGGTACGGTTCTTCCCACGCAGATCACCGCTGCTTTACTGTGAGCAACTCTGATTCAGGCAGGGATATCTCCGTTGTCTGGCGGTCACGGTGCAGCCTCAGGTAGGGCCGGCCCATAACGGCAAGGGTCTCGACACGCACATCAAACCGCGGCAGAACTTCGCTGTAGGCAAGTCCTCTTGCAGACACGGCGACAATGACATCGCCGGCAAGCCTGTCTAGGGCGCCGGCGATCTCTGATAGCAAGCGTTTGACTTCCCGGCCATCAACACTCGGGTCCCGGACAAACATGGACAGCAGTTCAGATACCACCACTACCTTTGGATTGAACCGCTTGATGGCTTTTGGAAGCTCGTATATGAGCAGCCCTGCCAGCTGGTGAACGGTAAAGGCCCGGCTTACCACCACGCTCTGCAATACTTTGTTTGCGTTCAGGCCGTACTGCCTTGCAAAGTTGACAGCCAGGGAGGGGTCGGAGCTGTTGCCCCCGTCTATAAACAACACGCAGCAAGAGCCCAGCCCTCCATGCCTTGCAGGAACTAGGGCGCGCACGCACAACCTCGAGACAAGGATGCCTGCATATCTGCCAGTAATGCAGATCCGGTCGCCGGGTCCAAGACTGACAAAAGAATCTACCTTTTCGATGCCAAAGGACAGCCTGCTTTTGGTTTCATGGGCCGTCTGAAAATTCGGGAATTGTTTGTCCCTGCCGCTGGCCTGCAACCGCTCCCGCAGGCTTTCTATAAGCAGAGACCCGCAGGATGGACATTCTTCGGTAGTTGAAATACGGATTATGGGGCTGCGCGTCTCTTTTAAAACAGCATTGCATCTGGAGCAGAAATACTGCATCTTGACGGTTTTAGAATCATACTTTGTGCTGTAAGCCATTTAGATGGCAAGGTTCTGGCCTGGCGATATAACCCAAGCAGTACCAAAGAGGGAGGGGGTTACCTATTCAAAGTAGTCCAGCTCTTCAGAATCATCGTCTTCTTCTATCTCCGTCATCTCCGGTGCTGCCGCCGGCCTTCTTTCCAGGTTTGCGTTAAGCCTTTTCAGCTCGGCCAGTATCTCTCGCAGTACGGCCAGTTGCTCATCTTCTACACCAAGTTTCTTTTTTGCCACCGTGTCTACCTTCTAGCTGTACCTCTTTTCCAGACCCATGTATTTTTGCAGATCTACAAACTTGTTGAAATCTTTGAACTGTACCATCATCTTGCGGGTCTTGCTGGTGGCCCCAGTCTTTTTCAGTTCTGTAAAGACTTCCCGCATGGCGTAGGTTGCGCTGTACAGGCCGGAAAGCGGAAACACGGCTATCCGGTATCCAAGCTTGAGAAGGTCTCTGGCCGGCAGGTTTGGAGTGACACCGTCCTCTATCATGTTGGCAACCAGCGGCGCGTCTATCTCGTCTGCAACCCGCTTCAGCTCTTCGACGGTCCTTGGAGCCTCGACAAACACCACGTCGGCGCCGGCCTTTCTGTAGGCCTTGCCCCTTTCTATGGCCTCTTCAAGACCAAGGGGCGCTCTTGCATCGGTCCGGGCAACTATGATAAAGTCCTTGCTTTTCCTTGCCTCTAGGGCTGCCTTGAGCTTTGGCAGATAGTCGTCCTTTGGTATGACGTCCTTTCCCACCATGTGGCCGCACCTTTTGGGCCAGATCTGGTCTTCAAGGAATATGCCGGCCGCGCCCAGGCTTTCAAGGTCCTGCACAAGACGCCAGACGTTGAGGGGGTTTCCATAACCCGTGTCGGCGTCCACCAGAACAGGAACCTGTACTGCCCGTATTATCCGGCGAGCGTTGTCGACGGTCTCCCCTGCATTTAGGAATCCAAAATCCGGCATCCCCAAGAGCGCGGCGGAGGACCCGTAGCCGGTCTGAAACATCGCTTCAAAGCCCACCTGCTCGGCTATCCTGGCGCTTAGCGCGTCAAACACGCCGGGCAGCACAATGATCCGTTTGCTGTCTTCAAGCTGCTCCCGCAGGGAAGGTTTCTGGTCTTTCATCTGCAAAAATGCATACGTTGAATATTATTATACATTGCCTGCAGCTGTTCTAAAAAAGGCCGCAGATTCACTTTTTGCTCGGTTCTACCTTATTTTGATTGTACATTATTAGCCACTTGTCATTCACTATGTACCGGTAGTCATTTTCCTTGAAAAAGCATCTTTGTTACATCTACTTTGTAAATAACCAGCCTGCACTGAGATTTTGTAAGCCTCAACACCTGGTTGGCGGTAGGTTCCCAGATCCCTATTGGATCCCATTCTAGAATTGAGGGTTTCGACAAATGTGCAAGGCATATTGAGAATCTCATAGATTCCAGTGAACTATTACATAAGAGGTACATCGCCTCTATTCCGCTATCCATCCTTGCCTTCGAAGAAACTGCCAAGTTACAGTTCATTCAAGAACACTTGAAATCTGGGAAAGATATTGAGATAGATGAATGGAAAAATCTCACACACAGTAACAAGACACATAACCTCAAGTCTACTAGAATCTATGATAAATCCATTCAAAGTATGAATGAAATGCCTGAAGAAGAATATCTAATCCATGCGTATATTAATAAAAACCTCGGACTAGTGTCAGATCCTCTTACTCATGAAGAGGCAAAGAAGCCGAAGGAAAACGTGTTACGTGTTCTTCGTTCCTACAATAAAATAAAACAAGACTGTCTTTACTTGGACTGGCGTCATTCACAACGGTTTAGCATATACACTTCCGTTAACAAGGTTCAGAAAAAAGCATTGTCTACCGTTTTTCTTACTATGACAAAACTTAGCCTGAGCGCAATTATCCGAGAAAACAAATGGATAGAGATTCCACCCGTTGGGACCAAGGAATTTGAAGAGTACATGAAGGATCCGATAGTATGTAGAGAACGTGAACTTGTCAAAAGTACTAAAGAACCCTCATTCATTCAAATGGTGGAGATAGTTCATAAAATAATAGACCAACACTATCAAGAAATAAAGTCGTAAAAAGTGCGACGTTATCGGCTCTACTTGTGTCAGCTCCATCCCTTCATGGCCTGCGTTTCCTGTAAACAGTGTCATGTGGACCTACCGAATAGAACACAATGGTCTTGGCTTCAAAGTCCACTTTGTACAGGATCCTGACATTATAACCAAGAGGGTAACCAAAATACCCGGCCAGCTGGCCTGTTTTTGCTTCCCCGAGCTTTCTTGGGTCTTCTGATTCTTTTAGTTCATCCAGTACCTTGAGAAACTTGTCATAATAGACGGTCTTTTTCAGCCTCTTTGTTTCCCGCTCAAAGTTGGACGTAGTCACTAGTTTCCAAGACAAGGGTGCCTACTCTTCCGGCAGACTATCAAGATATCTGTCGAAATCCTTTGCAGACCGAAATGTGTGGTACTTGCCATCCTTGAGGTCTTGCTCAGAGCGTTTTACCGACTCTATTTCCTTCTTGGATGGTTTTTTTGGCTTGCTTGTCTGCATGAGCATCAGATCTTGGTTCCGGCCGGATATAACCTTTCATCCTTGAAAATTCTTCTGACTGGCAGGTTGGAATGAATTATTATCAAAAGTTATGAAAGGTGGAAAGGCTAATTTTTGTCTTCCATAGTGCATGTAAGATTCGCGGAATTCTATTCTTCTATTTCTGCAACAATCTTGACGGCATCAAGGCCCTCTGCCCTGAAAACGGTCCGGCACATGCCGCATTCCGCATTTCCACTTGAAAGGTCCCTGGCAGATATCTCTTCGTTTAGATAATCACATTTGGGGCAGTGGAACGAGAAGTTGACATCAAAGCTTTCCAGCTCGACCGTCTCAGCCATGGTAGTGGTCGCATTATTGGGGTATTTAAAATTGGCTCCAAATCCTGCAGCAAGAAATAAACATACAAGAATTCAGTAGTAAAGAAAAAGCGATGCCCAAGCAATGCATTTTCTGCTCAATAGTCGCAAAAAAGCTTCCTAGCGCCGAGGTATACCGGGATTCGGACTTTATCATAATAATGGACAAGTACCCAATCAACACCGGCCATACCCTTGTCGTGCCCACAAAGCACTATGACACGCTGCTCCACATGCCCCCAGACGAGGTTGGAAAGCTGTATGCTCTGATTCCTGGAATCGCAAGGGCCGTTGTATCCGCGGTCGGGGCAGACGGCTTCAATGTCGGGCAGAACAACGGCATAGCCGCAAACCAGATTGTGCCGCACGTCCACGTGCACATCGTGCCGCGCTTTATCGACGATAGCCCAGACGGAAAATGGCCCGCAAGACGCGTGGCTCCTCCGGAAGAACTAGATGAGCTGGCCTCAAAAATCAGGCTAAAGATGAACCTGCACTAATCAAGATCTCTTTTTGCTGGGCTTGGCCTTCTTTTCAACCTGTTCTTCGAAGACCTTGACCTCCTGTTCCCTTTTGATCTTGTTCTTGTAATCCTTGAGGTACCTTTCTGCCTCTTCGCGGGTCTCAAATCTGGCCTCGCCTCTAAAGGAGCCGTGCTCATCGATGAGGCTGACGGTGGTCCAAATTCCGTTCTTGCCCTGTTTTTTCACGGTAAACAATGCATATTTGTCTAGATTGCAGATGTATTTAAGAAAGGTGGAAAGCCAGTTCAATGATTTTCTGCCGCAAGCGTTGCTGCTTTGTACCGCCAAATTAATAAAAAGCCCCAGTCGTAACTAGATGCGAGTTGAGCTCGGGATCCTCGGAAGCTAGGTTTACTATAAACGTCAAGGAAGGAATAGTTGAGCTGGAAGGAAAGGAAAGTTTCGTTGACAAACACCTAGAAAAGTTTGAAGAGATATTCAAGATGGCCGTCAAGGAGGCCATCACAAGCGGCATGCAGAGAAGCGTTGCGCTAAAGGTGGCCGAACCCTCGCCGGCCCTGCCGCAGGAAGTTGTGGACATGCCAAGCACCGATATTCAGCCAAAACCGGCAAGCCAAGTCAAGCATGCGCCCCGCGTCTCTCCAAGCATCCCGCCGATTCCAGTGGACCTCAAGGCCAACGAAAGCAAGGTCGGGCTGCGCGAGTTTTACTCTGAAAAAAAGCCTGCCAACCACTATGAAAAGACGGCTGTCTTTGTTTACTACCTGACCAAATTCAACAAGCAGCAGGAAGTCAAGTTCGGCGAGGTTTTGTCCTGCTACGAGGAGGTCAGCGAAAAGAAGCCCAGCATCACCGACATTGTCAAGAATTCCATCAGGTACAAGGGCTGGCTTGAGCAGGGCTCCGACAAGTTCTCTGTGCGGCTGACCATATCCGGCGAGAATTTTGTCAAGTTCGACCTACCAAAGGACTCCAAGCAGGACAAGCTGCCGACCTAGGCGCGCCACCAGTCATAGCCGACATAGTCGACCTTTTTTTCTGTAACCTTTGGGATGGCCAGGATGAACTGCTTTTTTACCGTCGTTGCAAGCCTCCCTGCAAGCACTATGCTGGTCGCGGTTATCTCGTCGGTGGACCGGAACACCTGCACAAGGTACGGGGCATGGTCTATCCCCGGCCCATGCTCGTAGACGGCAAAATCGCAGCCGAATTTTATTCCAGGCGAGACGACGTATCCCTTGTCCCGCAGGTCCTGAAAGACGATGTACTTGGCATCAAAATCCGCGTATTGTTTTTTGCACATCTTTTTTATCTCTGTGAAGGAAACTGCCCTGCCGTCCATCTGGGTTATCTTTAGCCGGCCCTTCTCGGCCAGATAGCAGCCTTCAATCAGGTCTAGGACCAGCGGTGCGTCAAATTCTATTCCCTTTGGCTTTGGCACGCCGATGGGCTTGCCGTAGTAGCCTGAACCGTAAAGAGAACGCGAGTTATTGATATCCCAGATGATTATCCTGTTCCCTACAAGTCTGCCGCTGATCGACATTTACATGCCCAGTGCAAGTATGGTAAACGAGTCAGAGGCTTCCTGGCACTTGTCCACCATGCCTTCGATCCCCTCTATGGCGTCCTTGAAAAGCAGCAGATCCTTGTTGTTAGAGATCTCGCCCAGAGCCTTGATGATGACTGCCCTGTATTTCGCATCCACCTGGCGCTCCAGTTTCTGTACATCCTGCGCCAGCTCTATGGTGTTGGCCGGGTTGATGCTCAGCGCCCTGCCCATCTCGTTTATCTTGAAAATAGTGTCAACCACCATGCCCACAAGCTCCTTCAGATCCTCGTCAAACTGTGCCTTTTTCAGCGTGGAGCCCTTCATGTTGGCCAGACGGAATGCAATGCCGCTGATGTAGCCGGCGATGTCGTCCATGACGTACGCCGTCCGAAGTATGTCTTCTCTGTTTGCCATCAGGCCGCCGATCTCTGAAACCTCGCGGGTGATCTTTCTTCTGAGGTTTTCAACTTCCTCCTCGGTGCTGCGCATCCTGTCAAGGCAGGCCTGGATTTCCTTTTCATCACCCTTGATTATAAGATTGGTAAGATTTGCCAAATCACGTGAAGAATTCAAGATCCTGGTTATTTCGTCCTGCAAAACAGCCAAGGCTTTTCTCTTGGCCTGAACTTCCAGCTCACCGCTGTACATTTACAAGCGGAATGCGCCGTCAGGCTATTAATCCTTTTGATACTTGTGCGGATCAGAACCTGCGCAGGAACTTGGGCTTGAGCATCTCCGGCCTGGACTTGAGGCTTTTGATGAACGAAAGGATCTTTTCTTTATCGTCTGGCATAGTGCCCCCAATGGAATATACGTTTGAGGCATGGTTTGCCCGAAACACCACCGGAGTTTTGGGGTTGAACTCTGTTACCAGCCGCTCAAGCTCGTCAAGCACTTCCAGATCCTCAAGGAAGACAAAGGGCTCTCCAAATTTAGCCATGAACTCGTCATGCACGCCGTCCTCAAGGTAAAGCGTCAGCGCGCCCACATAGTCTGGAGCAGTCTCGCTCAGCACCTTGGCCGTGTCGGAGATGTGCTCTCGGGTATAAGTCCGGCCGCCGAGTCCAAGTATCACCATGCATGACAGGATAAAGCCGTGCTTTTTGGCCTTCAGACAGGCCTGCACTATGGATTTGTAAGTCGCGCCCTTGGTGACCTTTTTGAGGATCACGTCGCTGCCGCTCTCAATTCCCACGTAGAACATCTGCAGACCGGCAGCCCGCAGCTCCTGCAACTCGTCGTCGGTCTTTTGCAGCAGGTTCTTTGGCATCGCGTAGCAGGACACGCGTTTTAGATTTGGAAACACTGCATACAGATGCTTCAGTATCTGCACCAGCCTGTCCTTGGACAGGTTAAGTGCGTCGCCGTCGGCAAGGAACACCCTTTCAGTCTCGGGGTAGAACTTGGACATAAAGTCCATCTCGGCCTTGATCTCGTCCCACGGCCGCTCAGCATAATCCTTGGTCCGGTACATGTTGCAAAACGAGCACTTGTTAAAGGAGCAGCCCAGGGTTACCTGAAATATCATCGAGTTGGCCTCTGAGGGCGGCCTGTAAAGCGGGTAATCGTACGAAAGCTCCATGCGATTCATCTGCTTGGCAAATAATTATAACTTTGCGGGTCGGTTCGTCGCGAGATCTTCATCGTTTTTGACTCAGTCTGGAGCAGCGAAACTCACCTCATCCCCAAAACTATCTGGGGCTTGCAGCGGTATTAACCTTTGCCGGAAGCCGCCGCCTGAGGCGTTTTATCGTGCCAGACACGTCCAGCACGCACATGGGCGGATAGCAGAGGGCCGCAGACGCCAGAACGCTGTCTGTGGATTCCAGGCTGCAGCGGACCACGGTGACTTGCTGGTCAGACCACATTTCCTTGATGCCTGCCTTTTTTGCAGATATCTGGCCAAAAAGTTCTGCATGTCGTTTTTGAAGCTCCTCGACTGCCCTTGGCTGGCTGTGCAAAATGGTCAAGTAACGCTTCTTTTCGCGCCTTCTCAGCATGTTGTAACCCTCCTTGCTAGCCTTGACTCTAGCCAGCCCTCAAGGTCTGGCCAGTAATTCTGCGGGTCTATGCCGCATACCTTGAGCAGCGCGTCAAAACACGGGCCGGAGACCATGCTGTACGGCGAGTCCGCTCCGCTGGAAAGTATGAACTGACATCTTGATAGCCGGCAGAATTTGTAAAGTTCACGAATCTGCAAGATCCAGCTGCCCACATCAGTTGCGTCCATCTTCCTTGCCGCGGCAACGGTCATCTCGATCCCAACGCCGGACTTGACCTCTTTTTTTAGCCGGTCTTTGACCTGCCTAAAATCGCTGATGGTAAGCACGTCTACATGCTGGGCATCCCTGATGTTTCTGGATACAAGCAGGTACTGGTAATCGACCGGCGTTACTGGCGGCTTTTCAAGCCTGTGGATGACATTTTGACCAACGCTGTCAGCAGCCGCGACGCGGTCTATGGCCAATGCCTTTGCTATCGCAAGAAAGTCAAAATCGCCGCCTACGCAGAGGTCTATTCGATTAAAGACAGCAGCCCCCTGTACGTGTCGATGTTGCCTGAAGGCTTGTAGCGTCTTATGGGCTTGAAGCGTATCCTGATGGCATCAGACTCTGACAGCGAGACCTTGCCCTGGCAGATCCTCTGCTTGTCCAGCCTCAGGTACAGGTTGCCCTTCTCGTCGCAGTAATCCTCAAGCCGGTCGTAAAGTTGCTGCCTGTCTATCCTGTTGAGAAGAGACAGGATCCGGAGGGCCAGATCTGAAGCCTCCTTGCTCGATAGCGTGGACTTGAACAGAACAATCTTGTTACCAAAATGCCCGTCTGAATTCGTGCCGGCAAAACTGCTGGCAGGAATGGAAAGCACCTTGTCAATGGACTGGAGCACCTTGTCATGGTCCTCCGTCGCATGAAGGACAAGGTTAGCTTCTGCAGCAGAAAATCTGATCTCTTCCATCCAAAAGACAAGAAAATTAAAGAGGCTAAAAAGTTATTGTGGAGACGGCGGCTGCTCGGTTACTGCCGACTCGATGGGCTTGGCTTCCTCGACGGCCCTTGACGCGGGGGTCGATATCAGCTTGGTCTTCCTGATGCCCAGGTGCCGGATATTGGAGATCTTCCTTGCCTCGGCCAGGATCTCGGCGCCGATGATGCTGTTTGTCTCCCGCGGAATGTCGCCGCCCTTGCCTCCAGTGACTTCCTGGACGAACTGGTCGACGTTCATCTTGGAGATCCTGTCTGACAGTATCCTGTGGGCTATCATCCTTATCTCGTGTTTCTTGGAAGCGTTGACTCGCCTCTGGGTAAACGCCGATACGGCAACACGGAAGACGTAACCGTCCATGGTGGTGTAGTCGTGCACGAAGGTGATCATCGAGCTTCCGCGCCGAATCAGGCTGCGGAGGAACTCCTTGGCGTATTCGTGCCCCTTGAACCGGGTAGTCGCAGTTCCATCGTTGATGTTCTCTATCTGGATGAATACCTTGATCTGGTGCTGATCCATGCTCTGTTCGGGGTTACCTTTCATCATGTCATGAAGTGTATTTTCAATTACCCGGCCCTTTGCCTGCTCGGCATCGGTAACGGGAACATAATTTACAGATCCAGGTGGCTCAAATCCGGATGGCTTGTTTACAATGACCCATTGCTTGTCTCGCCATTTGTCGCGGACTCTGCCTCCCTTCTTAGCTCCTTTAGCCATCGGAGTTCACACTTGCCATCCAGAATATATATTGTTCGTCAGGGCTTCTGGCCAATCTCCTCTATCCCGCCCATGTACTTTTGGAGGGCCTGTGGGACTAGGACGGTGCCGCTGGGTGTCTGGTAGTTCTCCATGATTGCCACCATGGTTCGCTCGGTGGCCACCAGCGTGCTGTTCAGGGTGTGCACCAGCCGCGTCTCTTCGTTTGTCCGGTCTCGGAACCGGATCTTGAGCCGGCGGGCCTGGTAGTCAAGGCAGTTTGAGCAGGAGACTATCTCGCGGTACGCATTCTGACCGGGCATCCATGCCTCTATGTCGTAGGTCTTGGCGGAGACCTTGCCGGTGTCGCCGGAGCACAGAAGCATGACGCGGTAGGGTATGCCAAGTCTGTCAAAGAACTCCTGCGACGTGGCCAGCATCCGCTCATGCTCCTGCCAAGAGTCTTCCGGCCGGCAGTATACGAACTGCTCCACCTTTTCAAACTGGTGGACACGGAATATGCCCTTCATGTCCTTGCCGTGAGCACCGGCCTCCTTTCGAAAGCAGGGGCTGAAGCCCGCGTACTTTATCGGTAACTTTTTGCCGTCCAAAATTTCATCCATGTGCATGCTGGCAATGGCGTGCTCCGACGTGCCTATCATGTACAGGTCCTCGTTTTCCAGCTTGTAAATGACATCTTCAAAATCGCCCAGAATCACGGCGCCTTCCATGGGAGTTTTTCTTATCATGTATGGTGGCTGAATGGGCGTGTACCCCTTCCCGGCAAGAAACTCTAAAGCAAACTGCACCAGCGCGTAGTTCATCCGCACAAGCTCGTTTTTCAGGAAATAGAATCTAGCGCCGGAGATCTTGGCAGCACGCTCAATATCGGCCAGATCCAGGGCCGCTGCAATGTCAACATGGTCCCTTGGCTTTGGGATGTCCTTTATGGCACCGCTGGTCCTGATGACCACATTTTCTGTTTCATCCTTGCCCACCGGCACCGATTCATGAAGTATGTTTGGAAGGCGCATGGCAAGGCGCTGAAACCGTTCCTCGACGGAGGCAAGCTCCTGTCCTGCCTTATCCAGGCCTGAGCTGACGTTTCTCATCTGCTCAAGCTCGGCCGTAGCATCCTGTTTGGACTTTTTCTTGACGGCCACCGCCTCTGAAAGCAGGTTCTTTTTGTGCTTCAGGTCCTGTGTCTCGACTATCAGCTCGCGCCGGCGCCTATCGAGGCCTACAAGCTCGTCTAGCGGAAAATCCATCTGCCGCCGCCTTAAAAGCTCGCGCACTGCCTCTGGATTTTCCTTCAGCAATTTTGGATCAAGCATCAGTCATCCTTCCACCAGTTTCTTGGCGACGGAGATGTGCTCCAGGATCTCATCAACCGTGTTTACAACAGTATTCATGGGGATCATGCTTCCCGTAACTATGATCTGAACCGTGCCGCCTTTCGAGGACATGCTTATGGACAAACCTTCCGGCATGTTGACATTGTCTGGTATTAATGCCTTCATGGCGGCCCTTGCCGACCGGGCGTCCGGAAACGGGATGCTGACCTGAACCGAGACCTCGTAGTCAGGCTGCCGTCGAGAATCTTGGGTCATTGATGGCAACCTTCAGTCTGGAAACAAAGTCCTCCAGCGCGGAATGCGGGATCCTGCAACCTGCAGCGGCAGCATGCCCGCCGCCACTTCCGCCCACCCCCTCGGCGCAGTGGCGCATTATGAGGCCCAGGTTGGCCGGCGATTTGCAGCCAAGCGACTTTCTGGACGAGAATTTGTACGTGCTGTCCTTTGATAATGTCCTGACAAACAGCAGCCTTCCAGGAAGCGATGGCGAGCCGCTCAGCAGTGACGATACGGCGCCAAGCATGTCTTCGGCAACAACGCCGTCGCCGTTGACCACTGCAACCTTTCCATCATCGCTCAGCCGCCATTTTTCGCTGAATATGGTGGAGATGTAGTTCCGAAGCGTGGTGCGGTACTCGGCGTTTATCTGCTCGCCGGCGCTAAGCATCGCATTTCTATCACCCATGCATATGGCAATTCCCACACCAGACCTGCCTATCCGTCCGCAGGCGTTGAGCAGCGTGGAAAACTCCCTTGCGTCCCGAAGCTGGCTGCGCCGGTCCTCGCCGGCAAGGGTGTAGACGTACCCGACAAGTTCGTCGATGACGCTGGTGGGTGCCTTGCTGGAAGTAACAACGAATTTTGTTATCGCGTCAACTATGGCGCTTTTCTCTTCCTGTGAAAATTCTGACGGAACACGCCAGCGGCCGTTGTCTTTCAGCTTTAGGCCTGCGTTTTTGAGCAGCGTATGGCAGCTGCTGGTGTTCCATGTCAGGCCGTCGATGTACGGAAACGATGTATAGGCCAAAGCCTCGTGCAGCGGTCTTGTCTCCCGGCCCGTCAGCATGATGTCCAGTTCTACGTTTACAAGTCCCAGGGACTTGGCCGTCTCCAGTATCTCCTGGTTGAGCCCCAGAAACGAGCGCTTGCTTGCCTGGTCCTGTCTGTCGCCGACAGCGGCCACCACTGCCAGACTCGACAGGTCGCGGTTCTTTCTGTCCAGGGTGCTTGCCACCATGTACGCCATGCCGCCGGCAGGAACCTCCATCCCACCGTCGATGCCAAACCTCCAGGCGTTCATCACCTGGCCGGCGTCGTCGGTCAGTATCTCTTCTTCTGGGATCTGGTGGTGGTCTATAACCACCCACCGGCTGCCAAGCGCCTTGCGGAACTGGGAGGCCATCCCGCCCCCAAGGTCGGTAATGATATAAAAGTCGTGGTCCTCGGCCTTCATCCTTTCAATGACGGACTGGTTCATGTCAGAAACGGTCCTTACCGAGAACTTGGCGTTCATCCTTGCCAGCGCAAGGGCCATTATGCTCCCGGAGGTTATGCCGTCGGCATCAAGGTGCGTGATGATGGCAATATCTTTGCCGCTTTCAGCAACATTTCGTAAATTCTCGCAAAAAGGTTTCAGAGCTTGAACAAGCTTGGAGCTGTCGCCCATCTTGCCAAGAACCCTGCACTTATTCTAGCTGGGCTATCACTGCAGCGTATTTCCAGTTGGCCGGCAGCCTGCCTATTGATTTGTAGTATTTTGCCAGACGGTGGATCTTGGCCTCGACCAGTTCAAGGGATCTGACATTTCTGTGGTCGCTGTTGTGGGCCCTCAGGTGCTTCTGGAGGCCGACGGCCTTGCGCACTAGGACGTCTAGGTCTTCTGGCATGTCTGACTTGATGTTGTTCTCTGCCAGCAGCTGGCTCACCGTCTTGCCTGTTACAGACCTGGCAAGGGGGATACCGTGCTCGTCTCTTAACTTGATTCCAATCGCGCTTGGACTGAGGCCTTCCTTGGAAAGCTTGGATACAAGCGAAGACACCTGCTCTGCTGTCTCGTTGGACCACGTTGGCAGGGTCCTGGATATAGGACGTGTAGAATGTGACTTTCCATGAGTATGAACATGAATTCGTGCCATACGTCTGAAAACTACATGAATGGAGGTCTTAAATGTTACTTGTATATTTTTCACAGACCTGCGCCACGGGAAATGCAATTCAGTGCGTTCATAAAGGTTAAATATCTGAATTCGAAAGAGGTAGTTGGTATGAACAAGCCAATCCTAGTGGCTTTAGCTGTATTCTTCGCGGCGGGCGTCTCCGTGATGGGTATACAACAGGCATATGCTCAAGGATATGCCGGATCCGGAACGGATATTGTAACCGAAGAGACGATAGCCAAGTGCGAACAATATGGCATCCCAAGAGAAAACTGCACCGAACTTAATGTCATCGCAAAAGAGAGGCTGATCACTGCCCGGCAGACCGCCTACGGTAACAACCCGGAGGGCTCTGGCACAAGTATGATCGCCCAAGAAGCCAGCACAACATGGGTGTTCATTGGTATCTTGGCAGCCATCTTTGGTGGTGTAGCAGCAGCGTTCTTCTTCAGAGGCAGAGGCGCAGCACCGCCGAGCTAAACGCCCCCCACCTTTACTTTTTGTTTAATTATTTTTTCAAATTTTTGATCCTGCAGCCGTTCAGGTGTCCTGCACAGCAACCAAAATGTATATATCTTTGAACATATTGGACTATTGATAATGAACTTCGGAAGTCTAATTGGGCAGATCGGTCCGAACTACGACCCGCTGTTCTACGACGTCATGGTCTACATATTCGGAACCATGCTGTTCGCGGTGTTCCTGCTGGGTGTGATCGCCTTCTGGCTCAGGAGGAAGGGTCTTGGCGGTGGAACTGCAAAGGAAAAGTGGACCCAAGAACTGGAAAGGTACTTTGAGCGAGAACAGATCGGCCAGATTCCAGACGAAAAACACCACTGGTAAAAAATTCCGGGGCTTTACGCCCTTTTTATCTTATTTTTACGGCAATTATTTATAACCAAGTCCATATTTCGCTGCTGCTTGAACGACGTAGTGCTGGTGCACCCTTCTGTCCATACCACAGAGGCAGAGGTGCTGCGTGTCGTTAGAAGGCTCCCCGGCATCAGAGGGGCAGTCCTGGAAACCGGCTTTGTGGTCTGCGAAGCGACCGATCCTGTTGAGCTGGCGTCAAAACTGGCCGGCGTGCCGGGAATCGACAAAGTTTGCATTGCAAAAAGGGTGCCAAGCTTGTTCCCGGCAGTTTCAAAGGCCGTATCCGATGCTGGAAAGGCCGCCGTCCTGCCCGGCCAGAGGTTCTTTGTCAAGGTGCTGGCCAGCAACCCAAAGCTGGACTTTACCACAAGGGATGTGGAGTTTTACTCCACCGGAACACTGACGGCCAAACTCGCATCCACCGGCGCAAGACCAGCAAAAAGCGAGGTGGAGGCAGAAAAAACCATAGTCGCGTACATCGGCAAATCATCGTACGTCTGCATCCAGACTGTTGATGGGGTTGGCGGCGCGCTTTACGGCTCTCATGGCAGGGCCTGCTCCGCTATTTGCGGCCCACTGTCTGCAGCTTCCTGCCTGCAAGCTATTGGCTCCGGCTTTGACATCGACATATTCTTGCTTTATGATGACGACGACGCCCTGAGGCAAAACGCCAAACTTGCCGAAAAGGTCTCAAAAGCCAAAGTCACCAAACTGGATACCATCCGTATAGGCCGTGCGGTTCTGCCAGATTGCCGCGATGATGCAGTCAGGATGCTTTTGATGGAAAGGCTTGCTTTGACTGCCGTCTCTTCAATGCTTGAAAAAAGGGCCATCCTCCCACTTTCACTGGCCTTCCATCCACAGTGGTTCATCGAGTCTGCCATGCAGGAAATCTATGCGGCCGGAAAGGTTCCGTACGCTCCGCTTTTGTTTCTGGACAGAGAGCCGGGCCTTGATGAAAGGGATCTGGCTTTGGCCAAAAGGATGCGCGCCGTCTCTGCCAAAAGCCTTCAAAAGTATCTCGGCTCTATCTCCATAAAAGACACAAAAACCCTCCGGCTAGAGGTAGGACCGGATTATCTTTACAACATTATCGATTCCGTTTAGGCTGTCAGTCATCCTCATGGCCTCCTCTGCCTTCTTTTTGTATTCTGGGCTAGATAGTGCCTGCTCTACTCCATTGACTATCTGTTCCGGCTTTAGTCCCTTTGGATGGAGCATGACTCCAAGCCCAAGCCCGGCAATCTTTTCAGAGTTGCCCAGCTGCTCTCCATGATTCTCGATGGGGATGGTAACCACCGGCTTGCCAAACTGTATTGCCTGGGAAAGGGCCGTGTGGCCGCCCCTGAGGACGATGATGTCGCTCATGGCAAAGATCTCGTCTCTTACAGGGCACCATTCGTAGTACCAGCCGGACTCGCCTACCTTTACCGGCTGGGGCGAGCCCTTGGCCTTGCCCTCTGAAAACACGTACTGGATGTTTTTGTCCAGGCCCTTTGCGGCCTCAAGGCAGAGCCGTATAAGCGGCATGCGGGTTTCTGCCGGCCCGCTTATGTGGAAAAACACCACCGGCCTGGACCTATCAAAACCGAGGCTTGCTGCCACCTCCTCTACCTGCTCCTGGCTTATACGGGGTTTTGGCGCCGTAAAGCCGATGTATTCCAGCTTGGCGGCAGAATCGACATCCCAGACGTTGTGGGCAGATATGGTGTAGGGCGGTGGCAGGTCCGGCACCAGTATCCTGTCTGCCATGTTCCACATCGTGCCAAGAAACTCGCCGGTCATCTTCTCAAACAGCCTCGAGACGGCGAACTGGCGCAGGCGGGGTGAGAGCAAGAGCTTGACCTGATTCAAAAGCACGATGGACGGTATGCCCAGCAGCCTGGCCGCAAATATGGGCGAAAGCCTCGAGTCAGAGACTATGACGTCCGGACCGTACATCGTCATGTTCTGGATCTCGTGGTTCATCTGCTTTGAGAAGTTGGCAAACCAAACCGGGATGTTGGCGATGCTGTGCTTTACGGAAAATCCGCCTTCCATGCTCCAGGCAAACTCTACCGGTGGTGCCACAACGCACTGATAGCCGCGCATCGAGACGTAGCTTGCGGCCTCGCCAAAGGACGAGAACTTGACCTGCACGTTGCTTTGCTGCAGGTGCTCGGCCACCATCACAAGGCGGCTGGCATGTCCCAGACCTACGCCGTATGGAGCAAAATAGGCCTTTGACACTTGTGTAACACCTTGTCCACCGGGCAATATTATCTGTACTGATGCAGATCCAGCCTTGTCACCGGGCCCCTTGGCTCCATCTCTTTGAAGACCATGGCCTGGAACCTGAACAGCTTTGACGACGGATCCAGCCACACGTCCGGCGGCGCGCCGGCCTTGTAGCAGATGTTGGCAAGGTATTCGTCGACGTCCCAGCGCAGCTCAACCGGTACCTGCGGCAGGAGCAGGCCGGAGCCGTACTTCCAGCGCAGGATGAGCCCGTCCTGGCCTATCCGGATCTGGTCCCTGTACTGGTGCTGGCTTGTCCTGAGCTCTTCTGGGATTGTAAGAACGCTGACTTCAAAGGTGATGCTATCAAGCTCCTTTCTGCTCACCGGTGGAAAGCGCGGGTCCTGCGTAGCGGCGGCGACGGCGGCGTGAACAACCGACTGGTGCAGCCTCTTTTCGGGAAGCGGAAAGCCAATGCAGCCCCTCAAATACTCCTTGGCTCTTGTAACCTGGTTTAGCGTGACAAAAACACCGAACTTTCTGACATCAGACGCCTCAGGCTCGATGATGACAGACCGGTCAAGATAGTCCTCTACTGCCTGCCGGGCCAGCCTGACCAGCGATGCCCCTTCAGTGTCTGAGAACATGACTGTAATATCTTTGGCAAAAGGGACATAAAAAGTCACTTTGCCGGTGATGCCTGTAATCTGGGGTTCAGAAATTTATCATAAAATTATCTGATTTTCAAGTAAAGTTATAAGAGTTTACAAAACTATGTTGAGAATATGCTTTTCATGTAGCAGAACCATGATCCGTTGAACTTTTATACTCACTATGGAAAATACGCGCAGAAATGAAGTGCATCCACTGTCACCGCGAACTGACTTTTACCTCCATAGTTGACCGGTCTTCTGGCAGCCAGGTTGACGTCTACAGCTGTGTATACTGCGGCTCTATGATGAAGGAGTACCGGCCAAAAAGGCAGATTGGCAGATAATAATTATAGATCGCATATCGCTGTGCCAACAATTGCGGAACGGAGGAAAGGGATGGCAAAAATAGGTATTTTGTGGCCGTCTGGTGAAAAGTGAGAAACAAGATCATTATGCGTGTCCAATCTTAAGGGTCCCGAAATATCATCACAACCTGTAACAGAGTGTAGAGCTAGGCGCATCATTGCTTAGTATTGCGACCTGCCCCTCTCTAGGACAGTCAGGACGTTAACTACTAGATGATAACCGTTGTTGTCAGATTTGTTTTCGTGTAAAGTCTTGTACCTCCTGCGGCCACTCCTGGGCGGACCATTTCCTGTCAAGTTGCCGCAGTTCAGAAACATTGTTTAGTTCATTGCGACTTGCTTTTCATCCATAATCGTTTGAATCCCATCAGCTGTCCGAGGAGATCTATCCCGGATTTTTTTGCATTTGCTGACGATCGTCGAGTCCATCTATGTGGCCAGTCTCTTGTTCTAGATTCCCGATGCAGGCCCCGGGCCTCACCTACCCATCCGTTTCAATATACCTTTACTCTTCATCTTCTAGCAACATGGTTTCAAACGCCACAGCCTTGTCAGGTTCTGATGCATAAATTACGTGGTGATGGTTTTTCAAAAGCTCACTGATCCACTCATCCCTCCTCGTTTGCTCTATTGCGGAGATATCATAATAGCACATCTGTGTACAGTCAAAGCTCTCAAAATGTTCATGACCTGTTCTTTCCACCACCAGTCCCAGTTTCATTCCCTCTGTCGTTTCCGTGTCCGTTATCGTCCTGCCGATAAATCTGTAGGGCGGTTTCATGCCTCTAGTGGCCTCTTCTCTTATGCTTTTGAGGGTGCCAAGTGCGTCCCGCTTATTTGCATCGGACTTTTCAATGCGAAAGATGCGTAAAGAGTTTGCCCGCTTGTACGAATCGACATCAATACCGTAGGCAGATAATCTTTTTTCAATTGTTTTAGGATCGTCAGAAGTAAAGAAAATGCAAGACTCTCCTTTATTCAGGCCATTCAAAAGATACCGGGCTATAATCAAATCAGCATATTTTTGATCGTCGTATAGTAGGACTATGTGGCTATTCCCTTCCATCTGGTCAAGGAACTTTGTTGGCCGGTAATTTTCAGGACTCATAAATCTCTCCCCGGAGTATCGAAATACTTTACGCCCATTGCGGTGACGAAGTCCCTGATCCGATCATAGTCCTGCAGAAAATCGTGTCCCTTCTCGGTTATTCGAAGCGGATTTTGCGCGATCATTTTCTTGCTTTCTAATTCATTTAGATATCTGACAAGTTTATCATAAGCAAGGTTGCTGAGGGACTGCACTCTGGTAGGTTTTGCCTCGCCGTTTGTCAATTCCACCTTGATTGCGCTGAGGATATCGTTGTATATCTCCATCTTGTTCCGCTTCGGCTTGGGCAAGTATCATCAATGACCCTTTCTAATTAATAAGCCTCCCCTTGGGGAGTAATGCCTTTTATTTCATTGACGAAAAGAGGACACTGAATGAAACCGGACCTAGGCAATCGGACCAGGAGAAAGCAGCAATCCAACAAGAACGTGGGATCAAAGGGCAGATTCAAAATGGGTTGTCAACAAAATGGTTAGTGTAGAGAAACAAGATATGAATCGCTCAGGATGGGCAACACTCATCATCCTGAGCTGTCTCGGCCTGATTGTTCTTTTCGATGAGACAATGATACTGCCTGCGATACCGGATTTCATTCGCGATTTCAACATCTCGTACAGCACTTCGTCATGGCTGCTTTCGGCTTACATAATTGCAGCGGCCGTCATGACGCCAATTGGGGGAAGGCTATCCGACATCTATGGTAAGAAAAGGATACTGCTCATAGTAATGGCCGTCTACATAGTAGGAGTCTTGGCAGGACGATTTGCAACCAATATCGAATTCATGCTTGCGGCGAGAGCGCTTCAGGGTGTTGGAATGGCGATGTTCCCTATTGCTTTTGGGATTATCAGAGAAGTGCTCCCTGAGAAAAAACTGGCTCTTGGTCAGACGATTTTTAGCTCCACATTTCCTGGTGGGGCCGTTGTCGGCTTGGTAGGTGGCGCAGCCATAATCCAAAACTTTGGTTGGCAGGCAACATTCTTGGCAATACTCCCTGTTGCAATAGTGCTCTGGCTGATAATAGTGAAGTTCATCCGCGTCGGAACTCCAGCAGCGATAGCAGGCGAAAACGCCGCAGACGGTAGCAGTGTGCAGGATGGCCGTAGAATTGACATGAAGGGAACCATGGCCCTCGCAGCTACCATCATTTCGTTTCTCGCCGGGCTCACCTTTCTGGAAGGTGGCGGCGCAGGCACAGACTATCGGGCTGCAGGACTCTTTGTTGCTTCGGGAATATCGCTTGCAGCATTTATCGTGATTGAAAAGAGAGTAAAGTCGCCTCTACTTGACTTCAAGTTGATGACCAGCAGAAGCTTCCTTCCCCCAACCATGATTCTTATGTTGACGTTCATGTCAATTTTTATGGTATACCTTACTATCCCTGTAATGGTAAGGAGCCCGCCGCCGCTAGGCTTCGGGGGAGACCATGTTGCTGTTGCAGCCGTCCAGCTGCCCTTCATGGTTGTGTTGCTGATCGGGTCAGTTATGTCAGGATTTATACTGAATAGAGTTAAGAACACAAAGCTGTCACTAATTGGCACTGTAATTGCCGCCATTGGATTTTTTGTTCTGCTCATGTTCCATTCGACCACTGAAATGGTTTCAATTGGGTTGACGATACTTGCCGCGGGTCTATCGCTTACCATTACTGGCGCATTCAACGTAATACTGATTTCCTTGCCGATGCAAGTAACAGGGATTGCCCTCGGAATGACGCTACTTCTCAACCTAGTCGGGATGTCGGTGGGTCCGGCTCTGGCCGGAATATTTCAAGAGGCATATCAAGGGACCGCACCGGGATTTGAAGGCTTATTTCCAACAGAAAATGCCTACAACTGGATATTCATTGTTGCGTCGCTGGTATCAATTGCATCCGTCGCCATGGCAGTTTTTGTATCAAGGAAAAAATTGATGTCTGCGACAACAACTTGGAACCCACGTGAGCCAGGGAGTGACGGACATGTCTGATTCGCTTGTCGACTTTGCCCGCTGGCGCAGAACATAAACCCTGAACAAAAGTCAGAATAATCTTTCGGCGAGCTTGATCTGTCACCCAAAGCTATAGGTACGACTGGATGGCCGGCCAATTGCTAAGAGACCTCCCCTTGGGGCGGAATAGATTTTATATTATTGTTGGTAGAGGAACTATGAGCGAAACCGAGTCTTCTAAGGAAATAGAGACTGGAAGTCACCTTGAAGTCTTTCTTTACCGGGTACCGAAAAAGAACCATGACGCCATTGCACGGAACCTGAAGCAATTCGTGCCATGGTTCGAAAAACACGGGGTAAGAATTGAGTACTACCAGTTTGGCGATAGCCAGACCATGGAAGGCATGCAGAGCATTGCCAAGACGCTCTCCGCAGCCGAAGACGAGGATATCTGGATAGAACTGCAATACTTTAGAGACAGCACGCACTGTAAAGACGTCTACGCAAAGATGATGCAAGACAAAAGTCTTGAACCGCTTGGGAAGGAGTTCTTTGGTCTAGTCACGCAAGGAAAGAACCTTATCACAGGCGGGTTCAACCGCCTCGGGCAGTAGGCGGCATGAACTCAATGAACACCACACAGTTTACGTTTCCGTCAGACAAGGAGATCGTCATGGAGCGTGTCTTTGATGCTCCGCCCAAGCGGGTGTTCGAGGCATGCACGGATCCAGATCTCATACCGCAATGGTGGGGACCAAAACGCTATACGACCACTATTGATAAGGATGAATTGAGGCCAGGCGGCACTTGGAGATACATCTCGCGCGATTCGGAGGGCAACGAGTACGCGTTCAATGGCGTTTATCGCGAGATCGTGCCACCCCGGCGGATTGTCCGCACCTTTGAATTTGAAGGCATGTCGGGTCATGTATCGGTCGAAACAGCAATGTTTGAAGAACAGGAAGGCAGGACGAAGCTGCGGGTCGTAGCTCTCTTCCAGACGGTCGAGGATCGCGACGGTATGCTCAATTCTGGGATGGAGGCAGGGGCAAGCGAAAGCTGGGATCGTCTCGCCGAACTTTTGAAGGAACTTGGAAGAGACAACACCACAAACAATAAGACATATTACCCTTCCCATATCCTATAGTTAAATAACCATCTAAAGCATACAATGCCATGGAAGCACTGCTTCTTTACACCGAGTCACTGAAGAGCAAACATACCAAACAAACATATCTCAAAATGATAAAGGGCTTCATGAAAAGATATAGTTTTTCAAAAATGGAAGATATCATAGCCCTGGATCAAAAGGTGGCAACAGAGCTGATAATCAAGCACATAACAGTGCGTAAAGAAGAAGTATCATACCAGACAGTTTACATCGAATATTGTGCCTTGAAACATCTTTTCGAGATAAACGATATCACTTTGAACTGGCAGAAGATGAAGCGCTTCCTACCGGAGCCGGAACGGACCGTCAAGGACAGGCCGTACACACATCAAGAAATAAAAAAGATCCTTGACAAGTGTGATGAGCGTAAACGGGTTATCATATTGACTCTGGCCTCAACGGGTATTCGTCGTGGCGCTCTTCCTGCATTGAGATTAAAACATCTGAAAAAACTGGATGATTATAACATCTATCGGTTTATTGTCTATGAAAATACAAAAGAAGAATACATTACTTTTTGCACGCCGGAATGTGCGCAGGCCATCGATTCATATCTGGAATACCGGCGGAACTATGGAGAAAAACTCAGGCCTGAATCGCCACTCATAAGGGACCAATTCGACAAGGATGACCCTATCAAGTCAGCGTATGCAAAGACGTTATCGCTTGAAGGACTACAGCACCTGCTTTTTATATTGCTACAGGACAGTGGGCTTCGGCAGCGCCCAACTGAAAGTATGAAGCACAAGCGCCATGACATAATGATGGCCCACGGGTTTAGAAAGTTCTTTGATACTAACCTGACAAAGGCAACAAAGAACCCGCTCTTGACAGAGATCCTGCTAGGTCACAACATCGGCCTGAAAGGCTCGTACTACAAGCCGTCCATGGAAGACCTGCTGCAAGCATACCTGCAGGGTGTAGATGCTTTGACTATCAACGAGGAAAACAGGCTAAAGGTAAAGCTCGACTCTGTAACAAAGGAGCGGGATGCTTACAAGGAAACATATGTCAACGAAATAGAGAATGTTAGAGCAATGCTGAAAGAATGGAAAGCTGGAAAAATGTCGAATAGGTATTAAATCTTTGGCGCCCGCACCGACGCAAGGGCAAACCTGACATGAACGCACTCTCGACTGTTGTCTGCCTCACAAATCAGTACTCCTTCTTCTGATTTGACCCTCACGCTTCTTTTGCCTTCCCTGATTAAAATAGACTTGCTTGCAAGCTCGTCAATCGCAAGTCCTGGAAAGTATTTCTTGTTAAACTCATACTTTTTTACGACTGCTTCTAAAAGACCATTGACATATTTTTCAAAGTCCATTTCTCCAATGTAATTGTTGAGCTCTTCATCCTGTATTGCTTCAAGAGATTTGACTAATTCAGGCTTGAGATTAATTACAGACGGATCCTTCTTACCAGATAATATCTTTTCAAGAAGTGTTTGAATAAAGGTTGAATCAGGTGTACTTTCCGGCTTGATTTTGTTTAATTCAACAAGAAGCTTATCCGGTAAAGTAATACTTGTCCAGCCTGGTTTTGGCACATGTTGTACTGATCATTGTTATATCTAAACTCTTTTTAAAGTACGGTAATTACCGTAATGTTTTAATAGATAGATTACCGTAATTACGGTAACAAATGATGTCAGAAATGACAACAGAAAAACGTTCCGAGGTCCGCATTCACTATGCTTTCTTATCAGTGATAAAAGACGGACCTCGAATCAAGACTACAATCTGCAGACTGGCCAACATCTCTGGCTATGCCTTCGACGATTACTGCATGAAGCTAGTCAAGCATGGCCATGTAACTATCACTGCAGAAGGCCAGTATGCTATCACAGAACTAGGACTGAAGGCCTTGGAAACTTACACCCGTGCAATCGCCATGATGGACGGAAGGGAGGTCTCGGCCCAATGACCGCCTCGCAAGCAACCAGTGAGCAGAAACTCTCCCCAATAGATCCTTACGCCTTTGGATTAAAACTTATCCAGGTGGTCAGGCGTGAGGCTCAGCTCGGCAATGAAGACGCTATGCGCTTTCTTGATGAAGCCTTTACCAAGGCGGGATCACCATGAGCGAAGCCCTGACAATGTTATCAGAAAAATGCGCAGAAAACGACCACATGCATTGCACCACCTGGCATAAGTCAAGTCTGACTTCGGTTGGCTGCGACTGTCTATGCCATGAAACAGACAGAGAATTTATTCGTCTTAACACTATCAGAACAACCCAGAAGCCACAGGAATACAGGGATTGCACACATCTTCCCTACTTTATGCCGGGAACCAGTGAGTTCATTTCTGAATGCTATGGTTGTGGGGTAAGATACGTTAACCTGATACACCCAGTTTCCGACGCCGACAACCTACGGGAATATAACACCTTCTATCTGACTGCAGACGGTACGCGTGCGTATGAAGTGTACCGTTGTGGTTGGTGGTTCGCTAGGTGTCCACTAAACCAGTTTCCGGAGGTGGCTTAGATGAGCGAAGCCGACATTGCACTACTCTTTGAACAGGCCCGTTCAGAAATCGACAACATCAACAAGCAAGCCCAAGGAGGAAAGAAGCGAATCATAGAGCAGCTTGCAAAGGACCTTGAACGCTATCTGCCGCTTTACCAGATAGCAGAGGAAATCAAACACCAGCTAAAAGGATGGGTCAATCCAAGCTGGGTTGACAAGATTCTTGATTCAAACTACAAGAATCCAGAAAGAGCCGAAAGCGGGCGCCGTGGTGCGAAATCAAGGAAAATTAGCTTGACTAGTCAAGCTAATTCAACGAAAACCGCAGAATCGGCGAGTCGGGAAGCCGAAAACCCATTGATGGCAATAACAACGGGTGGTCAAAGCGTTCCGCTTTACAACGAGGAAGGCGACATTAACGCAACGGCCCTGTGGCAACAGGCGGCAAAGGAAGTCCAGGAAGAAAAGGAAACAACACAGTACGCCGACACGTCGACTTTTGAGGGTCAGGTCCTTAACGAGAATTTCAACCTCAAAGCCCGGCTGAAGGAAGCCCGCAAGGAAATTGAGGGGCTGAAAAGCGAGATTGCAAGGCTGTCCGAACCTTGGGAATATGAAACTGCACTGGAGATCGAAGATCGCATCATCCCCGTCATTGCCACCGCAAGGCCGGACAAGCGTACCGTCTACCTGATGCTCAACACGCCAAAGCTCAGAGGTGCATAGACGTGGCCAGACTCTTTTTCAATGAAGAGCTTGTCAGCCAGGTAACGATCAGGCAT
>JAJUFP010000013.1 GCA_029263715.1 Nitrososphaera sp. | reverse complement strand
TAATGTGGTTCTAGAAAACCAGGCTAACACCTATACTGCTGGCTCTAAACAAACTGTCGAGCATTCATCAACAACAGCAGGGCTTAACGTCAAACCCGCAGCTGGAGATCCATCAACGCCTGCTGATGGCGACGTCTGGTATAACAGCACAACCGGGAAATTCCGCAAGCGCGAGAACGGCGTAACAAGCGACCTGGGTGCCGGTGGAACGGATACCCAGCGCTGGTTTGACCAGTCATGGTATTCTGCTACGGCAAACGGTCTCAGATACATTCCGCTTGTCCGCGGGAGCGCGCATGCAACAGAAACAGACGCATCAATTACAAGGGACATTGCTTATACCGTCAAACGCTTCAGAGCAAGGGTAGAAACCATGACAAAGACCGCTAACCCGACGATTGCTTACAGGGATGATGCTACTGATGTTTCCAGTCTCACAATCACGGGAACGGGCGAGTTTGATTCCGGTGCCATATCAGTTGGTGTGGCAGCCGGCAGCCTGGTGAATTTCAAGGTTGATACCAGTACCAGTACTTCCGGCACTCTGGGCATTGCGGTAATGGAAGTGAGGTGTGAATCATGACCGTCTGGAAGCCGGCTACATGCAACTGTATCGTAGAATTCAACGCAGCACTGACGAACATAGTGTTCCACAAGATCTGCGAGGGCCACAAGAAGCTGAACAAGGCGCCCGCATCGGTCTTGTTCAACGAGGTTCTGGATCACAACCATGCATACGCATTCAAGTACGGTGCCAGCCCCACGCAGGCAGAGATCGATCTGGTGGCGCAGGAATCGGCAGCAGAAAAGGCCCGATCTGACGACCCCACTTATACACTGGTCAAGCCCGCGCAGGTGAAGCCATAGTTTGACAAAATTCGGTGCAGATTTTGGCGCTGACTTTGACCTTGGAGTGGCAGTAACACTATCGCAGGTAGGTGGAGTGAGGCTCAAGGTTCTTGCAAACTCTGTCAACCTAAAAGTTCTCACAAACTCGGTGAGATTAAAGGTGGATTGAAATGGGTGATGAGATTCTCTGGCGGGAGCTGCACGTTACGGCCTTTGACCGCAAAGATGTACCGTTCTACCTTTATGACAATGATGGCAAGACGCTGCGCAACTTGACAGGCAACACCTACACGCTGCGGGTCTGGGCCGATGTATCAACACTGAAATTTTCTGCGTCACTGGCAGTTGTTGACGCGCTGAACGGCCAGGCAAAGTGGACCGTCGCTTCAGGCCAGATAGACGATACAATAACCACGATGCAGTCTTACCGTTTCAAGGTCTTTGAGAACTATGGCGCGGCCAACCAGCTGGGCCTTGAAGAAGGCATACTGCACGTCCATCCCCGGGGGCCATAAGCGCCATGCCCGAGCTGGTCTGGGATGGTTGTTCTCATGCAGCCGCATCATGCTGACGACAAAAATGCCGGACTAAATGCTCATCCTTATATATCCAGTTCTCATTGATGAAGACCGGGATTGAAAGTCAAGACGCTTGTCTATGCAACCCTCGTCTTGGCTAGCAGTCTTGCTGCTTACGAGGCCTTCAAGGTCCTCCCAAGCATTCCATTGCCAGACAAAGAGCCGCCCTGGCCTTCCTGCATGGGCGGGCACCTACCAGACGTCACCCTTGCCGATTTTTCGTCGCTTAGCGTCAGGCAGCTCTTGGCAAAAGCCGATGCAGAATTCGGTGACCAGAACTACCGCTCGTCGCTGTACTACTACGCCGCCGTCCTAAAGCAGGATGCCGGCAACGAGCTGGCCGCGCTTGGCATAGCCAACAACATCCGGGACATGGAAAGCAAGGACCTTGACTGCGCAAAAAAGATCTACGAGGTCCTGATGGCCGGCTATCCGGACGTTGCGCTTCTGGCCGAGCTGGGTGTCACAGAGATCCACCTCTACCTTGGCGAGATACCTCAGGCCAAGGCCAGGGTACAAAGCATGATGGCGCAGGTAACGCCGGCACTGCGCTATGATCCTGGCGGCCAGGTTCGGATTGTCAGCAGCACCATAACAAAGGACATGGCCTCCAACGTTTTCGTTTCATCCGGCAGGACAAGTTTTGCCGAAGGCGACTATCAAAAGGCCGTGCAGGAGTACCAGCGGGCCCTGCAACTGAACGAAAGCAACCCCTACGCGTACATCGGCCTTGGGACCGTGGCGCTCAAGACCGGCGACTATGAGGAGGCAGTGCAGTACATCTCAAGGGCTGTAGAGATACAGCGCCCCGGACAGGAACCTGGCCCGTACGTCGACAAGATCATAGAGGGGCTTACAAAAACAGAAAATCAGCTCTAATCGGGCAAGGGGTGATAGGTGTGCACCGACCGGTCGTTTTCCCTGTTGCAGGCCGGACACCTCCACAGGACAGCCTCGTTGCAAAGAGAGCAGTACTCTGCTGATACCATCTCTCCACCACAGGCCCTGCAAAGCATACCAGTTAAATGCATTGAATGTTATTTAAATGGTTAGGAAAAAAGGCCAAAGCTTGCTAAGAAAGGGGCAAAAAATTTAGGCAAGTGTCGGTCTTGCCGGCGGCCTGACGGTGACTGTCAGCCTAAAGCAGGAAAGTATGTCCTTGCACCGGTTTCTGATGGTTACCTCCGTCAGACCGGAAAGGCTTGAAACATCCCGCTGCAGTATGTTGACGTCCAGAAGTATGGATGCGATGTAGATGTATGCTGCCGCAAGGCCGTTTGGAACCTTGCCATCGGCCAGGCTGTTGTCGTTGGCCTTGTGCGCGATGTCTATTGCCAGCCGCTCTATCTTGGTGTCTATCTTGGCCATGTTGCAGAGCTTTGATATGTACTGGTCGATGGCCGACATGGCCGGCGGCTGGGCCTGGACAGCCGGCTGCTCGGTAAAGGCGCCCAGCTCCATCACCATCATCCTATAATACTTTGAGGCAAGTTTGACGTTGGACCGGTCCTGGTCGGTGACGCCGGCGGCCTCAACTATCTCTTCAAGGGACCTGACGACGTGGCACTTTTTGCATGCCAGGTATATTGCGGCAGAGGCGATGCAGACGATGGACTTGCCCTTGGCCTCCTGCCTGTTCTCATAGTTCCGGTAAAGCATGGCTGCCGTCTCGACAAGAAGTTTTGGAAGCGACATAGCGGCGCATATCTCGTTTATCTTTGAGAGCACGTTTGAAAGCCGGCGCTCATGGGGCGAGACTATCCTGCTTCTCATGTGCCACTTGCGGATGCTGTTCATCTGCTCGGCCATGTGGTAGTCTATGGACTTGCCGGCATAATCCCTTGAGCCGGCGGCTATCTCGGTACGCAGGCCGTAGTCGTGCATGGCCACGCTAGTCGAGCCGCTGGCCCGGGTGTTTTTTGACTTTTCCTCAAAATCCGTGGAATTGGACTCCCGTCCGTAATCCAGGGTCTCGTCCATAACTACACATCCGCAGCGCTCGCAGATGAACTCGCCCTTGCTGTAGTCCTGGATAAGGTTTGCCGCGCACTCAGGGCACTGGGTGCAGTATTCCGTTGAAGTCATTTCCTGCGCCTCTCCTTGGGCTTGGCCTGGCCGGCAGAAAACACCTTTTCGCCTACCAGCCTTGCAGTCCTGTCGGTCATCGGAATCACCGACGCGTAGGGCGCGCCTACCGGCCCTATAAGCTCGGAAACCTTGCCCACGCGACGTCCAGAAGAATCAACCAGTATCTCACCGGCGCGGATGTTCTGTCCGGCCGCGCTCAGTTTTACTATTAGCCTGCCACTCTTTGCCAGATGCATTACTTCCCCTACCTCCCCCAAATTCGGTACCATGTCGATGTTACAACCTTGCTATCATAAGCTTCTGTCAAATTTGTTTAGTTTGTTGATAAAAGATTTCAGGTCGCGCTCGGTTTGTAGAAGCCGATGCAGAAGGTTTGCCACTCTTTGCATATGGTAGGTGACGCACCGGTGGGCCTGAACCCGGTCGTCTGCCAAGGAATATCTGTCTGACGTCGGTGATCAGCATGAATGAAGGGATTGTTCAGCACAGTGCCAGTGGTTTTCTTTAGCGTAGTGAAATGAGGCATCCTTGACAGCTGGAGAAACACCCCAGGTAGTATCCTTAACTAGCCAGTCCACAAATATGCGGTAACTCTTGTATCCGAGTTTGTTCTGATGAGATACATCGACCGGATTGCGAATGATTGGTTTTGGCAAAGCCCGGACTAGAGCTATGTATTTTTAAAGACAATGCAGGTAACCATAAGATCATCGCCCGTGGGTCAAGCTACAAACTCTAGGCCAGTTATAGCAAATTTGGGATTTCTTTTTCAAATCTCTGGATATTTCATCTTACCCTCAATTTTTTATGCTTTTTACTCTAACGAATTGAGCGCTGCGATGGCGCTTCTTATCACCTCGGTAGTTTTCTTCGCCCTGGGATTCCCACTGAATGCATTTAGTGAAAGGAAAACGCTGAACTTGAAGCAATCAAGCATGCTGCTGGTTCTGTTCTATGTTTTCGTTCCAGTAATACACACAATACCGTACCTTTATCTTGGGGTCTTTGAAGGAAGCATTCTTGACCAGCTATTCAACAGCTGGTTTGAAACCTCGTCTGCAACCTCTACAACCGGCCTTACTCTTCAAGAAGGGACAATTTCGGCCTTGCCAAAATCATTGATCTTGGCAAGAGGCATAAGCGAATGGGTCGGAGGCATTGGCATCATATTCATTGTACTTGCTTATCTATATCCAAGCGAAGTTCTCTTCCGGTACGGCAAAGTCCTGGGTATAGAAAAGATTGCAAAAGGCAACAAAGGCTCATTCATCCTGGTTCTCCTCATCTACGGAATCTATACTCTCTTTTTCTCTGCAGTTCTGATGTTCCAGGGCTTGGATGCCTTCACGGCGTTTCATACGGTATTTACGGTATTCTCTACAACGGGGTTAACCATTGTTAATGTATTGACACTTCCAACGCCCGTTGTTATCACCATTACTGTACTGATGCTGTTCTCTGCGTTCAGTTTTGTATTTCATTTCAAATTACTTTCTCTCATCTCCAACTGGAGGATGCTTTTTAGAAGGAAAACGTCTGTTTCCAGCCAGAATTGGAAACAACTTCTGAATATGGAAATGAAACTCTACCTAGCTCTTCTTGTCATTTTTTCTATCGCCTTGTGGAGTGCGACAGGCCTGTCACCGTTTCGCGCATTTTTCCATACCGTAGATTTTTCAGCTTCGGTGGGTCTAAACGTAGTAAATTTTGATCTGATGGGCGATACCGGGAAGATCGTTTTGGTGATGGTAATGATAATTGGTCCGTGTGCATTCTCCATTGGTGGCGGGATCCGAGTCTTAAGGTTCTACATTCTTGGAAAGGTTTTGCTGGCGATGCCGCAAATCTTTCTAACAAGAAAAGTCCCGCAGATAAAAATTGACGGTACTTGTCTTGAGGTCTCGGAAATCATCATTCACTCATTGATTGCCTCTTTGTTTGTACTATCATCTTTTCTCGTGGCACTGGTTTTGAGCAATTACGAGTACAGCTTTACCGATGCCTTGGTTGAAAGCGTATCTGCAATCACGACAACAGGGGACTCGCCAAAAGTTTTAACACCAGACCTTCCAGCTGTTCCAAAGTTCTTGCTTGGAGTACTTATGATAATTGGAAGGATCGAGATCCTGCCCATATTTGTTGCGCTGTCCCGCCAGAAGGATGCGGAATCCGGCGATGGCGAGGTCCAGTAACACTGCCAATTCAAGTGGCCCCGCCTGAAAATCTTGACACGGATTGAATAACTGCTAAAAGAACAACCTACTTCTTGCCCGCCTTCTGCCGACTGCGCTTCTGCAGCATCCTTTCAGCAATGTTTTCTATGACTGCCGATTTTTTCACGCCCTCTTTTTTGGCTATCATGACGTATCCGGACTTGACAAAGGACCGGCGGGGAAACCTTGCATGGTCGTTTATCTCGTCGTCGGCCAGCTGAAAGCCGGCGGTCTTGACTGCCTCGACCAGTTCCTGGATGGTTGGATCGAATATGGCCTGGTCGCGCTTGACCTTGCGGCCCTGCCGGCGCTTCAGGTTCTTGTTAAAGTAGTCCAGCCAGAGGATGACGTGATCGTAGTCCTTCAATTACGACGATCTGTCTTGACGTCTTATTAATAAATTGAAGCGGATGATTCCGGTATCTAAAAGGGAGATTTGAAAGGTTGGTAACTACGTAATCTACTGATTAGGATCCCTCCTCATTCTGCTTTCTACCTCTTCTGGGGACGGTATTCTTCCAAATACATTCTCATATTCTTTTACCTTGCTATTCAGCCAAGTTGCAATTGATTTCATTTGCATTGGATCGATCAATAGAGAACATTCAATCGTTCTTTTCAATGAAGTCTTGTCTGGCCGGATGGGCTCTGAAGCAAGCACTTTGTCCACCATCGGCTCTTGAGAATATACTTGTGCTTCCAAACCGAACGGTTGAATTGAGCCGAATAAGCCTGTTACGTTTATCCTTCGGTAGTTGGGCGAATATCCAGTTTCAATGTCTATTCCCGACATATGGTAGCTGTAATCAAGATGTATCTAATATAGTCTATCTATCAATAAATGGGTATGCCTACAATTGTTTTTATAAGTGAGTGTTGATAAAGTATATCCTATGTCCATGTCCGCAATGACAGGTACTCAAACCAAATCTAAAAGTCACGAGTACGTGTTATCTCAACTACAAAACAAAGATAATATTGTCATTTCGCCTTTTCAGCGCGCTTTTAGAGAATTGGCAACTACTTCAGAAGTGTCGTCATATCGAGATGAAATTAGAAGAATGCGGGAAGAAGATCCAAGCTTCTTTAGACAATTAATTACCGGTGACATCCGTTAATTTGCAATCACCTTCTGTCTGAGGTAGTCCTCTATTTCTTTGCAAAGGATATCCTCTGTTCCGGCATCCTTTGCCTTGGTTCTAGTAAGTAGGTCGAAAATAGCATTTTTGTCGGATGGAGTATCCAGCGGTAGGTGAAAGCCGTTCCTTCTCATGAAAATCATTCCAGTATAGTAGGCCGTTGTTCTATTACCTTCGAGAAAAGGTTGGCAGTGTGCTATCTCGCACAGAAGAATCGTCGCTTTCTTAATTATCCGCAACCGGATATCTTCTATGTCACCAAAACCATTCACCTTTTCGATAATCGCGGATAGCAGAATCTGATCAACGTCGAATGGATGACCTATTTCGTTCATAATGTCTATATTCGAAAGAACAATATCTGCAACATCTTTCTCGGAAAGCGTTTCCAAGTCTTTCCTGTCATGGATGATGTCACTAAGATAAAAAGATCGTTACGTCTCCCTTCAGTTACCAACCTATCAAATCTCTCTTTTAGCTATGAGCATCTACTGGCATCTGGCCGGTGGCAAGCCTGCTGTTAAAAGAGAAATCATGCCCACCTCCAGATTGAGGTGTTAGGTTCTGTCAATTCGGGCTGCTAATGCCCAGAAATCACGAACAATAAAAGAAAAAGGCTACTGGCCGGCCTTTACAAGAACGGCGTTGACCACGCCATCCTGACCGGGCCTTGATACCACCCGCGCCTGGCCTGCCTCGGTTTCAATGACCGCGCCCTTGCTTACGACGCCCCGGCGCTCATAGTCCCTGTTGGCCGGGTTCTTGATGACCCGCAGAACCTTGGACTTTACAGTCTTTTTGGCCTGCTGGTCGGTGACGTTGGCAAACTCGACGGTCTTGAAGGCCGCCTTGACATTGTTTCCGCGCGTGCGGCGGGTTACAATGGCTACGTTACCTGCAATAGCTTCATTTGGATACCTGTCTATCTCAAACTTTCTTCTGCCCCTGCTGGCGACCTTTCGACCACCGGTCATCTTGCGTCCAGCAAGGTTCTCAATCGACTTGCGCATTTGCGATTTAGTGTTTTGCACTCTAATTAAGACTTTTCTGGAGGCCTGCGCTCGTCTTTGCTGGCCACCAGCTTGCTTTTCATCGAGTTGATGTCGGTGATGCCAAAGTATTCCTGGAACTTTTTGGTGGTCCTGTACACCTTCAGGCGCCCAAGGTTCTCGTGCTCTACAAACTGCATCTGCTCAAGCTCCTTGATGTGCGAGTAGACCTGGCTTCCGCGGATCTGCACCAGCCGTTTTGAGGTGACCGGCTGCTCGTACGCAACGTACGACAGCGTCTTTAATGCGGCCGCTGGCACAAGGGGGTGCTGGGCAAACCGCCGGACAAGGGGTGTATAAGCCGGCTTTATCTGGAAAACAAACGTGCCGTCCTCCAGTTGCGCTATCTCGATGGCCTTGAAGGTGGACTTGGTCTTCTTGACCAGATCGCTTACTATCTTTAATGTTTTTTCCTTCGAGTTTGTGCCGGATGCCCGGACCAGCTCGTCGGCAGAAAGTGGCCTGCCGGCAGAGTACAGGGCTGCCTCTATTCTGGCAGTTATCTCGTCTTCTGGAAGGCCGCGCAAACCCTGCTTTATTGGGCATACTGGAATTAATGTTTATTCTGGCTGCTCTTGTTCCAGACAGAAAATAAATAACTGACCTAGGGGTTCAACCATCGTGCCAAAGGACAGGGAGGAGAAGGTCAACAGGATCATGGCGGCTACTTTGGCGGTCCTGGCCAAGAAGGGGTACGAAAGCACGACCATCAACGACATAGCCGACTCTGCGCAGGTCAGCCGGGGGCTTTTGCACTACTACTTTACCGACAAGGAAGACATTGTTGCCAAGGCCATGACGTTTGGTTTTGGCTCCATGTGGGATTCTGCCATCATGGCGTTATCGGCCGTGCGCTCGCCGGAGCAGCTGGCCGACAGCATGATCGAGGTCCTCAAGAAAAACATACGGCAAGACCCGGACTTTACTGCCCTACTCTTTGAGATGTGGTGCAGCGGCAGAAGGAGCAAAAAGATAAGGAAGGTCTTTGCCGAAGGCCTTGAGAAGGTGGTCGTCTCGCTGCAGTCGCTGCTAGAGTACGCGGCCGCAAACGGCATTGTCCAGATAAACAAAGCCGAGTCAGAAGGCCTGGTTCGGATCCTCATAGCCATGTACCACGGCATTGCCATGCAGCTGATAGACAACCCCAAAAAAACCGAGGACGAGGAGATCTGGAAGCCTGTAAGAAGGGTGCTTCTCTCCATGTTTAAGACCTAGTTCTACATACAGACTCCGGGGCAGTCCCGTCCACCTGACCTTCTATCTTGGCGTTGCAGTAATTCATCATGGTGCCCTCGTTGTGAACCTGGCCAATCTCATTTGAGATGGTTCCATGGTTGTGGATTATGCTGTGGTTGTAGAACCTGCCACCAGCTAGGTTGATGATGCTTCCCCAGTTGTTTACCGTGGTGGGGGCTTCCCCTGGAATGTCGTCCGTCAAATGCTCGTAGACGATTAAATCTCCGGCGTTTTGCAGCCGGCCTTCATTGTTAATGATGCCGGCCATTTCTATCCTGCCATAATTCTTGACCGTGCCCTTGTTGTCCACCACGCTGTCATCAAAAAGTTGCATGGTGCCTCCGTTTTCTATGATGCCAAGATTGGAGAGGCTGCCGTGGCCATATAGAAAGTTGTTGTTCTCAAAGGTCGCCCTGTTTATGAAAATGGCTTGCGTTGTTGTCACACGAACCTCGTTTCCGTCAAAGTATCGGTTGCCCTCGATAAAGCCGTCGTTGATAAACGTCCCGCTGTTGTAGTAGATGGCGCCGCTGTTGAACAGGTAGCCTTCGACGTTTCTCATTATCCCGCCGTTGATCGCGATGGTTCCGTTGTTGTTGACAAACCTGACAAAGGTGAAATTGCCGCCCGGCGTTATCTGCAGGGTAACATCCTTTCCGATCCCAACGGTGGATGGGCCGCCCAAAGCAAAAGTGCCTTCCATGTAGCAGGTTCTTTCCGCCTCACGCCATACCATTGAGCCGGACTGCAACGGAAGGGAGGTGCAGGATTCCTCGTCGACAATGTTGTGGGGTGGGGGCGTCGCGTACGTTGGCTGCACAACAGACGGGATGATAAACGGCGATGCAAAAATCAGGACAAGGGACAGCACCTTGAGCAGCGTCCTGCTTCCGATTGCACTCCTTGTAACATGGCTGATGTAGCAGGCAAGGACGTAGACGTAGCCTATCACCGTCGTCCCCACAAACACTGTAAAGAACGTGTCAGAAAAGAGGTCGGGCTGGTAATACTCTATCCCTATTACCTGGCCAATGCCGGCAAACAGGTACCGCATGGCATAGTAGTACAGCCCGCCTACCAGGGCCGCGGGAAACAAAAAAGAAGACGCCGGATCTGCAAAAAACAATCCCACTATTGCCGAGAAGGAAAGAAAGATTATCATCGTGGACCGGCGGGGAGCAAGAAAGTTCTTTGCCTTTTTCTGAAATGTCGCCATCTGTCTTTTAGTGGTGATGTCCGGCTAATTAGTATTTGGTTGGATGTCCAACCAATAATAGGTGTAGTCGGGTATCCGATCCTGGGCATTCAATGCAAACGGATGCAGCCTGAGGTTCCTTCAGAAACAGGAATCCAACAGATTTGATCCAGTTAGCTTGGTTTCGGCCGACATGCTCACTGGCTATCCTGAGATAAGATACAAAATATCAAAGAGGGAAGGAGCAGTTACTTCCATTCCCACCCCTTGGAACTTATATTGCCCTCCATGTCGCCTTCATGCTCAAAGACTACCGCGGTGTTGTTCAGCGATGCAAGCGAACCCTTGGACTGGGTGCTCAGGTAGATTGCCCCGGTGTACCTGACCTTTCCGGCTTGCACGAATCTGCCAATCCCGCTTCCTTTCCAGCTGACCATCTGGCCATCGTTGGACATGACAAATCCCTGTCCCTGGCCATACATCGAGCCATCCGGCATCATTGTCGATGTGTATGTGCCCATGTTCATACCGTCAATTCCTTTTACCTTGGTTTGTGACTGAAACGATACTTCCATCGTGGTCTCGTCTAGAACTCTTCTGCCGGTTACCTTGCCTTTCTCCTCAAATATGAGATCGCCTAACATAATGCAGTTAGGGGCAAGATTGCTTTAAACTTTCAATCGGCCAGCCTAGCAGTTTGGATCAATCGAATCTTCAGATAAACTGCCGCCAGGTCCTGTCTGGCCAAACGATTTAGTCACATGAATCCCGTGGTCTGCAGTCACCAGAACAAGGCTTCCGGTTTCCGGGTAGAGGAAGGCTTTGTCCCCCGGGTTTATCACCTCGACAAAATCGCTTCCCGCAACGTACTGTTCTCTGATGTTCTTGAAAAAGTACAGATCTGGCGGGTTGTTCTGGATGTCAACGCCGTCTATTTTATCGTGATTCTTTTCGATGAATTCCTGAACCTTGGTGTGATCTCCATACAGGAAATCGTTTGCAAGGTCTGCCCTTTCTTTTTCAGAAACATCAAGCTGAACCTGCCTCTGGCATGTATGCCAATCGATGTATTTCACAGACACGTTTGTCACCGGCATCTTTCCGGTGTTCTCTATTGACAGCCTTGTTGACGTGAGCAAACCGGCAGTGTACCTGCCCTGGCCTTCATCGGAAGCTGAAGCATTGATACTTATGGAATAGTCCTTTGGAGAGAGGGTGGAAAACAGAATAACCGCGATAACGACCACGGACGCAGCCAAGCCAATTATGGCAAGATTTTGCTGCACAGGACTGGCAGCATCCTGTCTGTATTTAACAGTATTTTCTGGACATGCCAGAAATCAATCTGGCGCCCATCTTCAGGCCAGCTCGACTAGGATGTTGCCCGGCCTGCCGTTGGCCCGCAGTCCGATCCTGATCTTGCCGGCCTCGTACTCGATATCGCCGATGCTGTCCTTGAAACTCCGTGAAGCGAAATGAAGCCGGCTTGATTTCAAGTTGATAAGAAAAGTCCCGTCCCCCTTTTCCGTTGCCGAGACGAACTTTAGCATCCCCTCGTTTACCAGCTCGTAAAGCTCGCGGCAGACCGGCTTGATTATCTCCCAGGTTTCGTTTTCAGAAAGTTCTTTGCTCAACTGCGGCGGTTGATTGCAGACATACAATAAACATTGCGAAAATCCTGTCTGGCCGCGGAGTCAAGTCGCATCTTGCTTTCTCAAAACAATCCTGGTGTCCTCTGAATCATCCGGCTGCTCCAGGTCCACCTTGCCCTTCATGGCCAGGTACAGCATGGCGATGAAGCATCGGGCCACCTCTACTGGCTCCATCTTGGCCACCAGAGTCTTGAACATCACAAAGCCGTCGGCGCTGACGATGTCAAGGATCATGTCCTCGTACCCCTGGATTATCTGCTCAAACTTGACCAGGTACTGGTCAAAGTTGAAGGACTGCACCGGCTCAAGGTCTATCTGCTTTCTTTTTGGCCGGGGGTTTGCCAGCTCCATTATCATGTTCTCAAGGACGTGCAAGAGCTCCTCGACAGTGACGGGGTAGTTGGTCTCTATCCTGAAGGGCAGGTCCAGGGCGTTGAGCTGCGGTACTGGCAAAACCTGCTGCTCCTCTGCAGCCTTTTTCTGCATGGCTATCTTTTCAAGCAGAAATATGCTCTCGACTTTGAGCCGGTAAATCAGCGATGATGAGACGGCGGCGATGCCGCATATCCTCAGGTCCTTGTTGCCGGTGGCGTTTATCAACTGCAAAAACATCTCCAAGAGCCGGACAAGGTCGATGTTCCAGACATCCTTTCTTGCCAGAAGCGAGGGGTTGAAAAGCAGGTTCAGCGGCGGCTGGGCTATGGTCTTTTTGGTATCCAGACTGCCGGAATCTGACACTGCCTTGAGTCTTGAAGGGCAGTATAATATGTTATCGCGATGCAAAATGTTGACACGCGGCTCAAGACTTCGTTTAGTTTATTTTCCGCTTCTGTTCAATACCGCCGTAGATGGGCAAAAAGCAGACGCAGAGGATGGTTCTCATGGCCGGCTTTGCGGCAATTGGGATCATAGTCGCAGCCATGGTGTTTCTGCAGGTGGCCAGCGCCAAGAACGCGGCCTTCAAGCAGGGCTGGGACAACATCGCCTATGACACCATAACGCTGACGCAAGAGTACCAGGCAGAGGAAGGCAAGTGGAGGGCAAAGCAGTACGACAACGATACCATGGCCGGCATTGTCGACAGGTACCTTCCAAAGTACCAGGCCCTCATCGACAGGGCAAACGCCTTGGACACGCCGGAACGATACCTGCCGGCAAGGGATCTGCTGGTAAAAGCCATTGACACGGAAAAGCAGAGCAACGAGCATTTCCGGGAGTTTCTTGTTACCGGCGACCAGAGCCAATACGAGCGGTCCGTAGACCTGTTCTCGCTTTCGCTGCAGTACAGCGCCGATGCCGACGCCGCCATCAAGGCCGCCGGCTGAGTCTCTAGGTTTTAATTAAGGTGGCCCCGCCCTGAATCCTGCAGGGCCCGTAGTTCAGCTTGGATAGAATGGCTGCCTGCGGAGCAGTTGGTCGAGGGTTCGAGTCCCTCCGGGCCCGCTCCTTTGGTTGTTCTTAAATCGGTTTCAGAAATGATGATTGGCGAGTGTCAATATCCGAGACCGAAGCATCGGAAGTCTTCCTGTGTGCCATCAAGAGACATGCAACCCGGTCCAGTTATCTGAATGT
>JAJUFP010000004.1 GCA_029263715.1 Nitrososphaera sp. | reverse complement strand
ATAGCCGCAGCATGGGCACCACAGACCATCCCACTTGATAAAGATCTCACATATCTGGCAGCGTTTCTGTCCACTGGCGTACCTTCCAGAGCCGACTGGCTTTTGAGCCTTGTGACGTATGCATATACCCTTGCAAGTCATCTTTTTTCACCAGGAAAACACTAGTTCAGGCGGACAACCACCTTACCTTAGTTCATTCCCCCTTGCTCTATATATAACACAATATCTATATAAGATTTATACAAATTTTTTATTATCAAAACGGACATTTTGTCAAAATTGATATAATCTACGACCTGAGTTTCTTGCAAATGTTACAAATAAATCATTGGAAAATAACAGTAATATGTGCAATATTTTACACATAACAGCATATATTGTTCCAATAAATTTAACAAGAGTATTCGACAACTGTATAAAATGTGTGTTTTCTATGAAAAATCGCAAGTTTTATGCTGCTATTTATTCCTTTGCACAAAGGCTTATTAGAGTCGGTCCTGGCAAAAACGATAAGCTATTTTCCTATAACCAGTGCTGAATTCTTAAAAAGTCTTCTATTGGCTCCTTTTTCAGCAGTTTTATCAACGCCAAAGCTTGCGGAACGGAGAGCATCGGCTTTTTGAAATGGTTGTCGGTGGCTATCCTAGGACATGCAACCTGCACAAACGCGTCGATGCCCTTGAAGATCTGGACCCTGTCGTCAGTGATCTCTGTCAGGGCTATCAGCTGCACTTTTTTGCCCAATCTCTCGAATTCCTTTTTCAATTCCAGCGCGCGGACATGCGCAAACTGCCCTTCCTTCAGGCCAATTATGAGGCCGATCCTTTCAGCGTCAAGAGCCTTGTAAATTGCAAGTATCGCGCGTTTTTGCAGCCCCTGCGCAAACTCGTTGACTTGGGAATATTCCTCAAAGTACGGGTCCAGCATGAAGGTCGGCTTCTCTGTAGCCATGGCGACGCTGGCAGAATGAAACATGCTCTGGCCCAGGAAAATGTAGGCATCAACCTTTCTTTGCACGTTCCATGCAGGATAGAATTCGCAGCCAAATACCTGGGCATCAAGCAGCTGACCCTTGCCCCTGCCGATTATGACCTGGTAGCCGTACTCTTCAAAGATCTTTTTTACGCCCTCAACCTGCTCAAGGTGCTGGCTGTCCGTGAGCAGCGATACTGTCTTGTATTTGCCCTGCAGCTCCTTGGCACACTTGCGGGCCACAGTATCAAAAGAGACGTCGTCAAAGGCGTTTATCATGACCACCTTCTCGCCAAAGGTTTCCATTGCAACCGTGTGGCCGATGCTGAAAAGTATGTCTGCGCCAAGCATGTCTGCCGCATGGGTGTTCAGATCGCAGGACCCCCAGCAGGTATCGCCTATGACGTAGGCCTGTATGCCAAACCTTTCAGTGATGTGGTCTGCAACATCCTGAAACCTTGGTATCAGCGCCTCAGCTCCGTTTAGGGCAACAGATCTGGGCTTGCGCTGCTCTATTACCTCAAAGATCCTCTTCTCGTCTATCTTGATCATGCTTTTCTCACCGGTGGCGTAACCCGAATCGCAAACTTGGGGCAGACAGCCTCGCAGCCAAAGCAGTAAATGCAATCCCGCTCCCTGGTGGGTATGGCTTTTTTGTCCACGCCTTCATAGTGCCATTCAAAAACGTTGACCGGGCAGACGTCAATGCAGGCACCATCTCCTATGCAGAGGTCAAAGTCCACTGCGACATCTGTACCATAGATGCCAAACTTGCTTTTGGAATCTTGCCATACTTTCAGATTCTCGTAGACAAGCGCTACCTGCCTGTGCATCTGAAAGTCAGGGTCTATAGGCAAACTCAAAAAAATTGTTCCCAGAATTTAATTTAAATCATCCGAAAGGCGGAGGCAGCCCACCGGTACCACCGTTGGCAAAAGACCCCATCTCAAGCCCTGCAAGATCCACCACGTAGACGTGCTAGCATGGCTACGCCGCCTTAGGGTTGCTCCCTCCCGGACCTCACCCATTTCGACGATTCGTAGTCGACGCCGCGCCTTCGCGCAGATCGCTACTCATAACCATCCGACACGGCGTGATTTCATTTCAGCAAGGCAAGCGGGTACCTCCTCCCAGCGGATTTACCCAGCAGTTACTGGTCCCGGCATGAAGCCGATTTCCGATATGGGGCACGGCTAGCACCCCGACCCTCCCTGCCTCCGCAAAATACTGTGTACAATCATTATATTACATTTGTGATGCCGGCCGTCTGAAGACCGAAGTATTCTGCATGGTCTGTCAGGCCATTGCAAGAGAACGTTTGCATTCTTAGAAAAAGAAAGATTACGACGTGTTTTCAGTGTAGTTTGCTGTAAAATTAGACGCTGAGAACAATTAAGCAATGATTTTGCTTATCGCGAAAAAAGCACTTTTTCTAAGTCTGCTCAAAACGAAATATGATTTTTTATAGCTCAACGATAGCAACCTTTTATACGCATTTTTGACATAGTATTGCCAAACAAACTAATGCCTTCCAGCCATCTTGTTGTTTATTCAAAGGCCATAGACATCGCAGTGGTGGTACTGCTTGCGATATTCTTTGTCTCTTTTCTGGCCTTTGATTATGCGCTGCTTGGCTTGCATGAAAGCCCAGTCCATATACCCCATGAACTGGAGTCGTATTTTGAACTGATACCGTGGATAGTCTTCGGACTATTGCTTGTAGACATTTACATCAAGTACCTGAAGGTCGGAAGCCTGAAGGCACTTGTGAAAAAATACTGGCTGGATATCATCATGACCGCACTGATCCCCCTTCTCATGCCACTCAAATTCATGAAGGCTGCATTCAAGCTCTTCAAAGCTATCAAGGCAACCAAGTCAGGGTTCAAGATGGCCCAGAAGATAAAGAAAACCGTAGCTCATTTCAAAAGCGAGCATTAAGTCCTGCACGATAATCTTTTCACCTCGCGGATCGTAATCCTGCGGCCGTGAATTACGCCTTGTATGAAAACAACGTCAGGCTGTAACAAGCTCCGTTGTATGTGATGTTGACGGTACGGGATACGGACTTGTCGTCTTCTTTTGTCTCCCAGTTGTCAAAAATCTCCGAGATATCTGCAACCTCGCCTGCATCAAGCCGCCGGGAATAATCCCACAGGTTTCCAGCGTTCTTCAAGCGCGCCTTTTCGCCGGCGTTCTCTGCAATTTTCAGGCCTTCCGACAGGGCCGGAAACCTCGGCAACATTGCTGGATTTATCTCCCTCGCGTTGGAGGGCTCGGTGCACGGTCTTATTTCAAGCCATACCTCGTGATGCATTTACCGGATTGGCGGCAGGCCGCCAGTTATAATTCCTCTTCGGAGAGGTAATTAGCAAGCCTGCGGCAATACTATACATTGGCTTCTGGACTGGCAGAATCCGCCTCGCAAGCTGGATCAGCTGAATTTCTGAAAGTGCTTGGAGAGGCTGCGGAGGCGATGCAGTTGCAAAGGCAGGCAAAAACCATGGCCGGCAGCATCGTGAGGGGCGGTCTCGTTGAAATCCAGAAACTGGATAATCTGGTTATAGTAAGCGACCTGCATGGCGATATGGAATCTCTTTTCCGGATCCTTGGCGAAATTGAATACGACAAGTTCCTGTCAAACCCTCTGAACAAACTGGTCTTTCTAGGCGACTACGTTGACCGGGGAAGCGATTCTGTTGGCATCCTGTATTCCGTCTGCTCCCTGAAAAGCCGGCATCCTGATTCTGTCCTGTTGATGAGGGGGAACCATGAAGCCCCGGCTGAATTCCCCTTCTCGCCGCATGACCTTCCATACGACCTCATCGACAGATTTGGTGACGATGCAAAGATGATCTACCGCAGGATTCTGGAATTTTTCAAGCTGACTACCTTGGCGGTGGTGATAAGAAACGACCTGCTCTTGGTGCACGGCGGTCTGCCCACGGAACCTGACGCGCTGGAGGATTTCAGAGAATCTATATCTCTTGCGCAGGAAAACCATGTCCACAGCAGGGTGCTTGAGGAACTGCTATGGAACGACCCGCGTCCAATAGTCAGCAAGCTGGGCTGGGACCGGTCCAGCAGAGGAATCGGAAGACATTTTGGCAGCCAGGCAACGAAAAGATGGCTTGCCGCCACCGGAACAAGAACCGTTGTCAGGGGCCACGAGCCCTGCCAGGGATTCAAAATCGATCATGACAGGATGATCCTGACCTTGTTTTCAAGCAGGGAAGCCTATCAAGACTTCAAAGCCGCGTACATTTCCGTGGACGCGGACCGCCTTGCGGAGATCAAGGATGCAGAAGATTTGTCAAAGTACGTAAAAGTCCTGGACTAGGCGGGGTAGGGTATCTCGACTACCTTTAGGTCTTCAGCAGCCTCAACGTCATCATGTATGGCTTTGGCCTCGCTGACAAGCTGCGACGTCTCGTCGTACCTTGCGCTAAAGTGGGTAAGAAACAGCTTCTTTACACCGGCCTGCTTGGCCAGGGTGGCCGCCTCAGTGGCCGTTGAATGGGATGTTTCAAGGGCCTTCTGAAGCTTGTCATGGGCATAAGTCGATTCAAAAACAAGAATGTCGCAGCCGCTGAAAAACTTGGCCAGCTTATCGGTGGGTCTGGTGTCGCCGGAAATCCCGATCTTCCTTCCAGGCCGTGAAGGTCCAACAACGTCTCTGGACCTGACTGCCTTGCCCATGTACTCTATGTCTTGGCCGTGCTGCAGCCGGCTGTAAAGCTCTCCTTGCGGTATTCCCATCTTCTTTACCCTTTCAACGTCAAAGACGCCGGGCCTGTCCAGCTCTTCCAGCTTGAATGACAGTGAAGGCACCGAATGCTTGGCCTCGCAGCAAAGCACGCGGTAGTCGTTTTCCTCCACGACGACGCCTTCCTGCTCTATGGTGTGGATCGCAACATCAAAGGTCAGTCCAAAGTTGATTATCCGCATGTTTTCGATCAAAAATTCCTTGAGTCGTGGCTGGCCGTAAACATCAAGCCTCCTCTCCCTGCCCTGCAGCGCCATGGTCTGCAAAAGTCCCAGCAGGCCCACACAGTGATCCGCATGCATGTGAGATACAAAGACCTTCATTTTCCGGTTCATTCCTAAACCTGCTTTGATGAAGTTGCGCTGCATCCCCTCGCCGGCATCGAAAAGCAAAAGCTCGCCATCACGCATTATTGCTATTGATGAAAGTCCCCGCTGGATGGTGGGTGCAGCGGAAGAAGTTCCAAGAAACACCATCTGCATGTTTACCAAGGCAAAGACCCATGGGATGGAGCCAAATTTATGCTTGTCAGGAAAAGCTGGAACGGACTGCCTCTGCCAGAGCCGCGCTGAGGTCGACCCTGGCGTACGGGCCGGGTATCGAGTTCGTGGCAATGATGTCCTGAACTCCGGCGGCAAAGATTCTCTGCGCTGCATCTCCAAGCAAAAGAGCGTGGGCGCACATGGCGTAGACTTTCCCTGCCTTGTTCTTGTGTAAAACTTCGGCCGCCTTTACGATGCTTCCGCCGCTGCTTATCATGTCATCTATCAGGATCGCATCGCGGCCAGAAATGTCAACGTCTATCCGTTCTTCTACAGAAACCTCGCCGGTATTCCTGTCGCGGGATTTTTTTAGCGCCATCATATCTGTTTTGAGGATTCTGGCAAACTCTTCAGCTCTCTGGATGCCGCCGGTGTCTGGAGAAACCACTATGGGTCTTGTAAGGCTCATCTTTGACGCGTGTTCTGCCAGAAGCGGTATGGATGAGACATCAAGAACATCGATGGAAAAGTATGATGAAGCTATCTTGCTGTGGATGTCTACCGTGATAACTTTGCTAACGCCGGATGATTCCAGCAGCCTTGCAACAAGGGCGGCGCTTATCGCCTCGCCTTCCAGAAAGCTCTTGTCCTGCCTTGCATAGGCAAGGTACGGTATCACGGCGCAAACCTTGGCGCCGTCGCCTGTGCATTTCATCGACATCATCATGGCCTGCATCAGGTGTGTGTCCACCGGCGGGTGTGTAGACTGGACAACAACGCAGTTTTTGCTGGAGGGCTTTCCTATCCTTATTTTGCTTTCGCCGTCTGAAAACACTCTTAGTTCTGCAGAGACAAGCTCGGCGTCAAGATGCTTGGCAATACCGGCAGCAAGTTCCGGCGACGAGGGCCCGGCGATCACCGATATCTCCGACAATGCTTTTCGGAACTTGTTTCGATTTCACATATTATAATATCTATTGCCCAAAATTCCTTTCAAATTTAAATACCCATTCTGGACAACGGTACCGCAATTGTCATGCAGTTCCGCCTGCTAGCCGTTCCTTTGATGTTGGCGCTCCTTACAGCGACTGCAAGTCAGGCCGCGGCGCAGGAATTCACATTTCACAACCAGTCGTCGTTTGTGGACGAGACCAAAATAATGCATGTTTACGGTGAAATCAAAAACGAGTCAGGCGCTGCCATCAAAGACATCCTCATCACGGCCTCCTTCTATGACAAGGATGGCAATCTTTTAAACGAGTATCAGCGGCAGCCGGAGCTGCGTGTTATTGGCCCCGGTGGGTCTGCTCCCTTTGAAGCGTTGTACCTGGACCAAAAGACCGTTGACCGCGTGGCAAACTTTACGCTGTCAGCAACCGGCCAGCCAGCAGAGGTAAAACCAAAACAGCTCAAGATACTAACGTCCAATTCCCGTCTTGATGTTCTTGGGACCTATTACATCAACGTAATTGCCAGAAATGACGGGGATCTCACTGCAACCAACGCGATAGTGATAGCTACGTTGTACGATAAAGACGGCAAAGTGGTATCCATAGGCCGGGCACTGGCCGAACCCGGGTATGGGAGCACCAGTCTGGCTTCGGGGCAGGAGGCGGGGTTTGGCATCGTTGTAACTGAAAAACTGCAAACCTACAAGGCTGTCAGGTATTCGCTGGTAGCAGATTCTGACCAGTACAGTTCCGACGTGGTGGTCTTGCAGGCCGCCGGTCTTGGGGTTGGCTCCACCACCAACCTGAACGGCAACGGCCAGCAAAGCGGCTGCCTAATCGCCACAGCAGCCTTTGGAAGCGAGCTTGCGCCGCAGGTGCAGAAACTTCGGACCTTCCGTGACGGGGTGGCACTGCAGACCTTTGCCGGAAGCAGCTTCATGAACGTCTTCAACTCCTGGTACTATTCATTCAGCCCGGCGGTGGCCGATTACGAACGCGAAGCTTCCTGGCTAAAAGGCCTTGTCAGAACATCGGTCTATCCACTGCTTGGAATTTTGGACCTGAGCACGGCCGTTTACGATCTGCTTTCGTTTAACAAAGAAGCCGCGATAATGGGCGCCGGCCTTACCGCCAGCTCCTTGGTCGGCGCAATTTACTTTGCCCCGCTGTCGGTGGCGCTTGTTCTTGCAAGCAGGAAGAGAAGCTTGAAGGCTGGCAAAGTAAAGTACGTCTTGGTAGCTGCATGGCTTGCCAGTCTTGTGCTGGTGCTTTTCGGCGAAATTTTGGCCAGCAGTGAATTGATGATGGCTGGAACCTCTCTTCTTGTTCTTTCTGTGATAAGCACCGTTGTTCTGGCGGTAATGCGCGCAATCAGATGGTAAACCGCTCTATCTTGCCGGTGACAATTATCGTGGATACCAATGAAATCATTCTGTCCATGTCTATGCCGTGGTAGACGCCGGTAACACCTTCAAACTTTTTCATGGCCCGCCGCAGGATGGACAGGCAGATCTCTTGCTCGTCTTTTTCGTCGTGAACAAAGGCTGCCGCAACAAGTATTATGCCGTTAATCAGCCGGCGCTCCTTTCCGTCTGACATGGACTTCCAAACAGCTTCCAGAGCTTCGTGGGTGCCCCAGTACTTCTCCTCGTTGAAAAGCTCAACAGCATGTCTGATGGCCTCATCTTTTTCCATGTGTTTTTCTACTATTTGTTCGTAGCTGGCCACCGGGGATATAGTCGCCAATTTTCCTACCATCTCGGCGACATTCAGTGAATCAGGGATGCTCGTGTCAAATTCCAGGTACTTTTTAGAAACCCGCGAGTCGCGCACAACAACGTCCAGCTTTTCCACCAGATCCCTTGCCTTCAGCAACAGGGAAGTTGCGTCTTTGGGCGTAAACGTCCTGTTTTCAAGGTGGACAAAGTAGCGCTGCATCAGCAGAGATATCGTTTTGAAAGCAAAATAAACTTCACGGAAAGTAGTTATGGCTAAGAATATTAGCCAAGGCTAACATTTATTACGCAGGCTAACACTCTATTTAGCAAAGGAGGCTGTCTCCAATTTGCGCTTTAACAAACTGCTAATAGTCATTATGGTTGTAGCCATTGCAGGCACAGCTTTTGCTGTTATGTCAAACCTGCAGGTAAAGGCCCAAAGCGAGGACAAGATGGTTGTTGGCCATAGTGCCGGCGTTTACAGGACCACCGGCGACGTTCTGAACCCTGAGGGTGAGGACGCTCGGGTTAATCTTGATGAAATCGACCCGATGAAATACCTGCGCGAATTCGATTACGGCACGGTCTCCAAACTGGAAGATGGCACGACTCTGCGCGAGTTTACCATAGTCGCCGATGACAGGCAGGTTATGGAAGTCTCGCCGGGCGTCTTTTACAACGTCTGGACGTTTAACGGCACCGTGCCGGGACCAACCATCCGTGCCACCGAGGGTGACCTGGTTCGGATCCACTTCATCAACAACGGAACAAAGGAGCACACCATGCACTTTCACGGCATCCACAAGGCGGAAATGGACGGAGTATTTGAAAAGGTGGGACCCGGCGGCAAGTTCACTTACGAATTTTATGCCGAGCCTTTCGGCCTGCATCTATACCACTGCCACGTACAGCCACTTGAAGAGCATATCTCGCACGGACTGTACGGTGTTTACATAGTCGACCCCAAGACGCCGAGGACTGACGCCGATGAAATGGTGATGGTAATGAACGGCTACGACACCGACTTTGATACCGAGAACAACTTTTACACTGTCAACGGAATCCCGTTCTACTACATGCATCACCCGATCCAGATTGAAAAGGACCGGCTGGTGCGCGTGTACCTTGTCAACATACTGGAGTTCGATCAGATAAACAACTTCCATCTCCACGGAAACCTGTTCCACGTCTACAAGACCGGAACAGGCCTTACTCCTGACGAGTATACCGATATGATAACCATGAGCCAGGCCGAAAGATCCATACTGGAATTCTCGTACAAGTACCCTGGCCAGTACATGTTCCATGCCCACAAGACTGAATTTGCAGAGAAGGGCTGGACAGGCCTGTTCCAGGTCAAGGAGTAAGTGCAATGGAGACCGTCAGCTCTGCCAGGTTTGCAGCAAGCGCCATAATCCCGCTGGTCATATTGGCCGGGATGATTGCGTTTGTGCTTTGGCCCGGCAACAGCATCCTAAACATCGGTATCCCGCTGCCAGACGTAACCATAGAACGCATAGAATTCCACGACCGCCTTATAGTCGCATACATACGCAACACGGGGCCGGAAACGGTATCGATAGCGCAGGCCGACGTAAACGACAGGATACTGCCGGCGGCAATAGAACCGTCCAAGACGATTGAAAGATTGGCTGAAGCAAAGGTGGTGATACCCTTTGACTGGATTGCCGGCCAGCCGTACGAAGTTGGCGTGACTACGTCTGATGGAACCCGGTTCTCAAAGGCAGTCGCCGCTGCGGCTCCAACACCGCTGCCTGACGCCGGCCAGGTGTCCTTGATGACGCTTATCGGCACCTACGTGGGGGTTATCCCGGTCCTCATTGGGCTGCTTTGGCTTCCCTTCCTCAAAAGACTGTCCAATTCAAGCTACATGTTCTTCATAAGCTTCACCGCCGGGCTGCTGATTTTCCTTGGCATCGACGCGCTGGTGGAGGCAAACGAGATCTCTGTGGAGAACCTTGCCGGCGTCTTCAAGGGTCCGATGCTCATCGCCGCTGTAACCGTTGTCTCGTTCCTGGTCCTTGTCTACGTTTCAGAAAGGTTGGTAAGCCGGACCAAGAGGCAGCTGGCAAGCTCCTTTGCCATTGCAACCATGATAGCCGTAGGCATCGGGCTTCACAACCTCGGGGAAGGTCTGGCAATAGGTTCTGCGATGCTGATAGGAGAAGTGGCGCTAAGCACCTTTCTGATAGTGGGATTCACCATCCACAACTCCACGGAAGGGCTTGCCATAGTCTCGCCACTTGCGCGGGAAAGGCCAAAGATAATACGGGTTATCGCGCTTGGGCTCATAGCCGGCGTTCCTGCCATCATCGGAACGTGGATCGGCGGATTCACTCCATCGCCTCTGGCCTCGACGGTATTCCTTTCTGTGGGGGCTGGCGCGGTCTTCCAGGTGGTCTATGCAATATTCAAGTTTGCAGGAAAAAGCAGCGAGCATTTCCGTTCAGGAAACGTCATCGCCGGTGTCTCAGCCGGAATGCTGGTGATGTACTTGACGGCCCTTCTGATCTGAAACTAAATAACAAACTGTGGGCAAAGTATCTGTTGATGAAAACACTGACCGTAGACGACCAGACGTACAGGCGGCTTGCCTCCGTCATGCAGGAGATGGCACACACCAAAAAATACGACGTGGATTACAGCGACGCGATAAACGAGCTTATCAACGTCTATCAGGACAGCCTTACTTTAAGCGGCGAAAACGCTGGCGGCTAGCCGGGAAGCTTATAATTGCCGAACCGACTAGTAAGAATGCATGTTGATCCTGCCCGCACTGGCGCTTTTGGCCTTCACACTGCTTGTTTTTGCTCCGTCTGTTTATGCCGCCAATAACTACGAGATAAAGACGTCTGATTATACTTTTGTTGATTCTGCAGGGATGACAAGCGTTGTTGGTGTCATCAACAACAAGGGCGATACACCAATCAAGGCCACACTGGGGCTGAACATAGTCGACAAGGATGGCCAGACAAAAGTCCTGCAGGAGACGCCCTACGGCAGGGTGCTCTTCCCCTCGAAAGGCGCGCCCTTCAAGTTCATGATAGAACCAGAAAGCAGGGCAGTAGGCAAGCCCTACGTGCTTAGCATCGAGGAGGTCAACCAGCCGTACTTTGATACGCTTATCTTTAACTACACCAACATGGCCGTCGGCGAGGAAAAGATGCTTGTAGGCACGGTCCGCAACAACGGCCCATTTGAATTCCGAAACCTCAGCGTGTTCGCATCGGTCCATGATGAAAACACGGTCCATCTGGACAGCGTGAGAACCAACATTATCGAGGTCCTCCTGCCCGGAGAGGAAGCCACATTTATGGCCATGCCAGACCCGGCCATCAAGTCGCAGGTCTACTATTACAGCTGCGCCGGCTTTGATGTCGATGATCCAATAACTACCCTGCCGGTGGGAGACGGACAGTTCATCCCGTACAACCTTCAAGCCGTGGCAAAGGTAAGCAGCCTGAGGTATGACAACACAACCGACAGCATAATGTTTGGCATCAAGCACTACAACCCCAACGGCGGGCCAGCAATCTTGCAGGTACCGCAAATGTTCGAGGATCAGACCCTGACAGTGCTTTTGGACGGCAAGCCGTACGATGAGACCACCGTCACGCTGGATGGGCGCACAGTTCATCTGGAATTCTTTGTCCCAAGCGGCGACCACGAGGTTCAGGTGCAGGGAGTCAGAACGATCCCGGAATTCCCGTTTGCCGTGCTCGGACTTGCTTCTGTCACGGCCGTTGTCATAGCCCTTGCCAGATTTAAGGCAGCATTTAAAATCTCCTAGGTTGTTGACAGCCCTGTGCACTTTGCAATGATAGTCAAGTCGTCAGCCAGCACAGAACTGAGTCTGTACGATGAAAACCTAAAACTGCTGGAGTCGGAAAGCTTTGATGATTTGTATACACTTAACTTTCATTTACAGACCCTGGCCAAAAAGTACGGGCTTGAAAAAAGCCTGCTTGTGATTCATGACCATGACCACAATAAAGTGGAACTGCAAATGGCAAAGGACGAGAATTCGTTCTTTGTCTAATTCTTGTAATTTCTAACGGCTGCGGCCACCTTCATCGTGGACCGACAGGCAGGACACTCTGCCCAGCTATGGCCGCCGAAGTATTGCCATACATAGCCGCACTTTTCGTACGTGCATTTGAGCCACTTGCCTCTGGGAACTCTAACCCAATTCTCTTTCAGGGGCTTTCTTGCACGTCTTGCGGCCCTTGGAAACCTCTTACCAGCTAAAGCAGGCAACATCTGAACAGACGTTGCCAAGGCAATTTAAAGACATCTTGTAGGCAATTATATACATTCCAAGTATGAGCAGGAAAAATTGGCAATTCTTATATACAACAGCCCGGCATGCAGTAAAGTGATGAACAAGGCAATCATTGCAGGGTTGGCTGCCGGTGTTCTGGTAGTGGGACTGATTTTTAGTCCACTGTTTAGCGTTTCCCCACTATCTTCAGCGCAAGCTGATCACGATACCGGCGTCACAAGAAAAGTTACACTGACTGCAAATGAAATGGAGGTCCAAGTGGCTCCAGACAATCCGTTGCATCCAGGTGGAATCAAATACAACGCAATGGTCTTCGGTGACACCATTCCAGGTCCAGTAGTTGCCGTAAACCAAGGTGACACAGTCGAGTTCACCTTGACAAACAACGGCAAGGTTATCCACAGCCTTGACTTCCACGCAGGCTTTGGCCCAAGCCAGGCTCTGTCTGGAAACGTTGGCCCAGGTGAAACCAAGACATGGACCATGAAGGCAGTCAATGCTGGTGTATTCCTGTACCACTGCGGTGCTGATGGTCTCAACGGCGTATGGGAGCACATCGCCAACGGCATGTACGGTGGCATTGTAGTTCACCCAGAGAACGAGGCCCCAGCCAAGGAGTTCTACGTGGTATTCGGTGAGATCTACAACGGTGCTGACCAGGGTCCGTTCGTGGGCACTGATGGCAAGGTAGGATCATTTGATATCGGCAAGCTGTGGACAAGCAACCCAGACCTCATACTGACCAACGGTATGGCCCACAAGTATGTGCCAGCAATTGGCAAGGCCGTCGAGATCCCACTGAACGCCAATGCAGAGATCTTTAAGGTCAAGCCAGGCGAGCTGACAAGATGGTACCTCATCAACCCAGGTCCGAACGAATATGTCGCATTCCACTTCATTGCTGGCATGATAGACGTACGCGATGGTTCTATCATCAACCGCTATGGAACCCAGCTGAAGAACGATGAGACATGGACCATCCCACCAGGCTCTGGCACTGTAGTTGAGGCAGTCTTCCCAGAAGAAGGCGTCTACGTAGGTGTCGACCACAACATGAGCCACGTCCTCAAGGGCGCAGCATTCGCAGTCTTGGCAACCAATGACTCGACTCCGGATGACCACCCAGCGGGAACAATGGTACCTTCAAGAGCTTGGCTCGAAGAAAACACTGACTCCGGAATGATGATGCAGTAAATCATCATCCCTTTTTCTCTTTTTTTAAGCACAAAGCTTTTCTACGATTATTCTAGATTCTAGTTGATGGCCAAACGCCAGTTCACCATTGATACGGGCAAAGATCAGATACCAGTAGAAGGCCACGTCCACCGAAACGTGGCCGTCAAGTATCTTATGAAGAGGCGAAGATCACTTTTGATGACCAAGAACAAGGAAAAAGTCGAGAACCTATATTCGGACCTGCCCAGAACCATCAAGATCATAGGCAAGCAGGTGACCAAGGAGTACAAGGTGAACTGGGAGCGCGAGGGAACCGAGGAATTTGCTGGCTCGCGATTCGTGTTCACCATTGACGAGGTACAAGCGTAAAGCATTATACCTACAGGCAGAGCTACCAAGCCGTGTTGAAGAGCATCAACTTCGTGGTTCTTGGCGATTACGCTGTTGCAGCCGAGCTGGGAAAGAAGGGGACATCAACTGACATAACAATATACGACCGCAAGACTTCTGACACCGTCTATACCTGGACGACGCCAAACACGTTTCCAGACAAGATTCAGCCTCTTTTGCAGGCAGTGAACATGGCCGAGTATGCCATCTTAAACGTGACCAAGCTGGACAAGTTCCTTGGCGAGCAGATAGTGGCCCTTGACATGGCCGGGCTTAAGGACGGCTTTATCATGCATTCCTACGAGGTTGACCGCGAAAAGCTCAAAGGCCTCATCAAAAACACCGCCGCTGCCAACTACCAGTTTGTTGATAGCCTTGACCAGCTAAAACAGGAGATAGGCAAGCTGCAGCCCAAAGGCAGAGAAGGGGCCGTCGTGATCCCCGTTGACCATGCATTTGATGTCAAGGGCGTTGGCACCGTTGTCCTGGGGGTGGTCAAACAAGGCACCGTCAAGGCATACGACGAGCTAGTCATCATGCCGGCAAAAAAGAACGTGCTGGTAAAGTCCGTCCAGATGCACGACGATCCTGTGGAAAGCTCCTCAAGCCCCGCAAGAGTCGGGCTGGCGATAAAGGGTGTTTCTGCAGCCGACATATCACGGGGCGACGTCATCTGCACTCCGGATGCCGTCAGGGTGTCATCCGGTGCGATGCAAGCCAAGTTTGAAAAAAGCCCCTTCTTCAAAGGAGACTTGGCAGAAAACCAAATGTACATGGCGTCCATTGGCATGCAGATAAGAGCAGTAAGGGTAAAGCAGGCCGGCGAGCTTTTAGAGGTCACGTCCGAAAAACCAGCCGCATATCAGCCCGGGCAAAACTGCGTACTACTCAAGCCGGACAGCCAGAGCATAAGGATAATCGGCAAGGGGGCATTGCAATAACCCTTATCTGATGCCGTCGTCATCTTGCTGCCATCCGCCGAGTTCATTCCGAAAAGAAAGGGGTAAGAGTACTGGCAATAGCTGAGAGCTTTAAAAAACCAGCGGCCAAGTCCACACTTGCTGGGGTGGTGATGCGGCGCGACCTGGTAATAGACGGCATGGTCTTTGGAGCCGCGACCGTGGAGGGGGACGACGCCACCGACCAGATCATTTCCATGTACCGGTCTCTTGACCGCGATGACATCAACTGCATACTTGTCGACGGCCTTGTCATAAGCATGTACAACATCATAGACGGAGGCAGGGTGGCCCAAGAAACGGGGCTTGCAGTCATCGCAGTAACCTTTGAAGACTCGAAGGGGCTTGAGGATGCCATAATGAGCCATTTCCCGGATGACTGGTCATCCAAAATGACCATGTACAAGGGGCTGGGTGCGCGGGAAAGAATTATGCTCAAGACCGGCAAGGACCTGTATATCCGGTACTGGGGTATAGACAGAAGGCGTGCCACTGCCGTCCTGGATGCCTTTACCCTGCAGGGTTCGGTACCAGAGCCTGTCCGCGTGGCCAAACTTGCCGCCCGGTCAGTCAATTCCCTAATGCTTTAAATTAGATCCGACAAGATAATGCCACGGACGGTGGGGTGGCAGAGCGGCCATGCGTTCGCCTGCAGCATGCCTGTGCAGTCAGCGGATTTATAGGGGTTCGAATCCCCTCCCCACCTCTTCAGCTATGTTTTAATCTCTACATAAAATGGAATGAAACATTAGGTTGCGTGAGGGACATCTACAACAAAGCAGGCTGCGATACAAGAACAAACTCCTCAAGACTGACAACAGAAAAACTGCAAGGATTCAAGTCATTCTTTAGAACCTACAGATTTGTGGTCGCCAACCCTCAGCAAGCTGATCAAGTGCTCATCAAAATCAACCTGATAAGAGAGTCTATGTGACTTATCCAATCTCAAGACATAGGCAGAACCGTATTTCAGATTCTTTTCATACACGCCAAAGATTCGAGGGTCTTCAAGATGTACTAACTCCCATAAGACTGAACGCAGCTTCTTTTCAATATGGAAGGGAAGACAGTCAAGCTGTTTTTGTCAGCCTTTTGGCTTTCTTAGTTGCCATGTCTCTCTTTCTTCTTTCTTCAATATGCTTATCCATCTCGGCAAAGAATTCCTCTGCAGTCATTGTTATCATCTTGGTCTTGCCGCTTTTGATATTCTTCATAGCTTCGATCTCTTCAGGCCAGAGTCCTTCCTCGTCGGAGCTTGCCTTAGCAGCTTGTTTTGTAGCCATGGGCAGATTACTCTAGTCCTGTTTTGCTTATAACTGTTTTATGGCAGGCGCATCACTTCGTTTGTCACTAGTTCGGGATGAAAAAAGAGCGAACATAGAGTCAAATCTCTTCCGCACCTTAACGTTAGGAAAAATCTAAAATGTCGCACGGTGCTTTCTAGACAGGTTGCGCCGTTTTTCCCATGCGTTTATTGTTGATGCAGATATAGACAGAGTATGGGATTTCTACACCGACATCGGTCACCTTGAGGTTATCACGCCACCGGAAATGAGACTGAAGGTCTTAAAATCCACCACCGGCAGAAAACTGCTCCAGGGCACGGAAGTGTGGCTTGAGGGAAAACTGGTAACCAAAAGCCAATGGCATTCCAAGATAACGTCGCTTTCCCCGTATCAGTATGTTGACGAGATGCTTTCCGGCAGGTTTAAGGTCTGGAAGCACGTCCATGCGTTTCAAGAGGCCGGCGACGGCACCAAAGTCATCGACGAGATAGACTTTGAGCTGCCATACGGTCCGCTTGGACGCGTGTTTGAAGGCTACACAAGCAAAAGGCTGGAGCAAATTTTTGCTCACAGAAGACAGGCCACGATAAGGGCGCTGGCTAGATCATCCTGACAGACCTGGCCAGGGCCAGGGCGGACTTTTCATCCATCTTTATCTTGCTTAGGATGGTGTAGCGGTCCGGCCTGAGGGACTGCGCCTTGACAAGGGCCTTGACCACCTGGTCCTCTGAAAGCCCGATCTCCTTTGCCTTGGTTGGAGCGCCCATCTCCTTAAGGGTGTGGGCAATCCTCTCCCAGTCAAGGCCGTGGAGCTTGGCCATCAATATCGTGCCAAGGCCAACCCGCTCGCCGTGGAGGCCGCAATCCGGGCCTGCAACGTACTCTAGCGCATGGCTGAACAAGTGCTCCGCACCAGAGCAGGGCCTGCTGCTTCCCGCTATGCAGGCAGCCACGCCAGAACTTATCAGGGCCTCAACTATGGTCCTGATGCTGAACTTGTCCTTTTTCTTCAGTCTTTCAGACTCGTCTAAAACAATCTTTGCACTCATGTATGCCAGGTTGGCCGCGTAGCTGCCAAAGTACTCGCCATTTTCATCGCGGGCCAGCTCCCAATCCTTGACCGCTGTTATCTTGGCCACCAGGTCGCCGCAGCCTCCTGCCAAGAGCCGGGGCGGCGCCTGCGCCAGCAGGTTGATGTCTGCCAGCACCCCGATGGGGGTGGTGGCCTTTATGGAATATGGCTTTTCGGTCCCCCTGACTGACACGAAGGGGCTTGATATGCCGTCATGCGAAGCCGAAGTGGGCACACTGAGAAACGGCTTTTCCAGTCTGTGGGCCGTCATTTTTGCAACGTCCACGGATCTTCCTCCTCCAAACCCGATCACAATGTCAGGAGCATCCTCGTTAATCTTGGAATACAGTTTGTTTACAGTGTCAACAGATGCGTCGGAAACCACGTACCATTTGCTCTTGAGGGATGACTTTCGCAGCGACTTTTTGCATTCCTGGCCGGCCCGTTCCATGACCACCCGGCCGGTTATCACGGCCACGTTTGACGAATTGGCGTCAAGAGACTTTACGAACAAGCCAATCTCTGAAAGAACCTCTTCTCCAATCAGGATCTTCCTTGGAAGTTCCATGAGGTGTTTTGGAGAAGTCATGGTCAGAAACATAGGGAATCACTCGTCGCTGTCGCTGGAAGTCTCTGCCTCGGCTTCCGGTTCCATGGCTTCTATGGCTTTCTCAGCGTCAGCAACAACATCCGCTGTTGCAAAGCCGCGTCCTAACTTGGAAATCCTGACCCTCACATCGTCGCCGACTTTAGAATTCGCTACAAAGACCACCAGGCCTTGAATCTTGGCAACACCGCTGTCGCCGCGTCTGCTCATGGATTCGATCTTGACGGTGTATTCTTCTCCGACCTTGACTGGAGCAAGCCTGAACGGTCTTGGGCCACTGAAACGTCTTGGGCCGCCGTATCGTCTTGGTTCGCTTTCCAAACTACGTCGCCTCTAGTAACACGGAAGATTATTTCAACTTTGACCCTGCCCAAATATTTAATACTGGCCTGTGGCAATCATCGTTGATAGCCAGATAATACCTGCATCGAGATTATGCCAACGATGCCCGTCTTAGTGATTAGATAAATGCAACGTAAACCTCCTCCCCAAGAATCTGCCAGTCAGAACATCATGGCAGTTATACTGCAGAGTCTGCCGCAAGAAGCTGCGCTGACCAAGATAGAGTACGAGGGGCCAAGAATAGCCCTGTACACGAAAAATCCGGTGTACCTGATGCAGAACAACCAGCTGGTCTCCAACATGGTCAACAGCATCAAAAAGCGCATAGTTATAAGGACCGATGAATCCATCAGAAAACCAAGGCCAGAATCAACGGAGATAATATCCAAGTCGATACCAAAAGAAGTCGGCCTGGCCGGCATGTTCTTTGACGCAGTGCTGGGCGAGGCAGTTGTCTTTGCCAAAAGGCCATGGATGCTGGCCCAGGTGGGCGAGGAGTTTGACAACATAGACCTGGCCGAAAAGACCGGCTGGCGGGTAAGGATAAGAAAAGCCCCGCAAAGCATGTCGTACATTGAAAATTTCTACAGGATCCTTGACGAAAGCGTTGTCGAGCGCACCAAGTTTTACCGCGAGGTGGGCAACAAGATATTCCGAGACAAGTTAAGCGAGCAGGCGGAGGCCAGCCTGATCGCCCTTGGCGGCTTTGCCGAGGTGGGCCGGTCCTGCATGCTTTTGTCGACCAGGGAAAGCAAGATCCTGCTTGATTGTGGCATCAACGAGACGGGCCGAGACTCGCTTTCTTCTCTGCCCCGGTTTGACATTGCTGGCCTGAGCATGTCTGAACTGGACGCGGTGGTTCTTACCCACGCACACCTTGACCACACCGGTTTTCTGCCGGCCCTTTTCAAGTACGGTTATCGGGGCCCGGTGTACTGCACCGAGCCAACCATCTTGCTGATGGGGATCCTGCAGCAGGACTACATAAGGCGCGCCGGCAAGAGCGCTCTTTATTCAGACAAGGATGTTGAAAAAGCCGTAGTACATGCAGTCCCGCTTACCCACGGCATCGTAACGGACATTTCGCCGGACGTAAAGCTGGTGCTCTCAAACTCGGGCCACATACTGGGTTCAGCATCGGCACACTTGCACATCGGAAACGGAGACCACAACCTTGTTTATACCGGCGACATGAAATTCGGCAAGACTGTAACGCTGGAAAACGCATTCTGGAATTTCCCCCGGGTCGAGACCATGATCATCGAGGCCACGTATGGCGGCAAGGAGGATATTGTCAGCTCAAGGGAAGAAGCCGAGGCCAGCCTGGCGGCGTTGATAAGTTCAACCATATCAAACAACGGCCGAGTCCTGATACCGGTTCCTGCAGTTGGAATATCGCAGGAATTGCTGGTCGTCTTAAACACGATGATCGGTACCGGCAGGATACCTCCAGTCAAGATACTGGTAGACAAGATAATTGCAGAGGCCACGGCCATATGCGAAACGTACCCTGAATTCCTTTCCCGGGATATCCGGCAAATCATCAGCGAGTCAGAGCAAAACCCCTTTGGCGAGCCTTCAATTTCTGTCGAGCCGGCATCCCTTAAACAGGGCGAGCCGGCAGTGGTGCTTGCGCCTTCCTCCATGCTTGCCGGCGGGCCGTCGGTATCGTACCTTAAGCAGATAGCCGGCGATCCTTCAAGCAAGCTTATCCTGGTATCGTACCAGGCAGTTGACACGCCTGGAAGGCAGATACAGGATGGAGCCCGGCAGGTGTCGGTAAGCAACGAAACCATTACAATACGATGCCAGGTAGAAAAAATCGACGGCTTTACCAGCCACAGCGATTACAACCAGCTGATGGCCTACGTCAGCCGGCTGCGGCCAAAACTAAGAAAGGTTCTGGTCAACCACGGCGAGCGGCCCAAGGCGCAGAACCTTGCCAGCTCGATAAACAAGATATTCAAGATCCCGACGCAGCATCCGCTGGTGCAGGAAGCAGTAAAACTACTTTAGGTCGTAGGCGCCGCGCCAGATCTTGACGTCTGGCGGGGTAAGGACAATCCTCTCCTCCCCAAGCCGGGCAATGTCGCCTCCTATGGACTGGGCGTAGGCATAAAGCTCCTCGATGACCTTTCGGAGTTCCTCGACGTCCTTCTGTGCCAGCGGCGTAACCCGAAGTATCAGGATCATGTGCTTCTTGATGTCTTCTTTTATCGCAGCGATGTCCGTGATATCCCGTAGGGTAAGGGCCTTCAGGTAAACCGGGGTTTTGTGTGTCTGCGTGGGTCTGTCTGTCATCCAACTCAACTATTGAGGTTAAAGCTAAAACCCGCCGGCTACTCAATAGTCCTGCTGGTCAAAACTCGTTCACCGAATAGTTGATTTTAGCTTGAGATTGCGGTTAGATGCGCAGCTTTTCAATGTCAGAGCTGTCCTCAGGCATGGCGTCCAGTTCTTTTTCTATGCCGTTTGCAGCAACTTTAACCTTGGACCGTACGTCCTTGGGCGCGTCGGAATATCGGAGGACAATTCCAGCAGCCTTGGCCAGCATGGCATCGTCTTTCTCTCCACGCAGTATGCAGACCGGCCCAACATGGTCCTTGGCCTCAAGAACCACGTCCGTCTCTTCGGCCAGGGCCGCGATGATCTCGTTTTCATCCTTGTTTCGGCCCACCACCAGCTTTGCCTTGGGTGTAAGGCGGAAGTGTCTTCCCACCTTCAAAAGCTCGATATCGTTGATGCTTGGAATGTCCTCGACATGCTCCATCAGGTCGCTTACACGCTTTGAAAATGCCGGGTCTGTCAAAAGGCATCCGCCGGCAGCATTGGGTGGCTCTTGCACTCCAAAGTGCTTTGCCAGAGCCAGCTGACCCTTTCTGGACCTGCCCTTTATGTCGCCAAGATTTTCGCGCTTGACAAGCCCTGCCTTCTCGGCGTCGGTGGGTGCCAGATGCTTTGCTGACAGTGGTCGTAATACTTTGCCGGCCAGACCGGATTCGTTTTCAATTATATGCAGCGCCCTGTTGTTCTGGCTCATGGGCCGCTGAAACAGAACCTCGCCTGTTATGATAAAGTCGGCGCCTGTCTTTTCCATGTGCTTTTTGGCAGCATCGTACATCATGCCCCTACAGTCTATGCACGGATTCATGCCAGACCCATACCCGTGCTTGGGGTTCTTCATCATCCGCAGATATTCCTCGCCAAAATACACGGTCTTTAGCTTGACGCCCAGCTCGTCGGCCACTTCCTTGACTTTGTGGCCGCAGCCCTTGCCGCAGTCAAAATCGCAGAACGGAGTCTTGATAGCCACGGCCTCCACGTCAACGCCCTGCTCAAGCATCATGCGAACAGCCAGGTTGCTGTCCAGCCCTCCGGATAACAACGCCACTGCCTTTGGCTTCTTTTCTACCTTGTCCGCGTTATCCTGCGACATAATATACAAGGCCATCCTGTGTAATTCGTTATAAATTTGTGTGCCCCGCCTCTGACTCACATGCGTTCATTGGTTAGCCTGTAGCTCCTCGGCATGCTCTTTGACGGGGTTACCATATAATGCACTGCTAGATATTTTTGCTTTTGCTAATCCTGCCCTGAATATAGCCCGGAAAGGTCTACCTCAAAGGCCGCAACAGGCATTCTAAGCTTAAAGTTCTGTATGGCAAGGGGCGAGACTTCACCGATTACGCCTACTGGCCTGTCCTGCAACAAAATCTGGGCGCATCTCCCCTTGATGAACAGGGGGTCTGAAGCTGCCTTGGTGGAAGCCGTCATTCCAAAGCCTGAACTGAACAGGGCCTGCATGATGGACTTGATCTCTGTAAAACCGGCCTCGTCATGGGAAGTTAGTGCAGCCAGATGCCATCTTTCTTCGATCCGGTCAGTTTCCTTTCTGAAGATCTTGCCTATCTCAAAAAGTTTCTGCGGATACTCCTCGTGCACGTTTCGTGAAAGCGACTGAAGCAGCGACGGGATGAGCGAGTTCCTGAGCACCTCATGCTCCGCGCTTTTTGAGGCGTCTACCGAAATCACGTCCTCTGCCGGCCGGCCTGACAGCTCGTACTGCACTTGCCTGCTGGTCAGAGAAAAGTTGAATGATTCAAGCATTCCAAGCCCTGTCAGGGTCTGCCGGATGGCCTCAAAATACGTCGAGAGAGCAGATTTCTGCCCTGCAGTATTTGAGGCTGGAAAAGTCGGCTCAAAGTTATAGACGCCGTATCCTATGGCCACCTCCTCCACCAGATCGACCGGATGTGTTATGTCTGTCCGATAGCGGGGGATGGAGCATGTTATCCTGCCACGGCTGGATTTGGCGTCAAGCCGGCTTTTTTTAAGGCAGTCTACAATCTTGCCTGCATCCAGGTCAAGGCCAAGCAGTTCGTTAACGTAGCTGACGTCTATGTCCATCCGTGCCGGCGCAGCCACCGGCGTTTCCGTCTTTTTTGCATCCTCGATGATTACCGTCTTTATCTTAAAGCCTGCATCGTAGAGGGTAAAGGCAATCACGGCAAGCATGTCTTCTGCTGCCTTTCGCTCTGTGGCCGTGACTTCGACAAAGAGGTTCTTACAACTAGTGTCAACCATGGTCTCTTTGCCGTTGATTATGGGCGGAAACGAAAGGACGGTGCCGGCGCTATCGTATATGACCGGATACCTGTCACCCTTAAGGATGTGGCCGTACGTCCTGCCGGTCTCTGTATCTGACAGGATCTGTTTTGTGGTCATTTTCAAAGACTCTCCAAGCGGCGTAAAAGAATATTCAGAGAGCGCGGTATACGTCACCGGAAAGGATATGGCATCTAGGTTGTGGATTCCAATGGACGCCTTCTTTCTTCTTCTGCCAACCCCGTTGTGAAGGTCCTCCTGCATGGCTATTATCTGCCTCACCGTCTCGTCGTCAAGCCTTCCATCCGTTGCCGCAAGGGCCGCCACGTACGGCCGGACCTTCTTTACCGGCCTTCCAACCTTGACTGAAAAACCACTCTTGCCGGCAAGCCTGAATTTTGGCATTCCTGTCTCGATGCCTAAAAGGCCGCGCAGCGCCCTTATGATGCCGTAATCGGAGGAAAAGTCCGGCCTGTTTGGGTTGTATTCCACGCGAACGATGCTGTCATCAATGCCCTCGATGTCAAGGCCTATGAACGGGAGCATTTCTAGAGCCTTGTCTGTCTTGACGCCGGGAAGGAATTCCTTTAGACGATCAAAGGAGATGTTTACAACTGGCATTTTGGAACACTCCTCAGCCATCCAAGCCTGTTTGTGTACAGCTCGCGCACGTCGTCTAAGCCGAACCGGAGCATGGCTATCCTCTCAAGCCCTCCGCCCCAGGCAAGCACCGGGTTTTTGATGCCCAGTGGCTGCGTGACTTCGGGCCTAAAGATGCCCATACCGAATAACTCAACCCATTTCTCTAGACGTTCGTTGTATACCATGCTCTGCAACGACGGCTCGGTGTACGGAAAGAAAGTCGGCCAGAACTTGACCTTCTTTATGCCCATCTTGGCATAGAACTCTTTTTGAAGGCCCATCAGGTCCCTAAGCGAGGCCTTTTGCGCTGTTGCAACGCCCTCTACCTGGTGGAACTCGACCAGGTGCTTGTAGGAGACCTTTTCATTTCTGAAAACCCGGCCTACCGAAAAGTACCGCGCGTTTTCCGGCCTTGCCCTGGCAAGGTGCTGCAGCGTCACCGGCGTGGTGTGGGTTCGCAGGACCACGCGCTCAGACTCCTCAGCATTCCAGCTGCCCCACCCTGTCTTGTGGACACGCGATACTCTTGCTATCTGGTCCTTGCTTGCCGGGATCGCATGTTTTCTTCCTGAAATGTAGAATGTGTCCTGCATCTCTCTGGCTGGATGGTCCTGCGGCGTGAAAAGCGCGTCAAAATTCCAGAACCCTGACTGGACCATGTTGCCGTCTATCTCTGAAAATCCCAGGCCAACAAAGATCTCCTTTACTTCTTCAATGATGTCTGCCAGCGGGTGCCTCCTTCCAGAAAACACCGATGGAGCCGCGGCTTCAACATCCAGGGAGCTTAGTTCAACCTGCTTCCATCGTCCTGACGTGATGAGCTCGCTTGTCAGCCGGCGCTCCTGCGGCTTTTCTTCAGACAGAGCCGGAAGCAAGTTCCTGCCTTGCTCTGTAATCTGGACGAGGATCTGTTTTTGCTCCTTTACCTCTACATAGCCGGGGCGTTTCTTTAAAAGCTCAAACCCCTTCCTTTCGTCCTCTGACAGCTTTCCTTGTTCCAATTCCCCTTGCTGCAGCCTTGCAAGAAGCGTTTCTTCTGCAGAAGGCTTGTCGGCCGCCTCTGTCAGGGACATTCTGCTTCCCTCAGAAAACAGGATCCAGCCGTTTCTTCTTGCGCCGGCCACGGCAGCGTTTACTTCCTGGCCATCTAGCATGCCGCTGGCAAGAATCTCGGACATGATGCTCTTGCCTTCCTTTATTGCCCTGACAAGCCTTCTTTCTGGAAGGCCTGACTGCAGGGCAGCCTGGCCTGCAGGTGCCAGCGAGACAAAATAACTGGACAATTCCTTTACCGATATCAGATTTTTGAACTTGAGCCATTCAACTCCCCGGCGCACCTGATCCAAAGACATCTTGCATGTTTCAGCAAGCCTCTCGATGGAGAGCGGTTCATTCTTTGCGATCTCTCCAAGAATCGAGCGCTCAATGGGATGAAGAGTCGAAACGTCAATACTCATTAATTACAGTTGACAAATGAAGAAGACTTTTTAAACGTTAACACAATGTCTGCAACATCGATGGACAAGCCCAACGAAATTGCAGAGGAGAACGGCGAGTTCAAGGTCACGCCGTGGGAGGTGGAAGGCGAGATTGACTACGGCCGCCTTGTAGAAAAGTTTGGGACTCAGCCCATTACTCCAGAACTTCTGCAGAAGGTCAAAAGGGCCACCGGCGAGATCCATCCAATGCTGAGGCTGGGGTATTTCTTCTCCCACCGGGATTTTGACTGGATCTTAGACAAGCGCGAAAAGGGGGAGAACTTTTACCTTTACACGGGCCGCGGGCCGTCCGGTATGGTGCACATGGGCCACATAATGCCCTGGATATTCACAAAGTACCTGCAGGACAAGTTCGATTCAAAACTGCTGTTCCAGCTGACAGATGATGAAAAATTCCTCTACAGCCAGGAGAGGACTCGAGAGGATGTCCGGCGCTTCACATACGAAAACATACTGGACATCATAGCCGTGGGTTTCGATCCCAAAAAGACCAAGATAATAGTGGATACCAAGCATATACAGCACCTCTACCCCATAGCCACGGAAGTGGCAAAGCGGATCACGTTTTCCACAGCCAAGGCGGTATTTGGATTTAACAATTCAACCAACATTGGCATGATAGGCTTTCCGCCTATCCAGGCCGCGCCTTGCTTTCTGCCCTCCATAATAGAAGGAAGGCCGACGCCGGTCCTCATACCGGCGGCCATCGACCAGGACCCGTACTGGAGGATGACGCGGGACGTTGCCGACAGGATGGGGTACTACAAGCCTGCTCAGATACACAGCAAGTTCCTGCCGGGCCTGGGCATGGTAGGCAAGATGTCGTCTTCAAAGCCGGAAACGGCCATCTTTACCACCGACGCGCCGGAGGTTGCCGACAAGAAGGTCTCCTCGGCGTTTACCGGCGGCCAGCCGACAGTGGCGCTGCAGAGGCAGCTGGGCGCCAATCCCATTGGCTGCCCTGTCTTTTGGTATCTGCGTTACTTTTTTGACACGGAAAAGCAGTCAGACGAGCGGCTGCTGAAGTGCAAGAGCGGCAACCTGCTTTGCGGCGAATGCAAGTCAGACCTGGCAAAAGGAGTAAGGCCGTTTATAACCGAGTTTCGGAAACGGCGCGAGAAGGCAAAGGATGTGGTGGCCATGTTCATGTACGACGAAAAGCCGTTTGAGGCATGAAGACCATAAAATTTGAGTGTGAGGACAGGTACGAGGCAGAAAAGCTGGCAGGCCTTGTCTCTGTGCAGAAAGACTATACGGTGTACATTGCAGGCATATCCGCGGTGGTTGGGACAGAGGTCGTGATAAAACTCAAGGACCACTCTTCGCATGCCGTGATCATGAAGGACGAGGAGAGTGCTGGCCGGCTCAAGAACCTATTGCAGGTTGTGGCTGAAGGAAAAACCAGCATACAGGCAAGCGACTTTGACGGATCCGTGGCCGAGATAACAATAAGCGACTAGCGCAGGTCCTTGTTCATCTCGTTGGTGAGGATCTCCTGCACCTTGCGGAAATAAAGGCCCGTTGAGTACGGCATCATGGGTATGTATTCTTCGATGACCTGCATGACGTACGGGACGGCCCGCTTTGACACGTCCATGCTGAACTTCATCCACAGTATCCTGTCCTGCTCAAACCTGATCTTGTCTTTGAGGTGCGGCGGAACCATCTCCTTTGATCTGTCCTCGACTCGTTTGTACCAGTAGGCAAGGATGTCGGGATCAAGCCCCTCTCTAAGGTTCTTGACCGATGTTTCTATCTTCCGTGCGGCAAAGTCGATGGGTCTTTCCGGATACACGGCCCGTTTTCTCATCAACAGGATAAAATTCCGATAATCAACTATTGTTGAGCCTGCTGCGACTGTCTTTTAACAACCTGCCCTGCCTGTCTATCTCGCCGGCCCTGATGCGCGTCGATGAAATCGGCAGGCCGTCTTCTGCCTTGACCAGGCTGACTGCAATAACCTCAACAGGATTCAGCCCCCTCTCTGCCCGGATCTCGTTGAGCAGCTTGCCCTTTGACTGGGTTTCTGAGCTCGCCACCAGCGCGCCAACGTCTCCGGAGATGACTGCCGGTCCAAAATCATTGTCCAGTTTTGCAATAACGTAATCGACGTCCCCAAATTCCGCCTCGATTGCCTTTTTGAGGCTTTCAACCCGCTGCTCAAAGCTGTGGTTCAGTTTTTTTCCCTTGTTTTTCCAGGCAAATGCGTCGCTTGAAACGCCGATTATGACCTTCTCGCCGACTTCAAAGGCCTTGCGCAAAAGCGCGATGTGGCCTGCATGGATCTCGTCAAAGGTTCCACCGGTGGCTACAACGCGGAATCTAGCCAACGCTACTAGTGGGAAATGTCGTGATATATACGGTTAAGTTATCCGGCCTTCTGGAATATCTTTATGGCCTGCGGCGGACATACGTTCTCGCATGCGAGGCAGAATATGCAATCCTTTTCTCTTATCATGAAAGCCTTCTTCTCTGATGCAGGGTGTCCAGGCGTCTCCAGCCATTCATACACGTTGACTGGGCAGGCCTCGATGCATGCCCCATCGGCCACGCATATATCAAAATCAACGCAGACGTTGCTTCCCCATATTCCCAGCTGGCCGGGTGCGTCTAGCGGCCCCCACACGTTTATGCCGCTGTACTGGCCGACCACCTGCCTCTTTGACTTAAAGCCTGTGTCTATGGGTCCGTCCACCTTGGAGTAGCTTGTGCCTGTCCCTGACAGGGATATGGTGGTGTTGCCGCCAGCTGCCGGTGCAGCCGGGGATGGCATGGCAGGCGGAGGCGCTGCGGATGGTTTTGGAGCAGCCGCGGCAGCCGGAGACGGGACAGCAGCTGGCTTGGGTGCCGCCTTGGCAGCCTCGGCCGCCCTTGCCTTCTGCCTCTTTGCAAAACACAGTTGATCGTGAACTTCCTTCATGCTTTGAAGGGTAATCGGATTGCTGTGTATCAACAGAGTTCCACAGTCTTCACAGATATACTCCGATACTGTCGTGGTGGACAACGAAATAACCTTCTATTTTGCCATATTTATTAATTCTTGTGCCAAACACCTGATAATTTGATGATTGCATAGGTTGGTTTTATTAAACACCCAAACCAATCTCTACTGCGGGCTTGTCTGATAATACCATTTTCCTTGACAGCTTTTCTGAAGAAGAAAAATCACTTCTAAGGGGGCATTTTTCCAACACTGACAAGGCTGTCTTTGCAATAATCACCCCAAAACAGGTGGACAGGGGGGCTCTGATGTCTAGGTATTCCCGGACAGACAAGAGCATGCGCCGCGTATTTCTGGATGAATTTGCCAGAAATCCAAACCGCGGCGAAGAGTTTTACCAAAAAGTGCTTTTGGAGTACGGTGACGACTCGGTTGCGGAGCTTGGGATAGCCCAGATAGCGGTGGAAGGCATATCCAACATTGCTGCCAAAAAAATAGAGGACCGCAGAATCGGCCTGTCCTACCTGGAAAAGTCATCCAGGTACGTGCCCTTTGACCAGAAGGTGAGGGGACTATACAGATACTGCAGAGAGGCGCGTATCCTTTCTTCTCGCCATGCAGACAGGTACATCGGCGCCTGCGATCATTCCTTTGACGTTTACAGCAAAAACATACAGCCGCTGCAGAAGTACATAGAGGAGCGCGAGCCTATAGACCGGTTCATCTTCTTTGATTCGTCTTCGCAGAAGGACAAGCCCTTTGGAGATCTAAGGGTTGAAAAGGACATCGAAGCGGCAAAGCGGATCTACAAGGCCACGATACGCGCAAAGACTCTGGATCTGCTGCGCGGGCTTTTGCCTGCCGCAACTCTGACCAACGTCGGCATAACCGGCAACGGAAGGGCATTTGAATACCTCATAACCCTGATGCACGGATCAAAGCTGGCCGAGGTAACATCCATTTCTGCACAGATGTTCGAAGAGCTGTCTGCGGTAATACCATCGTTTGTCCGGCGCGCCAGCGACAGGCACGGGCAGGCGCTGCAGGACTATTTGACAAAAACTGAAGGCGAGATTAAAAAGCTGGCAAAAAACCATCTTGCCGGGCTGACATCTTCTACGCCTGAGCCGGTCCGACTTCTGGACTTTGCCGATAACTTTGAAGCCGAGGTCCGGGTGGCATCGGCAATCCTGTACGAGCAGGCTGAAGGCATGCCGCTAGAAAGCATAATGCGGTACGTCAAATCCCTGGCCTCAGAAGACCGGCACCGGGTAATTGGCGCCTATACGCAGTTCCGTCAGAACCGCCGACAGCGGCCCGGCAGGGCTTTTGAAATGGTGGATTACACCTTTGAGCTTTGCACGAACTTTGGGATGTTTCGCGACCTGCACAGGCACCGGATCCTGACGATGGAGCGGCAGCTGCTTTCAACGCGGCATGGATACGACATGCCAGCAGAGTTAGTCGAGGCCGGAATCGAAAAGGAGTTCCGAGAATGCATGTCCTTGTCCAAGGAAGTGTACGAAGAGATTGCAAAGACCATGCCGGAGGAAGCGCAGTACGTCGTGAATTTTGCATACCGCTACCCGTATTTTATCAAGCTCAACCTGCGCGAGGCCTGCCACATGATAGAGCTTCGCACCGTGCCGCAGGGCCATCCAGACTACCGGGCCGTCTGCCAGCAGATGTACCGCCAGATAAGCAGGGTGCATCCCGTTCTGGCCCAAGGCATTCGTTTTGTGGACATGGAGCGGTACCAGCTGGAAAGGTTTGATGCGGAGAAGAGGACCGAGAAAAAGAGGCAGCAGGCTAATGGGTAGAGTAGGCACCTGCCGACATACATTACCAATCAATACCATTGTGAACCAAAGTTTATATACTGCCATTTAATACCAATATACGGTAATAAAAATGGCCGACAAAATAGCCAAAGACGAAACCCCAAGAACCGACGCTTTTGACGCAGTGAGAGAGAATTTTATTAGGACCGTAGACGAGATTGCAAAGGCTCAACCACAGTATTTACAGTCTTTTTCTAACCTGCAACTGGACTACATACAGACCACAAAGAACATGATCCAGACTGCCATCTCTGCTCAGAAGCAGCTGGCAAGCAACTGGAACGTACCGACAGCTATGCCGTACACCGACCTGTATGTAAAGCAGTCAACCGAGATGACCAACAACGTCATCAGGTCCATTGGAATCAACAACCAGCTGACCATCAACGCCCTTGACGCAGCAAGAGAGAACCTAAAGATCTACAACAGGACCGTCGATGCTGTCACTGACTTTAGCACCAACGTTGCTAAGGCCTGGACTGCATTCTACTCACAAGCACAGCAGCAGTTCACAAGATAAAATACGAAGAAAGGCATCAGCCTTTCGCGTTTTTTCCTTTTTTGTTCTAATAGTTTTTCTACTTTTGAAAAGTTGACTGGTTCTGCTACTACCTAGAACAGAAACCAAAAGATCATCCTTGATAGCGATACATTTAGCTATCTTTTATAGTTAATTTCTGTTGCGCTACTTATGTCCAAAGATATTTTTGGAGTGGAGGGTTCGAAGGTTTTTTTCAATAACATACTAGAGCTCTGGATAAATCCTGAAATCAGGAAACGAAAAGAGCAAGGTCAACTTGCAGATAATTTTCCACTAGAAAAGGCCCAGGTAATAATGGACCCCGATGCAGACCGGGTCATAATAAGACTTAACGATGAAGTTTTGGCGCTAGGTAAGCTCAAACTAAAGCTAGGAGTAAAGAAAAAACCAAATGAGAAGATCTATGAAGATGAAGTTGAAGACATCGTTGACATCACATTGACTGACAAGGACAGTCCGAATGTGGGCCACCTAACTATGCTCAAACTTAGAGATAACTGGTATATCCATTTTGACTTTCGACAGAATAAGGGCAGAGCCAAAAAGCTCTTCGATTCTGCACTCCAATTTTTTGAAGGGGCGAAACTGTGCCATCAGAACAAGCTCGATCGGCCATTCGTAGACAATCTCTTTAGCGCAGTAGAGCTACTTGCCACTGCACATCTTTTCACGATGTCAGAAAAAGACTATATTAAAAAACAAACACATAATCGGACTCAACAAAGATACAACGCATTTATCAATATTGGAAATGCCAAATCGGAGTACAAAGACACTCTGAATCAGTTGCGAGGATTAACAGATGCAGCCAGATACCTAAAGCGCCCCTTCAAGTTAGAAGAAACAGATGCTCAAAAATACATCACGATAGTTGAAGATATGGTAACTTATACTAGAAAATCTATCGATTACTGACGAATACTCATCCAATATCTTGACTATGTCGCCGGAATGCGGGCATGGACTGGAGGGCTAGTTGCATTGATGAGCGATCAGGACGCCTCGACGTTTCAGTACAGCGTCAAGTGCACAACCTGCGTAGTGGTATCACAAGGATTCGTAACGGCGGTAAAACCCGAAAGTTTAAAACCACAGTAGGCGATCTAGTGACTATTACAGTAAACGATGCCGACCAAGTATCCTAGAAAAAGAATTGACTTTGAATTTAAAGAACTTGTCAGAATACCTGGCAAGCAAAATCTGTATAACTGCAAGATTGTTCCAGACCCGCAACGTTACGAGCATCGCATAGTCGATGGCATTGACTATCTCTATGACAAATTTGACAAGGAACTGATCGGACCATACGAGGAAACAATGCAGGAGATTACAAGGAATATGAAAGGCGTTCCGGTGGGTATGATCCGTCCAAAGATAACAGACTTTCTATACTATGTGGGCCAGCGCAAAGCAATAGTGCGGAATCTTCTTGATGGACAACAAGAAGTGGGTTATCAACATAAGGATGCATCAGACGATTTCCTTGCAAAACTTGTTAACGACCATGAAGCGTGGTTCGTTATTCTATGTATCGACATCAAAGGCTCAACGAAAATGAGTCAACAGATCTCATCGAAAGACAATGCAAAAGTGATAATGGTCTTCCTACAAGAGATGGCATCACTCGTCGGAAACTATAATGGGTTCGTGCTCAAGTATGTGGGGGATGGACTTATAGCATATTTTCCTATTCTAGTGTTCCCCGGCATGGACGATACTGCTGTTGATTGCGCTATTGCGATGAAGCGGATGATTCACGAAGGAATTAACCCGCTGTTAAAAGATAGAGGACTACCTGAAATACACTTCAGGATCGGAATCGATTCTGGTGATGCTCTTGTCCAGACCGTTGGAGATGCAGCAGTCAAAATGCACAAAGATCTGATCGGATTTACCATCAATCTAGCTACGAAAATTCAGTCTGCCGCGCCAGGTGATGGTATTGTTATTGGAGACGCGACATTACGCGGTCTTCATTTTGCCAAACGAAAGCGCTTTCAAGTCTTTAAGCCCAACCGTTGGAAATACAAGATGACACCGGACTCCCCGGAGATGTATCCAATCCATCTCCTGTCTTAGTCCAATCTGTGGTCTCTTTAGTATATTTCCACCCCTTCTTGCACTTAAAATCTGCAACAAAAGGGAGGCGATTTCACTTGTTACAGGATAACCAAAATCACGAACAAAATGATTAACTACGTGAAAACTCTGCTAGTACAATTCATTAGAATCCGTTTTGGAAGATCTATCTACAGAATTTGCACAGTTTATGTAACAATTTTGACACTATTGTCATTATACCTACTTACTTTAGAATGCGCATGAGCGAAGAAAAGCTCGCATTTGTAGGCAAACAGGTCAAGGACATCTATGGTACTTACATAGGAAGAGTAGTCGGAATAATCACAGAGATAGATGGCGAGATCGAGTCCATCAGCGTGGATTGCGGTTCATCCGGCATCAAGCATCTGCCTTACGAGCAGCTGGTGGTTCAGGGGGAGTACGTCTTCTTCATCCCCAAGTGGCGGCTTGAAGCACAGAAGCTCATACGACAGAAATCGTTGACACTAAAAAGGATAAAGGCTTTGCAGGAGATAGTCGCTGAAAACGATTCGATGAAGGATGACGCTGAACTGATCTACGTCAAGTACGACAAGAAACTCCACGAACTGGAAGAAACAGAAAAGGCAGTGGTAGAAAAACTGAACGCCCGTCTTGGCGAGCTTGATGCGGAAGCCAAGAACGTCAAGTCCGTGCTGTTTGACGCCAAGCTCCAGTTCAGAAGCAACGAGATGAAGGAAGAAACCTACCAGCAGATCAAGCTCAACACCGATGAGCTTGTGGAGCACATCGATAACGAAAAGACCGAGATCTCCAACGTCAGAAACAAGATCTCGCTTCTCACGCTGGAAAACATTGGAACAACAGCCGCGCCAGCACCGGCAGAGGCTCAACCAAAGGAGAGTCCTGCAGAAGTGAGTCCCACGCCCGTTGAAGTGCCGCAGGTAGCAAGTGCGCCGACAACCGAAGAAAAACCCGTGGCAGTCGCAGCTACCGGCGATTCACAGGAATCCAGCTGGCTTCACCAGGTAATCCAGAAATAAACAAACCGGGGCCATCAAACCCGGCTACCCTTTCTATTATCAAACGAACAATTTTTAAAACAAATTTCCCTTAATCTCTGATACTTGTCAGATGTTCCTTCAAAGCTATACGAGGAGAGCGGCAAACTCAAGGTCACCGTCAAGCCCGGAAGGCTCCTTGAAAAAGTCTCAAAAGAGGCTTTGTCTGATCCGGAAAAATTCTGGTCAGAGCAAGCCAGGAACCTTGTCTGGAGCCGGCAATGGGACCGGGTCTTAGAATGGAACCCGCCGTTTGCCCGGTGGTTCGCCGGCGGACTGCTAAATGCGTCTGTAAACTGTCTTGACAAGCACATGAACTCGGAGACAAAGAACAAGGCCGCCATAATCTGGGAGTCGGAGACCGGCGAGTCAAGGACCCTTACCTACTTTCAGCTTTACCGTCATGTAAACAAGTTTGCAAACGTGCTTCGGAACCTTGGGGTGCGCAAAGACGACAGGGTTACCATCTACATGCCCATGGTGCCGGAACTTCCTGTGGCCATGCTGGCCTGCGCAAGGATCGGTGCCACGCATTCCGTGGTTTTCTCGGGTTTTAGCTCGCAGGCGCTGATAGACAGGATCAACGACGCAGGGTCCAAGGTGATCGTGACGGCCGACGGCGGCATGCGCAAAGGAAGGCTGGTGGACCTAAAGAAGGTGGTTGACGAGTCCATAGGTTCCACTCCATCAGTTGAGCATGTAGTCGTGTTCAAGAGGATGGGCAACGAAGTCAGGATGGGTCCAAAAGACCTCTGGTGGCATGAAGCTGTTGAAAAGGCCGCGCCGTACTGCGAACCGGAGATGGTGGAAAGCACGCATCCGCTCTACATCCTGTACACGTCAGGCACGACAGGCAAGCCCAAGGGCGTAATGCACGGCACTGGCGGGTATCTGACACATCTTTACTCCACCGCAAAATGGGTCTTTGACTACAAAAAGGACGACGTCTTTTTTTGCACTGCAGACATCGGGTGGGTCACCGGCCACAGCTACATTGTGTACGCCCCGCTGATGCATGGCATCACCGAGGTAATGTATGACGGTGCGCCGGACTATCCAAAGCCTGACAGGTACTGGGCAGTTGTTGAAAAGCACGGTGCGACCATACTCTATACCACGCCAACCGCCCTGCGAATGTACATGAAGTACGGGGACGCGATACCCAACTCGTTTGATCTTTCTTCCCTACGCCTTCTGGGCACGGTTGGAGAGCCCATCAACCCGGAGGTCTGGATGTGGTACTACAAGACCATCGGCAAGGAGGGCTGCCCCATCATCGATACCTGGTGGCAGACAGAGACCGGCGGCATCATGCTTGGTGCATGCACCGGCATCGACATGGTCCCCATGAAGCCTGGATCAGCAACATTCCCAATGCCCGGAGTCGACGCTGGCGTGGTGGATGAAAACGGCCGGCCAGTAAGCCCCGGCACCAAGGGCTACATTGTGGTTAGAAAGCCCTGGCCAGGAATGCTTCTGTCGCTGTGGGGAGATGACGAGAAGTACAAAGACACATACTGGAGCAAGTTTGACGGCGTTTACTATCCCGGCGATTACGCCCTTGTCGACCATGATGGCTACCTCTGGCTTTTGGGCCGGGCAGACGACGTTCTGAAGGTGGCCGGCCACCGGCTTGGAACCATGGAGCTGGAAAGCGCGTTTGTCTCGCATCCGGCGATAGCCGAGGCAGCGGTTGCTGGCAAACCGGATCCAACAAAGGGTGAGGTCATAATCGCCTTCCTTGTGACCAAGGAGGGCATCTCAAAATCCGAGGCGCTGCGCAAGGAAATCGTGGAGCACATCAGAAAGACCGTGGGGCCCATAGCCGCTCCTGACGAGCTGTACTTTGTGGGCAAGCTTCCAAAAACCCGTAGCGGCAAGATAATGCGAAGGCTGCTCAAGTCCATTGCCAGTGGAGAAAAGATAGGCGACATCACCACCCTTGAAGACGGAGCCGCCATCGATGAAGTGAGGCAGGCGTACGAGGAACTGAAAAAGGTGCTGGGTTAGAACTTCCACGTGGCCATGTAGACCGGCTTTATCTCTACAACGCTTGAATTCTTGCCAAGCTCCATGACCTCTTTGGCCTTCTCGCCCTCAATGTTGCCCATGTATCTGATGGTGTTCTGCTTTGTCAGCTTGGCCGCATAGTCTGGATCGTCGATGACCTTGGCAAGGCCCTTGCCCCTTACTCCCATCGGCGGGCTGTTTTCTGGGCTAACATCGACTAAAAAGTACACGTGGGGATTCTTTCGCAACGAGCGGGCCTTGACGCCTTGCCTGTCTGTGGCGATTAGAAACTTGCCGGCCTTGTAATGGTACCAGACTGGATGAACAATTGGCCAGCCGTCGCGTTCATCTATGATGGCCAGGCGAAGGATGTTGGGCTTGGCTAGAAACTTGCCAAGCTCCTTCCTGCCAAGCGGCCTGGCTGTTCTGTCTGCTAGCAGAAACCTCAACTACCATTGCTTGTCCTGGCCTTTAATTAAAGGCAGCTTACTTGAACCTGAACCGTGCTGCCAGAACTGCCAGTGCTGTAGCTGCGGCCATGACTGCTGGAACTATGGGGAATTCAGGCACCACCATCACTGCGGCCTCCACGGTGCCGCTTCTGGTGGTGTCAAAGGGCGGGTTTATGCCGGTCCCAATGATCTCGATCATCAGCTTAAAGTTGCCCGTCTTGTCAAAAGTCACCGTCTGGACGTCCTGTCCAATATGCGTGTGCAGATTGGTCAGGGATTCTACTTCGGCGCCGCTCTCATCCAATATTCTAAGGTTGTAATTCACATGGGATAGCGACGTCCCGGCAAAGGGGTGTTGAAAATCCATGCTAATGTCCACTTCGTTGCCCGGCTCGATCTCCTTTGGATTCCAGTCGACCATCACGTTTACCGACTCGTTTTCAGTCTTGAGCAACAACGGTAGTTTCAATTCGTCGGACTGCGCCGCTGCCAGCGGGTAGGCCATCCCAGCAAAAAGCAGTGTGACCGTTGCCAGGATGATTGAAACTGACATGCATCATTATGGCATTCTAAAGATATAAGCATGTCGACAATTGCAGAATTTAAGTCAAATTGATATGGGCGTCATCTTTGAGCCGATCGAGATGCCGTGCTCGTCAATAAAGCCCGAAGTTGCCGCCATCACGTATAGCGCCGGCGACGTGGGCTTGTAGGTGCAGCCCACCTGGTCCAGCATGTTGGGGCAGGGCGGCACGTCCTTCTTCATATAAACGGCGTTTCCGCCTTCATCAAACCATATCAGGTCGATATTGTACTCTATGTTCAATGTCCATATCTCGTGAAGGTCTGGCCTGTCATGCTTTATCAGCATGGCCGTGTCAAAGGGAAGCCTGTCCTGTCTAAACGTCAGCCACCTTTGTTTTTCTGCCGCAGTCTCTGCAATCTCGACGGTTATTACGTCATCGTCTATCCTGACTGTGCCCTTTGATAAATCGGCATCCTTGTTCTTGACATCCGGCGGGATAAATGCCAGGCCAAGGCCGCCTACCGCGACGGCAGCGACAATGACCGGAATAAGCACCGCGGACTTGCGTGCCACGAATCATGAAGGTGCTTGGAAATAATTTGAACTTTTGGTTTATGACGGCTGATTGTGTCGGTCTGCCCTTAATTTTGAAGAATCGATGGATACGTCTATGGCAAATGCACTGGCTTTTGGGGTCTCCCCTGCGCTTTCAGCTAACTTTTGGGCAAGTTTCCAGGCCAGCTCGCATATCTCTTGCTTTGAATCACGCGAGATTCTGCTGGGGTCTATCCCAGTGGCCCTTATGGAGAAGGATTCTGCCATGGCCAGCGGATTTTTCACTGCAGACCTGGGCAAAATACAGAACAGACCCTGCGAACTTGTGTCAACAAGCCCGCCGAGGAACTTTTCCATAAAAGAGATCTTTTCATTTTTGTCAAGCAGCTCATGCCTTAGGTCGACCTGTGAAATCCTGACTTCCTGAATCCTCTTTGAGCCCTGCTCGGTAGTTCTGTACAGGCCGCGCCCTACCTGATTCAAAAGTTTCATAGATTTCAATTCTCTGAGGTGGATGGCTACATTTCTCTTGTCGATCCCCAGATGATCAATTATCTGACTCCACCTGGCACCCGGAGCCTGCGAGCAGAGCTCTAAAATCTTGAGTTTTGTCAGGCTTAAAGTCATGGTCACCCCCACCACAACCATTATATTCTTTATCTTATATATTACTTATGGTGACCATGACCAACTGTTCACATAACACTGATTGCGCCCGTGTAGGGCTGCGCCTGGAGTGTGGCCAGTGTCCCGATCATCATACCTTTCAGTATGCAGTTATCGTGGAGTGCAGCAAATGACGTCCATGCCTGAGTCAGAAGCCGGATACTGTGGGAAGGTGGAATTTCTTTACGAAGCCGAAGGGGAGGAAAGGCAGAAGATACTAAAGATGCTAGAAGTAGCCGGCAAAATGGTCTCTGATTATTTTGGCAGCAAATGCAAGTACGACGTTCTTGTCTGTGATGGCGGCTGGTGCATGGAACTGCAGGTTATATCCCGGGAACGCGGCAATAGCAAGAAATACCGACTCCGCTCACCGGACTATATGGCAATAACCGATTATAACCTGAGCGAGATAATAATACGCAAAGACGTTGCCAAGTTTGCCCAGTATCTTCATGAAATGATTCACTGCGTAATTCCAAAGAGCTATCCACACCAGCTGAGGGAGGGCCTTGCCTGGTTTTTCACGTTAGAGATCATAAGGCCGTATCCGTATCTTAGACCAAGCTATCCAATGTGGATAGCCGATATTTACATAAGGCCTGTCAGAAGCCTGGTTGAAACCTTTGGCCTGGATTTCATCAAGAACTTCGCCACGGGAAATGCAGAGATAGAAGAGTCTGCCGTACCTGAAGATGCCAAGGATCTGTTTTTGCCTGAAGCTGTGTTCTTTAGGAAAAAGAAATCTGTCTAACTGCCACTTTGGCACAATATCGGTAAAACCTTGCCATTCAACCAACTGTGCAACTTTTACAGCCCATGGTATTCCTCTCTTTGTCTGCATAAACCATTTGGACAAAATATTAAAGGTTTGAAGCGGGAATACAGTCATGTAATGACTGCTTCCACCATGGGTGTGGGAAAAGTCTCCCGCCGTGATTTCCTTAAACTTATGGCAGCCGCCGGCACGATCATGACATTTACTCCTTTTGTCGACTGGGGGAAATTTTTGCCCAACATCAGATCATCTGAGGCTCAGAAAGCAAAGGTGGAGATGCCAGACGGCTCTCAGGCCAATATCAATTCGTTTCCGGTTAATCATTCAGAGTCCATAATCTACCCAAAGACAGATGATCCTGTGCTCAACAAGGAGGCGTTCAGGACTTGGCAGCTGATCAGACTTCCAAAGGAGCTTGGCGGAGACAGGAACGATGTTAGTGCGTTCAGGATGTACAGCATGGTCTGCTTGCATCTCTGGTGCCTTTGGAAGTATTTCCCACGAAGACCTGACCCAGAGGATCCGTCAAAGATGATCGATGGCAATGGTCAATGCCCTTGCCATGGAAGCATGTACGACGTACTGACAGGCAAAGCCTACCAGGGGCCCGCGGCGTTGCAAGGACCCCCTTCAAATGTGCTTCCGAGGCTTGATCTGGAGATTGATAGTGGCGGATACCTGTGGATACTTACTCCGCAATGGAAAGCCGATGGAAACGGGATAGTTGGGTACGGGCGATTCTTAACCGAAAGGTCCTGATGACATCCGAATCAAATCATCGCATTGAATCGACACGTTGTAATCTGCCTTTTGAGGAAAGGATTTGAAGTTGGGGTAAAGTGGAGGGGGTGGGATTCGAACCCACGAACCCCTAAGGGACGGGATCACTCATCTCGCCGTCTCGGAATGTAGCGGGAGGAAATGATGTCGTGCGCATCGATCTTGAGTCCTGCGCGTTTGACCAGGCTTCGCTACCCCTCCATGCAAGCGTTCTGGTCTGAGAACCTTATTTCATAGTTGCGGCCACAACCTTAAAGTTAATTTGTAACCCTTTTGCAACCCAAGATACTGCAGTATGACCAAGCCGCAGACAGTAACCAGGCTGTGTATCAAATGTCACACAAAGACCGTGCATGAAATCCGGGACAAGACCGTGGCAGGAACCAAGGTGGTTTGCACCGATTGCGGGTTTTCCCAGGTAGTGACAAACGTCTAGACCCTAACCTTTATTACAAGTTGTTTCTCAAGAAATCGGCATGAAGATAAGCGAACTCAAGGCTGGGATGCGCAACGTAAGCGTCGTTGGCAAGATAGAAAGTGTGGGCCAGCCAAGAACCGTCAACCTGAAGAGCGGAGGAACCAGCACCGTCGCCGATGCAGTGATTTCTGATGAAAGTGGCAGCATAAAACTGTCGCTGTGGGGCGACGACATCAGCAAGGTTCAAGCAGGCGACAAGGTCTCGGTGGAAAACGGCTACATCAACACCTTCAAGGGCGAGAACAGCCTCAGTGTCGGCAAGTTCGGCAAGCTGAAAAAGCTTTAACTGATGTACCCCGTGTCCCGGGGCTTTTGCTGCACTTCGAGGGGGGGCTTTCCCCTACCTGACGCCATCTGCTGTTCTATCGTCTGGATCAACATCTCAGTATCTTTTGCCCTCTTGTCCAGGTTGGTCATGTCCACCTTGACGTTTATCATGCCCAGCAAGACTTCTAGCACTGATCTGGAAGCTTTCGCATCTACCACGTAGCCGGATGTCTCGCCAAGCAGGCACATTCCCTTCATGCCCCGCAGCTTGGCAGCCCCAATTATCAGGCCATTCATGCCGGTTATGCTGCCGCCATCCATTACAGAGATGCCCCGCTCTTCAAAAGTCTTGATGGTCTCCACATCCGTGGCAGTGCCAAACACCCGGGGCTTTTCTACAAACACGCCGGTGATGTATGCCGCAAGGGTAAACACCTGCTGAGTCCCAAACCTGCCGGCAAGGTCTAGAATTTTTTCAGACAGCAGGTACTCTGAATCCGGAAGCGATGGCTGGGAATCTCCGGTAAGCAGCAGCATGCTTGAATTGCCTTCCTCCCACCAGTAAATGCTGTTTTTCATCAGGTCCGCCGTACCATCTGGCCTTATCATGACCTGGGGCGGAAATGCGCTTGAGTAAATGTCTGCAAGATGTCTGGCCTTCAATTCCTGGATCAAATGGTCGACAGCCAGTTTGCCAACAAACCCGCTTCCTGGAAACCCGCAAACGAGGAAGGGTACCGACTTTAGCTCCGGCAATTCCTTTGAATACACTAACTTGAATTCGTGGGCTGCTGACACGATCATTGATAGCAATTTGCTCTATAAAGGGTTTCCAAATCAAACAAAACCGCGGTTCAGATGTTTGTAAGAACTATAATCTGCAGATAAATATGCCAAAACAAAACAGTCAAACAATATCGCGCGGCATCTTTATCGATACGACGATTGCAGAATGGGCGGTGGGGCAATCAGCAGATTCAAAATCTCTGAAGGTCTGCAGCAAATGCGGCAAGCGCGGTAAACTCTTTGAAACAAAGCTGAGGGATGGCCAGTACTGTGCTTCATGCGTCACGTCCATGGAAAAGCTTGTTGGCGCGTATTACATGAAAATAATTTTTGGCAGGTAAGCCGGCCAGCATAATAAAAGGAAGGGAGGCCGCCTAGTGCACAGCAGCCTCTGCCATCTTTCTCTTCAGGATGGTTTCTTTCCAAGCGACTTCCAATCCCACGTATGTCGTCACAAATCCCAGCGCAACCCAAAGGAAGGCTTCCAGCAGCTCCATGACGAATTATTCGTTGATGATAGTCATAAAACCTGCTTGCACTGCGTTGTTATCAGTTGCCTGTCAATGCTAGATTTCCTGTTGCGCTATGACAAATCAGCAAATCATGTTTGAAAGCCTTGGGCGGGATTCGGACCCGCGACCTCTACCTTACCAAGGTAACGCTCTACCAGGCTGAGCTACCAAGGCGCAAGCAAGAACAAAGTCTGAGGGTTTGATTAAGGTATCGAACGGTCAAGATTTAATTACAGACAGCTCCATGCTCTGTCTGCGGGCGGGGGTTGTAGAGCCTGGCCAAATTGGCTTACAATATTGGAGACGCGGGACTTAAGATCTCGAAAAATGGGTTATCCCGTCCCTTAGGGGTCCGTGGGTTCGAATCCCACCCCCCGCACCTTCTCTATTGCTTCACGAATTGTTTGATAAATATTCAAATTTTGTCTCTTACAAAGGACATCTAATTTTCTGTTAATCTTGATGCTTGTCAGCATCATCGATGTAGATGTACATGCAAGAAAAACCCTTAAAGAATTACGGAGGGATGATTATCAGTATGAGCAATAAGCCGTTTGATCCGGAACAGTACAAGGAGGCGCAGCGCCAGATATGGGACAGCGCCGCACACGGCTGGCAAACGTGGTGGGAAACCTTTGAACGCGGTGCACAAAAGCTTAGTGACAGGATGGTAGAGCTTGCCCAGATAAAGTCTGGGCACAGGGTGTTGGATCTGGCAACGGGGATAGGCGAACCGGCCGTCACGGCCGCCAGGCATGTTCGGCCTACCGGGTCGGTGCTAGCCACAGACATATCGGCTCAGATGCTCAAAATCGCAAGATCCAGGGCCACGTCGCTTGGATTGCAGGACATAATGGAATTCAAAGAAGGCGATGCAGAGACGCTTGACTTGCAGGATTCTGCATTTGATGCCGTCCTCTCGCGATGGGGGCTGATGTTCCTACCAAACCTTGTTGCCACGTTAAAGAGTATGCGAGAAGTGCTGGTGCCTGACGGGGTGATATCCGCGGCGGTATGGTCAGCACCATCAAAAGTTCCACTGCTGGACACGGCCTTTAGCACCGTCAGAAGATATGTTGGCACCGCCCAAGCCTCAAACATTCCAGGCCCCTTCAGTCTGGCAGATGCCAACGCCCTTCGACGTTCATTTGTCCAGGCCGGGTTCAGAGACGTGTACATCGAAAAGCTGACAGTGACTTTCTCATTTGACTCCCCGGAAAGATATACCCATTTTCAGCAGGCAATAGCCGCTCCTATCCATGTCATGATATCCGGTCAGACTGAGGAAAAGAAGAAGGAAATATGGCAGGCCATCACGCAGGCAGTCCGGCAGTACGCTGGTTCTGACAACACGGTTAATCTGAACAACGAAGTCATATGCGTAACCGCTCGCCGGTGATCATGTTACACTACTTGGTCAGGGCGGTCTGCCGTTGAAAATATCGCCCCTTTGAGTAAATGATGTAGGCCGCAGAAAACAACATGCTTGTCAGTAAAAATGGGCGGCCATCCACGTGTGTTTGCAAGCATGAAACATGAAAATAGTAAATGTTTGGAGAACCACAGCTTTTCTCTATAGGGCGTTTTTCCTCTAATTGCCAGCATATAGTTATTATGTGCCAACAGGAGCAAAAATTCTGATAGCGTGGATGGAAGAGAGGGACTTCTTCTACGAACTTTGCGACACAACTCTGGGGGTAGACAAGAACATTAGATTTGCAGGAGTGATAGACGACGGCGGAAAGCTTCTTGTTGGCAAGTACAGGAAGGACATTGAATCGCCACTCATCAACTCAAGCCCTCTGACAGAGCAGAAAAAAAATTCATTTCACACCAGCTACATCTCAATTTCCATGCTCAAGGCGTTTGAGCCACACCTTGGGGGTCTGCGATACCAGCTGACAGAATACGACAACGTCAAGCTGGTGACGATACCGCTTACCAGCAGAAATGACCGATACCTGTGCGTTTCGATGGATCCAGCAGTATCCTGCCAGGCCGCCGTTTCAAAGATAATAAAGAAAATATCGTAATATCTACAGCGTACAGTTACAGGTCTTGATTCAGGTAAAGCGCCTTTACTGCCCTGTCCAGCGACTCCTCGGGTATTTCGAGATATGAAAAGACTTCATCCATCTTGACCTTTGGAATCTGCTTGGCGGTTTTTGAAGTAGCAATGACATACAGGTCCGATGCCTCAACCAGCAGCCTTCTGGCATGAAAGTTCCATCCTGCCAGGTCACTGCCTGCCTTAAAAATCGGTACCATCTTGGCAAATGCGGCCACTATGCCAACCCTGTATTTCTGCAGCTGAACCTTGAATGGGTTGCTGTCGGCAAGCGACGGCATCAGCACACAGATCCGGTGCTGGTACTCATCCAGGTTCTTTGCGATGCTAAAAGCCTCTCCAAACGATGGGGAGTATTTCTTTGCTGCTCTTGCATCGATGGAGACTCGTTCAAATATGCCGGGAAGGCCATTGATTGTAAAATCCGGCGTGGTTATTCCATCGCCGGCAAGAAACCTGCTGCATTTGCCGGACGAGACCCTGGATATTATTGCGTTTAGCTGGATGGGCATTAGATCTAACTTGATTTGCATTGATTCCGTTCTTTATGCTCGTGGTAGTGGGACTGGCAAAAGTCGTTTCCGCATTCGTAGCAGTGCCAGCCAGAAAGGGTATAGCAAACTACGCACTTGCCGACCGGCTTGTTGTAGTCGTAGTCTTTCCGGGATTGTTTTGATGTTGTTGGCTTTTGTTGTTTTGGTTGCGGCTTCATAAATCGTGCCTCAAGGCAATAAGATGAGAAAGGTTATCACGTGCATTATCTAAGATACCTCAGATGCCAGACAAGATTGGCAAGCTGTATTCAACGGTCTCAGTTAACAAACCCATTATTTAAGCATGACGTGCCTGATCTGGTGCCCTGACGGTTAAAAATTAGTATCAGATATCTGGTTTTCCAGACCGTTATTGCAGAAAAACGTGTAAGATTTATTTATCTTTCAGAAAAGCTATCAGCCTGCGATGCTTGCCGGCGAGAAGAACAAGACTATAATCGAAGTCACGGTTGTGGGAAAGGACCGCAAGGGCGTGGTGGCCGATATAACCAACTTTATCTTTCAGAACGGCGGCAACATCGAAAAGATAAGCCAGAATGTCGTGCGCGGGCTTTTTGGCATGCAGCTTGAAGCATCCTTTCAGCAGACAAACAGAAAGCATCTGGACGAGGGGCTAAAAGATCTGGCAAAAAAGCTGGAGATGGAGATCAAGGTACACTACCAAGAGCCCGACAGGCTTCGAAATGTGGCCATCTTTGTAAGCAAGGAGCCGCACTGCATAGAGCGCATTCTCAAGGCCAGCGAAAAGGGCGAGATCTTTGCCAATCTTGCAGTGGTGATTGGAAGCGAGGACACGCTAAAACCCCTAGCTGACAAGGCAGGCATCCCCTTCCACAGTGTTGCCCACACAGACCAGGCTGCAGCCGAGAACAAGATTCTGCAGCTGATAGACCAGTACAACGTCGACCTGATTGTTCTGGCCCGGTACATGAGGATATTGACACCAAACTTTGTGTGGCGCTATCCAAACAGGGTGATCAACATTCATCCTTCCCTGCTTCCTGCATTTCCCGGCGCGTATGCCTACGTGCAGGCCTACGAGCGCGGCGCCAAGATAGTGGGGTGCACGGCTCATTTTGTAACGGAAGACCTTGACCAGGGCCCCATAATCTGCCAAGAGTCGTTCAAGGTAAGCGACAGCGACACGCTTGAATCCATAAAGAAGAAGGGGCAGCAGCTTGAGGCCGAGACCCTGTTTGAGGCCGTCAAGCTGTACCTGGAAAACAGGCTTGAGGTGTACTGGGGCAAGGTCTTCATCCATGACGGCAAGAAAAAGAAGTGATAAGTTCTTAACAGAGGCATGGCGCTTCAGTCATGATGTCCGTTGACGTCTTTGGGATGAGCCAGCATGATTTTGCCAAGGCCGTAAAGAAGAACCGGCTGGCCATAATTCCAGTAGGCTCCCTTGAGCAGCACGGGGATCATCTGCCAGTGTCCACCGATTCTATAATCTCTGAATACCTTGCAAGGCAGGTTGCGGCCAAGGTGGGCGCCTTTGTTTTCCCTGTCATCCCGTTTGGCGTCTCGTTTGAGCACAGCCCGATGTTTAACATTTCCATCGGACATTCCATGCTGTCTTCACTTGTCTGCGATGTCTGCTCGTCTATTGCAGCCAACGGTATAAAGAAGATAGTCGTGATCAACGGCCATCACGGCAACATCGGCGCGCTGCAGTACCTGGCGCAGGACCTCCACGGCAGGGTCCATGCTGACGTGTCGGTCAACACGCTGCACTACTGGCACATGATGAAAGACCAGTTCGATCATGCCGGCGAGGTAGAGACCTCGCTGGTTCTTGCCATCGCCCCGGACCTGGTCAGGATGAACCTGGCACGGGCAAACTCAAAGAGGCTTTCAAAATCAAAAGCAGCCTACGCTACCATGACCAACGCTCCCGGCTCCTTTGTCAGGATAACCGGCAGCGGCGTGTGGGGAGACCCAAATAAGGCCACAGCTGAAAAGGGCAAACAGCTTATTGACGAGATAATCGAGGGCCTTTCCAAAACTATACTGGAACTGGAATCCTGAAATCAATGAAATTTTAGAGTCTTTATGCCATTGAACTACTCTTAATTCGACGCAAAGTGCATCGATGCTCTGGTCTTTGGGATACTGATACCTCATTTTTTGAGTAACCACCAATCCGTACCCGAAGCTGGGCATTTGACGAGTAGACCCCCGATGATTCTTTATAGTTGCACTCTGATCTATTCAGGGATCTCTGAATGACGTTGGGTGGAGACCTTATTGCAAATGCGACGGATTCATTGCCAATTCCCGAGGTTCCCGTGATCCCTCCGCCACCAGTAGCCTCTCCAGAGATCATTCTTCTTGCAGTAGCCGTCATTATCACAATAGGCGTCATTGGAGAGGCGTTCTTCAGAAAGACAGGAATTCCTGATGTGGCCTTCTTGATGGTTCTTGGATTGGTTATCGGACCTGTCCTCGGAATAGTGGGAGCTTCTGTCACCGTCGCGATTGTCCCCTACTTTGCCGCCGTAGCACTCATGATGATCATGTTTGACGGCGGTCTCAATATATCCATAAAGAATCTTGTGAGCACCGCCCACTACGCGGCTATCCTGGCAGTTGCCGGTTTTCTGGTCTCAGTTCTTGTTGTGGCAATTGTCGCCGTATTCACTTTATCTTGGGACTGGACTTCCGGCGTTCTTCTGGGGGTCATGGTGGGTGGTGCCAGTTCCATCATAGTATTTGGTCTTGTAAGAAGGCTTCCGCTAAAGGAAGAAACCAAAGCTATGCTTAGTTTCGAATCCGCATTAACCGACATTTTGGCTACCCTCGGCGCGTTCATAATGTTTGGAATCGTAGTTGCCGGACAGATTGAACCTGTCCAGATCGTTGGAACGGCATTAACGTCTGTTGTAGTGGGCTTGGGGCTTGGAGTAGGTGCCGGCATCCCGTGGATAATAGTCGAATCGAAACTTCACAACAGCAAACACTCGTATATGTTTACGCTGGCTGCCCTGTTTAGCCTGTTTTTCGCGGCAAGATCTCTTGGGGAATCCGGTGCCTTGACAGCACTCATCTTCGGGCTGACGATTGGAAACAGAAGCCTGCTGGCAAAATTTCTAAAGGTGGACCTAGAGAAGGTCTCGACAGACGACCCGTTTCATGATGAGGTCGTGTTCTTGGTGAGGACTTTTTTCTTCGTATTCATAGGTCTCCTTGCGACTTTTGGGAAGGCAGAGTACGTAGCAGCCGGCATAGGCATGGCTCTCTTGCTTCTCTTGGGCAGAATCTACGCTACGAAATTCACCTTCTGGGCAGGGAATTCTATCATGAGATGGCTGGATAAGATGCTCCCGCTTGATCTGCGTGTCGAAAACGTGGAAATCCTACGGTATGATCGTAAGATTACATCCTTCATGATGCCTAGGGGGCTTGCCGCAGCGGTGCTCTCCACCGTCCCAATAACGCTGGGATTGCCAAACGCAGAGCTGTATCCGCAAATAGTTTTCATGGTAATTCTGGGTTCTGTCGTGATAACCATTCTTGGCTTGGTAAGATCCGCGAAGCAAGTTCTTAAAGACAGGCATCCTCAGTAGAGTTGTACTAGATAGCAGTCTTGGGACTTGTTTCATGGTCTGGCTATCAGGGACTGCAAATTTAATATATGCCTACATTAGCCTTAACCATAGGTAGAATATATTGTCGGTTGATATGGCTGTAAAGGTTCTCGACGAGAGCCTTGGAAAAGTCGTTCTTATCAAGTTGAAAGGTGGCAAGGTTATCAGGGGCAACCTTCACGGTTTTGATCAGCACATGAACCTGTTGCTCGAGGATTCCGTAGAGATCCAAGAAGAGGGCAAGTCCAACGATCTTGGCACCATCGTTGTCAGAGGCGACAACGTGGTCATCATATCTCCTCCTCCAAAGTAGGTGAAAACAGATGACGAAAGGAACAACATCGATGGGTAATTTCACCCGCAAAAAGACCCACATACGCTGCAGAAGGTGCGGCCACAACGCTTTCCATCGCCGCCACAAACGCTGCGCCAAGTGCGGGTACCCAGATCCACAGATCCGAGGGTACACCTGGATCAAGCGGCAGGTCATTTAGCAAAGCTTAACTGTCCCCTCCTTTCAGTGATTGTGGGATGGTTGAAGAGCTAGCTGTCGTAGCCGGCTCGTCGGTGGCAGGCGCTATTTCGGCGGCGGTACTAGAAAGGCTGTCAAGAGCCCGGGCAAGGTTAGAAAAGAAGCCGCAGCTGACTTCCAACGCAGCAAAATCAGAGCTTGCATCTTTGATGTTTGAAAAAGGCCTTGCTGCTGAGGCAATTACACGCGTCTACGAGGCCTCGCAGGAGGGGCGGATAGACAGGCTTGAACGCGACAGGCTTTTGGTAAAATACAAACAGCAGCTGGACGCGATAAATGAGCGGATTGCCGCACTGCAGCCGGTTGCCGATGTCACTGACCTGACAGAGCTTCGAAACGGCCTTGTCTCGCTTCTTGAAAACCGCATATCGGCCCTGGATCAAAAGCTGGCCGAACTATCCAAGGAAGGAACTAAGCCTGTCATAGTGGAAAAAGTTCAGGTGATGCCTGTTCCTGAAAAGCCAAAGGAAGAACAGGAACAAAAGCAGTTCCGATCAGAAGAAAAGAGCATCGACCAGCTCCAAAAGGAAATAATGCAGGCTCTGACGCGTTTAGAGCAGGTAGAAATGGACAAGGACTAACTTATAAAAAAGCAAACACTCTGTTTTGTCGGTGCCAATCATCGATTATGATGACATTTCTGCGATTCTGACTTTGCGCTATAACCCAACCAAACCTCCAGCAAGACCACCGCTAACTGCCAAAGATTTTTGGCCGTCCAAAATCAACACAGAGCAGGCCAAATCGCAGGCTGCCAAGATAATCGAGCAGGACCTGGTAGGACGGAGGCTTTCCAAAAACGCATCAATACTACTTTCCGGCGGGGTGGACTCGGTGCTTACCATGACCATGCTGAAATCCTGCAGACCGGACCTCAAATTATCTTGCATAAGCATGGGGTTTGGCGATGGGGACGACGAGATCAGCCCTGCAAAGGAGGCGGCAAGGCTTTGCAACTGCGATTTTTACAGCATATGCAAGCCAGACATACTGCAGGATCTGCCAAAATTGATCAGCATAGTAAAGGAGCCAAGGTGGAACCTGTACCAGTACTACCCGCTGGAGCTGGCCAGCACCAAGTCCAAGACAGTATTCACCGGCGATGGCGGCGACGAGCTTTTTGGCGGCTACACGTTCAGGTATCAAAAGTACCTGTCTCTTTTTCCAGCAAACAGCTGGAAGGATAGGGTGAAACTCTATCTGGCATGCCATGAACGCGACTGGGTACCCGACCAAGACAGGCTCTTTGGTCCAAAGGTGCGGTTTTCATGGGACAAGATCTATCTGTCAATTGGGAAATCGTTTGTCAACCGCCTCGACCCACTGGACCAGGTTTTCCTTGCCGACTTTAACGGCAAGCTGCTTCATGACTGGCTTCCAGTAAACGGGGCGTTTGCACGGTTTCTGGGCGTAAGGACAAGGTCTGTCTTTCTATCAAACGCGATGGTCCGGTTTGCCACTCACATCCCTTGGCAGCTCAAATACGATCCGCAGACGGCCAGTGGCAAACTACTGCTGCTATCCTTATTGCGGAGCAAGGGGATCAACGTCGATCCGGTCAAAAGGGGGTTTTCAGTCAACACCCTGACATTGTGGAAGAAAAGTGCAAAAGAGATCACTGGCAGATACGTTAACAGCGAATCAGAGGTGGTCAGGGCCGGCGTCATAAGCAGCGAATGGATCAGCAAGACTTGGGTAAGGCCTGGTCTGGACGTGCGCTACGTAAACAAGATGCTTGGAATACTTGCGCTGGAAATCTGGTGGCGGCTTTTTGTCAGCAGAACCATCAAGCCGGCAGAAAAGCTGTAGCTGGCAAATACTTTATAGGAATTTTTGACAAATATGCACTGCTGTTGGGTACATACTTTGCCATCGTAACTTGCAGGAATTCAGAGAAGAGCATCGAAGAAGCAATACTTTCTCTGAAGAACCAGACGGTTGGCCCTGCATGCGTCATAGTTGTTGACGACGGCTCAAGGGATGGGACGCCGCAGATCTTGGAGAAGATACAATCAGAATGGGGCAGTCTTTACGTCATCACCAATCCAGACCTTGGGTACAACATCACCCGCGTTGTAAGCAACTGGAACAAGGCTATCCAGCTTGCGCGGGAAAAACATCAAGATACTGATTACCACATGATAAGCGCCGATGACATAGTGTACGAAAGGGACTATGCAGAAAAGATCCTGCAGAAAATGGATGCAGATCCAAAGATCGCCATCGCGTCGGGCAACTACGAAGGGCAGGATGCAACTACGCCGCACGGTGCCGGCCGGTTTGTAAGAAACTCTTTTTTCAACAATTACTACAACCTGTATCCTGAAAAGATGGGATACGAGTCGCTTGTGCTTTACAGCGCCGCCCAGCAAGGCTACACCTATCGGGTCTTTGACGACGCGCGGTTTGTGCATTTGCGGCCGCTTGGAAAGAACCACCACTTTTATGAATTTGGGGCCAGCATGAGGACACTGGGCTATCATCCCCTCTTCGTACTTGGAAGATTCCTTGTCTGTTTTATCACCGGAAGGCCGACCGGCCGGCTAGGGTCTCTGTACATGCTGTACCACTACCTTTCATACAGGCCCAAGGAGGCAGGCTACGACAGCATGCACAGCGAAGAGATCCGGCGCTACATACGAAGGATGCAGATCGAGCGCATCAAAAGCCGGCTGGGAATATAGTCAGAACCTGCGTTGCTTGTTAAGCGCGTCTTCCTGGTCCTGTCCAATCAAGAACTCTTTTTTCTGCTTTTTCAGTATCGCTTCAAGGTATTCTTTGACCTGCTTGGTTTCTTCTGGCGTGGCCTTGCCCTCAATCAGCCGGATCTGGTAATTTGATATCCAGGCCCATATCCAGTTCTCCTGCAACCAGGCCTCGTTTTCCACCGAGTACTGCTTTTTTCGATGCCAGTATCCGATAAGCGTGGCTGCCGGGATGTATATCAGGATAAAGATGGCCGCAAAGATCCACACGTTGCTGAGGGCTTCCTTGAACACAGGGGCCTGGGATATGCCAAGGTTGTAAACTATGAGTATAAAGTTGATGAAGGAAAGCACGAAGGCAAGGTAGATGCTGTGGCCATTTCTGAAATCAAGCCAGCGTCTGCGGAAAAACTGACTGTCCATCGGCAACCAAACTACCCGATTCTTATTAATTTAGTTTTGGCCAGCAATCGCAAAAGCAAAATAACGTCCGCAAGTCATGCTGATCGTTTGGTAGCCAAGATAATCAGCGGGCTTGAAGTCTCTGCAGCAGTCAAGGCAAGGGTGAAAAAGGCAGCCGAAGAATTGAAAGAAACCGGCGTACAGCCATGCCTTGCCACAGTGCTGGTTGGAAACGACCCGGCTTCCACAACGTACGTAAACAGCAAGCAAAAGACGGCGTCTGAGCTTGGTATTGCAACCCGCGACCACCGGCTTGCTGCAAACTTTAAGCAGCATGAGCTTGTCGAGCTTGTACAGCTCTTAAACAACGATCAACATGTGCACGGGATACTGGTGCAGCTGCCACTGCCGTCCCACATCAATGAATTTGACATTATCAACACCATAAGTCCTTTCAAGGATGTTGACGGCCTGACGCCGTACAGTGCCGGGATGCTGCAAAACGGGATGGCCGTCCTCAAACCATGCACCCCCTCCGGCGTGATGGAGCTTTTAGACTACTACAAGATAGGTGTCTCTGGAATGGACGCGGTTATAGTCAATCGAAGCAACCTGGTTGGCATACCGCTAGCGCTCATGCTTCTTGAAAAGAATGCAACGGTGACCGTCTGCCACTCTAGGACAAAAGGCCTTGCCGACAAGCTGAGGGCGGCTGACCTGATAATAACGGCCGTGGGCAACCGCCAGCGGTTTACACTTGCCGCGGACATGGTCAAGGACGGGGCCGTGGTAATAGATGTTGGCACCAGCCGGCAAAACGGCAAGCTTACCGGCGACGTTGACTTTGAGGCAGTCAAGCAAAAGGCGTCATGGATCACCCCAGTCCCCGGTGGCGTCGGGCCCATGACCATCGCCATGCTCATGAAAAATACTGTCACCGCGGCGTCTGTTGCCAAAGGGATGAACCAGTAGCTGTCTGCTGAAAAGCCTCACACTATCAGGAAAGAAAAACAAAAGATCCGCCGGCTGATGCTAGAGAAACGCAATGCCCTGCCGCCTGCTGAGGTGGAAAGGCTAAGCCAGCTTGTGCAGGAAAACGTGATAAAAAGCGCCATGTTCCAGTCAGCAAATGTTGTGGGCGCCTATTCTGCCATAGGGTCTGAAGTGCGCACAGACATGATCATGACGGCTGCCAAAAGCCAGGGCAAGACTTTGGCCCTGCCAAGGATCGAGGGCGACAAGATGTTTTTTTATGAAATGACTTCTCCAGACGATCTAGTTGAGGGCAAGTACGGAATTAAAGAGCCGCTTCCAAAACGGCCCGTCAAGACCGTGGACATGGTTCTTGTGCCGGGAGTGGCCTTTGACAGCAGCGGCTTTAGGATAGGTTACGGCAAGGGCTACTATGACAGGTTTCTGTCGCAGCGGCCGGCGCTGTTTTCAGTAGGGGTCTGCTACTCTTTTCAAGTGATAGAAAGCCTGCCGCAGAGCAGGTTTGATAGAAGGCTTGACTCGCTGGTCACAGACAACGGCTTTGTGTACTTTTAGCGAAGGGCCCTTCTTCCGATGTCAGTCCTGTAGTGCTGCTCATCGTTGCCAATCTTTATCTTTTTGACCGCCTGGTAGGCCCTGTCTATTGCCTGCCTTGTATCGTCTCCAAGTGCCGTGACACCAAGGACCCTGCCTCCGTTGGTAACGACGTCGTTGTTGTTCCTTGTCGTTCCTGCGTGAAATACCATGACATCGGGGCCAAAATCAGAGCCAAGCCCTTGGATCACCTTACCCTTTTCGTAGCTGCCAGGATAGCCCTTTGAAGCGATTACGACGCATACGGCAGTCCTGTCCTTCCATTGGATGGGCGGCATCGATTTCAGTCTGCCGTCCACCGCAGCATCTATGTATTCGTACAGGTCGGACTCCATCCGCATCATTATGGGCTGGCATTCAGGATCGCCCATGCGGGCGTTGAATTCAAGCACGTACGGTTCTTTTGTCTTTTCGTCTACCATTATGCCGGCGTACAAAAAACCCTTGAATGGAGTTCCGCGGTTTCTCATCTCCCTTACCACCGGCTCCATCACTTGGCTGACTATCTTGTGGTAGAGCTTGTCGTCTACCACCGGAGCCGGCGAGTATGCGCCCATGCCGCCGGTGTTGGGGCCCCTGTCTTCGTCAAAGACGCGCTTGTGGTCCTGACTTGAAGCAAGCGGGATTATGGTTTGGCCGTCGCAGATGGCAATAAACGAGGCCTCTTCGCCTGACAACCTTTCCTCTACAACTATCTTGCTGCCGGCAGCGCCAAACTCTTTTTTGACCATGATCTCATCAACAGCCTGTAGGGCCTGCTCTGCATTGTCGCAGACTATGACTCCTTTTCCGGCGGCAAGCCCGTCGGCCTTGACCACCAGCGGCCTGTCCTGGCCCCTGATGTAGTCCTTTGCCTTGCCTGCGTCGGAAAACACTGCAAAGGGCGCGGTGGGTATACCCGCCTTGTGCATGAACTCCTTGGCAAAGACCTTGCTTGCCTCAAGCATGGCAGCGTCTTTTGTAGGGCCAAATATCCTCAATCCTTCTCTTGCAAAGGCATCTGCAACGCCCAGAGAGAGCGGCTCTTCCGGGCCGACGACGACAAGGCAGTCCTGTCCAAACTGTTTGGCAAAAGATACCAACCTGTCTATATCGTTCTGCTTTATACCAACGTTCTCAGACGTGCCGCCGTTGCCAGGGGCAAAATAGACCTTCTTAACATGCCGGCTCTGGGCGAGCTTCCAACCAAGGGCATGCTCCCTGCCGCCTGAACCGATAACCAGAACGACCTTCTCAGGTGTCACAGCCGGGTAAAAACTGCTGGATAATAAATTGCTTGACTGCTTACCTGCGCAGCAGGAACTTTTCAGCGTCCTCTGCAACGGCCTGAAGGATCCGCAGATAATCTTCATCGTCAAATTCTATTGCGCCAATGCCGTTTTGCATGCTTTTTTTCACGGCCCTGATATGGTAGCAGGGTTCTCCGCCAGACAGGGTCTTGAAGTAAAAGCTGTTGCAGGAGCAGAATTCCGTCTCAGGGTCAACCCAGTATTCGTTGTCCTTGCCAACGACGGTCCAGATCTTTTTCCCGCTGGGCCTGAAGACCATCAATTTCACGCTTCCAGTCTCGGTCTGTTCTGACAACCTTCGAGTGATTTATTTGCGCGATTCGTGATATAAAGCTGCAAGTTGAAGGTTCGCCCGCTGCACCCACACGCTGCGCTTTTGCTGGATGACGAAAACAAGCGCTACATCGCGGTCTCTGACCTGCACATAGGACTGGAGTCAGAGCTTGGGTCGAAGGGTATCACGGTCCGCTCAAGCCTTGTCCAGGAGATGGCCGAGGACCTGCTTTCAATAGTTGAATCAGAAAAAGCGCAGGGCCTGATACTGCTTGGCGATATCAAGAATTCTGTCGGGTCCATAAGCAAGCAGGAATGGGACGAAATTCCCGGCTTTTTTAAAAAGCTGGCATCTAAAGCTGACGTTTATCTGGTTCCCGGCAACCATGACGGCAACATACGGCACCTGGTTCCAGAGTCGGTAAACGTCATCAGCAGCAGGGGCATGGTTCTTGGCGATACGCTGTTTGTCCACGGCCACAGCATGCCGTCTGATGCTCGCTCAAACGTCAGCAGGATAGTGATGGGTCACCTGCATCCTGTCTTTACAAAGAAAGGAAGCATAGTCAACGGCCAGCGAGTCTGGGTCTACCTGCAGGTGGACAAGAACTCTATATTTTCTGAAGATGGCACTATGGATATTGTAGTAGTGCCAAGCTTCAACAAGTACCTGTACACTTCTGGCGAAAGAAGCCCGCGGAGATCCTTGTCGCCAATAATCTCCAGGATACTTGAGCAGGACAGCGCGGTGCAAAAGTGCATGGTAGTTACTTTAGACGGCTCGATAGTTGGAGATACTTCCGTACTGCAGAACGTGCTCTAGTCAAGCTTGACATAGTTGCCAAGCGGCCCAAGCTTTGGGGTGTTGCTTCTGAGCCACTGCAGCGTCTTGATAAAGGAGCTGGCAGACTCGGCCGTCGTCAGCACTGGAACTCCCATCTCGACGGCCTTTCTTCGGATCTGGTACTCGTCGTACAGCATCCCAACGTACTTTTCAATGGTCGAGGTGGCCGGGATGTTTATTATGAAATCGATCTTGCGTTCGTACAGCAAGTCTGCGATGTTGGGCTTGCGGTTTGGCTCGCTTATCTTGTGCACCAGCTGCACATCCTTGACCTTGTTGTTCTCCATGAACTCGGCGGTGTGCTCTGTGGCCAAGATCTTGTAGTTCATCGAAGTTATCATGGATATCAGCGGAAGCAGCTTCTCCTTATTCTTCTGGCCACCGATGGTTATCAGTGCAGAGCCCGACAGGGGAAGCGAGTATCCCGCAGCCATGTACGCCTTGGACAGGGCATCGTAGAAGCTGCTGCCAAAGCAGGCCACCTCGCCGGTGGACTGCATCTCTACTCCCAAGACGATGTCAGAGCCCTCCAGCTGCATGAAGGAGAACTGCGGCACCTTGACTCCAAAGCCGGGGGCTTTGAGCCAGAGGTCCTTGGCCGAGGCGGGAAGCGGCCGTCCAAGCATGGCCTTTGCCGCTAGGTTGATCAGGTTAAGGCCAGCAAACTTTGACACAAACGGCATCGAACGTGATGCCCTGACGTTGGCCTCTATCACCGAAACCTGGTCGTCTTTGACCAGGTACTGTATGTTAAAAGGTCCCTTGACGTTGAGCGACCGGCCTATTCTGACTGTATAATCGGTTATGGTGTCTATGGTGTTTCTGTCTAGTCTCCAAGGTGGTATGCACATCATGGCATCACCGGAATGTATGCCGGCGTTATCGATGTGCTCTATTATCGCGCCGATAACGACGTCCTTGCCGTCGGCCACTGCGTCAACCTCCACTTCGGCAGCATCCTGCAGGAACTTGCTGATGACCACCGGGTGGTCCGGGCTGACGTTGGTGGCGTCGGTAAGGAAGCGTTCCAGCTGCTGATCGCCCCAGACTACCTTCATTGCCGCCCCACTTAGAACGTATGATGGCCTTACCAAGACAGGATAGCCGACAGACTCTGCAAATCCCTTTGCCTCTGCAAGGCTGGTAAACTTGCTCCAGGCCGGTTGCTTGATTCCCACTTGGTCCAAGAGCTGCCCGAACTTGGCCCTGTCCTCTGCCCTATCAACATCCTCGCTGCTGGTCCCGATTATCTTTATACCGTTCTTGGCCAGCTTGGGGGTCAGGTTGTTAGCTGTCTGGCCGCCGACACAGGTAACGATGCCTGTGGGATGCTCCTTGTCGCAGATGTCCAGGACGCGCTCAAGTGTAAGCTCTTCAAAGTAAAGCCGGTCGCAGATGTCGTAGTCGGTTGAAACGGTCTCCGGGTTGCAGTTGATGACCGATATCTCTTTGACGCCGTTTTCCTTGAGGCCCCAGACCATGTTGACGGTGCCCCAGTCAAACTCGACGCTGCTTCCAATCCTGTACGGCCCGGCGCCAAGCACTATCATCCTGCTCTTGTTTTTGACGTCCTTGACCACTACGTCGTCGGCAATGCCGCCGTACGTCAGGTACAGGTAGTTGGTCTTGGCTGGCCATTCAGCAGCCAGGGTGTCTATCTGTTTGACAACTGGCCTTATCCCTGCTTTCTCCCGCAGGCTTCTTACCTGCATCTCGTCCGAGTTGAAGCAGCGGGCTATCTGCCGGTCTGAAAAACCGATCTTTTTGGCCTTCCTGACAACCTCTGGGTCAAAGTTGCCGGCCTTGATGAGCTGCTCTTCCATCTCCACGATGTTCTTTATCTTTGTCAGGAACCACGGATCGATGGCCGAGAGCTGGTAGATGCGCTCAATGCTCATGCCGGCCTTCATGGCCTGCACCACGGCAAAGATTATCTCGTCGTTTGGCTGCAGCAGCGCCTGTTCAATCCGTTCGATGTCTGTTTCTTGGTGACTGTTTCCATTGGCCACGAGGCCGTCCTTGCCTATAGACGACATCCGTATGGCCTTCTGCAGCACCTCCTCAAAGTTCCTGCCGATGGCCATCACCTCGCCGACGGACTTCATCGCGCTTCCAAGCTTGCGCTTTACCAGCTCAAACTTGCTAAAGTCCCACCTCGGCATCTTGAGGACCACGTAGTCAAGGGACGGCTCAAAGCAGGCCGTCGTTACCTTGGTTATTTTGTTGAGAAGTTCTGGCAAGGTGTACCCAAGAGCGATCTTGGCAGCCATGTACGCCAGCGGGTAGCCGGTGGCCTTGCTGGCAAGGGCCGAGGATCTGGAAAGCCTTGCGTTTATCTCTATGGCCGTGTACTGCTCCGACGTGGGGTCCAGGGCAAACTGGATGTTGCATTCACCCACTATACCGCAGTGGCTTACGGCGCGTATTGCAGCGGACCGGAGCATGTGGTATTCAAAGTTGTTCAGGGTCTGCGACGGCGCGATGACGATGTTGTCGCCGGTGTGCACGCGCATGGAAAGCACGTTTTCCATGTTGCAGACGATGATGCTGTTGCCGCTATAGTCCCGCATGACCTCGTACTCTATCTGCTTCCAGTGGCCTACGTACTTTTCAATGAGGACCTGGTGCACCATGCTCAGGTTGAGGCCGCGCTGCACAATTTCTTCAAGGTCCAGTTCGTTGTATGCAACTCCGCCGCCGCGCCCGCCAAGGGTGTATGCCACCCGTATGATGACCGGGTATCCTATCTCGTTTGCTGCCTTTTTGGCCTCCTCGATGGAATTTACGGCATGGCTCTGGAGAACCGGAACGTTGCTCTTAGCCATGGCATCCTTGAACAGCTGCCTGTCCTCTGTGATCTCTATGCCGTTTATCTGGGTTCCAAGAACCCTGATTCCGTACTTTTGCAGTATGCCCCGCTCGTGCAGGGCCACTCCGCAGTTTAGGGCCGTCTGCCCGCCAAAGCCCAGCATTATAGAGTCCGGCTTTTCTTCTTGGATCACCTTCTCCACGTAGTCGGTGTTTATGGGGACCGGATACACCTTGTCGGCAAACCGTGTGTCTGTCTGTATCGTGGCTATGTTGGGGTTTATCAGGACACTCTTGATTCCTTCCTCGGCCAGCGCCTTGAGGCATTGAGAACCGGAGTAGTCAAATTTGCGGCCAGGCCCACAAGGCTACTGGCTTTCGCCTGCTTCTCCGATCTTGATTGCCCCGCTTCCGAGAACAAGAACCTTCTTTATGGTCTCATCTTTTGGCGACTCTCTTCCTCCCCCCTTTTGATTTCTTTTTGGCGGCCTCTTTTACGCCGTCTGTTATGCGGCCTGAATCTATTATCTGCTTGAATCTGTCAAACACAAACATGCAGTCGTAGGGACCAGGCGATGCTTCAGGATGGAATTGCACCGCTATCACCGGCTTTGTGGAATGCTCGATTCCCTCCACAGTATCGTCGTCGGCGTTTGAGAACCAGACCTTAAAGCCGGTCCCTTCAAGGCTTTTTGGATCGATTCCGTAACCGTGATTCTGGCTTGTAACATACGCTTGGTTGTCACGCAAATCAACACAGGGCTTGTTCTGACCCCTGTGGCCGAACTTTAATTTGTAAGTGTCTGCCCCGCCGGCCAGCGCAAGTATCTGGTTTCCAAGGCATATGCCCAGCGTTGGCGTTGATGTCTTGATGAGTTTTGATGCCGTCTTGATGGTGCTGGTGCAGACCTTTGGATCCCCTGGTCCATTGCTTACCACAACACCTTTGGGCTTGTACGACATTATCTGGTCATACGACGCATCCCACGGCATACGGACTGCCCTGTAGCCGGTGCGCATGATGTTTCGGATGATGCTGTACTTGGTGCCAGTATCCAAAAGGACGACACAATCCTTGTCCTTGTCGCCGTACTCCCTGACTTCAGAAGTTGAAACCTCAGGCATGAAGTTAAGACCCTCGTATTTGGCGCCTGCAACCAGCTTTTTGAGCCTTGCATTGTCCACCGGGCCTTTGTCTGAGACTGAAACGACTCCCATCATCACGCCGTGCACGCGCAGTTTCTTTGTCAGCTCACGCGTGTCAATTCCATAGACGCCGGGTATCTTTTCCTCGTACAGCCACTGGTCCAGAGTCTTTGTACAGGTCCAATGGCTTGCAACGTCTGAAAGGTCATGTATCAAAAGAGCCTTGACTTGGATCTTGTCTGACTCAAAGTACTTGGGCAGGCCGTACTCGTCTTTAATGTCAAAGCTTGGAACGCCGTAGTTGCCTATCAGCGGGTAGGTCATGCAAAGAATCTGACCGCGGTACGACGGATCTGTCAGAGTCTCGGTATACCCGACCATCCCTGTGTTGAAAACAACCTCGCCGGCAATTTCGGTTGGATAGCCAAAGCCAGTGCCTTCAAAAATAGTACCGTCTTCCAGCATCAGCTTGGCTGCATAGCCGGTATAGGTCTGTTGAAGTGTCGGAATTTTTGACCCTCACCATCTGTTTTGAAGAGGAAATTTAAGTCTTGCTTTGAAAAATTATTTCTCGGGAATTCTCTAAATCTGCATTTTGCTTTGTGTGCATACAAACCGCATGCAAAGTGTGCACGATTTCATCAGTGTTGAATAAATAATACTGTTGGATAACTCTGATTGATGGCCAGCTGCTCCGTGTGCGGATCCAGGTTTGCAGAAAAGAAATGTTATTTCTGCCAGAACAAGATCTGCACCTCATGCATAACACCTCCAGACGTGACAGGAAGCACGATGACTGTCAAGTGCATTCAGTGCCATCGAAACAATGTAAACAAGATCAGCTTTGCAGCCGTGATCAGGAGAAACGTATGGATTCTGGGAATAATCTCCGCCTTCTGGATATTTATGGTGTTCCCAATCCCCTTCATGCACGCCTTTGGATACAACCCGGACTTGACGGTCTTTCAGCCAGTCATCATTGCCACGGCCATCATGACGATCCCCTTCATGTTCATGCTTTTTGCATGGCAGAGGCGCGCGCCTAGAGCAGATTAGTACATGGCTCTTGCCACAAGATCGGTGAATTCCGTGGTGGTCAGACTGCCGCCGATATCCTTTGTTTTCTTGTTCTGACCCAGCAATCTTACTATGGCATCCTCTATACGCTTGCCTTCCTCGGAAGCCTTTTTGTCGCTGTACTTGTCTGCAATCCATTCCAGCATCATCTTGGATGACAGCAGTATGGATGACGGGTTGGCAACATTCTTTCCTGCAATATCAAAGGCCGCCCCGTGAACAGGCTCAAATAGTGCAAAGCTCTCGCCAATGTTGGCCGCCGGCCCCATGCCAAGGCCGCCGACTACCTGCGCGGCCTCGTCTGAGAGTATGTCTCCAAACAGGTTGGTAGTTACTATGACATCAAAATCCTCCGGGTTGCGGATAAGGTTCATGGATGCTGCATCGACGTACATCTCGCTGTACTGTATTTCCGGATATTTCTTTGCCACGTCTCTGCACGTTGCGGCAAACAGGCCGTCGCCCTTGCGCATGACGTTGGCCTTGTGCACTGCCACGACCTTGCGCTTGCCATCCCTGATTGCGGCCGTCTTGAAGGCGTATTCTGCTATTCTGCGCGAGGCTCTTTCTGAAGTTACCCTCAGGCCCACGACCGTGTTTGGGTCGACATTGAACTCCAGGCCAAGGTACAGGTCCTCTGTATTTTCCCGGACCGTCACCATGTCGACTTTGTCTGAGAGCGCCGGTATGTTGGGGTAAGACTTGGCAGGCCTAACGTTTGCGTACAGGTCAAACATGCGCCGGAGAACTATTATCACATCGGCAGCACTTTCGCCCACCGGGCCCTTCAGGCAGGCGTCTGATTTTTTGATGATGTCCACCGTCAAGTCTGGAAGGGCTTTTCCGTGCTTTGCCAGCGCTGCGTCCCCGGCCTCCACTTCAGTTATGGAAAACTTGGTTGACGAGTTATCGCTTATGGCCTCAAGGATCTTCTTTGCCGAGGCGGTAAGCTCCGGGCCTATGCCGTCTCCTGTTATCAGCGAAAGATTGTATCTTGCCAATCAGATCACGGCGGGTCTCTAGCTTTTTGAGTAAAGCACTTTTTTGAGCAGAACCTTGTTGATGGCGTCCATCATGGCCTCGACGGACGCAACGACAATGTCCTCGTTTGCCTTCCTTGCAGAAACAATGTTGCCGTTCTTGTCCTCGACTTTGACCGATACCTCTGCCATGGCGTCAGAGCCGCCGGTTATCGAATCCAGCTTGTATTCGCGGATCTTGATGCTGGCCACCTCCCCTGCTATCTTTTGTATGGCCTTTAACGCTGCATCTACCGGGCCCACGCCTATTTCAGAAGCGATGAGGTCCTTTCCTTCAGCGTTTAGCCTGACTACCGCCGTGGGTATGATGTTCATTCCTGTTACTATGTGAAAGTCATACAGCTTGAACCGTTCTTCAAACTGGCTGTTGTGCATGACCTCACCGGCGACGGCCAGCAATTCTGCAGTTGTTATAGACTTGCCCTTGTCTGCCATGTTCTTCTGCTTCTCGACTATGACGTGCAACTGGTCATCTGTCGGGCTTATCCCAAACTCCTCTAGCATTGCCTTGATGCCGTGCGCTCCGGCATGCTTGCCTGCCTGCAGCCATCTTTTGCGGCCGACAAGTTCCGGGCTTATGGGTTCATAGGTAAGGGGGTTGTTGAGTATGCCATGCGTGTGTATTCCGGATTCGTGACCGAAGGCGTTTTCGCCGATTATCGCCTTGTTTGGCTGCACGATAATTCCCATGGTGTTTGAAACAAATCTGGATACTTCATACAAAGACGTGGTCTTGATGTTGTGGCTCTTGTTGTACAGGCACTGAAGGGCCATGACAAACTCCTCCAAAGACGCGTTGCCGGCCCGCTCGCCAAGGCCGTTTATGGTGACATGGGCACAGGATGCACCGGCGTTGATGCCGGCAATGGAGTTGGCCACAGCAAGGCCGAAATCATCATGGCAGTGCATACTGATTGGAAGCCGCGTTGCGTTTTTAACGTCCTTGACCAGCTCGGTGATGTACTGCGGAGTGGCATAGCCCACCGTGTCCGGTATGTCGATTCTGTCGGCCCCGGCATCGGTCACTGCCTTGAACATCTGCAACAGAAACGGTCTTTCAGACCTGGTGGCGTCTTCTGCAGAGAACTCTACTCTGAGGCCGTGCTTTTTGGCGTATTCCACGGCTTTGACGGCCCGGTCAAGCACCTGCTCGCGGGTCATCTTTAGCTTATACTGCAAATGGATGTCAGATGTTGCAATGAACGTGTGAACGTAATTCAGGCCGCACTTGATGGCCGCGTCGATATCGTTTTCAGTGGCTCTGGCAAGGCCGCAGATCTCTGCCTTCAGGCCCTGCTTGACAATGTCTGAGATGGCCTTCATCTCGCCGTGCGAGACTATGGGGAACCCTGCCTCGATGGCGTCTACCCCAAGCTCGTCAAGCTTGATGGCTATCTGCAGCTTTTGTTCCGGCGTTACCGTCACGCCGGGCGTCTGCTCCCCGTCCCTTAAAGTCGTGTCAAAGATTCTTACCTTTTCTGAGCTCATAGTTCTGCTCCCCTTGGCAAAGCCGAGACTCCTGTCCTGGCCAATTGCGTGATACCATATTGTTCGACAAGACTCTTAAATGCATCTATCTTGTCTGGAGTTCCTGTGATCTCGACGGTCATGGTCTCCTTGCCTATGTCTATGATGTTGCCCCTGAAAACGCTGGCGTAATTCATTATCTCGCTTCTGGTGGTGGGGTCGACTGCCTTCATCTTGATCAGTGCAAGCTCACGGAATACAGACTTGTCAGTGTCTAGGACCTTTACCTCGACTACGTCTATCAGCTTTCTTAGCTGCTTGACCAGCTGGTCCAGGGTCTTTTCATCGCTTTTGGTGGTTATGGTCATGCGTGAAAGATCCGGCTGCTCGGTTATTCCCACGGTTATTGAGTCGATGTTGAAATTGCGCGCCCTGAACAGGTTCGTGATCCTGAAAAGCACGCCGGGCTTGTTCTCTACCAGCGCTGAGACAATGTACCAAGATCCATTCTGGGACATTCTGCTACGCTCCTGTTATCATGTCCTTGAGGCTGCTTCCCGGAGCTACAAACGGGTACACGTCCTCATCTGGGTCTATGGGTATGTCTATCACTGTGGCCACGTCGCTCTTGAGGGCGGTCTTGATCGCGTTTTCCAGCTCCGCCATGGACTGGGCTCTTATGCCCTGTGCTCCATACGCCTCGGCTATCTTGACGTAATCTGGGCATCTGTGCTGATGGACGCCACTGTACCTGCGGTTGTAGAAGGTGCGCTGCCATTGTGCAACCATACCCAGCATGTAATTGTTCATGAGAAACACGATCACCGGCAACTTTTCAAGCACCGATACTGCCAGCGAATTTTCTGTCATGTTAAACGAGCCGTCTCCTGCGATATCAACAACCGGCACCTGCGGCCTTGCGGCCTTGGCGCCGATGGAAGCGGGGAATCCAAACCCCATGGTTCCAAGCCCTGTGGAGCTGAAGAACGTGCCCGGGGTTATCACGTCGAAGTGCAAAGACGCCCACATCTGGCACTGCCCCACTTCTGTGGTGGCGATGGCGTTGGCCGGAAGCAGCTCCCGCAATTTCTTTATGGACTTTTTTGCCGTGATCTCGCGGGGGTAGTCCTTTATGGTCTCCTGGTAGTACTGTATGAGCTCCTTTCTTCTGCGAAGCCACGGATCTTCTGCATCGCGCTTGGTTATCTTCTTTGAAAGCCACTTGACAAGGGTTCTTAGCGACGACTTGACGTCCCCAACAATGGCCACGTCCACTGATTTGTTCTTGCCTATCTCGGCCGGGTCAATGTCCATGTGGATGATGCTCATGCCCTTTCCAAATTCGTCAAACCTGCCCACCGACCTGTCTGAAAAACGGGCTCCGACGGCCAGTATGCAGTCGGCTTCCAGGATTATCTTGTTTGCCTCTGCATGGCCATGCATGCCTATGGGGCCCATGGCAAGAGGGTGGTTCTCCGGGAACGCTCCCTTGCCCTTGAAGGTGGTGACCACCGGAATCATCATCAACTCTGCCAGCGCCTGAAGCTCCGGGAAGGCGCCTGAAAGTATCACGCCGCCGCCTGCCATTATTATCGGCCGCTCGGCTTTGAGCAGTAGTTCCACGGCCCTGCCGATCTCTGACATGTCGGCGTCCGTTGTTGGATTGTAGCCCCTCACCTTGATGAGGTCGGGGAAGTGCATGTCAGCGGTGGCCTGCTGAACATCCTTTGGAATGTCCACCAAGACAGGCCCCGGCCTCCCGCTCTCAGAGATGTAGAATGCCTTTTTGACCGTCTCGGGGATCTCTACCGCGGTCCTTGGCTGGAACGCGTACTTTGTACAGGGGTTGGATATTCCGATAATGTCAGTCTCCTGAAAAGCATCCTTGCCTATCATGGCCAGCGGCACCTGGCCTGTAACTGCAACTACCGGAGACGAGTCTGCATAGGCAGTGGCCAGTCCGGTGACGATGTTTGTCGCACCAGGTCCTGAAGTAGCAAAACAGACGCCTGCCTTTCTTTTTATCCTTGCATAGCCGTCAGCCATGTGGGCCGCAGACTGCTCATGACGTACAAGGACGTGCCTGAGGTTTGCCCCCACAAGCGCATCGTATATCGGGAGGTTAGCTCCGCCTGGAAGCCCAAAGACTACGTCTACGCCCTCCTTTTCAAGGGCATGGATCAACGCTTTTGCGCCGGTCATTTCCACCATTTACATTGTTCACCAATTTTATTTTCAAGACAAACGCCCGCCGAATGCAGAGTTTTGTCTAGGCAAGTACCAGTAGAACCAGAATCTTAACCTTGTGCCTAGATTGCTCGCTGCCAGTTCGGGACATCCGAATCGGAATTATAGCAACATCGCTTATAAAGATAACGCCATCCGAATTTCAGATATTCTGATGCTCGCCGCGCGAAAGACGCGCGTACTTTTTGGATATCTGCCTCTTTGCATCGTCCGTCGACCTGCTGTCAAGCTCTAGCTTTACAACCGCGCCATTGTCAAGGTAAAGTTTGAGCCTTGAGCCTGCCTTGCAGTCCTGTGGAACGATGTTCTTTGGGACATCAAACTTGCGGCCGTCGTTAGAATAGATGACAGCATAGCCTGCTGAAAACCTGTCCAGGCTTGCCTTTACGATCTCCAAGCAGAGAACCTCCTAGTTACAATGATGGCTGCAATCGGCAGCAGGGAAACCACAACAAGATCCTGGAACTCTGGCACCACAACGGTTTTGTCCGTTGCAGAAGTCTCTATCCTGTAATGGGTCTGGTTGGCCACCAGTTTGATGTGGCCGTCAAGGTCTGTTCGAAACAAAATTGGCTCAAGATTGCTTATCCGCTCCAGCGTCTCTTCGTGCGGGTAGCCGTAGGTGTTGTCGGCACCGCTGTAGATGATCATGGCCTCCGGGGACGCTGCCGCAAGGTACGGCGCAGTGTTGGAATACCTGCTTCCATGATGGGAGGCAAGCAAGACATCTACATCGATGTCAGAGCCGGCCAGCCTTTTTTCTGTGGCCTGTTCGATGTCGCCGGGGAATATGGCCGTAAATTCGCCGTAGGCCAGCTTGACAACAACAGAGTTGTTGTTGAACTGGTCTGGGTCATGGGATCCAAATGGCAGGGTCGCCGGAGGATTCAGGACCCGCAGCTCCACGGTGGGGTCAAGGTCAATGGTATCTCCGTCCCGGGCCATGGCATAGGGGATCTTGTTTTCTTCGATGGCGGTAAGGTAATCCTCAAAAGTTTTGGTGGTGTGGAACTGGCCTGAATCCAGCACCCGGCCTACCGGGAATACGTCAAAGACTCCGATAAGCCCGCCGATATGGTCGGCATGGGGGTGGGTGGCTACCACAACGTCAAATTCCTTGATACCCAGATCCGCTGCCATGTTCAAGATGGTCTGGGTCTGCTCCCTTTCTCCGCCGTCTATCAGCATGGCCTTGCCGTTTGGCATCCTGATAATGGTAGAGTCCCCCTGACCGACATCAAGGTAGACTATGGTAAGGTCGCTGTCAGACTGCGCGCTGGCCGGCAGGACAAGGCCGGCCACAGCCAGCATGGTAAGCATGACTAGTAGGCTTCTTTTTTGCACAACGTGCTTGCAACACACGAAATTATATAACGTTTGATCTGGCCTCAGTAACATCTTTATAATTTAGACTTCTGCTATCGTCTGAATTTATTGTCGGCTACCGATTCTTCCTTGATACGCGATACGATTTACAGTTACTTTCAGATCGCCAAGAGCAAGGAAATAGAGAAGATCCCTGAGTTCTTTGATTCGCAGTTTACCAAGTTTGGGGATTCGCCGCCGTACGACCGCCGGGAGCTGGAAAGGTCCCTCATGCTGGAGCAGCTGCAGTTTGCCAGCATCTCGGACTATGATTTCAAGATCCAGGACCTGAAAATAGACCTGCTTGAAGGGCATGCCGCGATAGCCACCTTCCTGCTGGAAAGCACGGGCATAATAGTGGATGATTACAGCTTTCGTGGCACGACCATACACAACAAGTCCAGGGCAACGGTAGTCATGCAAAAAGACAAGAAGGGTCGGTGGATGATGGTCCACCAGCACCTGTCCAAGTTTCCCGGCTAGTCAAAAGAAGCCGTCTGGCTCAATGCCTTTGGAGCCTTTTGTGGCTCGGTTTTTGTCTTTTCCCGCTCCTTGAGGAAGATGTTGTATGCCTCCTTCACGTCCGCATCGTTGTGGACGATGGCCTTGACGGCCTTTACCATGGCCACAGGATGGTCTGACTGCCAGATGTTTCTTCCCATGTCGACGCCGGACGCGCCGTGCTGGATGGAGTCATACGCTAATTTGAGGGCGTCAAGTTCCGGAAGCTTTTTGCCGCCGGCAATTATCAGCGGAACAGGACAGCCCTCGACTACCTTCTCAAAGTTTTCGCAGTAGTACGTTTTGACGACGTGGGCTCCAAGCTCGGCTGCAATCCTGCAGGCAAGCCCGAGGTACCGGGCGTCGCGGGCCATCTCCTTGCCCACCGCGGTGACTGCCAGCACCGGGATGCCGTACTTTTCGCCTTCATCCACAAGCTTGGCAAGGCTGGCCAAGGTCTGATGCTCGTACTTGCTTCCAACGAAAATGGAAAGCGCAAGGCAGGAAACGTTGAGCTTGATAGCTTCCTCGATAGACGTGGTGATGGTCTCCTTTGACAAGTCTTCGCCAATGATGCTGGTGCCGCCGGATACTCGCAGGACGATGGGTACGTCCCTTTCTGCAGGAACGCAGTTGCGCAGAATGCCCCTTGTCAGCATAAGCGAATCCGCATGGGGCAGAAGCGGTGCTATGGTCTTTCTGGCGTCTTCGAGTCGTTCCGTCGGGCCAAGAAAATAACCATGATCTACTGCAAGCATGAGACAGCGTCCGTCCTGAGGACGGATGATCCTTGAGAAGCGGTTTTTCATTCCCCAGTCCATTTATAATCCCGGATTTTTGGAGAGGATTTTATTATATATAGTTTCTACGGCCTCAGGTGGTGACGATTATCTTCATCGCGTCCTTGGCCTCGTGCGCACACCTGAAGGCCTCACCGGCGTTGCTGATGTCAAACCTGTGAGTTATTATGGATGCAATGTCGATCCGCTTTTCAGCTATCAGCCTCATGGCCTGGTTGGTCTCTATCTCTGACGCTGCATAGCTGGGTATTATGGAATGCTCGTTGGAATACAGCCTGCTCATGTCGTACGACATCTGCGAGCCTTTTGGAGGCACGCCAAACAGCATGATCTGGCCGCCCCGCCGCGTCAGGTCAAAGGACTGCACCAGCGCCTTGACGCTGCCGGTGGCCACCACGGCAATATCCACGCCGAGCCCACCTGTCTGCTCTTTTATCTTCTGCGCGGTATCTTCAGCAGCGGAGTTGAAGGTCTTGACGCTGTACCTGCCGGCGTAGCCAAGCCTGAAATCGTTTATGTCAAGCACGAAAACCTTGCCCGCACCAAACGCCTTGGCCAGGATCACATGCATAAGGCCGGCCGGCCCGGCTCCAAGCACGGCAATGTCGTCGCCAGCCTGAAAGCGGCACTTGTTCCATGCCCTGATGCAGCAGGCAAGGGGCTCGACAAGCGAAGCCTCCTCGTACGTTATCTGGTCTGGAAGTTTGATGAGCCCACCCCTAGACACGTTCCACTCTGGAACGATGAACTGTTCGGCCAGACCGCAGGGGTTGATGTTGCTCTGCTGGTACTGGGGGCACATGGTGAAATCCCCATGCAGGCAGTAATGACATGAGTAGCAGGGCACATGGTGATGTATGAAGACCCTGTCTCCGGGTGCAAAGCCTTTGACATTGCTTCCGACGGCCACGACTTCGCCGGCCGGCTCATGGCCAAGCCTGCCAGACGTCATACCGTACTCGCCGTAGATCTTTTCCAGGTCCGAGCCGCACAGGCCGCAGGCCCGCATTCTTACTAGAACGTCACCTTCGCTGGTGATCCGGGGAACTGTTACCTCGTCAACTGAAACCGTGTCGCGGCCTTTGACAAAGACTGCCTTCATTTCTGCTAAGATGACAGATTCCGATTATAAATACCAGATGCAGCACGCAAAATTAAGCGCGGCTAACAACCTTTAAATAATAAAAAATGATGTTTTTCTTCATACAGATGCTGCTTCCTTCAGAGATAGAGGCCAAATCCCTCATACCTGCTGTCCGGGCCATTCTGGCCAACAAGCTCATCAAAGAATACTCTCTTAAGGAAGAGGATGTCGCCAAGGTCCTCGGCATTACGCAGGCGGCAGTCAGCAACTACGTCAGAGGCACGAGGGGCGATCTGGAGCTTATCTCAAAACTAGAGTCCGTCCGGGAAGTGATGCGCATGATAGACGACATAGCCAGGGATCTGTCCACAAACAGGGCGTACACTCCAAGCACCCTTGCCAAGTTCATCGGCCTTTGCAACTACATGCGCTATACTCTGATCATCTGCGATGTGCACCACAGCATAGAATCAGATATCGACGAGCAGATCTGTGAGCAGTGCCGTGGTACGCTGGTCCGCGAACAGTGATTGCTCATATCCGTTCTTCAATAAAATTAATATAATGTAATCAAAGGTTTCCTTTATAATGGAAAGACTCAGCGGCGAAACCGTAGCAGGTGCTGCTTTAACCTTTCTTGCAATCCTGTTCATTTACGCAGGATCGGTTCATCCAATATGGGCCGTGGCACTGCCGGCAGACTACATCCTATTGGCCATAGGCATCGGCCTGATAGTCCTTGGTGTAATCTCTACACAAAGGAAGAATCGCATGCACCCTCATTCCGAGGAACATACTCACTACTAGGTGCAAGGTTTAAAACAATGCCGGATTGATCCAATGGTATGTCTTCAGCGGGGACTGTTGACTCCGATCAAGTCGGCGCTTTTACCAATACAGAAAAGACATTCTTTGAACTGGCCAGCGAGCAGCGTTTATCCATCATATTCAAGCTGAACGAAAAGCGGGCCAAGATCTCGCAGCTGGCCAAGGATCTCAACATAACAATGCAGGAGGCCCACAGGAACGTCAATCGGCTTCAGGATGCTGGCCTGATAGAAAAAGATCCAGAGGGCATATTCTCTCTGACAACCTTTGGCAACACGATCATCAAGCAGATCCCCACCTTCAACTATCTCTCAAAACACAAGGATTACTTTTCTGAACACATTCTGGGTGAGCTTCCAATCAAGTTCATCATGCGCCTTGGAGCCCTGGACCGCTGCGAATTCGTCAAAGGCGTGGTGGCAATCCTGGAGCGCTGGAAGGACATCTACCGGCAGGCAGACAAGTACATCTACGAGATAGTGCCGCAGGTGCCCATCGACCTGATAGAGCCGGCGCTCACCCGGGTCAAGGAGAACGGAATAAAATACAGCTACATTCTGCCGCGAAACGTCATTATCCCCAAAGGCCGCAAGGACCTGCTGAAAAAATTGGGGCATAATGAGCTCCTCAACAAGGGCGCCATTGAAAGAAAGATGGTTGACCGCGTTCAGGTGGCCGTGATCCTGAACGAAAAACAGGCAGCTGTCCTGTTTCCAACGCAGCGCGGCGAGACCGACATGAACATGATATTCTACAGCTCAGACGAGATCTTCCATGAATGGTGCCTTGACTACTTCCGCTACCGGTTGTACGGGGCAGACATATTTGATGAAAGTCATCTAAAAGAGGTCTAGTGCTTCATCCACTCTATGGGGATGTCCTGATAAAGTCCGTTTGGAAGGACGCGCCTTATGGATATTGGCAGGGCTCTATGATCTATCTCTGCCATCGCGATGTTTATCGAGCCGCTTATCCCTTCTGGCTTGATCAGCGGTGGCGCTCCTAAAGACAGCTGGAGTGCTCTTGCCCCGGTTATCCTTGCACGCTCAAATCTTGTCAGCCACGGAAGTCCTATCAGGATCTTGCTGTCCTGCGCGGCAATCTCCCTAAGCTCGTATTCGACCTCGCGGTATGTGACAACTTCGTCTTCTGGACGGGTAGATTTCTTGGTATCCTCGACTTCCTTGGGCTCCTCTACCTTCTTGGCTTTGGAAGCTGTTTTTTTCTGTGTAGCCGGTTTTTTAGCAGGATGTTTGACTACCAAGAATATTGCAAAATTTAGTGGATATATAATTAAATGTTTGCCCGACCAATTAGACAAATTACAATAGGGGTATTGTACTACAGCCTAATACACGGACCCTGCTTTTATTTAAGCAAATTGCTGACATCAGAAACGTTTTTTCATCACACGATCCTGCTTGTGCATATGGCCAGTTCTACCGGTTCGGTATCAAGACTCAGACTAGTGTTCGAAATAACCAGCAAGGGCTCCGGCGAATGCGAGCTGGTTAGGCACCTGGCGCCGCTGACTGCCGGCTCTATACTCAAGGGTGTGCCTCTGCAGGACAGGGTTCATCGATTCGAGGACAGGTTTGTGTATATAGAAACTGGCCTGACCATAGGAGCAGAAAAGCAGAGAACGCAGTTCAAGCGCGGTGATATGGCCCTGCTGACGTCCAACGGCGCGCTTTGCTTCTTTCTAAAAGACTCAACGGTTCGGCCCATGAACCCCATAGGGAAGATACTGACAAATATAGAAATCATAGAATCCTGCCAGCCGGGAGATGTGCTGACAGTGAAAAAACCTACTGCTTGACGCGTTCGTAGACCTTGTGGCCGCTGTAGCCGCCTACCTGCCTCACAACTCCCTTTGATTCAAGGGTCTTGAGGAATGTGTTGGCAACAGAGATCTTGACTCCTGCTGCTCTGGCTACTGACTGGTTCGTTATGCTCTTCATACCCTGGATGACCTTCATGCCTGCCGGTTCTTCGAGAATAACTGCCAGCTTTTGTCTCTGCTGTGGCTTGCCCGCCTTCTTCTCTTCCTTTGCCGGCTTGACCTCTCCAGCCGGGCCTGTAGCAGCGCCCTTCTCCTGGGAACCAACCGGTTTCTTCTTGTTACCGCCCATTGCATCCTTGTTGTACGGCAGCCCTTTAATATTCATACTCGTCAAAACAAAACTTAAAGCGTGACTGTAACCAACATGCTACAAAATGGACTTTTCCTTGCTGGTCGAGACCTTTGAGCAGATGGAGCAGACATCCAGCAGGTTGGCGCTTACCGATCACCTTGTTCAGCTTTTCAAAAAGACCCCGGTGGACCTGATAGACAAGATCACTTATCTAATCCAGGGCAAGCTCTATCCCGACTATGAAGGGATAGAGATGGGCCTTGCAGAAAGGATGGCCCTTCGAGCCATAGCCAATTCCTCCGGCAAGAATCTTTCAAAAATAGAGGCTATCTATAGGGAAACCGGGGACATCGGCGACACGGCTGGAAAGGCCATGACCAGCAAGGGTCAGGAAACCCTTTTTTCAGAGTCCATGACCGTGGAGCGGGTTTACAACACCTTTGACAAAATAGCCAGAACCACCGGCCCGGGATCGCAGGACACCAAACTCCGATACGTAAGCAGCCTGCTTAACGACGCCAGCCCGAGGGAGGGCCGGTACATCATGAAATTCGTGATGGGGTCCTTGAGGCTTGGAATAGCCGACTATACAGTTCTTGACGCGCTGGCCCTGGCGTTCACCGGCGACAAGGCAAACCGACAGATACTTGAAAACGCGTACAACGTCTCAAGCGACCTGGGGGCCGTGGCCAAGCTTCTGGCAAGCAAGGGTCTTGAGGCAGTCAAGTCCCTGCAGATAACCCTGTTCAAGCCCATCCGGCCGATGCTGGCAGAGCGGGTGATAAACGCCGGCGAAGCCATGGAAAGAATGGAGGGAAAAGCAGCAGTCGAGTACAAGCTGGACGGCGAGCGAGTACAGATACACAAGGCCCACGACAGGGTTGAGCTGTTTTCAAGAAGGCTGGAAAAGATAACCAACCACTATCCGGACGTGACAAAGGCCAGCACGTCCATCAAGGCAAAAGAAGCCATCCTTGAGGGGGAAGTTGTGGCCGTCAACCAGCAGACCGGAGAGTACCTGCCCTTCCAGGAGCTTATGCACAGAAGGCGAAAGCACGGCGTCAAAGAGGCCGTCGAGAGCTATCCGGTGGTGATAAACCTGTTTGACATACTGTACCTGGACGGCAAGGGCAAGATAGATCTTTCATATCAGGACCGGCGAAAGCTCCTGACTAGGGTCTTGAAAAATGGTACCGATCAGATGATAAACATAGTTCCGCAGATGGTTGCCACAAAGGTAGAGGAGATAGAACAGTTCATGGCCTCTGCCATCGAGAACGGCTGCGAGGGCGTGATGATAAAGCACTTGTCCAGCACGTACCGGGCCGGGGCAAGGGGCTACGCCTGGGTCAAACTCAAGCGCGAGTACCAGAACGAGCTGGCAGACACCTTGGACCTTGTCATCGTGGGGGCGCTGCACGGCCGGGGCCGGCGCGTCGGCAAGTACGGCGCGCTCTTGCTTGCCTCGTACGACCACAACGAGGACATGTTTCGCAGCGTCTCAAAGGTGGGCACGGGCTTTACCGATGAGCACCTTGAACAGTTTTACAAGGAGCTGGAAAAACACATCATCCACCAGCGACACGCCCGCGTGGATACCGGCATGGAGATGGACGTATGGTTTGAGCCCAAGATGGTGATCGAAGTCATCGCTTCGGAAATTACCTTGAGCCCCTCGCATACGGCGGCCAAAAATGCCATCCGTGAAGGCTACGGGCTGGCATTGCGCTTTCCCAAGTTCACCGGCCGCATACGGGACGACAAGGAACCGGAGGATGCCACCACCGTTGAGGAGGTGATAGCCATGTACAAGCGCCAGCTCAAGGTGCGTCCTGAAACAAGGACAGAAACCGATGTCTAGACCACACATCTGTAGTTGGAACCGGTGCGTGTTTGCAGCCACTAGCTTTGCAATCCAGCCCGCTGCTGGATCTTCAAGATTACAAATTCGGATTTCCTTAATGGTGCAAATCCCACCATTATGTTGACTATGCCTCTGTCGATGTCTGTTTGGGTTGTCGTCTCCTTGTCGCATTTGACAAAGTATGCCTCCTTAGGTACGCTTCCTTGGAACGCACCTTTTCTGAAAAGATCCTGCATGAAGGCGCCTATGCTGAGCCGAAGTTCTGACCAGAGTCCCTCATCATTAGGTTCAAAGACGGTCCACTGGGTGCCGCGATGCAGGGATTCCTCGATGTAAAGCGCTAACCTTCTAACAGGCAGATACTTCCACTCGCTTGCAAGGCTTTCGACACCCATCATTGTACGGGCTCTCCAAACGACTATGCCGGCAGGCAATATTCGCAGGCAGTTAATGCCTTGCCGGTTCAAGCTATCGCTATCCTGATCTGTAAGACGGATTTGCAGATCGGATGCACCTGAAATTACTGCCTCAGTTCCAGCCGGCGCCTTCCATACACCGCGCTGCGTGTCTGTCCTAGCAATTATTCCTGCAGCCGCGCCGCATGGAGAAAACAAACCCGCTTGGTTACTGTCCAGCGGATCAGGTGCCTTGATGCGCGGAAAGTATATTGCAGCATTTTCGCTTCGTGCAAGACCCAAATTGTCAATAACAATGGTTTTGCTTGTTGGATCGACTTGGGAGACCCAGTCACTAGGAGGATCAACCATCAACATCGCGCGTCTTTTCTTGCAGTATTCTATCGCGTTCGTGTAAACGTTGGTATACAGCCCAGAATGGGCGGCCTGACCCCGTGAGCTGGGCGATGGGATGCACAGAATGTTAAATGTGTCTGCCTTGTCCAGCGCGTATATGCCTGTCTTTTTGTCTTTGTCTCCTACGAGATCGGCATCTTGCAGGTCGTTGCCGTCATCACCCTTTACTACGACATCAAAATCAAGCTTTCTGCGAGGCCTTGTCCTGGGGGACAATCTCACGCGCACAAGACTGGATTCTTTGAGCACCTTCCTTACGTTTCTTGTGTGATTTTTGATAAAAGAGACGTTAAGAAACGACTCAAGTTCGATATAGTTCTTCTTGGGGTCCCCAGAATCTCCTGTCCTTTCTTTCACCCTTATGTTGAATAGACTTTTTCTGCCCTTTTTATCCGCCTTCTCTACCGTTATTCTGAGCGCATTTGCCCACTGGCCTTCGTTTGCAGCCTTGAACGTTATTCCTTTCCCTGCTTTGTTTTCAAATTTGGCCTTGACGCCGCCATTAATGACACGCACAATTAATACATCCCTACCTCCGTTGAGAAAGTACTGGTGTACGGCATAGCTCATGGTGCTTTGCTTCCACAATCCGCCAAACAAATTCTCAAACTCTGCAAAGCTGTGGATGGTGGTTGGTTTGTTTACCGGCCCCTTTCGCGCTCTTCCGATAAATGCGGTTGTAGAGGTACTGACTCCGAGAATCGTCCTGATAACGGTAATTTCTTCGATGTATATACCCGGATTTGTCAGATTTACTGGCATTCTATTTCACTAGTGTCAGCTATAAACCGCTTTACTGGATATTCAAGATTTGTTTACGTCATATCCAGCTGATGGCATCAGGCTTATCCAATGAGACAAAATTGCAACCGTAAGAAATTTCAATTTGTTGATATTCGAAAATTTTCCATGCCTTTTAGATGAAAAATTCAGAGAAGGCACAAGAAAATTCTTTCGGTGGGCCCTTACCTGCAGCTCGTGTCTGCAAAAGTTTCAACTTTCAATTATGATATACACTTCGAACACCTGGCCGCTTTTAACATCTGTTTGGATTTCCACCAGATTGCTTATATCGATGATCGCCGTATGAAATGGTATGACTGCATCGATTGACTTTACCAGCAAATTCGATCGGTCATCCGACCTTCAGCAGGTTATCTGCGTGCTAGAAAAGATAAGGGAAGGGAAAAACTCTACCGGCGAGCTGGTTGCAGAACTCCGCACTGAAGAGCAAACTGTAAAGAAATTCCTGAAATTCATGCAAAATCTCAACTGGATAAAGGAAGAAAATCGGCGACTGTGGATCATTACAGAACAGGGAAACATCTGGCTGAGCGAAATCGAAAGCGTCATGCCGGCTACCTGACAATATCCACGAGACTTGCATGGACTAGGCGTATCGCTAGCCTACCTTTTTGATGCGATCAACTGGGAAATGAGGCAACCGATTCGCGTCGTTCACGATCGCTTGGTCACGATGTAAGGCTTAGCTCCAACACCATGGCCAAAACCTGCTTAGAATCACTATCTCAGTTCTGCAACTGTCGTTAGTTATATATATGAAAAAAATTTGATTGGTTGCTATGGAAAACTTGACTTTGCAACAAGAACAAAAGCTAGAGGAAGACGCTGCGTTTGTTGGCATACCCGTGTGTGGAGGAAATCTGGAATCGCCGGTGATCGATAATGCAAAATTTATCGAAGAAATCCACTACAAGATCGGCTCAAAGGTGTACGTCGAGAATGCTGATTGACCGGAAAAAAGACGAAGACACAGAACCATCAGCAAAGGCCGTCGAGCAAGGAAGAGACCTTGAGCTTGAAAACATCATCGGAAACCTGATGATTGCGGAATTCCAGATAGACAGGCTAAGAACTAGATTAAGTGAAAAGATTGCAGGATATGGTCGCGGCGTAGGCGGATATCATTACAAGAGTGATAAAAAACCCGTATCCATAAGCACGTTTGAACACAAGGGCAAGCTGTATAGGGTCTCCCTCAAAGTCGATGAAGTTAAGGTAAACAACAAATCAGACGAAGACCTTCGCTGAACAGCATATTTTCATTTATTATCTTTAATTTCAATTATTGTACAGATAAATGCGAACCGTGGCACTTTGTTACTTTTTAGCGCCGCCTTCGCCCTGCCCTTCTATCTTTACCAGTGTAAGGGTGGACCTTACCTTGTCCGTTCTTCTGACGCGCCAGGTAACCACCTCTCTTAGTCTTTCCATGCTGTCTGCCTGCACTTTTACAACTATGTCGTATACGCCGTACACGCCATTGATCTCGACTACTTCTGGTATTTTCTTCAGCTCGTTTATGACATCTTCTTCAGAACCCAAATCACAGTTAATCAGGACGTATGCGGTTTGCATAGGAGCTTGATGTACAGATCATCTAATAAATGATCCATTGTAAAAGTTTGCAAGAACCCAACAATTCACTTGAGGACATTTTTATCGTCTAAACTTTATCTTTTTACCGGAGTCTTAAGGTTACATGATTCCAATTCGTCATTGCAATATTATGAAACCTTCCAACGAATTCTAGGATAAATACATCGCCTGTCATCGTACAATGATGAATGTCTCCGAGCTCTGCAAGATGATTGAAGATTCCGTCCGGTCAGGCAGGTATCCCATGAATACCGATACGCAGAAAAGATTTGCCGGTTCTCTTCAGGTGATAAACAGATCGGATGTGGACGACCTTGAGGCTAGTGGCATAACCGTAGAGGTAAGACTGCATAACCTGTATGTCATCAATAACTACGTCCCAAACATACAGCATCTGCCAGGGGTAATCGAGATGGACGTTATTGACTCATTTAAGATGATCTGCCGGAAAATTGAAAGAATCGACCGCGGTATCGAGCCAAAAGGGCTTGCCTAGTCGCCCCTTTCGTTTTCTTCTATCTCGCTGGCCATCTGGTCCAGCTCACTAAAACTTCCGAATTTCTGGTAGGTCAGTTTTTCAAGCGTCAACAGGGCGCTCTTTGCGGATCTGTACTGTGGTATCTGCGGATTGTCAATCTCGGCATAAAGGCCGATTCCATTGAGGCCGTTTTCTTTGGCAAGGCCGAGGATCAGGCCGTTAAAGCCGGTAATGTACGACATCCCCGGCGTTGCTTCAAATCCAAGCTTCTGGATCCTTTCAGACAATTCTTGGTCCGTTGCAGTGACCAGGGTCTTGGGGTTCTTGCCGTACCTCCTGCTGGTGTGAAAGGCGCCCACAGTATAGATCCACTGGGTCGAGTAACGTTTGGCCGTGTCCACCACCTCCTGGCAGAGGTCGTATAGCTCCTGGTTGGTCTGCGGCTGGCCGGACCCGCCGCCAAATACAACCATCCTTCCTTCGTTGCCGTACCTGTATTCCCATTTTTCCTGCTCGTAGTCTATGTAGCCGCCCTTGTCAATGACATAGTTTGGATACGGCACCAGCACCCTTCTGAAAGGCACGGTCTTTAGCCTGTCATTGATAAAATCAATGACTATGTTTCCCACGTTGCCCATGTCCTGCATCGCGGCTATGACTATGGGTTTTCGGATGTCCGGCTTCTCGAGATCGATAAACTGCATCCATTGGTAATTGGCAGCAGACGAATAAAAGGGTGCGTGGGAAAGATTTAAAGTCCGCATGACACACTTTTCAGTTCGATGTCAGCAGACGCCGAAGTATCCGGTGAGCATCGCGTCGCCATCGAAGGCTGGAAGGCTCGAAAGAAGCAGCTGCAGATGCAGCAAGAGTCTGTCTGGCAGATAAACGACGAAGCAGAAAAGGTTAACCTGCTGTCATTTTCTAAGCAGATGAGCAAAAGAAGCGACGGTTAGGCCGGTTCATACAGTTCGGTCTGGGGATGAAAAGCAACCCATTCAAACCAAAAACCCTGATCAAAGGGCAGGCGGTTTAGTTTGCTTCCTTTCATGCTTCCTTCAACTGCCACACCGTCAAAGTCCCAGACGCTGCCTGTCTGGCTGTCTGTTATCTTGCCGTCTTTGTAAGAGAAATCCAGGGTCTGGCCTCCCACCGTTCTGTCAAAGAGCCTTGCCATGAACGGGTAGGCCGAAGCAAGCACGATCTTCTTACCGGCAATTTCGTCGTTTATCACGTGCCTGTCTTCTATGTCCTGCAGCCTGTACGCGCGGTACGTCTGGCCGGCATCAAGGCCGACGATTATCTCCTTTGGGCCAAGTCTGCCGTCCTGGTTGGCTACGGGAAAATAGATCTGCGGGCTGGTGTAATAGTCACCGTACGGGTCCGCGCCGTAGGGCCGTCCAAAACCAGTGTCGGTAGAGAGCACCTTTGATTGCGGGTACAGGACCTTCCAGTCTCCCCAGTAGGCCATGTCAAAGGGGACTCTTTCCAGTTTGACGCCTGCATACTTGCCGACTATGGCCTGGCCCATGGCCTGGCTCCACAGCGATTCTGAAGTTCTGTCGTACATGACAAGGTTGCTGTTGTACAGCTTGCCGGACGTGCCAAACTCGACTACCTGACCGTCAATGGTACGCTTGAACACCTGGTTTGTAAAGCAAAGAGGGCAGTAGGTGACCGCCACAGGTTGGCCGCCTACCTCGTCGTTGACTATTTCATGCCATACCAGTATCTGAAGTGGATAAGCTCGCACGTCTCCGTTGATCTCAAGGCCCAGAACCAGGTCAGCATCCTGAAGTCTTGCATCTTGTGCCAAGATGAATTTGGGGTTGTCTATGGAAGGTATGCCGTCACGGGGAGGGCCGCCGCTTACTATCTGGTCTGGGGGGACCAGGGATTTGTCAGAAGGCTTTTGGTCAGAGGCAGCCGGCTGGCTGACGGCTATAACGATTATGACAGATGCTATGGCAGCCGCCGCAATTGCAACCAGGATCTTTGTATTCATCTTGCCATCCCCTTTAGCCTCCTGCGCAACTGCAGCAGGGAAAGGGCTGCAAATCCAGTTACGGCTGCCAATGAAACGTAGGACAACGGCTCAGAATAATTCACCAGAAACACAGACAGCGTCCCGCCAAATATGGAAGGCAGAAATGAGAGTATCAAAAGCCAGCTTCCGCAGCATCCAAGGGGAACAAGCGAAAAGAACGAAAAGAAAGACCCGATGGCGGTGCCGCTGGCTCCTGCACCAAGAGTTTTCCTGTTGCTTATAGCGCATCCAAGGCTTCTGCTGTAAGAGGAGGAAAAGATCTGGATACCTACAGCAGCCGCAACACCAGCGATGATTGTTGTGTTGATGTCAAAGGCAGCCTTGATGGCAGACAGGGCTGGCAGACTGGGGGTGGTAACCACCACAACAAGCAGGTACGCCAACAGCGTGATGATGCCTGCTGCAACGCCCTTTACCGTTGCCTTCTTGGCGTTGTAGGACAGGCGCTGCAGGCTTATCAACGATCATCTTGCGCTAGCTTGTTATTTAATTTCATACCTGAACGGTTAAACCATGGCTTTGATCATGTGATTCTGGGCTTCCATCTCTTAAGAGAAAGGGAGCTCATGGTTACCGATACGGAGCTTGCCGCCATGGCCAGGCCGGCCAGCGCAGGATAAAGAAGGCCAGCCGCTGCCACCGGGATCAGTATGATGTTGTAAAAGAATGCATAGGCCAAGTTCTGTTTTATCTTGCCCACCGTTTTTCCTGCGATGTCGTACGCTGAAACCACATCTAGGATGTTGTTTCTGACAAGCACCACGTTTCCTGCTTCTATGGCCAGGTCTGTCCCAGAACCGATGGCTATGCCCACATCCGCCGCAGTCAGGGCCGGCGCGTCGTTAATTCCGTCGCCTACCATGGCTACCTTGCCGCCAGCTTTGCGGATATCGTTTATGACATCTACCTTGCCGGATGGAAGGACACCTGCATAAACGCGGTCTATGCCGACAAGGCGCGCGACTTGCTGCGCCGTCCTTTTGTTGTCGCCTGTAAGCATCACCGGCTCGATGCCTCTTGCTTTTAATTCTGATATGGCCTTGCCTGCTTCCGGTTTTGGAGCATCAAGCAGCCCGATGACTCCAACAACCTCGCTTCCGGCGGAAACCAGAACCGTAGTCTTGCCCTGCGCCTGAAGCTGTTCTAGCGTCGCAGCGGCTGCGGCGGTGTTGACGCCAGAACTTTCCATGAACTCTGCGTTTCCCACCCGGACCTTGATCTCGTCGAGGGCAACCATGACCCCCATGCCTGGAGTGGATTGAAAGTCTGATACGTCCTTGGGCTCAAGTCCCATGCTCTGCGCGTGGCTGACTATTGCCTTGGCAAGAGGATGCTCTGAATAGTTCTCTGCCGTCGCAGCCAGGACCAGAACGCTGGACTGGCCGTCTGAATACTGACTTCCAAGCGCGCCGATCTCCGGCTTGACCTGCACAACATCCGTAACAACGGGCTTGCCGACAGTAAGCGTGCCGGTCTTGTCAAAAACCACATGGGAGACCTTGCTTAGCATCTCTATGGCATCGCCGCTTTTGAATATCACACCGTTTGAAGCACCCTTGCCCATCCCCACCATGATGGCAGTGGGGGTGGCAAGACCAAGGGCGCAGGGGCATGCCACGACCAGTATTGCGACCGTCGGGATTATCGCGGCTGACAGGTCGCCGGCGTTTGCCACAAAGAACCACACTCCAAAGGTGGCCAGAGCAACCATCATGACGACGTAGGCAAAGTAACCAGCAACCCTGTCGACCAGCTTCTGCATGGCCGGTTTTTTGCCCATCGCATCCTCCACCAGCCTGACGACCTGCGAAAGGAAAGATTCTGAGCCGACATTGGTGGCCTTGACCAGCAGCATGCCCTCCTTGTTGACGGTCCCCCCGATCATCTGGTCGCCAGACCTTTTGTATATGGGGACAGACTCGCCGGTGACCATGGACTCGTCTACCGAGGACTCGCCCTGCAGAACTGTTGAATCAACCGGCACCTTTTCTCCGGGCCTGACTATGATGATGTCGCCGGACTGGATCAGGGCAACCGGTGTCTCTATCTCGCTTCCGTCGGCCTTTTTGACTTTGGCGGTCTTGGGCTGCAGCTCCAGCATCTTGCGGATTATGGAGCTGGTCTTGCCCTTTGTCTTGATCTCTAGATACTTGCCCAAAAGTATGAACGTGATGACCAGCGACGAGGCATCGTAGTAGATGCCATGCCACATGGGCGCAGGAAACGTGTTAAACGCGCTTACAAAATAAGCTGCCGAAGTTCCAAGCACCACCAGCGTATCCATGTTTGCAGACTTGAGTCTGGCGATGCGAAATGCTCCGGCGTAAAACCGGCTGCCGGTGAAAAACTGCACCACTGAGGCAGAGGCAAATGCCACGTACGCCGCAGCAGCCGTGTTTGCAAGCGGGACAAACCCAAAGACTTCTGGGTAGCTGAAAATCACAACCGGAACGGAAAAGGCCATGGCAACAAAAAGCAGGTTTCGCAGCTTGCGGGCTTCAAGATCGTACGCACTGGCCTGCTCCGTTTCTGAGAGGATGAAGTATCCGCTGTCGCCTATCTTCCTTCTGATGTCTGCAAGGGAGACTAGCGCCGGGTTGTACTGCACGTTGACCTGCGCGTTGCCATAATTTACCGAGACGAGCCTGACGCCTTCAAGCCTTGCCAGACTCTGCTCAAGCCGCTGTGCATCTGAAGAGTCGGAGATCCCTTCCACCTTGAGGACTACCTTTTCATAGACTACCTTGTAGCCGACCTCTTCAATGGCCCTTTCAATGTCGTCAAGTTTTACCTGGGCCGGGTTGTATTCCACAACTGCCCTTTCATTGGCTAGGTTGACTTCGACTTTTGAGACACCATGGATGGAAGAGACGTATCTCTGGATAGAGTTGACGCATCCGGCGCAATGCATGCCGCCTATCTTTAAAAGCATGCGCTTTTGGGTCTCGGTAGAAGCCAACGGAAATGAATTGTAAATTCGGTTATTTAATGACAGGGCTTTACATCTGTAAAGTCATTCTGCGAATGTATTCCCGCAATTCACCGGCCTCGTCGCGGTACGCCTTTATCGTATGGCCTTTGCCATCGGGACAGACCACGGTTACGATTACCAAGTTTACCTCTGCGTCGGAAGCAAAAACTGGCGGCTGAACCTCTTGAACCTTGCAACCTCTTTCCAAAAGTTCTTTCAACTGCAAAATGACACCAGACACTGTATGTTTTGCGCTGATGAACAAGATAAACCTTGAACAGCCGAAAACTTATTAGCTTAAAATCTGGTGCTCAATGCAATGTCTCTTTCCTACAACGACAAGCTAATCCTGCTTCAATACGCAATAAACAAGTATGACTCAGAAAACGTTCTAAAGGAGAAACTGAAGGATGTCCTGTCAGTCAAGGATATTGAAAGGGGGATTGACACGCTGATAGCCACCCAGCGCGTGCGCAGGATCGGTGCTGACGTTCTTCAGAACAACGTCAGCCACACCGAGCTTCCAGAGCTCCCTGAAAACCTCAAGCCGATCATCGAAAGGATCTAGATACATACGAAGCATAACATCGTGAATTCAAAGCAGATTTGCTTATGTTAAGAAAAATACGATTTTTTGGATGAAGGCCTTTTTATGGATACGGAATAAACGTAGTTGGAATTTGATTGAATCCATAACTTAGGTGACACATGAAGATAGAATGCAAGACTACCGGGATTATGTCTTGTCGTGATTAGGAATCTCTTCAGTGTTGTAAGGTATCAGAAGATTTATCAACAAAAACGATCTCTTCATGCGTTGAGAAAAATGGGTAATAGGAAGTCTCTCAAAAAAGATAATCGGCTTCCGCCTGTCATTCCGAAATTCGTCAATGTTCCTCCAATTAACGATTTTCAATTTCTTACTTTTCAGGATTGGTTTAAGAAAAGAGAAACAGAGCAGCAAGATTGGATCGTAGTAGCACGGTTCTGGCATGAAGAACCTAGTAATTTTGGCACAGTGAGCGTGCTAGCGAAGCTGAAAACCAAGAAAGTTCTAAGAAAAATACTATCAAATTCTCACTGGGAGATAACAATGGATTTCGCCACACATTACTCTGGCATTAATTTTAAACGCGATTTAGAAGATATAGGCGAATTCCTAACACGTTATTATCACAAAATTGAAGAAGTTGATTTTATGCCATTTACAATTTTCAGAAACCTGCATGGCTACAAGCCTAAGACATTTGAGCTTCTTCAAGACTTTGTGTTATATTACAATGCATTTTTTGTGCATGAAAGAGAAGAATACCAGCGTATAAACGACGATGGAGAAGTGCAGACAATAGCACGCGTAAGGCGCGGGAAAGATAATGTTATCCTAGAAGTTGACACACATCATCTCAGGAAGTATCTTGCAGATAAGCAATGCTATCTAGTCAGATACCATGATCATAATAGACTGAGTAAAGAGGACATTAAGGTGCATCTTAACAAAAAATCCAAGAGCTATAGGTTTGCGTCTCCTTTATCTTTCTATGAGGTGTGGATTGCAAGCGAGTCTTTTTCCGGCTACAAGAGTCTTTCGCGATTGATGGGCAAGGATATCGTAGCTCCTTATCCGGAAGTTATGGAGAACGAGGAAGAAAAGTTTGCATCCTTTATGGTAGGACAAGATAAACAAGGAAAGATCATCGAAGCCACATGTAATGAGGACGAACTTAGCAACTACTTTGTCGACACAGGTTTGCCTCATGCATTGACACCTGTCTTTTTCCGACCTGAAGTTTTGTCAAGATACTATAATGAGCCCCAACGGTTTACTGTAACAGATTCGGGAATAATCTGTCTTGATCTGTGGTCGTTAGATATAGACACAACTGACGAAGACCTGATCCAAGTTTGGCTTGCTGACTTCAGTAAAATCCCTTACAAAGAACAACTTTATTGGAGGGGCTTTAACGTCCTGCCAAAGGGAACTATCACTCAACATAGGTGGGAGCGCGATTTCGAAGCAAAGTTTTCAGACCCGTCTAACAACCTTATGTTAAACTTCAATGTTGCCTTCGAGAATATACGACAGACAAGCAAAAGCAAATACAACGAGTCGCTTTTTCTGGATCTGGACAACAAGGATTTACATGCGGTTTCAACGTTACATGTCCCATTAACTGATGAACAAGTCGAATTTGATCAACAAATCCAATTTCTGGCAAAAGTTACTAATGATTCATTAAATGTAGATCTCCTCTCGAGGCTAACAGGACTTAAGATCGATCCAAAATCTGGCGTCAAGGGATCATTGGATCTGCTTTCTGAATTTCTTCGACAAAACTGCAAAACAGAAGACGATAAACAAAATACAATGAAACCCTTCCACGCATTACAGAGCCTCCGTTCTACCGGTATCGCCCACAGGAAAGGAGAGAAGTTTGTTAAAACTTTGGAAAGATATCAGCTTGCAAACTTGTCTAATAGAGATCGATTTAAGAAATTATTAGCAGACATTACCAACTCGTTGAATATCCTGAAATCTGCATTGAACAAACAATATCAATAAGTCTACTCTATTTTCCCTACCACCAACATAGACGGGGGTTAAATCGAATGGCTGACAATCGAATGTCTCGTCTAGAAAGACAACCTTCCACAAAATCATTTTCGAGCTTTTTTGGCCAAAAAAAGTTTAATTTAAAGCCAAAGCTGCCACACTTACATGTCTACAATGAAGTATATTCAGCTAGAACCGCACGGCGATGTCGCCGTGGTAAGGATAAACCGCCCGGAGGCACTCAATGCCATGAACGTAGATGTCATTTCAGAACTTTCACGTACCATTGACATCATCTCGGCCGACGATGCCATCAAGGTTGTGATTATCACTGGGGCCGGCGAGCGCTCCTTCTGCGCCGGCGCAGACATCTCGTACATGGTCAACATCGAGCCGATGCAGGCAGAGAAATACGCATCATCGGCGCAGGCGGTCCTAAACAAGATAGAAAAGCTTGAAAAGCCAGTCATTGCTGCGGTCAACGGCTTTGCCCTTGGCGGCGGCTGCGAGCTGGCTATGGTCTGCGACATACGCATCGCCTCAAGCAACGCCAAGATCGGCCAGCCAGAAGTCACCATAGGCATCCCACCAGGATGGGGCGGAACCCAGAGGCTGCTTAGAATAGTGGGCCCGGCAAAGGCAAAGGAGATGATCTACACCGGCAAGATGGTGTCTGCAGAAGAGGCTGCAAGCATCGGTCTAGTCAACAAGGTTATCAGCGTTGGCCCGGAAGACAACCTGCCTCCAGCAGCGCCGGCGGGAGACGCGGCAAAGGAAAAGGAGCGGGCTGCAGAGGTTGCCAAGATCCTGAACAAAAAGCTGATGAGCGAATGCATGGCCCTGGCAAAGGAGATAACAAAGAACAGCTTTACTGCCGTCAAGGTAAGCAAGATGCTGATAAACCGTGGTATGGATGCCGACATCGAGACAGGCCTGCGCCTAGAGATCTACGGCTGGGCCTTGTGCTTTGCCCATGAGGACAGAAAGAGCATGATGAATGCCTTTCTCAGCAAGGGCAAGAAGTAGCTAGACAACCCGCGATCCGTTGCTTGGCCTGCAGGTAAAGGTGCGGCACTGGACGCCTGCTTCCTTAAAGCCTGCGGCCATGGCTGCGGCCACCTTTTTTGCTTTCTTGCTTGTTTTCAAAAATGCAATCATCGACGGCCCGGCCCCGCTTATGGTCACGGCAAGGGCGCCTGCCTCAAGGGCGTGGGAGCGCACACTATCGTAGCCGGGGATGAGGTGCTTTCTTGCCGGCTCGACGATGACATCGTTGATGCCTCTTGCAATGACATCGACATCTTTGAGGGCAAACCCGGCAACTATCGTGCTGGCACCAGAAACATTGTGGACAACGCTTTTCAGCGGCACCTCTTTTGGAAGCACGCTTCTTGCCACCTCTGTCTTTTTTGCGGGGACAGGGATGGAAGGCACTGCCACCACAAGCACAAGGTCCTTTGGCGGCTCGATCCTAATAAATTCCGGCACCTGCTTGCCAGGCAGGATGCTGGAGACGATGAAGCCGCCAAGAAGCGACGCAGACACGTTATCGTAGTGTTTTGCCCCCGCGCTGGCTATCTCGCCTTCCGCGGCGTACTCGACAAGCTTGTTCTTTGGTATCTTGAGGTTGTAAAGCCTGTTAAATGCAACAGCCGCTGCGGCCGCTGATGCGGCGCTGCTGCCCATGCCGTAGCCGGCGGGCACGCCCTTTCTAACCTCAACTTTCAGATTGTCACCGATGCCAAACTCCTTTGCCATCCTCTTTATGACAAGGCCTGCAGAATTGGACTCTGCTTCCGCCGGTATCTTTACGTCAGAAAACATTGTGATGTCTATTCTGCCGTCTTTTCCGGCAGCCTTGGTTATCTTGACTATATCTTGCAGGGCGTCCAGAGCAAGGCCAAATACGTCGTAGCCTGGACCCAGGTTTGCTGTTGACGACGGGGCAGACGCAGCACACGATTTCATGGTTGTTTTCGTCAGTCCTCCCCCAGATTAAGGGTTCGCGCAAGCGCTGCAGCCAGGTTTACCTGACCGGCCATCGTCGTGCTGGACACGGCCACAAGGCCGGGAGCAAAGCCTGCCCTTGTCAGGCTTCTGGCCAGATCCTTGCTCAAAAGCGAATACTCGCTTTCCTTTTCTTCATTTAGGGCCGCTTCAAGGGTCTGGTTTGAGCCGGCCCAGCCCATTATGTCCTTCAGCTTGTCTGGGACCAGATCCCTTTTTGTAAGCACGTTGACCTGGGGGCACTTGAGGCGCAGCTTCACAGACGATGCCAGCAGGGAAATTGAAACAAAGTTTATCGGAGACGATACCAGCATGGCGTCAAATGCAAACAAGACAGCCTTGTTGTCCGCCTGCAGGTTGCTTACAAAGTACGGCCCGCTTGCCCTGAAAGCAAAAAGCTCTATCTGACCCGGCGTGTCAACTATCAGGTAATCCGGGTTTATCTCATCAACCTGCTGCTGGATCTCATCCAGCCTGGTGGCTATCATGTCGCTTGCCATGACCAGCGCCCCGTTGGGACCAAGACCAAAGTTTTCCATCAGAGTTGAAATGTCTATGTACTGCCGGACGTCGATATCCGGGTTGTAGGGCAGCGAAGCCGCCCCGGGGTCAAGGTTGAGGCTGGCAGGAAAGGCCCCGTTATCCTGGTACCACTGGATCAGCCGTGATGTCAGCAGTGATTTTCCCGATCCAGCGGTGCCGGTAATGAAAATAGCATAAACCATCCTTCCTAAAGGGCTGCCAAGTCGTATATCTGCTTTACATTTATTATGTTCTTGTTTCTTTCTAAAACAAAGGTTGAACTGGCGAATCGCTGCCATCCCTGCTAGTATAGTACCGTTCATCATAATGTTCATCACCACAAAGGTCTCGCCGCAGGATGTCTTTGCCGTTGGACTGGTGCCGTTTGCGGCCTCTGCAGTGGCGGCAGTGACAAGGGTGATGCTTCAGGCCTACCGCTTCAAGTACTTTGTCAGAAAATTCATTGGACACGACATCAGCTCGACTGGCAAAACCATGTCGGCCCGGCTGGCCGGCGAGTTTGTAACCTCGACAACGCCGTCCTACGTTGGCGGTGAATTTGTGAGGATTGCCTGGATGTCCAAAAACGGCGTTCCGGTGGGAAAGGCAGCATGGGTCGCGACGATGGAGATAATCGCCGATGTCTTTGTGGTAACCATCCTGGCCTTCATAGCAGGAGCCCTGGCCATATACAACGGCGGAACGGCCATCGGGATCACTGTAATAGTGGTGGCGCTGCCCACCTTTGGGTTCTGGCTTTTCCTGGTTCTGTACTCTGCAAAACGAAACCTGCAGATCCCGGCATTCATCCAGAAACTGATTAACCGGTTCCTTTCAAAGCAGAAGGCGGAGCAAATATCCAACAAAACAAACAAGGCCCTTGCCGACCTGTGCACCATGAGCCGGGAGAACTTTAACTCGCCAAAGGTCATCGGCCCGTTTGCTGTGGGACTTGGACTTACCTTTCTGTCTTTTCTTGCATTTGGAGTCTCATTTCTGATCCTTGCCGACGCCGTGGACTCGAGAGTCGGTCTTCTTGAATCGCTCATGGCGGTATCTGCCTCAAACGCTATTGGAAACCTTCCTCTAACGATAGGCGGCTCGGGGCTGGCAGAGCTTGGGATCTGGGCGTATATCTCAAACCTCAGCAGCATCCCAGATCTGGGGGCCATAGCACAGGATTCGAAATTAAACGTGATCATAGCATGGAGAATAGCCTCTTACCATGTGCCGCTTGCAATATTCTGGGCTGCCCTGATGAGGCTTACCGTAGTCAAGAACCCCAAAGTCCTGAATACAGAAAGCAAGCAAGATAAGGCGTAAACTACCTTTTTTAGACATGAACTTTGCAGGCAAGGTGGTGCTTGTAACCGGCGCATCGTCTGGCATCGGAAGGCAGGCATCCATCGATTTTGCCAAGGCAGGCGCCCAGACAGTCATCATAGTCAGCCGGTCCGAAGAAAGGCTGGCCAAGCTAGCAGCCGAGATATCAGAACAACATTGCCAGATTGTCCAGCATGTCTGTGACGTATCAAGCAAGGAGCAGGTTTCTGCCATGGGCAAAAGCGTTCTTGACAGGTTTGGACGAGTCGATGTCCTGGTCAACAATGCCGGTTTTGCCGTATTTGGCCCAGTCAAGGATCAGAGCATAGAACAGATAGAATCGGTCATGGCCACCAACTATCTTGGCATGGTCTACTGCACAAAGGCATTCCTGGACTCCATGATCGCCAGAAGATCTGGCCATATAGTCAACGTGGCATCCCTTGCCGCCAGCTTTGGTGTTGCAGGTCTGGCCGGGTACTCTGCATCCAAGTATGCCATGCTTGGCTTTTCTGAGGCGCTGCATCATGAACTTCGCGGGACCGGAGTCGGTGTGACGGTGGTAAGCCCCATTGCAGTCAAGACCGATTTTTTCAACAACGAATCCTTTGGGAGCCGTAACCCGAATTACACGTATTATTCGCTTGACCCACGCAACGTCTCAAAAGCCATATTGAGGGCTGCAAACTCGCCTCGGCTTGAGATCGTGGTTCCCTTCTACATGAGGGCAGCCGTGTGGTTCAAGCACACCCTGCCTTTTGTGGTGCAGCCCATAAGCGGGACATTGTTTAGAAGCAGGCTGGGCTAGTCGTCCTCGCTTTCTTCTGGCGAAGATGCTGCAACGTCGGACTCGACATCCATCAGGGTAAGCTCTTGCAGCTCAAACTGGTAGATGGCCTTCATCTCGATATTGTACTTTGTTTTTAAAAGCTCGACCAGCTTGTCGGACAGCGGCGCTGCCAGAACCTTTATCTTGAATTCGTAGACGAACCCCTTTAGAAAATCGGATATCTTCATGGATTTTGGAACATCAAGGCCCTCAACTATTGATCTTCCATCCGGAATCGGCTCGTAGACCTGGATGTCTATTTTGTGATCCTTTTCGTATATATCCAGAATGTAGCCAGCTCTTGTGATTACTTCTGGATTTCCAAACTGGACGGATTTAATCTCGTCTTCGGCCCATTTTGGCAGGCCCTCTTCCTTGCTTTCTGTCTCGGCCTTTTTAGCTCTCGGCATTACGTTCAATGCGGCTTTGTGCAGACTGGATTTAATGTTTTCCCATTCTGAAGCCTTGTGCAATAAGTCAATGACTAACAAAGTTCATCTCAGAGAAGATTTTTTTTATTAATAGATCTATCTACATAGCGTTGCCAGTCAACCAAGTCAGGGAAGACGGAACTCACATGACGCTGTTATCCATTATAGAAAAACTGAACAAGAAATCAATAAACCCTGACATGGATGGCCTACTGGAACATGCCAATCTCTTCGAATCACATCTTGAGTATATCATAACCAGTTTGCTTGAGAAGGGATACATCGATAAAGAATCAAACTCAAAGCTGTATGATACTTACGATTACATCGCAACTGAAAAAGGAAAGGATCTTCTTGTACAATACAGAATCCAGGTGAAGAATCTCATAACGTCAATCATGCAACTCTACCAGAATAATGAAAAAGAGGAACTCCGGAATCGTATCAAGGAAAACAGGGATTCGCTTTGGTTTGCGTACTATGAGGGATTCATCACAAAGAAAGGGTTGCAGGATATTGCAGACCTTCTAGATGAGAACATGCAAAGAATCTGGTGGGATGAGTCTTTCCAAAAATGGATGGACAGAAATTGGGGTGCCATTGGGCCCGGAACTTGTTAGAGGAGACTGCTGATCTAAGGCACTAGTCGTATCCTTAAAACGATTCACCTTGCTTTGTGAATAAAAACTACTTTTCACACAAAGCCTCACCTCATCTATTTCAGATACCGGGATTTTTGTGCAACGAGACTTCAGCGTTAGTAACACTTCATGCAGTCTAATACTTGTCTATAAAATATTACCAGTTGGTTGTTGAATTATGACATTTCTATTTAATCAGATTTTCTATGCCTAGTTGCCATGACGAGCTTCAGCAACAACTGGGTTAAGGACAATAAACCAAGCATGTCTGATAAGGTAAGAGAGAGCTTAGGGCCGCAGCAACCACTGAAACCGAGAATCGAATTTGCAAAGAACAAGATACAGGCACAGAATCAAAAGCTGGATGCTATTCTTGAGAAACTGAAGGGCAAAGAAAAATCCCTGTTCAACCAGGTAGTTTCTTCTCTACAGCGCCATGATGCTCAACAAGGCAAGATGGTTTCCAACGAGATTGCACAGATAAGAAAGACCATCAAGATGATCTCGCAGCTAAAGATGGCACTAGAACAGATACAACTCCGCCTCGAGTCGACCATCGACCTTGGAGATGTAATGGTGGCCATCGGACCGGCAATGGGCGCATTGACCAGAGTAAGATCTGGACTGGCAGGCGTAATGCCCGAAGTGGACAGAGAACTAGGCGAGATAAACGGCGTCTTCAGCGACATCATGATGAGCGCTGGCAGCCTTGGCAACACGTCCTTTGCATTTGATGCAAGCGGCGAGGAAGTCGACAGGATACTTGCAGAGGCCGGTGCAGTCGCAGAGACAAGGATGAGCGAGCACTTTCCGGACGTTCCGGTTGGCTCGACAAACAGCTTCAGAACATCCGCAGGCGAGCACTCACAGTAGCCGCGCCTCTCTTTTTCATTTTTTATTTTTTAAAAAATTCTAATTTTGCAACATCAAAAAACATACCATAAACGCTGTTCGTTAAAAAAGTTCGTTATTAAAAAAGAAGTTAAGAAGGTGGGTTGGCCGGACTGGCAGACATCTCTAGGTGGATCAGTATGGCCGGTTCCTCTTCACTTCTGACGATGTAACCGGGGACATTGACCTTCCTGTTGCCTATGGAAACGTGTCCATGGCTTACTATCTGCCTTGCCTGGTACGGTGATTTGGCACTGGCCTTCTTCATTACTATGGTCTGAAGCCTTCTTTCAAGAAGATCTTCTACCTTCAAGTTCAGGATATCATCAAGCGTTGCTTCTTGCTTTACCAGACCGTACCTTGCAAGGAAGTTGAGGAGTCTTTTCTCCTTCTCAGATCTTACCTCGGTTGGAAGTGCCAGCAGGGCTCTTGCCTGGTTTCTGATCCTTGCGACCTCTGTCTGTGCCTTCCACAGCTCGCGCTTGTTCCTCAGACCGTAGGAACCCATGACATGAAGCTCTGAGCCAAGCTGGTCTGTACTCCATATGCTTCTTGGACGGCGGAATAGTTTCTTTGCCTTACGAGGATCTCCCATTCATACCACCCTATTTCTTTGCAGGCTCCTTGGCCGGGGCACTTGCCGGTGCCGCAGCAGGCTTTGCAGCCGGCGCAGCTGCGCCAGCAGCGGGTTTTGCTTCCTTGCCTGCAGGCGCCGGAGCTCCTGCGGCAGCCGGAGCAGCGCCTGGGACTGCCTTGACCTTCTTGACACCGACGGCTCCGCCTCTCCTTCCGGTTGTTCTGGTGCACTGACCCCTTACTCTCAGGCCAAACATGTGCCTGTAGCCACGCCAGCTCATGACAGTCTTTTCTCTGTCGACATCGTTAGATACGGCAAAATCAAGATCCGATGTTATGAGATGATGGGTAGAACCGATATCCATGTCTTTCTTGCGGTTCAGATACCATTCAGGTACTCCAACCTTTGCGGGGTTGGAAATGGCCAGTTCGATCTCATGAAGATCTTTTTCTGTCAAGAACCCTACACGCATGTTCGGGTTTATGTTCAAAGACTGCGTTATCACCTGGGCAAAATTGTAACCTACGCCTTTAATTTCGCTAAGGGCAACCAGCAGTTTCTTGCTGCCCTCAACGTCCTTTCCGGCAATTCTGAGTATGTGCTTGTACTCCGAAGCGGACAAATCAGTATTCAGCGAGTATATTCGGCAATAAAAACCATGCTGGGGCGTCTGGGCCAAAAAACCTGAAATATTTACAACAATGGCCCTGTGTCAGGCCCGCCGTACAATCAATATTGATCAGGATCGGGCATTTTATAAAAAAAATTGATCATAATGTGCGTTTTGATTCGTGTAAATCATTATAAGATGAGCCCTGCCAGATATGTTAAGGTAAATGGACTCTAGGAAGGAAGTCAGCTCCAGTAAAATGCAGGTAATCTCAAAGACGGCCAAGACCGAGGAGGAGCTTGCATATGAACAATACCTTCGAGACCTGGAACTGGCTATTGAAAACCACTGACATCTGAGAATATTTAAATTTCCGTAAAGTACCCCGGAATTCATTTCTCGACATGAGTTCAAAGATAGAGGAAGCAGTTCATCGCTCTTACAGTACTAAACCCAAATACAACGAAGTGATGCCTGGAGTACCCGAGGACTACAAGCAGGTAAAGACGCTGGGGGATCTGATCAAGATAAACTACAAACACGTTACCGTTGAAGAACAACTTCGTGGTAATCTTGTTGCCAAACTAAAGAACGGGGAGCACCCCTATCCTGGCATCATAGGTTACGATGATGATGTCGTTCCTGCCGTCAACAGGGCCATACTGTCCGGCCACGACATCTTACTGGTGGGCCAGATAGGGCAGGCAAAGACCAAGATAGCAGAGGCCATTGCAAAGAACCTACTTTCTCCGATCCCCGTTGTCAGGGGGACTATAACCAATGATATTCCGACATCCATTCCAGAGGATCATCTGGTTGCATTGCTGACCGGCTCAGAGATCATCCGCACCACGCCGGAATTTACAGTATCACGGGAATGCGAAGATATCATCAGAAACGACAAGCTTGAGACCAAGATCGACTGGGTTAGCGGCATTGACCGGTTCAAGTACATACTATCAACTCCCGACATCTCTGTCAAGGATCTGGTGGGCCAGATAGATGCCATCAAGATAGCCAAGAAGGGAGTCGAGCTTTACAGCATGGAATCGTATTCTGCCGGCCAGCTTTTGCAGGCAAGGCATGGCATACTGTGCATAGATGAGCTGCCGGTGCTTGACCCAAGAAAGCAGGTGGCCCTGTTAAGCGTGCTTCAGGAAGGCAAGTTCACCACCGGTGCCTATCCTGTTGTCTTTAAGCCGGACGTCAAGATAATTGCAACGGCAAACCCCATAGACTATACGCACTCTGGCAAGATAATAGAGCCGCTCTTTGACAGGCTGAAAAGCCATGTGGATACCCACTATCCGCTGACCGTAGAAGACGAGATGTTGATAATAATTCAGGAAGCGAGAATCGCGGATCCAAAGAACGTGTTCCTGCCGGTTTTCATGGTCAAGACCATTGCCCTGATAACACAGATGATGAGGGTGCATCACGACGTAAACCATGACAAGGGCGTCAGCGTCAGGATGGCCGTGCACAGCATGGAGATGATGATCGGAGAGGCAGAGCGAACCCGGTCAATAATCCACGGTGTAAAGGCCATCCCACGTTTCTGTGATATACACTGCATACACCAGTCATCCAAGTTCGAGCTCTCAGAGATGGAAGACACGCGGGAGAACCGTAGAAACATACTGGATTCGGTCATAGAATCAGCACTCAAAGAATCCTCTGTTGAATACGTCCAAAAGATCTCGCCGGAACAGATAGCCAAGATAAAGAACGAGTTTTCAAAGAACAAGGCGTTCCAGGTCTCGCAGGTGCTGCTTGGAGGAAAGAAGGCGGATTCTGACTATGAATCGCAGCTGGCCAAGTTACCTGCCCTCAAGCAGGCGGTTGGCGAGACCCTCTTGCTGGTCAAAGAGGAGCAGAAGCAGATCGTGGACCGCGCCAAGCAACTTGGAATCCGAACAGATGCCATATCAGTAAGCCAAGACCTGGACGGCGAGCTGACCGCCGCGGTGGCCGAAGTTGTGCTTGAAGGCCTTCGCCACATCCAGCCGCCAGTTCTAGACAAGAAGGATAACAGCTATGCCCTTGCGCAGTAAGTCCGACGGATCCAAAAAATATCTCTACTTTCCATCAGAAGACAAGGGGCAGCAAGAGCAGCAACAAAAGGGGAAAGGCGACCTATCAAAGGAAGCCTTGGACAAGCTGCTAAAGGCTGCCGGAAGGGAGGTCCTTAGAGAGAAAACCCCCACGCTGCAGGAACTTGAGCAGATCCTGCAAGGTGTCATGTCATCCCCTGCTGAAGAGCAGACCAACACAAAGCAACAGCAGGGCTCCAAGTCCGGCGAAAGAAAAGACGAGGATGCAGACGGACTTCCGCTGGTCAGGCAGCTGATGCAGAAGGGCTACCTCAAGGATTCTCCAAAATGGCTGAGCAACAAGGGCTTTGTCAGCATCGGAACCAAGATCCTTACTGACGTCATGAAGGCCTTGAAGGCCGGCGAGTCTGGGCTGCACGAGACCCACGACCTTGGGAGCGGGTCAATGGTTCTGGATACCAGCAAAAAGTACGAGCCGGGCGACGACATCCGGCTGTTAAACGTGCCCAAGTCCCTACTAAACACGATCCAGCGCACGTCCAAGGAAGGCAAGGAAGTGAAGCTGCCGCTGCAGATAGACGTTGAAGATCTTGAAGAGTACGAGACCATGCAGGACGTCCGGGTGGCCGTGGTTTACTGCATAGACCTAAGCTCTACCATGCGCTACTCCACGATGTACGGCGACATTAGCCGCATAGAAGCGGCCAAACGCGCGCTTTGGGGGCTGTACCTTCTCAACCGCAAGTTCTTCCCTTCAGACTCGGTATACATCGTGGGCTTTGGAGCTCTGGCGTCAAAGGTCCTCCCGCAGGACATACCGTACCTAAAGACCTTTGAACCGGGCTCCGACTTTTTGCACTACACCAACTACCAGGCTGCATTTCGACTGGCCAGCAGGATACTGCAGAAGGACGGCGCAATGAACAAGCGCATAGTGCTAGTAACCGACGGCCATCCAAGCGCGTGCTTTATCGACGAGGAAGGTGAGCAGGAAAAGATACTGTCGCAGCGGCCCTACTCGCACTTTTACGCGCCGGACAGCGGAACGCTGGAAAACATCCGGCAGAGCCACAGCATGAATCTGGATGTTGCTTCCGGCGAGCTTGTGTACCTGTGTTACCGGTACCGGCAGGTGGACCAGTACATAGGCGCAAGAACCATAATCGAGGCCAAAAAATGCCATTCCATGAAAATAGACATCGACACCATAATGATAAGCGAGGAGGACTCGCTGCTTGGATACATCAATGAGATGGAAAAGTACGTCAAAGGAAGATCATACTACATCAATCCTGCTGAAATAGACAAGGTTCTGCTTACCGACTATCTTAGCAATAAAAAGCAGCGGACTATACGGGCCGGGTCTTTTTAGAGTTGACAAGCTTAATATTATGAGGAATATCTGTCTTGAATAATCACCAAAAAATGCTGGCTGTTTTTGATGTCGAAGGCGTTCTTCTAGATGCCGAATACCTGCCGGTTCTGGCCTCGCTAATGGGGCCTGAAAAGGAGAAGGAGATATGGGACATAACCAAGGCTGGTATCCGCGGCGACATAAACTGGGAAGAGGGGCTGAAAAGAAGGGTCCATGCGCTCCGCGGGATCCGGTACGAGGATGCAAAAAAGATTGCAGAAAACCTTCCCATAATGCCGGGTGCCAAGGAGCTGTGCAGCGCGCTGAAAAAAGCGGGCTGGAAGATGATCGCCGTTTCCGGCGGTTTTACCATCATTACTGACCGGCTGAAAGACGACCTTGGGGTAGACAGGATATTCTCAAACGAGCTGATATTCAAGGACGGCAAGCTGCATGACGTAAAGCTGAACGTCACATCAGACAAGGCTGCCGCCATCCGGTCCACCATAAAAGAGTGGGGCATCAGAAAGGAGGACACGGTAGTCGTAGTCGACGGCGCCAATGACCTCAAGCTGTTCGCCCTGGCTGGTTACACCGTCGGCTTTTGCCCAGTAGAGATAGTAAAGGAAAAGGCCGACGACACAATAGAGAGGCGGGACCTGAGCATTCTTTTGCACCTGCTTGAAAAGAAATTCGGCAAGGCAGTCCTGGCAAGCACAAGCAACTAGTTTTTTTAACTCTGCCTCCCAGTATCCGCAATTGACCATCACGATCTTTCCAGTCAAAGTGGCCGGCGACATTGAATTTGGCGACAACATTGGCAGGGTAATACTTGAATCTGCAAGGTCCAGCGGCACGGACATCTGCAGCGGCGACATAATTGTAGTTGCGCAAAAGATCGTTTCAAAGTCAGAAGGCCGCGTGATGCGTCTGTCAGATGTCCGGCCGTCAAGAAAAGCCATGCGCATTGCCGGCAAGATCAAAAAAGATCCGCGGATAGTCGAGCTTATTCTGCGAGAATCCAACGAGGTTGTTAGACTGCAAAACGGCATACTCATCACGGAAACAAGGCATGGGTTTGTCTGCGCCAATTCTGGCGTGGACCAGAGCAACCTGTCCAAAGACGACGCCGCCGTCCTGCTACCGGAAGACCCAGACCGGTCGGCAAGAAAACTGCGCAGTTTTTTCAAAAAGGCCGGGCTTGATGTGGCGGTGGTAATCACCGATACATTTGGCAGGCCGTTTAGGGAGGGCCAGACAAACGTTGCAGTGGGCCTTGCAGGAATGAAACCAATCAAAAACTATATTGGCAAGAAGGACATGTTTGGCAAGAAATTGCGCGTGACGGAGATCGCGGTAGCCGACGAAGTAGCGTCGGCTGCGGAACTTGTCATGGGCAAGTCCGGCGGCGTTCCTGCTGCGATCGTGAGGGGATACGAGTACGAAAGATCAAGATCGTCTGTACAGGATCTGGTGAGGCCAAAAAAACAGGACTTGTTCAGATAAACTCACACAATTCAATTATTTTTCAGGCCTGCTTTAGCCTTCTGTATGTCGTTCCAGTCTTCGATTATGTCGAAGCTCTTGATCCACCAGTTTTCAAAAGGCGGCCTGTTTGACGTCTCCTTAATTTCGCTAAACTGACCACGCTCTATCGTATCGGGCGAAGGTACGTTGAAACACTTATCCCTAGACATTATCCACCTATCGTGTATCGACGCCTTCAACATAGAATCAGTGATGATTCTCATTTCGCACTTGACACCTTTGGTTCCCAACTCATCCCGCAAATCTTTGAACAGGTTTCTTAATCTCTCGTCTGCCTTGTCGACTGAAGACAGTATCTTTACCGTCTTCACCTTGTCCCTGTCAAGAGCATCGGAAATCATTCTGAGTCCCGCCACTGAGAAATATTTGTCGACCCAATAAAGGTGATCATCGCACGACTTTATTGTATCCCAAAAAGCCATCTTGTTTGAAAAAGGAGTGTCCGGGGAAATCATCCGATCTTTTTTCCCACTTTCTTTTACGTGATCCTGCGGTTTTTCCGGCTTGGTGAGTGTATTGGCAATAGATGCTATTTCATCAAGCTGCAGGCCTAGTTGTTTCAATGATCTTGTAATTTGCGGTATGTTCGGCTTTCTTGCATCAAACATCCTCTGGACTCTCCCCTTAGCAGAGATAAAGCTTCTGACCGTTTCATTCTTCCTGAACTGCTCTACGTATAGATCGGCCTGTGTGCTCCAAGCAACAAAACGAGGTCTAATTTTTTCAAGCGGGTCAAAATGGGGACCAAGGAGCCCCTCTATCTGGGATATGTCCCGATACTCTGAAGGACTAGCCGAGCTCTTGAAGAGCTGGTAGAATAGCTTTCCCCCTTGAATCTTGGCCAGTTCCTCAATCAGATTATTTAGCTCTTGCCTGACGTAGTAGTGATATATTGTCAGAGCTATCCCTGATTATGACAAGGGGAAAGTATAGAAAAACTTATTCAATTGCTCATGGGCGAACCCTATAAAATCGATTGAAGTCATAAATCTGTCCGAGAAATTTGACGCGGAAATAAAACCTTAAAGACGTTCTTTTTAATCCTGACTCTATATTATTCTTGATTCTAGGTAATTTTTGCCGGCCTGTCTTGTTTGTTGAACTTTAAAGACTCGTGAATAAACATTTAATATAACGCTGTTGTCATTTTATCAAGTTCGCAAATATGAGTACGAGCAGTAACATTAACCCAACCAAATCCATTGATGTTAGGGGACTTTACTGCCCCGAGCCTGTATTCCGCACCAAGATGGAGATTGAACGTCTGTCCATTGGTGATGTTCTCAAGATTGTTGCCGATGACCCCGAGTCGGAGGAAGATATCTCGCGCTGGGTCAAGCGCAACGGCCATGAACTTTTGGCGATAAACAAAAGCCAGAAGGACCTGGAGTTTATTATCAAGAAGGCGAAATGAAATGACAACAGTGGCAAGCCCTGACGTGGTCCATCGTATCGGACAGACTCCTCTGGTGGAGTTGACTGCCTTTTCTACCAAGAAGGTAAAGCTTTACGCCAAGCTGGAGTGGCACAACCCCTTTGGCTCGGTAAAGGACAGGGCCGCCTACTGGATGATCAAGGATGCTGAAAAGAAGGGCATCCTGAAAAAAGACAAGAGCATCATAATCGAGCCGACGTCCGGAAACACCGGCATTGCTCTGACAGGAATTGCTGCCGCCCTTGGCTACAAGGTAGAGATCGTGATCCCAGAAAAGGTAAGCGACGAGACCAAGAACATCCTGCGACACCTTGGCGCCACGCTTCATGAAACCTCTGATGACCTCTGCCCTCGTGTGGGGTCGGGGACTGACCAGAGCATTGCCCTGGCAAAGGCCATCTCAAAGCCGCGGCCTGACATTTACTACATGCCAAACCAGTACGAAAACGATGCCAACTTTATGGCGCACTATGAAAGCACGGGACCGGAGATCTGGAAGCAGACTGACGGCAAGATAACCCACTTTCTTGCTGGATGCGGCACCGGAGGAACCATAACCGGCACGGCCACATTCCTGAAAGAGAAGAACAAAAACATCAAGGTAATCGCCATACAGGCGCAGAGGAACCACCTCCTGCAGGGTCTTAGAAACTTTGAAGAGTCTGCCATGCCCGATCTGTTCAAGAGGCGGGTCGGCGTGGTTGACGAGTGGATGACTGCCACCAACAAGGATTCATTTGATGCCGTCAGGTTGCTTGCTGAAAAAGAGAGCCTGTTCGTGGGTCCCTCTTCTGGCTCTGCAATGACCTGCATGATGAAAACGGCTGAAAAGATAGACGAAGGCATCGTGGTTGCAATATTCCCAGACGATGCAAGGAAGTTCAAGAGCCTTTACGTCAAAGAAGGGATCTTCTCTGAGCAAGAGTATGACAGCAACCTAAAGAATGCCAAGCATATGTCAAGGCTGGCCTACAGCCTGCCCTAGGCCTTTTTCTTGGATATTCTGTTTTCCGACAGCCATCTTTCGACGTCGATAGCAGCCATACACCCAAAGCCCGCAGCAGTGACAGCCTGCCTGTACCTGTGATCATGGACATCGCCGGCTGCAAACACTCCTTCGACGCTGGTCCTTGTGTGGTTCTTTAGTACGATGTAGCCCTTGTCATCAGTCTCCAGCTGCCCTTTAAAGATGGCCGTGTTGGGCTCATGGCCTATTGCAACAAACAGGCCGCCGGCCTTGACCGCAGCCTCTTTTCCGGTCTTGATGTCTTTTACCAGAACTGTTGTAACTTTCTTGTCTCCCTTGATGTCAGAGATCGCGCTGTTCCACATGAACTCGATCTTTGGGTTTTCCATCGCCTTTTGCTGCAGTATCTTGCTTGCACGAAGCGTGTCGCGCCGGTGGACTATTTTGACTGATTTGCCGAACTTTGTGAGAAAAGTTGCTTCCTCTATGGCAGTATCTCCGCCGCCCACCACGACAATGTCCTCGCCCTTGAAGAAGGGGCCGTCGCAGGTTGCACAGTACGACACGCCCTTGCCGCCGAATTTCTGCTCAGAGTCCAGCCCCAGCTTGCGCGGCGAGGCCCCGGTGCATACTATGACTGCCTCAGCCTCGTAGGTGGCGGCGTGGGTGGTTATCTTGAAAGGCCGGTTCTTGAAATCAACTTCAATAACTTCATCGTCCGTAATGACAGCACCAAAACGCTCTGCCTGCTGCCGCATATTCATCATCAGTTCAGGACCAAATATGCCGCTTGGAAAACCGGGGTAGTTCTCCACCTCGCTTGTGGTCATCAGCTGGCCTCCCGGCAGGGTGCCGGAAATTATCAGCGTGGAAAGCCTAGCTCGAGACGTGTAAACTCCGGCAGTGTATCCTGCGGGGCCGGAGCCGATGATAACTACATCGTAATCCTTTTGATTGGCAACAGTTGATTCTGTTTCGGACAAGATGAGTCAGGTTGACAAATTACAATGGCCTCTTAATAATCCGTTCGGAGCCAGTTTTAAACCAAGACATCCTGAATAATATGGAATAAATCGCTGCAAGAGCTGCAAATTATTGGCAACAGTCTGCTGGCAGTCACGACCTTTTAGAATGAAATAGTCTGCGGTTGAATTTGTTTGCAATCCTCTGATGTTTTAAGCAGAGGGCCGGACTTTCGATCTGCGTCCTGATAAGGTCTTCCTGCCAGTGCGCATTGAAGAGCCTGCATTGGCTGTTCTCGCAAAAAGCTTGGCCGTCAGTGATAAAAAAGAAGACTGCCTGCAGAGCATACCCGGCAGCGGCAGAAGTCATCCTGATGTCGTTGTAGTCTATAAAGCGGCCGGCAAACCTCCTCTTCAGACTCTGAATGTCGGCAAGGCCGCCAATCTGTGCAAGGTAGAACTCCCTTGGCTTGGCAGGTGCTTCCACTATGCCTGCTGTGGAGACGATGGATGGAGTTCCGCAGATGACGGCCCGGCCATGGTAGCGCCAGTCATCTTCATCAAACGTGCAGGTTAAAAGGTCGGTAAACACAAGGTGCAAGTGCTCAAGGATGCTTTCTTTTTCCGGGATCACTTGCGCTAAAATTCGCTGCATCACAAAGCCGTCGAAAAGCTGGATGCCTTCGTGCATGCCAGCGCGTTTTGGCTGTTTCTCAAACGGGTTTTTTGTATCGGATATCGCTGATGGCCGGACGATCTCTGGACTTGCAGACCAGTGCTCAAGGAACGGTGGCCTGACGTCTATGCTGCACACCGGAAATATGCCGGCAACTTCTTTTGCCAGTTTGTCAAAGTCTATCTGGCCGGAAACATCGCTGTAAAGATGGATGTGGCGTACGTCCAATTACAAAAAAGAAAGAAGAGACGGTATTTTACTTTGCCTTGATCTTTGGCGGGTTGGGCGCCTCTTTGAGCTTGCCCAGCGCTACTTCTGCGGCCTTTTTGCCGGAGAACAGCATCGCTCCAAAGGTCGGACCCATCCTTGGAAGGCCGTGGGTTTCAGTGACGGACATGCCGGCAGCTATCAGACCTGGGAAAACCTCGCCGGTGTAGTTGACTACTGCATCCTCGCTTCCTTCAACCCACATTGGATCCATTCCCTTCCACTTGACGTAACCCCTGTCCATCAGGCGCTTGACGGCTACAGAATCATGGCCTGAAGCGTCGATGACCAGCTTGCTTTCCAGGGCAACCGGGTCAACACAGGTGATGTTCCTTGGAAGGGCCGAGACTGGCATCCAGTTGACGACGACACCGCAGACACGCTTGTTTCTAAGCACAAGGTCATCGAACTTGGTCAGCTGCAAGAACCTTACTCCTGCGTCGCAGGCCGCTGCAATGAGCTTTGAGCAAGCATGGGGGCCCCAGGTCGCGTAAAGGCCGTCGCTTATCTTGCGGTAGGGGACACCCAGCTCGTCCCAGACCTTTTGGGCCGGCGCCCTCACCGTCACCGGGTTCATCATGTATCCGCCAACCCAGTAGCCGCCGCCAATGTAGTTATTCTGCTCAACAATTAATGTGCGCACTCCAGCCTTTGCAAGCTCTCTTCCAGCCATCAGTCCTGCAGGGCCGGCGCCTATGATGATGACATCAGAATCCACGAACTCGTTCATGGTCTCGTTAAACATCTGGGCTATTGTTCTAGTGATCTCTTTCTCACTCGCATCGGAAAATATCTTGGCCATATGGGTAGCTGACTAGGCTGGATATTAATAGATTATCAGAAGTAGCATACGGAAAAATGATAGATAAACTTGCTGAGAAGGAATGTAGTTTTGCAGGTAAATCTACCCTGCTGCTATCTTCCTCGTCGGAGCAATAACATTCAGTCAGCTTGGAAACATATCTGAGGAAAAGAAGTCAGTCTTTCTTGATTCTTTTAATGTCGTCTTTATCAAGAGCGTCGTATAAATCCGGATGCTCTGCCATCATGGCATCTATCACTTCGTCAGAAATTTTGCTGTCTTTTTGGATAGACCGCATCGTTAGTAGATTCGTCATGACCATATATAATATTGACAGTAGGAAAAATTATGCTGGAAATAACCACCAAAAATGGGCCATTAAACCCCACCATGAGATTTTTTCGGCCGTCTCATAAATCTCTGATTGTACAGGGTAAGATTTTCAGGTAAACATCTTGACAAAGTTCGAGTAAGCCTCGCGAATCCTGTACTTCTTTGCCGGGTTCTTGAATCCGTAGGCGTTTATCGTCTCTGTAGTCTTCTTGATGTTTACGCCTTTTGCCATGGCCGCCCTGACCACATCGAACAAGACATTGCCGGCGTTGGCGCCGTCACTTGTGCGCAGCGTCAGGTCCATGACAATGTTGCTGCCAAGGAATCCCTCGCTTACCATCCAGTAGTAGCTGTTGCGAGAATCGCCAAGAAAGTCCGTGTACTCTGTAGTGCCTGCCACCGACTCAAACTGGTATGGTGCCTCCAGGCCTATCGAGCCGGTCTTCATGGAGCGCTTGGCCATCTTGATCCTCTCATCCATGGTCTTACGCGTCTCTTCGCTTCCGCCCACGTCCAGCTGGTAGCTCTTCTTTACGCGGACGCCGCGCTCTACAATAAAGTCGATCATGCCCTTGTGGAAGGCAGTTCCGCCAAACTGGCTTAGCAGGTCATCACCAGCAAGGACCAGTTTCTTTTGCGCAAACTTGGACGCCAATGCAGCATTGGTTGCTATCTTTGCCGGCGTGCTGTTGACAAATGCCGCCCCGGCCTTGAGCGCGGCATTGGCGTACCCTGCGGAAGTCTTGTCCATCCCAGATGAGATCAGGTTAAGAACGATATCCGCGCTAGAATCCTCCAGCTGCCGGCTAAATTCAGCTGCAGATGCTGTGCTGGACTGACCGTTTTTGTCAAGTAAAAGGCCCGGCATGACGGTTACCTTGGACGACTTGACTTCCTGGTATTTTCTGGTGCTTTGCGTTGCAACCTGCGCCAGATTCTTGCCGACCTTTGAGGGGTTGATGTCAAAGGCAGCGACTATCTTTATATCTGAAGGCCTAAAGCCTGCCACCTTTTGGTGCCACAGGCCAACCGTATTCTTGCTATTGCTGTAATAATCGACACCCTGAACAAAAGTAGCTCCCACGTTGCCTACTCCGATAACGGCAACCCTGATCTCTGCCATCAGAGACGCAATAATTTTGGTGTAGATTTAATCTTTTGCTGGCTTGCTGACCGGGCCGCTTCTTACCTTCATGTCGATTCTGGATATCATGTCGATAAGGGACTGCTTGTTGGCGTTGAGGTATTCCTGGCCCTTGTCCCGAAGTCTTATCTGGGCCAGCCTGAGGTCGCGGTGCTCGTCAAAGAACTGCTCTATCATGGCACTTCCGTGCTTGGCAGGGTTGATGAGTTCATCAAGGGCATCCTTGGTTGCTTCAAGGTCGCCGCGCTCGAGGCTTTCCCTAGCTCTGCCCAGAACTTCGCTGATATCCTTCAATTGCTGCATGGGGGCGGAGACCTGTTTTCCACCCAAAAGACCGCCGCGTTTTGTAGTACCAACCTTGTCGGCAATCTCTTTGGTAATCTCAAAGTATTCCTCCATGCCGGTGATGTTCCTCTTCTCCCTTTTGGACAAAAGGCCCTTCATGGAAAGGCGCATGATGGCATCCTCGACTTCGACCTTGTCGATGCCGGTTACCCAGACTATCTTGCCTACGTAATCGTAACCTTGTCTGATGGACTCTAGAACCACGACTTCTACTATTCTGCGGAAACCTTCCTCCGCACGGGCGGTTTCAAAATCCCTGTCCTTGACGGCCTTTCTAGCGTTGGCGATGTCTATCTCGATGGACCGCTTGAGGGCCTCAAGGCCGTCGTCCACCTTGCCGCTGAGGGTCATGTAGCAGGCCTTGTTGTACCACGACATCCCGTCATTGGGGTTGATGTCGATTGCCTTTTCGCAGCACTCGATGGCCTTCTCGTAGTTCTTCAGCTTGTAGTATGCAAGACCCTTGAGGTTCCAGGCTTCGGCATTGTTGACGTCGATCTCAAGAGCTCTATCGTAAGAGGAAATGGCAACCGTGTATTCGTTTAGATGGAAATGAGAGTAGCCCTTCTTTACCCAGGCATCCACAAACAGGGGGTCGATCCTGAGGGCCAGCTCAAAGCTTCTGATGGCATCAAGCATCTTGTCATTGGACATGTGGTTGACGCCCTTCTTGAATAGGTCTCGCTTCTGAAAATCTGAATCACTATAACTATAATCGGTTTTTTCTTCCACACGTTCTTCGGAAGGGCTCTCTTTTTCCTTGCCCCTTCCAAACAGCTTGCCCATTGAGCTAGATGACCCTGTTCGAGGATAAATAGATTATGATGTATGCAGAGCCGTTGCCGGTGAGGCTTCGTATTTATACTCTGCCCGCCGGATCAGTTGCATGGAAAGCGGCAAACCGGATAGGATCGAGTTCCGCATACTGGATTATTCCGTCATAGGAGACGATACCGTGTCCTTCAAGCTGGAAGACGGGACCGTGGTCAAGGTTAAGGTATCTCTTGACCGCGCAGGCGTTGCAACAAACTACAAAAACCCCGATGGCACGGCGCATTATGCCGTCAACACTTCAGTCAAGGTTTTCGTGGTACCCTACGACAGGAGGTTTACCATGTCCAGAAACAAGGTTTTGGGTGCCGTCAAGGAAACCTCTGAAAAACATGAAACGCCAAGCCATATAGGCTAAGTCAAACTTTAAATCATATTCAAAAAGTAGCTTCCAGTAAATGCAGAACCTTGCCCTGATCAAGCTTGGCGGGTCGGTAATCACCTTCAAGGATCAGGTTCTTAAAGCTAACACGGAAGCGATAGATGGGATCTCAAAAGCTCTGGCCGGGCTTGATGTCCCCATAATAGTCGTCCATGGCGGCGGCTCTTTTGGCCATTACTGGTCTGTCAAATATGACATGCACACAAAGCCGGATGCGTACGATCCGCACGGAGTTTCTGTGGTGCACGAATCAATGATAACGTTAAACCAGATAATTGTCAACTCGATGATCAAGTCTGGTATGAACCCGTATTCTATTGCCCCGCCGGCCTTTACCACGGGCCACAAAGCCATCCCTTCAAAAGTAAAGCAGCTTTACGTGATGGCAAAATCCAAAGTCACCCCAGTTACTTTTGGCGACGTGGTCCACGTTGAGGGAAGCAAGTATTCCATTCTGTCCGGCGATGCTCTGATGTCCATTCTGGCCAGGGTGCTTCGGCCGTCCAAGGTTGTCTTTGCCACAAACGTGGATGGAATCTACAAGGACATGGAAACCAAGGAGCTGGTCGGAGAGCTCAAGCTCAGCAAGGCCGGCTTGGTGGAATTCTCAAAGGTGGCCGGCGCCGATGTCACCGGCGGAATGCAGCGCAAGGTCAAAGAAGCATTTAAGATTGCATCCCTTGGATTAGATGTGATGCTGGTAAACGGGCTCAAGCCGGATCGCATTTCGCAGGCCGTGACCGGCAAGCTGGAAATGGGCACGATAGTGAAGGGGAGAAGATAGGTGCCAGACACATCAGACGTTCCCTCTGACATTGAGCTGATAAAGCAGCGCAAAAAAGACGGCATAGAAATCCCGTTGCAAAAGGATGTTCAGGCCAGGACTACTACCACTTATCTAGAGTACGTCCGGCTGGTGCACAACGCGCTGCCGGAACTGGATCTTGATGAAATAAACCTGTCCACCACATTTCTTGGGCACAGGTTTTCTGCACCCCTCATCATAGACTCCATGACCGGCGGCACGGATGAAGCCACCATCATAAACGGCCGGCTTGGAGAGCTGGCCGAAAAGTTTGGCTTTGGAATGGGGCTTGGAAGCCAGCGAGCCGGCCTGAAAAGCGAAGAGCTTGCGGCCACCTATGCCATAGCCAGGAAAAACGCTCCAAATGCCTTTCTCATAGCAAACATCGGAGGCGCGCAGCTAGCAAAGGGCCTCTCAATAGACGAGGCAAGAAAGATTGTAAAGATGATTTCCGCCAACGCGCTTGTCGTGCACCTGAACACTTTACAGGAGCTGGTCCAACCGGAAGGCGAGCCCAAGTACCGCGGGGTTCTGGCCAAGATAACAGAGCTGGCAAAGAGCATGGACGTTCCAGTGATAGTCAAGGAAGTGGGGGCTGGCATATCCCGTGAGGTGGCCGTTAACCTGGAGATGGCCGGCGTCTCTGCAATCAACGTGGCTGGAGCCGGCGGCACCAGCTGGGCCGGCGTAGAAAAACTGCGGGCCGAGACTGCAGACAACAGTCTTAAAAAACACCTCGGCGAGATGTTCTGGGACTGGGGAATACCCACTGCCGCAAGCCTCATCGAGGTACGGCGCGCGGTGAAACTTCCAATAATCGCCTCAGGAGGTCTGCGCAACGGACTTGAAGTTGCAAAGTGCATCGCCCTTGGAGCAAACATGGCCGCCATGGCCTACCCGTTCCTCAAGGCAGCAGCCAGGTCAAAGGAAGATTTGTTTGAGTTTGCAAACACCGTTCTTGCAGAACTTCAAAGCGCGATGTTCTTGGTGGGCGCAAGAAATATTCAGGCCCTTGCCAGCTCAAGGTATATATTGACAGGTGCTTTAGCACAAGAGGTTAGCCGTACATGAGGGCAAGCAGCATCAAAAATGAGCTGGAATCGTGTGCCTCTACGGTGAACAATTTCCTTATATCCCAACTTGATGGCAAGCCCAAGGAGCTGTATCAGGCATCATCTCATTACATCCGGACAGGCGGTAAACGCCTGCGTCCGTTCATGGTCATCAAGAGCTGCGAGCTTCTCGGCGGCAACATCCAGAGGGCATTGCCAGCTGCTGCAGCCGTTGAACTTGTGCACAACTTTACCCTTGTCCATGACGATATAATGGACAACGACGAGATGCGGCACGGCGTTGCAACCGTCCACCGGTATTACGGAGTGCCCTTGGCGGTTCTTGGCGGCGATATTCTGTTTTCAAAGGCCTTTGAGATTCTTGCTTCTAACGGCAGCAAGGCCGGCGTTGAATATGATGCCATAACTGCCATGGTGGGTAAGCTGGCCACGGCATGCACCATAATCTGCGAGGGTCAGGCTACCGACATTGATTTTGCCTCAAATACCAAATTCCCAAGCGAGTCGCAGTACGTCAACATGATAAGCAAGAAAACTGCCGCGCTGTTTGAGGTATCATGCGCGCTTGGAGCGCTGTCCGCCCCGCATCCTTCTGACAAGGACGTGGATAACCTTTCCTCGTTTGGCCGGAACATTGGAATAGCATTTCAGCTGGTCGATGACCTGATAGGGGTAGTCGGAGATCCAAAAATCACCGGCAAGGCTGCCGGAAACGATATCCGGGAGGGCAAAAAGACCCTTCCTATCCTGCTGGCCCTTAAAAAGACAAGGGGGGAGGAAAAGGACAAGATCCTCAAGGTGCTGGGTTCCAAAAGCGCCTCGACAGACGAGATAAAGGAAGCAGTCAAGGTCGTTTCAGACACCGGCATTGATGAAGAAGTAAGGAACACCGCAAGGCGGCACATGCAAAAGGCCCTTGAATCCATCGAGGAGTATGGCGATTCCGATGCCCGGCGCGCACTGGTCTTTTCGGCAGATTTTATCGTCGGCAGGAGTCTGTAAAAGTGCCACTTGAAGAAGATATTGACAATCTCATCAGGATAATTGCGCTGAAGAATTCTGTAGAGCACGAAGGCAAGGCCCAGGCGGATGCAGTGATAGCGAAATTCATTGGATCTAGGCCAGACAAGCGAAGCACCATCAAGACACTGATCCCAGAGATACGGTCCATAGTACAATCGATAAACAACATGTCGCTGGCTGAACAAACTTCGATGCTGGAAAAACTTGCTCCAGAACAGCTCGTCAAAAAACAGGCTGTCGAGTCCGCGCCCAGCCTGCCGCCACTTGAAGGCGCGATAATGGGCCAGGTTGTCACAAGATTCCCGCCCGAACCAAACGGCTATCCGCACATAGGCCATGCCAAGGCCGCCATCATCGACGAAGAATACGCACGGATGTACAACGGCAAACTGATCTTGAGGTTTGATGATACAAATCCACTCAAGGAAAAACTGGAATACTATGATGCCATCCGCGAGGGTCTGGACTGGCTTGGGGTAAAGCCGGACATTGTAAAGAACACCTCCGACGACATCTCGCTTATCCAAGAATATGGGCGCAAGCTTGTGGAGCTTGGCGGCGCGTACGTCTGCACATGCAGCCAGCAGACCATGCACGACCTTCGTGCAAAAGGGTTGCCCTGCGAATGCAGAAAGGACCAATCCGAAGCCCTGAGCAGGCTGGAAAAACTGTTCAACGGGTCCTACAAGCAGAACGAGGCCATCATCCGGTTCAAAGGCGACATGGCCGACCAGAACACCGCCATGAGGGATCCAACGCTTTTCAGGATAATAGAAGGCGATCATCCAAAACTTGGCAGCAAGATTAGAGTCTGGCCCACGTATGACTTTGCAGCACCAATAGAGGACAGCCTGGACGGCGTTACCCATGCCATGAGGACCAAGGAATACGAGCTTAGAAATGCGCTGTACTTTGCCATACTGGACCGGCTTGGACTTAGAAAGCCAATGATGATAGAATTCTCAAGACTAGAGTTTGAGGGCATTCCAGTTTCCAAGAGAAAGATAAAACCGCTGATTGAAAATGGCTTGATCAAAAGCTGGGACGATCCGCGGCTTCCCACCCTCTCTGCGTTCCGCCGACGCGGCTTTGTTCCTGAAGCCATCCGCAAGTTCGTCATATCCCTTGGAATCACGCTTGCAGAGACAAAACCGCCGTTTGAGGCCCTTGAGGCGTACAACAGGAAGGTTATCGATCCTGTATCCATGCGGCTGTTTTTCGTTAAAGATCCTGTCGAACTGCACGTGGAAGGGGCAAGGGCGATGGAAGTGGTGCTCAAGAACCACCCCACGGATGCGGCGCTTGGGTCCAGAAAGATCCAGGTTTCAGACCGATTCTACATATCCTCTGACGACACAAACCTCAATGTGGGCGATGAAATAAGGCTTATCGAGCTGTACAACGTCAAGATAACCAAGATTGAAAGAAAGGACGGAAAGGTCCTGTCAGTCTCGGCCATGCCCAGCGGAAGCGAAATTCAGCAGTCCATGCCCAAAATCCAGTGGGTTGCAAAGGAAGATATATTTGACCTTCAGGTGCTAACTCCCAAGCAGCTGTACATCGGTGAGGAATACAACACGAACAGTCTTGAAGTGGTAAAGGGGGTCACAGAATCATTCATGTCAGGCTTGAAACATGGCACGGTTGTGCAGTTTGTCCGGTTTGGTTTCTGCCGGATAGACAGTGATGGCACAGCGATATTCACGCATAGGTAAATGGGGCATGAAGATAGCAAGAATAAACAACACAAAGGTAAAGGAAACCTATGCTATTGTCTCTGATGACGGCAAGCATCTGGTTACGCGTCAGGAAATTCAGGAGCAGACCGGCATACCGGTGCCGCCCAGCATCAAGGACTTTATGTTCAAAGGCTGGTTAGACGAGGTAAGGCAGCAAAAGGACAACCTGCAATACAAGCACAAGGTAAGCGACATCGAGCTTTTGGTGCCCATCCCAAACCCGCCCAAGATAATCTGCCTTGCGTTTAACTACTTTGACCATGCCAGAGACGCTGGACTTACTCCGGCCGATGAGCCTGTAATATTCATGAAGCCCAGAACTGCCCTGAACACGCCGTTTAGGGACGTGATCTGCCCGTCCTTTGTAAACCGGCTTGATTACGAGGCCGAGCTGGCCGTGATAATCGGCAGGGACACGAAAAACATATCAGAAGAGGATGCCCTTGACTGCGTTTTTGGATACATGATCTTCCACGATGTCTCCGCAAGGGACATCCAGTTCAAGGACAAGCAGTTCACCCGCGGGAAGGGAATAGACACCTTTGCACCCTGCGGGCCGTGGATAACCACAAAAGACGAGGTGCCTGACCCTCAAAACCTGCAGATAGTCACAAAGGTCAACGACGAGATCCGGCAGAACTCGTCTTCTGGCAACATGGTGATTTCCATCAAGAGGATAATCTCTGCGCTAAGCAGAACGATGACCCTTGAAGCCGGCGACATCATTTCCACCGGAACACCGGCTGGCGTGGCCATGTCCATGAAGGAGCCGCGGTACCTAAAGCACGGCGACGTCGTTGAAATATCCATAGAGCGGCTTGGAACCATAAGAAACCGCATTATCTTCCAGTGACTATGGTGTGCGTTTGCACTCAGTGAAAGGTTAGTCTTACAAAGATGGGAAAATAAACGCGGTTTCTTTGTCTTGTTGTATCACAAGATCTTTTGTCATAAGTGGATAAAACTAATGCAATCCCGCCTCTTGATGATTCGTCTTATGCTCGGGCCTGAGTAAAAAAATGTAGGGGGTTACTGCGTGACAGTAACCGTTCCTCTCATGTACGGGTGTACTGCACAAAAGTAGTTGTACGTTCCTTCTTTGTCAAACGTTATCTGCTTTGATTCGCCGTTGGCAAGTATCCCTGTGTCAAATATGTCATTTGGTACCGGTTGTGCATTGCCTGGGTCTGCGTCAGTGCTAGTCACTGTATGGACTACAAAGTCCTCATTTACGACAGTAATCGTGCTTCCAACCTTGACCGTCAGGTTCTGTGGCCCGAAATAAGGTGCTGCCTGCCCAAGTATGGATATCTGGTTTGGCGCGGAGGTTGATACTGGCGTGCTAGCACCAGCAACACCGTCTTCAACTACCAATACCTTGAACCTGGCGCTTGCATGTCCGTATTGGACATCGGATACCGGAAGTGAGTTTGTGGCAATGTCAACTAGGTAGAAACCGGTGGTAGGGAATATGGTCGTCACTGCCATCTCGCCGGTGTGTCCATGGTATGCCCCGCTCATGGGCATCATTGGGCTTCCAGCTTCGGCAGAATCCGTCAGTGCAAAGGCGCCCTGCTGTATCTTGATGAGGGCGTCTGGGTGCATGATGTTCTTGCCGGTTGCTGCGTCTCTGACGTTAAGTATCAATGTGGTAGGCTGTCCTGCAACAACCATGAAGGGATTTGTGGAAAGCTCCAGTTCAACATCCTTGCCCATGTCGCTTGTTATTGTCCTGATGCCGCCCTGGCTTCCTACGTTGACGACAAAGTCGTGGCTTCTTGAACCAAAGAAGAATGTCTCGTCGACTTCTGGACTCATCATCGGGTCGCCTGACTTGAAGATGCGAGTCTGTGCTTCCTTTGGAACGTCCATGCCCATCATTTTGGGTCCCAGTGACGCTACTTGCACTGTAACGGTGTTCTTGCCTGGATTGAGAAATGCATAGTCAAAGTTGTGCACTCCCATGTGAGTGTGAGAAGTTGATGTCTTGTAGACTTCCTTTCCATCTGGGTCTTTTATGATGATGGCCCAGTCAACGTGCGACAGTGGTGCGCCGGAAGCGGTATCGGTTATCTTGATATTCATGTTAGCCCGGTCCACTGCATGAACCTCCTCTGGCGTTACTTCAAAGGAAACTGTTACACCATCAATCTCTACTGTTTGAGGTTTGTTTGTTGGCACCATGGCCGGCGTGTTGTCTGCAGATGCATGCTGGACATGTGGAAGAGTGGCGTTCGTAGCCAAGCTACCTGTCTGCGTTATGGCAAACAGGCTTCCAGTCAGCATTACCGCAGAAACAACAACGGCTATGGCCAGTTTGTTGTTAAAAATCGCGGAATTCATTGTAGACGGTTTGAGAGAAAATTATGTATGCATTGCCCAGAACAGTTTGAGATATCTTTTAACTGTTAAATGAAAAGTGACTTTTTAGCGGGTGGTTCAAACAAGCTGTATTGACTTTCCACCTCTATGATGTCGATTCTGCCAGATATCTGTGCAACAGTTCAACATCCTGTTCAATAGTTGGGGTATGCGCTTATCATGACGTCAACACACGATATCTGAAGTGGAGAAGCCAAAGAAGAGACAGGTTCAGGAAATAGCCCAAGAACAAAGCGAAGAAACAGAACACGAATGCGGGTGCTGTTGCGATCATTAGACTCGACGCGCCTTGTTCATCACCGCCCGAAAGCCAGGATGGCAAGTAGGGCATTTTTTCCATACTTACAAATCAGGAATCTGGACATAGAAGTATGCCATAGTGATTAGCGGGCTTTTAAGAAAATAATCATTTAATTACACATCAAGCCAGAACAGGTCGATACAATCCATGACCGAGACAAGGATGATGGCTGCAAAGACGTTTTTTGCCCGGCTAAACGAAGGCAGAAGGGAATGGCTGACAGCCGATCAGCTGGTCAACGGGTGCGAAGAATTTTTCAGGCTAAACAACTTTACAAGCATCGAGCGCAACCAAGAGTTTGAGGCCAGCCTGCCGTTTACCTCGCCGATTGTGGGATCCGATGGCAAGCAGACTATTGCCACCATACTGCGGCCGCGGCTGGACAAATACGACATGAACTTCCTTGGGTCGCTAGAATCCGTCCTTTTTGCCATTCTGGATAATTATGAAAACTCCACCCTTGCCCTGGTAACTGATTCGCTGTCATACAACCACCTTGCCGGGGCCGAGGATCTGGGTGTTGCGATAGAAAACCTGATGGATGAGGGCATGTATCTTTTGTTTGTCAACGGCCGGTCGGGATTTGCGCTTTTTGACGAGTACAAGAAAATCTCGATGCCAGTGGCTGTTCTTGAAGATTAGACCTGACCGTCTCCAACCTGCTTTGTGAGCCGGACAACTTCTCTTTCAAGCATCCTGGCATAGTACTCGTATGATTCAGCAATCTTGTTTCTTACGTTGGAAAGCTGAATAGCAAGGTTCAGAGCTTCAAGGCACGTTTCAAGCGATCTTTCGGTGGCAAAGGCATTCATGGCCCTGTCGAACTGGGAAACAATCTTGCGCTGCTCATCACTCTGTTCGTTGATGGTCTTGGTGAGCTCGTCCACCTCGTCTGACTTTGAAGAGAAGCTCCTTCCTTTGAACAGATCTCTCATCATTAAGGTATCCACGTCAATCAGATTAAAACTTAGTTCCGTCAGCCTGAATGCATCGACAGTGCTCTCCTCCGGCATTCGTTGCATGCCGATCGCTATACTACTGATTCATACGTACAAGCGTGTAACAATGTATTTATCTAACATTGTTCGAATTTGACGGAGATATGGTTGTTGACAACAAGGGCAAGATCACCTATCTTCAGGTAATCAAGGAGGATCTTGCAGTCTTTAGGATTACGCCAGATAACGGACAGATACCAGATTTCAAGGCCGGACAGTTTCTTACCATAGGTACCAACGTACCAAGCGAGGGCAAGATCATCCGCCGGGCCTATTCGATTGCTTCACCACCGGAACAAAAGAAATACTGGGAGCTGTACATCCGGTGGGTAAGAAAACCTGTCCCCGGGAGGCTGACTACCCAGCTCTTCAACATGAAGGAAAACGATGACCTGGTCTGGGTCAAGCCAACAGGCATATTCACGATAAATGAAAAGTTCCCCGATGGAAGACCTGACGACAGAAGGATCGTCATGATCGGCGGCGGAACAGGACTGGCACCTTTTGTCTCCTACTCCATGCACCTGCGTTCGATTGGAAGCAAGCGCGAGCTTGTGGTGCTGCACGGCGCAAGCTACGTGGACGAGCTGGGATACAGAGAACTGCTCACAGCGTACGAGGAAGAAAGCCTTGACAAGGGCAAAGGCAACTGGAACTTTAGGTACCGCGCCAGCATTAGCAGGCCGCAGGAATGGTTCAACAGGACCTGGAACGGCCAGAAAGGCAGAGTTGAGTCTTTTCTCAGACCAAAGGCTGGCAAAGACCTTTCGCCGCTGGAGGAGCTGGTCGGAGAGAAAGTCACGCCGGAGAACACCTCGTTTTACATATGCGGCTGGCAGGGAACCGTGGACGGAGCACTGGACTACCTGATTCCAAAAGGCTTCGTTACAGAACGCAACAAGAGAAAGGACGGAAGCTACGACATCAAGTTCGAGTCGTACGGCTGATCTTTTTTTCCTTTTTTTAAAGCCTTATATCATCCTCAGCGGGGATCACAGGATATGAAGTTTGAGTATGAAGAATTTGATAATGTAGATGATATTTTTCTTTATCTTGCTTCCATCGCGCCGTATGGAAAGCAGGTCATGCCCATCAGCTCTTACAAAGGATACATATTTTCCATCATCCCACTCAGCCCGCTGACCGGCGAAGTCATGATGATGATCTATACAAAAGGCGCGCTGGAGCCCGGCATGATAGAATTCGATGTGTCAAGCAAAAAACACAAGACGGTAGCTGCGGTGGAACGGGCCGACCGGAACTACTTTATCGTGCTGGTACCGAAAATCGCCACGCTGGCAGACGAGGCAATAAAAAACCTCAGCTAAAGCTACTTGCTGCCGGGATCTTGCTGACTTTTGTTATGATGTATTGAAAACCGTCGGTGCCGACGCCGTGGTAGGCATCCCCCTGCTTGCTCTGGATTAGGACGCCAAAAGAAAACGGGTTTCCCATTAGGACGCCGTGCATCTCTAGCAGCTGCTCGCTTGGGTCGAAATACCAGGTCCCTACAAAAGGCAGATTCCCGTACATCGTGTTCTGCGATCCCTCCATCGTGCCATCGGCCGCGAGGTTGACAAAAATTATGCTTCCAGCAGGATCGAAAATCTGCATCTTCCATTTACCGATAAACTGAAAGGTCTTTTCCTCGTGTTCTGGCTCTTCCCTTTCGTACTCTGTTTCTAGCTCGCGCCTTGGTTCCTTTGGCTTTTCTACGATCTTTGGCTCTTGGTATTGTTTTTCTTCGGTTATTAGACTGATCGCGTCTGGATCCACGCCCTCGCGGCATTCCAGCTTGGGTATGTCCTGGCCGGGAATGTTGAGCATCTCCACCTGGTTCTTTCCAAGCTCAAAGGCGACATTGACGCTTTCGCCGGAAGCCAGGCTGTAGTAGAAACTCTCGGCAAAGGCGTTGGCCGCGTCGTCTCTGACTTCGTTGGACATTCCAACCACGCAATCCACGTACTTGGCAATGGCCTTGGCCATCTTTTGCGAGTAGCAGGCGTTGAGAACCACGCACTGGATCTTTTGCTCCTTTGGGATGGACTTGCGCTCGTTCAGTATCTTGAACAAGTTGGAGATGGCCCTTACCCTTACCTCCTCGGGCTGGTCTTCAGCGCCCTGAAAAAGCAATGTGCCCTGGCTTGTGCCGTGGCCGGAAAAATGCACGATCTGGGGCTTGTCCTCAAGCAGGTACCTTTGCAATGCGGTGATCGATGCCTCGTGCCTTTGCTCAAAATCAAACTGGCCTGCATGACCGGCCGACCGGATCTTGTCCTTTATGTTGTTACATTCTCTGATGAGCTTGAGCGGGTCAGTACCCTGCGGGTTTGCAGAAAGAAAAAGAACCTTTTTCAAAGGCGAAGAAACTGCAGGGTCCTAGTATTTTAAATATTACTAAAAAAGTTAGAGCTTTGGCGGCAAGGATGCCGTTACAGATCTCTTGTTGGTGTACCTGGCTATGATGTCTTCTGGCAGCTGGCCGTTGAAGAGCTCCTTGCACTGGCCGCGCAGGTACCTCATGATGGCCCACGTTCCTGCCTTTATCAGCATGGCCATGAACATCTTCATGGCTGGTCCGTAGCTCTTGTTTCGGATGATGATGGGTATGATATCGTTTATAACGCGCAGGTTGTGCTGCCAGCAACTCCAGAACAGCGTGAACTGGGCCTCGTTGAGGTTGCCAAAGTGCATCGAGTTCTTTTCAGAAAAGTCCTGGTACAAGAGAGGCGCAACGATGCCGCGCATGTTGGTCTGCTTAAAGTCCTCTATGAGATCTATTGTATATTGCGTCTCGTCCGGCGTCTCATCAGGCCATCCGATGATAAGTGTAAGGGCCGGGAACCACCTGTTCTGGTTGAGGACCTTGCATCCTTCCCTTACCACCGCGCCCCATTCTTCTGGCTGGAAGGGCTTTGTCTTGACGCCAAGGTGCTTTTTGACCATGCGCGGGGCGACAGTCTCAACACCAAGGTTCGTGGCCAGCCATCTGCCAGTTCCCACGTTCATCTCGTTTATCTCTGACATCTTTTTGATGAGGTCCGGCGACGATGCCACTGCCGACAGCGTCATGTGGGTCGTTCCAACGAAGCGGGCGCCTACCGATTTCAGGCCAGACCAGAGCGCGGTGATGGCATCAGCGTTGGGCACAAAGTCCTTGTTGTCACAGCCGTAAAGCAGCATTTCATCAGACTGAAGCCAAATCGAGTCAAAGCCATAATCCAGGTTAATCTTGGCCTCTTTTTGCAATCGCTCCAGCGGAAAGTCCTTCTTGGAGCGCTTGTTTACATCGCAAAAGTCGCATCCCCTGCCGCAACCGCGCATTGCCTCTATCAGCGAGTTGACGGTGGGCCCCTGCATGAGGGGGATGTTGTCTATGTTCCTCACAAAGGTGTGCAAAAGCTCCGGCGCTTCGCCGGCTTCCAAGTCATGGAACAAGTCCAGGGCAAGCTCGTCAGCCTCGCCTATGACCACGGTATCGATGCCGTGGATCTTCATCCTGTCGGGCTTGGCCAGCTCCCAGGAGCCGTTGCCGCCAACCACGACTTTAAAGTTGTATTTCTTTTTAAGTTGAATGATGGAAGCGCACATCTTCTTGAACTTCATGGCGACGTACGACAGTTTTTCTGGAGACATGGTCGTCGTGACCGGCGCCATTCCCAGCGGGTCCATGACATTGATGCCCACCACCTTTGTCTCCGGACCGATGCATTTTTCCAGCATCTCTGGGTGGGCAAGGAACACTTCATCGCGTTTGTATTCCTTCAAAAGTGCTGATTCTATCCTTCTAAGGCCGCACTGGGCCACTTTGACCTCGCCGGTGGCGTGGTTTGTTTCAACGCTTGGACAGAACAGTTTGTCAAAAACGAATTCCGGGACCAGCTCATACGGTCCGCATGCAATAAAGCCGTAGAGAAAGTTGCCCCTGTAATTTGTCATGAGGCTTCGGTCTGCAGTTAAGACTACCCTCTTGCCGCCTGATTCCATGATGCGCTTATCTTGAAGAGTTCACCCCCTGCTATAAATAAATCTATTCAGTTCTATCATAATCGTATTAATAGTAATGCGTGTAAATATCAAAAACGGGGTATTCCTTTATCGCGTAATGGGCTATGGTATAGTTTTCCTACGTTTGCTTCAATCTTTTCCATAGACCTGCTTGTGGTCTCCAACTGCCACTATCATGACAATCTTTTCCTTGTAAAGCACCTTGTAAATCAGCCTGTGGGAACGACCCAAGCCATACACATGGTAACCGGACCATGGTCCCTTTTTGGGCCGTCCGATCTTGCCGGGATCATCCGAATTGCTTAATTCCAGAATTGCCTTTCGATACCGGTTTATTTCTTCCGGACCTAGTCTCTTTTTTAAAATCCTTTCAAAACCATCCGGAGTCTGAATAGACCACATGATTTCATTCGTTTAATACTTCATCCAGGTGTTTCAGATACTCTTGGGCGTTCTTGTATGTCTTCATTTTGACCTTGCCTGTCTCAACTGCCTCTATAGCGGCCTCTTCTTCCGGTGTCAATTCGTCTGATTTCCGCTTCTGCCGTGCTGTGGTCACGATTACACTTGCATCGTTTATCATAAAAAGGTTCGTACAAACTATAATCACTATTAGTAAAGGCCCTTCATGTGGCCCCGCTCGAGGATCTGCCTAAGCTTGACGTGGTTTAGCATCAAAAACGCATCCTTGAGCGGTATCCATCTGAAATCCTCGTGCTCTTCAGAAATTTTGATGTCCCTGGTAAGGGTTGTGGCATAGTAGAACCTGACCTCTTTGCTTGATCTTGTGCCGTCACCTTTGAAAAAAGAGTAAGTTATCTTGCCTATGTATGACTGGATGTCCAGATCCATGATGCCAGTCTCTTCTTTGACTTCGCGCACAAGGGTCTGGATCTCCGTCTCCCCCTTTTCCCTATGGCCCTGCGGAAAACCCCAGAAGCCGCGCCTGTTTCTGAGAAGCAGAAATTCACAGGATTCGATGTTCTCTACGGATGGCCCGTATTTTATTACGGCGCCTACCGATTGCTCCAGGACCACGTTATCAAAAAGATAGCATACAATAATAATAGTATCGCTTTCCGTTAAAGGTATTAATATCGTGAAAAGACCAGCAATCCCTGCAGTTGGGCCGGTCGTCTAGTCCGGTAGGATACGGCATTGGCATTGCTGAGGTCGTGGGTTCAAATCCCACCCGGTCCACCTTTTACCAAAATATCCTCGCGTATTTCAAATGCAACCTTGCCGCCGTGAACTATCCTGTATACCCGGTACGGCATTCCGCTCTTTGAAAAGCCGATCCTGATTATCCTTCGATACGTCTCCAGGCTATTCTGGGACACTATCGTTCCAATGCCGCGATTCTTCCTTCTGATCTCATCGATTATACTGGCCGGCAGGTTTTGCTTGTAGACCTTTGAATACGCGTGTATCAGCGGCGTGCCAGTCTTTTTGCTTGTCAGGACCACCTCCCGTAGTATGACTGATTTCTGCTCAATCTGATTTGAAACTGCCACCTTTATTCTAGAGCCCACCAGTATGCTGAGGACCTGCTCCACCGTGCCGGTCTCTGCAAGAAGTATTTTCTGAGCGGTGCTCAGCCTTTGTCCAGACCTTTCAAGCCTGGAAATGCGATTCAACATAGAGCTGCCATAGTCTCGTGATTGCATCGCAATGGTATGGATGGCAGTCTAAGAAAAGATTGCCCTTGCAGCCACAATAACCAGGGCAACACCGATGGTTGAAAAGCAAAGCACTTTGAGCCGGCCCTCAAGCCTTTTTGCTTCGTTGCCGGAGCCGGACTTGACCAGAACCTTGTACTTACGCGATGTCTTGATCTCGGCATAACTGGCAAGAGCCGCCGCAGCTGCGACTGCCAGTGAAATCAGGGAAATGTTGTTGGTCTGTATGACGTAGCCGGCCAGGACCGGAAGCGTTCCCCAGGAAACGGCAAACCAAAAGTTGTTGTGAAATCTTCCTCCCCACAACTCAAAGTTGTAAGCAAAGAGGAAGAAGCCCTCCAGCACCGCAATCAAGCCAAGAAGTGGAGTGTAAAAAACAATGTAATAGATGCCCACCGCATAGGCCACGACAATGGTCGATAGCATGAGGGCCGTCAGCTGGCGCCGGGTAAAGAAGCTCCCCCAGGGCTTGACCTTCTTTGAGCCCAGGCTGTCGGCGCAGTGGGCTGAAACTCCAAGGGCCAGGGCATAGATCAGGACTATGGCGCCAACCCTGTCCCAGTGTATGCTGTCGGCAAGCATGGAACCAAATAGGGTAAATGAAAGACACATGCCGGTGTACGGAAGGAAAAGAAGTCCGACAAAGGCGCGGAATTTAAGGGGGCCGAAGTGAGGAACAAACCACTCGTTTATGCGGGTATCGCTGGCACTCAAGGCTTTCTCCCAGCCACTATTGCTGCGGTGCCCAAGGTGTGGTGGGTGGTAACGATGTCCTTAAACCCGGACCTGCGCAGCGCCTGCTGGGTCTTGGCGACCCACTGGGACTGGCTTATTACCGAGTCCAGCTCGTTAAAGACCACCTGCCAGGATCTGAAAAACGTCCCAAAGAATCTGAGGATCGAAAAATAACAGCCCCATAAACTGATGATGGCCTGCCTGCTTGGGCGGGTAAAGTCGTGAAAGACAACGATGCCGCCAGGCTTTAGCACGCGCCAGCATTCTTCGGCCACCAAGTCCATGTCAACGTACTTGGCAAGATACGACGACACCACCGCGTCAAAGACTTCTGACCGGTATGGCAGCACTTCTGCTGTTCCCTGGGTCAGCGGCAAGTCTGCCTTCTGTCTGGCCTGCAGCATGTATTCTTTAATTAAATCAAGGCCGGCCACAAACCGGGGCGGGCTGACTGACCTCTGAAGCAGGCTGGTCAGAATCCCTGTGCCGCAGGCAAGGTCCAGCACCGCGTTGGCCGTACCTATGAGTTCAAGGATTTCGCGTTTCCATCTGGCGTCCTGTCCAAACGTCGTGATGCTGACAATAGTATCATAGCTGGGCGCGGTGGCTGGATTGAAGAACTTCCTTGCAACTGCATGGCCACTGTGAACCAGCATTGGTGTACCTACGCGAAACTTGCTATTATGCAAGGCGGCATTGGTGTGTCTCCGGCCGATCCTTGTGCGTTGCAATTCACCAGACATCAAAAAGGAGTACCTTGGCGCCGGCGACAACGGCCTGACCGTTTAATTATGCGATGCCCCTCATGAATCTAAAGTGTACTTTGTCAACTGGCAGCGGCAAGTATCAGTAGAAGAGCGCAACGACCAGAAGGTGGTAGTCAAGCGTGACAAGAGTACCAAGGCCTTTCACGAATACATTTTACTGTGCACTTATGCTGCCATCTCTATACTTTTGGCACATCCTTCCAGGCCGCCTTCTCCCACGGTGATATCGACAAATGAAGGGCAGCCCATGAGGGACCATCTTGGAAGGCTTGGGATATCCACCCCAAAGCTCATCTCCATCACCGATAAGGAGCTGGTCGAAGAATACATTGAAGGTGGCGACCTTTATCGGGCAATCTTGGAGGGCAGCGCCAGCCTGGATCATGTGTACCTTGCAGGAAAGATGACAGGCCGGCTTCACAAGGCCGGCTATGTCTTTGTGGACAACAAGGTGCAGAACTACCTTGTTCGGGGGCAAGCCGTTTTCAGGACGGACCTTGGCTTCATCAAGAAAAGCAGCTCACTTTTTTCAAGGAGCATGGACATCGGCTCTTTTCTGGCCAGCGTCATGGACCTTGGAATCTATGGGAAGGTTGAGCGGGCCTTCTACGATGGCTACAGGTCAGAGACAAGCTGCAACTTTCCCTACCTCACGCTTATCATACGCAATATCCTGTCCGTGGGGTTCTCGTCTGACGGCCGAACCGTTCTGGGCAATATGCTTTTAAATTCTTCGTCGCTTGTAGAGGTCTAAATGGGGGGAAGCTCTGTCTTTTTATCAAAGCCGCCGGATCCAAACTTGCAGTAAAAGCATTGTTCTGACTGCATGTAGGTCAGCTTCTGTATGACAATCGCGCCTATCTTGAGGGCAAGCTTGGTCATGAAGCGGTATTTAAAAGGCATGGACGGTATGACTTCATTAAAGTACACGTCGTAGTGGTCAGGGCAGAACTTGAGGGTTATCTGCGACTTTTGCCTTTGCTCCGGCGAAACCTCTTTGTTGTTCTCGCTGACGGTCTGGGCGACCCTTATCTGCTCCCTTATATACTCGTGCTTGGGGCATGGACAGTCCTTTCCTCCTGGATGCTTGTAGGCCGGAGTATTCTTCCAGTCAAAGTCCGGGAAGTCCTTTTCAAAATCGTCCATTGCTGCCTATTGCATCACCACCATGTAATATAAACATGTATGATGAATTTTGTTCCTGATACCCCGCCGGAAATAACAAAAAATATATTTTTGGCCTGTATCAAACGGTTAGTGACGTGATTCACGCTAGTATGGCAACGGTGCAATTCTCACATTGAGCGCAACTAACAACAACATATCTGTGGAGAAGGGTGCGGAGTCCGATCCTAACCTGAAGACTTTGCTTGAATTCAAGAAAAGTGTACAGGAAGAACAGAAGGACGCCGAGAAGAAGATAGAGGAGATCAACAGCCGCCTTGAGGCTGTAAAGAAGCAAATAGATGAAGAAAGGATGCAGCTTGACGAGCTTCGCAACAAGCTGAAGCAGGTCAACGAGGAAAAGGATGCAGATTATCCAAAGTTTGTGGAATTGCGTAACAGCCTGATGGACGCAAAGAACCAGATGAAGTCGCTGGATGATAAACTGGGCTCTGCAGCCGCCAAGTCCCGCAGGGACCGGCATGACATTCAGAACCTCACAAAGGCCCTTGAGCAGATAGAGCGCGACATCCAGACCAAAAAGCTTTCCAAAGAAGAGGAGCGCAAGCTGGTCGCCCGCTCCAAGGAGATTGCAACCAAGCTGCACACTCTTAAAATGATGCACAAAAAAGAGGACCAGTACCGTGAAATGTCCTCGCAGTACGATGAGCTGAAGGCCCGAGTCTACAAGATATTCCGGCTGAAAGAAGAATACGGAAACAAGATAGGCAAACTAAAAGAAAGCATTGAAGGGCTTATCAACCTCCGCGAAAGCCTATACGAGGAGCGCAGAAAGAACATCCACACCGCCAGAGAAGGTACTGCCAAGCTGGAGATGATCGAGACGCAGCTTAACGCCATTGCCTTCAAAAAGTCCCGCGTGCAGGCAGCAGAGAGTCGCCAAAAGAAGCAGAAGGAGATGGAAGAGCGACGCGTCGCCCGGCAGGAAGCGATGCAGGAGCGGGTAAAGCGTGACAAGGAGTACCAGGAGCGCTGGAACTCGCTAAAGGAAGCCGCCATGAAGAAAATGTCCAGCGGAGAGAAACTCACCTTTGACGAGATGAAGCTTATCTTCGGCGACTCTGGGCAGGACTAAACATTTTATTCCAGCTGGAGTAACGGTCCTCGGATGCAAGAAGACAAAATAGAGTACAGCGGCAAGGTCTACCTTTACAGTAGCGGGATGCCGGAAGACCTGATCACGCTTTCCAAAGAAAAGCTGACCGAACGCGGCGTCAATGAAAGCGATATAGTTGTAGTTGAAGTCCCTGAAGGCGTGCCGGAGGGCAGCATCATGGCAACCATCTGGCCGCACTACCTGTCTGTGGCAAAGGTCAAACGGGTAAGGGAAGGCTCCATATACGCTCCGCAGCTGTTTAACATCCAGTTTTAAACCAAAGCATTAAATCTTCTTCCAGCGATTGACGGTCTGGATGCTTACGTTCTTTTGTAAGCGTAGCAGGCATAGTGACTGCCCTGGAGAATGGCCCATGGACGATGTTTGTGGGCCCAACCACGACTGCTCCTTTGACATCAAGATGGCCAAGTGTTCCTGCACTTGCCATAAAAAAAAGTAGCGCGGGCCGGGTAATGCCTTATTGCAGAAATGACCTGAGCATCCAGGCCATCTTTTCGTGCTCTTCCATCAGGCCAGTCAAAAAGTCGCCGGTTCCAGCATCCTGGTATTCGCTGATGGTCTTTTCGACGTCAACTCTTAAGTTCCTGATGACCGCTTCGTGGTCTTCAAGCAGGCCGGCAATCATGGCACTGGCAGCCGGGTACTCGCCGGGCTTCTCGCCTAGGCGAGTGGTCTTGAGGAATTCAGCCAGCGTGGCTGGTGACTTGCCGCCAAGAGTCCTTATCCTTTCGGCCACCTCGTCTATGGTTCCGTCTATTGCTTCATACTGGCCTTGAAAGAATTTATGAAGATCATTGAATTGAGGGCCAACAACGTTCCAGTGATAATTTCTTGTTTTTGTGTACAGCACATACTCATCAGCCAGCAAAGAACCAAGGATCTGAATCACGCCTTTCCTATTGTTTTCTGAAATGCCGATGTTTGGGTTTTCCATATTTCTTCATATCTTATTAAGAACCATTATTATTTAAAGATTGTTATCTACCAATAATTATAAGCAATAAATATTGCTTGATGGTAGATTACTGTGATGCAAAAGCTCGACTCGATAATAGCCGGCCTCCGGAAAGATGGGTACAGGATCACCCCCCAGCGAGTCGCCATACTGGATTACATTCTAAGCTCAGAGTCTCACCCCTCGGCAGAAGAACTGCACGAGTTTATCAAAAAGAAACATCCCATGGTCAGTCTGGCCACCGTGTACAAGACCCTGGAGCTGCTGAAGGAGAAAAACCTTGTCAGGGAACTGAAATTTGCCGGCGGGGCCCGGTACGACGCAAATGTGGCAAGGCACGTCAACCTGGTTTGCGTCAGCTGCGGAAGGATAGAGGACATGGAACACAGCCTGCTTGAGCAACTTGAGTCAGACGTTGCAAGGAAATCCAAGTACAGCGTGCTTGGAAGCAAGTTTGAGCTTTATGGATATTGCAGCCAGTGTCAGAAGGAAAAACTGCCAAGATGATTCTCTGAAAATCGCGTAAAATAGTACATTCTGCGAATGTACCAATCTTCTTTTTAGATCAGCATCCGGTGTTTTTTCGATGAACCTCAAAGCAATCAAGAATCTAAAGGTGCTCCTGATAGCCTCGTTAGCAGGAATCGGAGTCGCCTACGGAGGTACGGCTTTTGCAAGCCACAGCTTTGAATTGGGTGTTGCTGGTTCCAACATACCACAAAACACCCACATCCGGCTGGACGGCTTGGAACTGCCTCCTGGCGGAGTGCTGCCAGTGTATGACTCAAGCCCTAACTTTGTTGCAGGACACTTTCTGCTCAGGGCTCCATGCGACGAGGACCACGTGCCAACGATAACTGTAATTGCAGGACACATCGACGAGCATATGGGTGGCACATTTGTAGACAAGGTGCCGCTGTACTACATCGACCATGCTTCTACTGCAGGCAGCTGTGTATACCACGCACACGTTCCAGACCCGCTGAACGGCGGAGCCTCAAGAGTAACGGACATCGACCTGATCAACCTATCCGGCGACGACGTAGAGTTCAACCCTGGAGACACTGTTGACATCAACATCCAGAGGGTGCTTGGAAGCATCACATCAGTTCCATACACAGAAACACAATTGCCCGGAGACTTGGAGCACGGAAACCCGGTGTTTGACCTGAACGATGACGATCCCGATAACGATGGTCTTGGTTTCGTTGAATAAGGTGAGAGCATGACTACAACAGGAAAAAGGATCAATAACTTTTGGATGATGGCAATGGTGGCTGCAGCAAGTTTTATGCTCTTGTCCGGAGCAGCCTTGCAGCAAGCTTTTGCCCATGCCAGCACGACCCTCACACTGGACGAAGACCCGGTGGCCGGAAAGAAGATACGCGTGACTGTGGGTCATACCAACGAACCTACATACGGTGTAAAGCCTGGCATACACGATGGAAAGCACAACTTTGAAGTGCTGCTGGCCGATTCGGATACTCGACTTCCGCTGACCGGCGCATCCCTGAAGGTGGACAAGTACTACTTCAAGGACATAAAATCATTCAAGAAGGCAAACACTCTTGATGATGCTGACGACATTGAAAAAGGCGTAACCGTCGGCTCAGTATTCGGAGATCCAGGACACTACATGGCAAGACAGGTGCAAAAGGATGGAATCTATGGCTACAGGTTGTATGGCACAATCAATTACTTTGGCGAGGCCAAGATAGACATCGACTCTACAATGTTCTGCTCAAGTAGCGAGGGTGACACCAAGAAATTCAACAGTGCTGGCTGGACCGGATCATTCGGATGCACTGAAGACATCGTTGACACGCTATTCCCGGAGCGGGGTAAAGGAAATGATGACGCAGCCCTTGAATTGCTTGTAGGAGATGGAGGGTCTGCCCAGATAAAACAAGCTAGTCTAGTCACGAGCAGCGCACCAGCACCGGCAGCAATGAACATAGCAGCTTCGGCAAATGCACCGGCTCCAATATCGGCCAGCTTTTTCCAGTTGATGGCGGCATTGGGGATTCCAGCTGCAGCGCTGGCAAGCTTCTTTGGGATAAGATCCATCAGACAGGGCAGAAGAGACAATGCACTCTAAATCCGGTTGGTAAGAATCCATCCGGGTTTTCTTTTTTTATTTCTGATAAAGTTATTGTCGATAGTTGCTAGGTTTGTAACAATTTGCTTATTGTGTTTGCAGATTATCTGACTGTTAGAATGCAAACACAATTCGAGTATATCCAATGCTTGCCACTAGTCGCGGTAGCCAGCTTTGGTTTTATGAACAGGAAAGAGTCGCAATAATCAAATACTTTGCGTAGAACTGTGAGTCACCTATTCAAGTAAGGTTTAATTGATCTTGCAAGAACATCCGAAATGGAAAAAGTAAATTAATCATGCTGGATTTGTCGTCTTTTGTACTTCAGCTGGGAATAACTGATTCCGACTTTGATCTGACCAACCCCATCACGTACGTGTACATCATTTCGCTTGCAGCTATTCCGTTCTTTATGATGTACGGCCAAAAGATGCAGTCCAAGGTTATCCTTGGCGAGATATCCAAGTCGTTGCTCAAACTCAAGACCATGAAAGACAGTGCGAGAAACGAGGCCATTGATTATGTCAAGCAGACGCTGCAGTCACAGGCCGATCCAACAGAAAGAATAGATAAACTTCTAGAGTTCTTTGCGATAATGCCGGTGGACATTGATCCAAACGGCCTTGTACGCAAGATTGAACATATAACCAGGGTTAAAGACGAAAGGATGCGGCTTGAGGTAAGCAAGCTCTGCCCCAACATCGGCGATTACGAGATATCCAAGATCGAAAACATGCTTGAGGCTGCCACTGCCTTGAACATAATCTACAAGGTGGTCAGGCACTTTTACCTGATGGGAAAGCGTACAACCAGCGTATTTGTGCTGGTGCAGCTGCAGATGGTCATGCCACTCTTGCTGGAAGAAGCCGACGCCCTGCAGAAGGCGATTGGCACCTTCAAGAAGGGCCAGCCCATCGGCGACAGCATCGGTCCGATGGTCGTCGGCAGGATGATGCTTGGCAAGGAAAAAAGATACGCTGCCAAAGAGACGGTGTTTACCGAGGCCGAGCACAACGGGCGAAAGCTGTATCTGCTAAAGGCCGAGGGGCCAGCCGGGACCGTTGGCAGACCCGGAGAGGCGATTCAGAGGCTGGCCGATGACCTTGGAATAAAGTTTGATGCCATAATCATGATAGATGCGGCGCTTAAACTGGAGGGCGAGAAGACCGGCGCCGTTGCCGAGGGTGTGGGCGCGGCCATAGGCGGCATCGGGGTTGAAAAATACCACATTGAAGAGATTGCCACAAAACTCAACATCCCGGTGTACGCTGTTATAGTAAAGCAGTCTGTCCACGATGCCATCACAGTCATGCGAAAAGAGATAGCCGATGCCTTTGAGAAGGCAACCACTGCTGTTTACTCTTTGATTGATGATAAAACTTTGGAAGGCCAGTCCATACTGGTCATTGGCGTTGGAAACACGATGGGGGTGGGCCAGTAGCATGTTTGGAAGCAAGAAGAAGGAATCCAAGCCAACCATATACACGGAAGAGACCTGCAACGCCTGCGGCGAAGTTGCCCGGCGGCCCTTTGAAGAAGGCGACTATGTCTTTAAGCAAGGCTTGCAGTGCAAGAAATGCTCGTCATCAACCATGGTAACTGCGGTGTACGGCGAGTATCCGCCAGAAAAAACCTAGGCCGTTATGACGGTGGCCCCGTTTTCATTGGGGATGATGGTGTGCTCAGCCTGCACCACCATCTTGCCATGACCCTCCACAAGTATGGGGTACGCATGCACGTTCTTCTTCTTTAACAGCACTTCTATCAGGCTTCTAAGCCTGGCCTCCTCGTATTCTTTTGTGAGCCAGCGGAGGGCAAACGGCAGCGTCTTGTACCTGTTCCAGATATGCTCAAGCAACTCGTCTGCCTCTCTGTCCTTGCTGGGCTTGCGGGACGTGATGCCAAAGATGTTCTTCACCTTGCCGTCACGGACTATACCTAAACCGTCCTTGGTTGTGGCAAAGGGCTCTATGGCATAGGCCTCGGTGGCAAGCAGCCCAAAGGACGAGCCGATGGTCCAGATATTTGGAATCGATTTGCCAGCATGTATGACGTACTGCTGCAGCGAATGGCCGCTCAAGTTCTGGATAGGCTTGAAGCCCATCTTGGTGATGATGCTTTCGATGGTCCTTCCGATGTCGCTTGCCTTTATGTTGGCCCTTGCCATGCGCACCGCCTCAGAAAGGGCCGTTTCTGCAGCCTTGACCATCGAGTCGTACCTCGGGTCGTAGCATACGGTGACGGCGGTATCGGCAATGTAGCCGTCGACGTGGACTCCGATGTCTATCTTTAGGATATCGCCTTCCTTGACGGTTATCTGGTCGTTTGGTTCTGCAGTATAGTGTGCGGCTATCTCGTTAAGACTGGTGTTGACCGGGAAGGCCGGTTCTGCACCCATCTGCCTTATCTGCCCCTCTACGGACTCACAAATCTCAAAAAGAGTCGAGCCAACATGGTACTTTTTTCTGGCCCGTTCCCTGACCTCTGATGCTATCCTGCCGGCCTTGAGATAGCCGTCCAAGTTCATTTCTTGAACATCCGGCAAGTTCCTATATAATTGTGCGGTCTAGTCAAAGCCGTCCGTGCCGTAAATCTGGATCAGGGCGCGCAGCTCTAGCATCGTGATGGGGAGCTGGTCGTCGTTCTTCCAGAAATCAAAGAGCGGCGACATTAAATATCCGTCGCTTGTGGCCATGTGGCCAAGGCCCAGGACGTGGCCTATTTCATGGACCGCTGAATTCCTAAATGCATACGATGGAAGATCGATGTCTGTGTGGCCGTCGCCATGAAGCACCGTGGGCGAGAGATAGACGTATGCAGTCTTGACGATGCCGTTATTATAATTGACCGACGTATATGCACCAGTCTGCTCTGGATAATCAGGAAAATCCTTGTACGAATCGTAAATGTAGATTCTGACGTCGCAGTACTCCCGTTCCATCTGAGCCTCTGTTGGGACGAATCTGGCGTTGATATTCCAGGAATCCTGATCGCCGGTGTACTCCCTTAGGGCCTGCCTCCAATCCTGCACTGCCAGTTTTGTCCACACATAGTAGGAGTTGGGAACGCTGTTTTCTTTGAATATGCAGGCTTGAATAATGTCTCTGTCCCACCTGTACTCGGTTATGGGGACCGTATTTTCTAAGTGATTCACCTGTTCTTCATAGCGCTCTGCCGCAAAGGCCGGCGTCAGGATGATTGGGATCAAGAAAAGTAGAATGAATGGCGTACGCAAACCATCCATTCTTTTCTTTTTGCACTATTATGCTTTGTTCTTAGGTAAAGCTCTTGTCGCCTTTGTCCAACGTGGCAATGTTTATGGATTGCTCGATGTTTGAGACAAAGATGATTCCGTCTCCGTGCTCGCCAGTCCTGGCTGACTCGACAATAGCCTGCACCACGGAATCTGTCTGTCCGTCAGGTACGGCTATCTCAAACTTGACTCTTGGCAGCAGGTCATAGGCTACGGGCTGTCCCCTCCACTGCAGGTGGAGCTCTCTTTGCTTGCTCCAGCCTGACACGGTAGAAATGGTCATTCCTCCTATTCCCATCTGCCTTAACTTTTCCTTGATTACGGGCATCTTTTCAGTACGTACAATGGCCTCAAGCTTCTTCATATGGAACCTCTAAAACCCTAGCATTGAACAATCTTAAATTCTTTGTTATTATCACAGTATGCTGATTTTGTGATAAGGCCCCTGCGAGGCGGGATGACCAATACTTCTAACATGCTTTTTAAATCTCTCCTGTCGAATTATCCCTGTTTGAACAAATACGTTCTGGATACAAGTATAATCATTGACGGCGAGATAACAAGGATGCTTGATGCCGGCAAGATACAAGACGGAAGCGAGGTAATAATCCCGCTGGCGGTGCTGGATGAGCTGCAATCGCAGGCTTCTACAAACAAGGAACACGGCTTTGTGGGCCTTGACGAGATAAAAAAGATGCGGGATCTGTGCTCAAAAAAGAACGTCACCCTGCGCTTTGTTGGCCAGCGGCCAAACATCGAGGATATACGCCTGGCCAAGCATGGCAGGATAGACGCGATAATCAAGGACGTGGCAATGCAAGAGTCAGCCACCCTCCTCACCGCAGACTATGTGCAGGCGCTGGTTGCCGAAGCCCAGGGGATCAAGTCGCTGCATATCCGGCCGCCCACCAAGACGGTTGGCCTGGAATTTGAGAAGTTCTTTGATGAGACCACCATGAGCGTGCACTTGAAAGAAGACGTTGTCCCCATGGCCAAGCGGGGAAAACCGGGCAGCTTTCAGCTGGTACAGGTAGGCGACGAGCCCAGCACGTATGCCTATCTGAACAGAATAGTAAAGGAAGTCTCCGAGGCAAGCCGGGTGACTGGGGCCGGGTCGGTGGAAATAAGCCGGAGCGGCGCCACCGTCATCCAGTTTGGGAACTTTAGGATCGCAATCACAAGGCCGCCGTTCTCTGACGGCCTTGAAGTCACGATAGTCCGGCCCACGGTCAAGCTTTCCCTCTCAGACTACGATGCCAGCGAGAAGCTGATGGAGCGGCTCTCCGACAAAGCCGAGGGCGTCATAATAGCCGGACCGCCGGGATCGGGGAAAAGCACCCTGGCCAGCAGCCTTACAGAATTTTACGTATCAAAGGGCAAGATAGTCAAGACCTTCGAGTCGCCAAGGGATCTTCAAGTCCCAAAGGAGGTCACGCAGTACGGCCCACTGGAAGGGAGTTTTGAAAAGGCCGTTGATATCCTGCTTCTTGTACGGCCTGATTACACCATATTTGACGAAGTGAGGCGGACCAACGATTTCAACGTCTTTGCCGACATGCGCCTAGCTGGCGTTGGTATGGTGGGTGTGGTTCACGCCAGCAGCCCCCTTGACGCGGTCCAGCGTTTCATGGGCAAAGTCGAGCTGGGAATGATACCCCACATCCTTGACACAATAATCTTCGTCAAGGAGGGCCGCATCAGCAAGGTGTACGAGCTTAGCCTGACAGTCAGGGTGCCAACAGGCATGACGGAAGACGATCTGGCCCGGCCGCTAGTCGAGGTGAGGGATTTTGAATCCGGCCAAGTCGAGTACGAGATCTACACCTTTGGAGAAGAGAATGTGGTTGTCCCCATATCCAAGGTCAAGGCCGGCGAAGAACGAAGCGGTATAAAGAAGCTGGCTGAATCAAAGATAATGGACGTGGTTCGCAGGTTTGACCCCAAGGCCGAGATAAACATAATCTCTGACAACCGCGTCCAAGTAAGGGTCAGCAAGGAAGCCGCGCCCAAAATAATCGGCAAGGGCGGCTCTACCATCTCAGAGCTGGAGGAGCTTTTGGGCGTCAGCATAGATGTCGAGGCCAAGATCCCCACCCTGGGCAAAGAGATACCCTTTGAGGTCAGCGAGGCCGGATCCTCGGTGACCCTGCTTGTAGACGAGGACGTAATCGGCAAGGCAGTCGACGTCTACATCGAAGAAGAATACATAATGAGCAGCCAGGTGGGCAAGAAGGCCCGGGTGAAGGTGGACAAGCGCTCAGACGCCGGCAGAAGAATAGTAAACGCGATACTGGCCGGCCAGGAAATCCACCTATTTTTGAGCAAGCGCTAGCGTGCCAGACCCTGGCTCTTGACGCGGCTTACAAACTCCTCTAGTTTTTTCAATGTCTCGGGGTGCAGGTGGTGCTCTATTCCCTCTGCGTCCCGGTTGGCCGTATCCTCGTCCACGCCAATCATCTTTAGGAATTCTGCAAGGATCCCGTGCCTGTGGTGTATGCTTTTTGCCACGGTCATGCCAGACTCGGTGAGGGTGATCCCCCTATACTTTTCGTAATTAACGTGCCCGCTTTCGTTTAGGCGCTGGAGCATCTTGGTAACACTTGGAGAACTCACGTTCAGGTAGCTGGAGATGTCCACGGTGGTCGCGTAGCCCTTGTGCTGTATCAGCTCGTAGATGACCTCCAGATAGTCTTCCATCCGCGTGGTCCTGCCCATCTTTCTGACGTTGTGCGCATCGCGGATGAATTCCAGCCTGTTGCTTGCCTTAGAGTCGGAATCTTTCCTAGTCAACGTGGGCGCTCCGCATGATAGACATACTTGCCAGAAATAAATATTAACACTGCAACAAAAACTTTGCAGCATCTTGAGTATCGTGGTTTCGGTAGAAGACCTGCATTCGATGGTTGGCCGGCAGGCAGATCTTCTAGTCGTCGATGCAAGGCCCTTTTCCGATTATTCAGAAGGCCACATCCCCGGCGCGGTGAACATCGATCTCATGCAGTTTCACTGGATAGACACGTCAGCAGAAGGGATAAGGCAGTTCAACAAGCAAGCACGGATCCTCCTTTCCAACATCGGCGTGTCAAAGGACAAGCTTGTTGTCTTCTACGACGATGTGTCCGGACCCTCTGCGGCAAGGGGCGTCTGGCTTTTGCTTTATTTCTCCCACAACAAGGTGGCGATGCTGGATGGAGGCTTCAATGAATGGAAGGCAAGGGGGTTTGAAACCGAGACCAAGACCAATGCGTTTTTACACACCAACTTTCGGGGCAGACCAGACAAAAAGATCCTGGCCGGATATGAAGAGATCAAGTCGGCAATGAGAAAGGGCAAAACCGTCATACTGGACGCAAGAAGCGTCGCCGAGTACGACGGCTCGGCAGTGCGTGCTGCGCAGGCAGGCCACATCCCAAAGGCCATAAACATCGACTGGGAAAACAACAGAGCCGGCTCTGTTTTCAAGGACCCAAAAACGCTCTCCGAAATGTACAAAGATATTCCAAAGGACGCCCAGATAATCACGTACTGTCAGGGCGGCTACAGGGCGGCCAACAGCTTTGTTGTACTAAAAATGCTGGGCTACAAAAACGTCAAGATGTACCTGGGTTCATGGGGCGAGTGGGGCAACAAACTCGACCTGCCAGTTAGCCGTAAATGAAATCAGAGCTGATCTCAAGCAGCCTTTTGTTGGAAAGAAAATAGCAGTCTGCCAACCCTAGCTTTCTGGCGGTTTTCAGGATCATGTGCTGTACCAAAAAGACGGCATAAAGAAGTGATTCGATACTGGAAGACGATGAGCAGTCAAAAAACCTAGAGCAAACGCTGTTTTGCTCAAGCCTGGCAGACAACCTCCTGCCCATTTCATTTCCTTGGGTCCCAAGAATCATGACGGAATCGTTGTCCTTGAGCCCAAAAAGCGGAGAATGGCAAAATTCCTCAAGGGGATAGGCAAAGGCCTTTGCACCAAAGACCTCGTTTAGCTTCAGAGCAAAATACATGGCAGCAGGCAGCAGAAATGTGTCGCCCAAAAGCACGAACGACCTGCTGGTATCGATTTCATCGGCAGCTTTGATTGCTTTGTTATAGACATCTGGCAAATTTGCCGGACATGACGTTTTGCCTTTTGTAGCAAGCATGATGCAGGCAAGCAGGCTTGATGTAAAACCAACGGTGCCGGCGGTTTTACCCAGCTGTGTGTAATTTAGATGGATGACTTGGTCGCAGGCTTCAGCCAGCCTGCTTGAAGGGTTTGCAGTAATTGCAACAGTCCTGCAGTTTTTGCGCACCGCCTCTGCTGCAGATATGTTGGCCTGCGTGTTGCCGGACATCGAGACGAAAAATACGGTTTTGTTTCCTGCAAGAGATGGATTGGCCAGCAGGTCTGTTGGATAAACACAGCTGCATGGGCCAAAATACCGGGTTGCAAGGCCTGCAACGTACGAGTCGCCGGAACCTACAAAGACACACTCCTCAAATGCCAGCTTTGGCTGGATCTTTGGCAGATCTTCAAGCTGGCACTTCATCTCTGATGCCATGACGTCAATGGAGTTCATGGGATATCCAATCTGCTGAAAGATAATAAATATGAAGAAAAGACAGAATGGGATTACTTTTTCTTTTCGCCCTGGCCTTCTATTACGATCATCGTCAGAGTTGACCGGACCTTGTCGATCTTTCTGACGTGCCAGGTTATGGTCTCTCTAAGCTTATCCATGCTGTCTGACTGGACCTTTGCGATGATGTCGTACACGCCGTAGACGCCGCTGACTTCGACAGTTCCGGGAAGCTTTTTCAGCTCGTTTATGATCTCTTCTTCCGAACCCAAGTCACAGTTGATCAGGACATATGCTGTCGGCATATCTAGCTGTTTTCGTGCCTCTGTTATTAAACCGATCGCATCAAAACTTTTCCTTGGACAGCTTCTTGGCCTTGATATAGTCTACAAAGTAGAACAGATACGCCCGTTCGTTTATCTTCAGCACCCAGGGTATGAAAGACTCGTTCTTGCTGCTCTTCTCGCCTATCTCAAAGCCCGACCTTTCCACAAGCTCCCGGAAGGACTGGCCGTCGTACGTCTCCCTTGGGATGGGGTCGCGGTTATAGTCGTACGGGTCAGCTAGTATCACGCTTGCATGGGGCTTGAGAAACCTGTGTATTGATTCTAGAAGCTTTTTGGCATCTACAAGCTCAAGCAGGTTTAAGGCAAGTATGAGGTCAAACTTGCCATGATTAAACGGCGGGTTAAGCGAGTCTGCCACGCAGAATTCCAGGTTGCCGTACTTGGCTTCATGCATCCTTTTCCTTGCTTCCCTGATGAATGAAAAGGACGTATCGATCCCGATGGCAAAGGCACACTTTTGGGCCAAAAGTATGGTGCTGTATCCCATCGAGCAGCCCATGTCCAGGACCACGGCATCCATATCGGGGTTTATACCATGCACGACACGGTTGTACATCTCGTTGGGCCTGAGGTGCCACCTCAGTGTTTTTAGCAGCCGGTCTTCTTCAGTATGGTCGTACTGCGTCCACCTGTACGGGACAAACCAGCTTCCGCCCTCCTCGTACCTGTCGTTGGCCGCTGATGAAGGCGAGAGCTTTGATCCGCTTTCTTTGAGGAATTCCTTCATCTCATTTGAGTTGCTGCCCAAAAGCCACCGGCCGTATGTCTGGGACCTTCCTGCAGCATACGCTGGAAAATCCTTCATGACTATTGCCACACCCTGGATTATTGGATAGGTTGCGCCGCATTCCTTGCATTTCAGAAAGCCCTCGGTGCACTCGTTTTCGTTCTTGGGATCGGTAAAAAGCACTTCCAAAGTGAGCCGGATCTGCTTTTCCTTGTGGTTTAGGCAAACAAGGTGGTGCGCAAACTGGACTTTCATGATCAGCATGCGGCTGCGACAACCAAATATATTCTAGCTTGATGGAGCAATCAACGACATCACGGGCAATAAGGTCAATTTTCAGACCCGCGTGGGAATTATTACAGTACTCGGACATCCTTGCTCATCAATCGTGACTCGTGTTACTAATCAAATATTCTGAAATACGGTGGATTATTATTTCCTATATTCAATACCATGAAAATGATTTTTGTCAATTATCAGTATCACAAATCTATTGACATCAATGCGTCTTCTTATATACGACGAAGTGGTATAATTAATGCAAAGGTGCAAAAAATGCAAGGCACCAAAATTGTTACCAACACTCAGTACAACGTTGCAAAACAGCTAGTGAAAGAGTTAGAGTTCCTTTGGAATGTGGACGGCTACATCAGGGATGCAGAGAATGAAGGAAATGCAGACTGCGCCAAATTGTTTAGGCAGATCAAAGCCGACGAGGAGAACCACGCCAAGGAGCTAAAGAAGTTACTCGCGTCATTTGAAAAAGGATAGTAATTAAAAGAGCAGACCAAACTCATCTCACATTTTTTTAGATTGCATTTTAAAATGTAGCCTGAGAAAACCAGACCAGAAATGGCAAACTCTAACATTTTGTGCAGCACAATTTTCCTTTGTCACTTTTGCAAATAAACCGAATATCCGCGAATCTTATATCCACCTGATTGCTACCCTACAGGTAGATGTTCAGAAAAGTGAACGCTGTTATCCTGCTTGTTTCAAACATGAAAAGATCGACCAAGTTCTACCGGGATACCCTCGGCATGGAATTAAGGCGAGAGTCAAAGGACTGGACAGAATTCACAATGAAAGGCACCGTCCTTGCAATCCATCCTGCAAGAACCAAGGTTAAGGCGAGCAAATCTATGTTGGTAGGCTTTACCTTCAGCGATCTAGAAACCGTCTGCAAGGAGCTGAAAAAGAAACGAGTGAAATTTTACAAAAAACTAACAGACGAGCCCTTTGGAAAGCATGCCATAATTCAAGACCCTGATGGCCATCTTATCTCGTTGGCGGAAATAACACCAAAAGACGAACTTACGCAGGCGATGTTCTATTATGGCTTTGCGCCGAAATGATGACATACGCGCAGACAAGTCTTATTAGGCTGGAACACGAACATACTGGTTAATGGAATACCAGAGGCTTCATCATGACATCATGAGCCTGGATCCAAAGATACGCCTTGTCACGATATGCGACGTGAATGGAAAGGTAATGTTTTCTGACCACCGGCCCGGCGTTGTAAACCTCCTCAGCCCGGACGAAAGCAAGAGATCATTGGAGATGGCCATCAATGCCTGGAAGGAGCGGAGCAAACTAGCTCCAAAAATAGGGAAGGGAAAATACGTCCTGGCAGAGTACGAAAAGCTCAAGCGCATAACCATGCCTTTTGGAAATGGCCATCTGCTTTACATAACCACAGAGGTTGACGCCGACCACGACAGCGTAATAAATGGTGTTCAACGGATAGCCGCAAGAACGCATTGATCAAGGACGATTCAGTCCTGGGAGTTCGTTTTTAATAACAGTAGGCTGGTCTGTCAATTGCAAAATTGATTAATAGCTACAAACAGATTATTTGTACATGCCAGGGGCGTACGTGATGATCACCACATTTCCGGGTACGGAAAAACAGGTTCTCGACAAAATAGCCGAGATCCCTGACGTCATATCTGTTGAAGGAGTGTACGGCGAGTTTGATTTGATCGTCAGAGTCGAAGTCCCGGTGGGCAACAGCGTAGACAGCGTTATCAGCAAGATAAGAAAGATGCCTGGCATCAAATCTACCCGGACGGCATCGTGCATAGACGGCGAGCACATGAGTGGCACTGGCATGGACAGCGTGGGGCCGCCATCAGACTAGATCCGCGCCAAAGATACCTGGCATGATTTCGTTCTTGCAAATGTATTGTCCTGATGCGCTAAATTTCACGTCTGGTCAGGTTTGAACCTGCCATGATTTCCGCTATCTCTACACCACAAAGGCTGACAAATTGGCAAGTCCTGGAGAAAGATAAAGTGTCGGCAGTTCAGAGTGACCAAGACGCTTTTTGCTCTTTATTCTCCGACACGCAATTCTTCGTCGCCGTGCTCTTCTTGATAATGGTTGTCAGCCTCTTCCTTGGTAAGAAATTCTTTTGCACAGTCTTTGCAGCGAAAAGTTCCTGCCTCGTACTCTGACATAACAGATATTGCACAAAGAAGTTATTATCGCTTTTGGGCGTCCACTGCATTTAGGCAGCGCCGGTATGAATATCCATAGCCTTTGAACTTACTCTACAAACTTGTCCTTCTGGCTTTCCATTAGCGGGACAATCTTTTCTGAAATTATCTCGTCAAAATTTTTTGTCTCTATATCCAACGAAATGAGCAGGAAATAATTTTCATTTATCGGTATGGTGGTCCGGTTTACTTTTTCATATTTCCCAAAAGCGTAAACCAGCCTTCCCATCTTCGGCGCGAATTTTGATCTGGTCTTATGCCTGCTTATCGTAGTTGCGGCGTATTCCTCGTTTTCCTCCTCAGAAAGGAGGGGCTGCAAACCTTCTCTCTTTTTCTGGCTGAGGATGACTCCGAGCCTGCTTACAACGCCTGCCCATCGAATTGATCTGTCAAGCGCTAGGACATTACCGCAAAATGAATCGAGGAATTCATAATTCACAGTCATCTCCAATGTTATGCAATCACCAAATACAAGAATTTTTCTAGCCTGCATACCGGACATAAAATGAATCAGAGGTGTGGTAAAGACCAAACCGGTATGTTCGCAGTACTTGGTAATAGAAATTCATATTTTGTGCTGGCTGATGGTGGGCCTATCTAGAGCAGGCCGTCTTCATGCAGCCTATCCAGCAGCGGGACCAAAAAATCCTTGACCTCTTTTTCACCCAGCCTTATCTGTGCAACCAGGCCGAGGGCGATGGACAGCATGTTCCTGTCCTCCCTTGCTGTATGAATTGAAGCACCGGCCACTGAATGCTGCCTTGCATTTCTGCGCAGCCAGTCCTTCCAGACTTTGATTCTTTCTAAATTGACTTCAAGGGAGGAAACGACATAATCCATGTCCATCCATTCCTTGTCAAAGACGTCCAGCTTTACCATGGGAACAAGGAGGGTGGCCTCCGGCACGGTATCATGCGCCTTGTTCATCTTTTCAATAACTTCGTCTTCCTTTTCTGCCGGCCGGATATCGCCGTAGTTTGGGAAGAAATAACCTGCGAGGTGACCATTATTGTCATACACCTTGTAAAGATGGTAGTCGTACTCTATCTTCCATTTTATCTTGGACAACAGAAAATCAGCTATCTTGCCACTATTTGTGTTTAAGGCAACTTTACCGAAAATGAATTATAGATACCTCACGTCTAAGGTGCATGAAGAAATTCTACTACCTGATGGCAGGCATTGCCATCGTGGCAGGGCTGATCCTGGCCAGCAGTGTCAGTCCCTCTGTCGCAGACAAACCCAAGGAAGTAAAGACCTACCAGGTGTATGCAGAGAACAGGAAGTACCAAGATTATGAAGACGGCGTCGCCAAGGTAAGGGTGGGAGCCGGCCGCGGCATGGTCGTTCTAAACAAGTTCTTCCCGTCAACCGTGGAGATAAACGCAGGAGAAAAGGTTACCTGGTACAACCCAGCGGAGGTTGCAGAGCCCCATACCGTGACTTTCATGAAGAGTGCCGAATACTTTGCCGCCCCTGAAGTGGCGTATGCTGTACCAAGCACGACGACTTTTACGCCGCTGGACCCAAGCGCCAATGCTGAGCCCACCGTCATACCCGGGCAGGATGGAAACAATATTGTTGTGGTGGCAAACGCCAGGTCTTACTCTCCAAGTGTGATAACAGAAGACGGCAGCGTCTTGCGCATCGGGGAGACCAACTACGCGGATGGAGAGACAACCTACGAAATGGATGGAACCGAAAATTACGTCAACTCGGGATGGCTCTGGCCGGAAGGGCAGTCACCACCAGGTACCCAGCCCCTGGACACTTTTACTGTGACATTCAAGAACGCCGGGACTTTTGACTACGTGTGCATCGTTCATCCGTGGATGACCGGCCAAGTCATAGTGAAATAAATCGCCGCAACTGGAGTTTTCCTCCAATTTTTTTGACTGCCTGTAACAGAAACTACATGATGCTGGTGATGCATTGCACAAAATGGTGCCCTTCCGCTCATGCATCAATAACAGGAATTATCGGATTGTTGCTGGCATGGGAGGTGGGTATCAACATCGGTCTTCAGACTCTTTTGGTGGTGGCTCAAGTATCGTCTTGCAAATGCATGGGTTCTTTCAGTAGTCTTCGACTGCTGACCGGAATTATCATGCATGGAAACTGTATCGCTAATTGACATCTCCTTAGGTCCTGATCAGTGAGATGGATTACCAAGGTGGGCGCCAAAAAGAAGATTGCAAATATTGACAAGAAGGTTTTCTTTGAGTTAACTTAAATTATCCTAGCCGTTTTATGATAGATATGTCTGAAACACCAACCCCACCAACAACAACACCACAGGGGTCCGCACCGAGGGAAGGACCACACGACACAATATACATAGGCAAAAAACCGCTCATGGCGTACGTTACATCCACCTTGATCCAGCTGGCAAACCAGCCAAAAGTGACCATCAAAGCAAGAGGCTTGAGCATTGGCAGAGCAGTAGACGTATCGCAGATCACCATCAAGCGCATGGAAAGCGCTGGCTACACGATCGGTGATGTCAGAATAGGTTCCGAGACTGTCAAGTCAGAAGACGGCAGGACAAGAAACGTCTCAACCATTGAAATAGAGATAAAGAAGGCCTGAGCCCTGTAGGCTCTTCTTTACTTTTTCTTAACGGGAAATGGCCACCGCTGCCCTGTATCTTGCTCACCTGAACCCGGTAACCAATGCCCACGAGTCGATAATCTCCTTCCTCAAAAAAGACTACAGTGTTTACGTCTTTCCAGTCCGCTTCCTTAAAGACGGGACGGAGATAAACACCAAAAGCTTTCCGTTCTCCTACGAGCTAAGAAAGGAGATGGTATCCGCCATATTCGGTGACGAAGTCCAGGTGTTTCCCGATTACACGTTTTACGCGCCGTTTGTCAAGTACATGCCGCCCCTGCTTTCATCCAAGTCTTGGGAGCTTAGAAACCAGATACTGTCGAGAGTCGAGGAAAACAAGTTTGTCTCATATACGGGTGACAAGGCCGAGCGGCTGATGCTCAAGGCCTACCGGCTCAACCCGCTCAAGGCAGACAGGCTTGAGATATCAGCATCATCTGTCAAGGAAATGCTGTACGATGAGGCGTTGAGTGGAACCAGAGGAGAATGGCGCAGCATGGTGCCCAAGCGGGTGGTCGATATCATAGAGCGGAGCTGGGACGTGGTGGAAAAATTTGCCCAGTCTGAGGACAGCACTACCCGTGTCATGGGGATGAAGTTTCCAAAGGAAGGTTACCGCTGACAGTTCAAGATTTTTATTATCCGGAAAAGAATTCGGCTCCTGCATGAAGGAAAAAGGCGGCGAGTTCGTCTGGTTTGACGGCAAATTTGTCAAGTGGGAGGACGCCAAGATACCGGTCTTTACACATTCCCTGCACTACGGCACTAGTGTCTTTGAGGGCATACGCGGCTACGCTGCAAACAACAACGTCTTTGTCTTCAGACTAAAGGAGCATATGGAAAGGCTTCGCCGCTCAGCCGAAGTTTACTCTTTTACACTGAACCACTCGGCAGAGGATCTCTGCAGGGCTGTTGTAGAGCTTTTGAAGGAGAACAAGATGAAGCAGTCAGTCTACATAAGGCCTCTTACATTTGTCGGGTTGCATGGCATAGACCTCAACGTCACCAAGAACTCGCCAACGCACACCGTCATAATCGCGTTTCCGTTTGAAAAATACTTCAAGGGGGAAGGCATCCGCGCCTGCGTCTCTTCGTGGAGGCGGATACACGATAGCTCTACGCCGCCGCTGTCAAAGGCAGCCGGAAACTACCTGAACTCCATACTTGCCACGCAGGAAAGCAAGAGAAATGGGTACGACGAGTCCATCCTGCTGGACCTTTCAGGCAACGTCAGCGAGGCTTCCGGCGAAAACATATTCCTGGTTAGAAACAAAAAGATCTACACACCGTACTTTGCCGACTCGGCCCTTGAAGGCATCACGCGGGATACCGCAATAACCATAGCCAAGGATATGGGCTACGTTGTAGCCGAACGGTCTATACCCCGTGCCGAGCTGTACATGGCCGACGAGATCTTTCTGACCGGCACCGCGGCAGAGATAGTCCCAGTAACTAGCATAGACGGTCATCAGATAGGCGACGGCAGGGAAGGTCCAGTCTCTAAAAGCATACGCGAGACCTACGCCAAGACGGTTACCGGCGGCGTCAAGCAATACATGGACTGGTTAACCCCAGTATGGTAGATGGCGATCTGAAACTTGCCGTCGTAGGCGTTGGCGGCTGGGGCAAGAACCATGCCCGCGTCCTAAGCGAATTTGGGTGCCTTGCCGCCGTCTGCGATATCGATCCTGCCAGGGCCAAAGAAATTGCCGCCAAGCATGCAGCAAAGCCGTACGGCTCCATAGATGAAATGCTGTCAGCCGAGCAGCTTGACGGCTGCCTTGTGTGCACCCCCACAAAGACGCACCTGCCGGTGGCAAAAAAGATAATCGAGCGGGGCATCCATGCGTTTGTAGAAAAGCCACTTTCTTTTTCATCGGCCGAATGCGAGGAGATGATCCAGCTGGCTGAAAGGAAGAAGGTGATCCTGACGGCCGGCTACATCGAGCGGTTCAACCCCGCTGTCAGCGAGACCAAGCGGCTGATAGAGGAAAAAAGGTACGGCCAGCCGGTGATGATAGAATTTCACCGCGAAAACAGGATGCCGCCTAACACGAAGGATGTGGGGATAATCTTTGACACTTCGGTCCACGACATCGATACGGCAATGTTCCTTTTCAACTCCCGGCCCCACGTTGTCTTTGCCAGGGCCGGCCGGCACACGCACTCCTTTGAGGATTTTGCCACCATCATGCTTGGGTTTGAAGGTCAGAAGGTGGCAGTCATCGCGTCCAACTGGCTGACGCCCAAAAAGGTGCGGACTTTTAGCGCGGTCTGCACCGACGGTATAATATCCGGGGATTTCCTGACCCAGGAAATAAGGATAGATCATGCCGGCGAGACAGTGGTGCCGCACAGACCGTTTGAAGAGCCGCTGACGCTGGAGCTTTTGAATTTCATTGAATCAGTGCAGGGCAAGGCCAAGCTGGTTGTAAGCGCCCAAGAAGCCACCAACGTTACCCGGGTGGCCGAAGCAGCACTTTTATCAAGCAATACCGGATCTCCGATATATCTGAACCTGAAATGAAAAGATCGATGCTGGATATACTGGCCTGCCCGGTGGACAAGCACTACCCGCTGGAGCTTTACGAGATGCAGTCGCAGGATCAGGAGGTCAAAGAAGGAGTGCTTTTCTGTCCCAAATGCAGCAGGTACTACCCGATAACAGAAGAGATCCCAGTGATGCTTCCAGACGAGCTGCGGGAGATGCAGCGTGACATCGACTTTCTAAACCGCTGGAAGGAAAAGGTGCCTGACAAAATTAAAAGCCAAGGAAAGCCATGGCATCTCTGACCGATGCCGACAAAAACCAGGCGTTACAGGCCGGCAAAGAACGTCATCAACTATGTGGATAAGACTGCCAGGATTGGCAGGAACGTCAAGATATGGCACTTTGCTTACGTGGGCAGTGACACCGTAATCGGGGATAACGTGATGATTGGATCCCTGTCCCACATAGACTACAAAGTCAGGATCGGCGATAACACTCGAATTGAGGGCTGCGTGTACATACCGCCGCTGACTATTATAGGAAGGGATGTCTTTATCGGCCCGGCGGCCACCTTTACCAATGACCCCTATCCAAAGAGCAAGAGGCTTGCCGGACTGGTTATCGAAGATGGCGCGGTGATAGGCGCGCGGTCCGTCTTTAGGCCGGGCATCCGGATTGGAAAGAACAGCGTTGTGGCCATGGGATCTGTGGTGACTAAAGACGTTCCAGAAGAAATGGTTGTCATTGGCAACCCGGCCAGAGTTGCGTACAGCCGGCAAGAATACGAAAAGAAAAAGGAAAAGTGGGAAACATCACCAGAGACCAAGACAATATAGTTCAATTATATCCATTCAATTCTGTGGAAATACCACAGCATGACAAGGGCTGCTGCCGATGATACTGAAGCAACGACTATGAACGTGGTGTGTGCTCCAAGGAAGCTCCATGCTCCTGTGCTTCCGGGTAAGCTGACGTTCATGCCGTAAAACGAGCTGATGATGGTTGCAGGTATGGATAGTGTGAATATTATGGTCAGCACGGCCAGGATCTTGTTTGATTTTTCCATGCCGTGCATAAAGTCCGTGTCTTTAAAGATCTCTATCGTGTCCCTGGCCTCATCTAGGATCCTTATGGCCCTTTCGACATGATCCTTGACATCATCAAAATAAGGCACTAGGTCTTCGGAAGAAAACCGCTGAATGTCTCTGTTGCCGAACTCTAGCAGCGTTGCCTGCAGCGGTACTGCCATCCTTCTCAGCGCCATTATTTGCCTTCTGAGGTAGGATATCTCCTTGGATGCAGAGACCCTCTCATCAAAGACCGCGTCTTCAATGTCTGTCATGTTGCCTTTGACCATTCTTGCAATGTTGACCAGGTCATCAACCAAGGCGTCAACTATGCTATGGAACAGGTAGCCTGAAGAACGGCCCATCATCTCCTGGCGCTCCTTGTCGTCTTTTTTGCAAATGTTAAACAGTTCCATCAACGGCTTCAAGTCATCCTGATGCACAGAAACGAGGTATCCTGAACCCATGAAGATGGCCAGCTGGCTGGTCTTGGCGAAGTTCTGATCCTCCAGTATAGGAAAGTGAAGTATGATGAATATGTGATCCGGGTACCTGTCGATCTTCTGGATCTGGGTTTTCGAAAGACAGTCATCTAGGTTCAGCTCGTGAAACGGATACATCATTCCGAGAGATTGCATTTTCTCTCCGTCCGGGTTCGGGACATCTATCCAGACCAGATCATTGTTTTTTATCGATTCAAATTTTGCAAGCTCCACGTCTCTGCTCAACCTCGGGATGTGTCACTTTCTGCAGTCTCCATCGCGTGTCATGATCTTTCTGTTATGCAATGAGCATGAGTGGCCATCCGCCATTATTTTGTAGCTCCTGCAAAGTAAAAAGATTGTGGGGTCGTCTGATACGTTATGATCTATTTGCCAGAGACTCAAGATAAAAACCGGCTGTCAGTCATTGCCATCTGCATGAAATATTTTTGCTTCAGTGAACATTGGTGACTTTTTCCAAAAGCTGTTTCAATCAACCATCTGCGCAGCAGTATCCACAATCGCAGATTGATTCTCCAAACGATTCGCATCTATTTTCTTGTGCATTTGTCATACGTTAATTCTGCAAGAAACGAATAAGATAGTTGCTCAAATCTGCATACTAATTTTATCATGTGCATTTGATTCATCAGAATGCGATATGAAAAATCCAGTAAGAAGCAAAGGACAATTAATGAAATATCGTTGCTTACATAGTTCGTGACAAATTTGGAATACGTATTTTGGACAGCGATGGGATTTGTACCAACATTTCTTGCAATGGAATTTTCATGGCGACTGAAGGATAGGGTTAACAGAAGAGTCGCTACACTCCATTAATTTTTTTAATTATTGTGTATTCTTGCTGCAATGTCTTTTCACAACAGTTAATGCAAGATACGTATTTAGTAGCTGACGTCATTTTTATTGAAAGGCAAGCATGGCGATCGAAGCAACCCAAGTGATCCAGGATTTTGCAATCATAATGGTTGTTGCCTCTGTCATGGCCTTGATTTCTTACAGACTAAAGCAACCGATGGTCATAGGCTACATCGGTGCCGGAATGATAGTTGGTCCCTACACGCCGCCTTTTGCACTGATATTGCATCCTGAAATCCTGAATCTGCTTGCGGAAATAGGGATCGTTCTGCTTTTGTTCGTGGTGGGCCTTGAATACCCCATAGCCAAGCTGCGCTCCATTGGAAAGAAGGCCCTCTTCATCGCATTTTCCGAGGCGTTTGGAACCTTCGGGCTGGGCTACGTGGTCGGCCAGGCGATGGGAATGACATTGTTTGACAGCCTGTTTCTTGCGCTGGCCATATCAGTTACAAGCACCGTGATAGTGATGCGCGTCCTTGAAGAGCTTGGCATGATAAAGGACGAATCTTCCATCGTCATCCTTGGCGTTGCGGTAATCGAAGACATCATCATCGTTTCCATGCTTGCGGTGCTGCAGTCCGTTGCAGCTACCGGCAACCTTTCCGTACAAGAGATAGCAATATCCATCGGAATGGTGCTGGCCTTCATAGGCGGCGTTCTGTTCTTTGGTTCAAAGACCGTGCCCAGATTCGTCGACCTGATAGGCAAGACCAATCACTACGACGTAGTTGTCGTGGCAGTTCTGGGCGTTGCATTCGGTCTGTCGTTTATTGCAAACCAGCTTGGAATATCTGTCGCCACAGGTGCGTTCTTTGCCGGAGTACTGGTTGCCGAATCCAAGAGTCAAGCAGTAGCCAAGGTGCTGGCAACCCCTCTCAAGGACATGTTTGCAGCCCTGTTCTTTGTGTCCGTTGGCGCGCTCATGGATGTTACAGTGCTGCCGATGTTCATAGTACCTGCGCTTATCTTGATAGCAACTTCCTTTGCGGCAAAATTCATCACGGTGTACGTGGCTGCAAAGGCTCAGGGATTGGGCAAAAAAACAGCCCTGAGAGCGGGCTTTGGCCTGTCCGCATCCGGGGGCGAGCTGGCATTGGTAACTGCCAAGGGCGGCGCTGACGTTGGCGCCACAAGTGCATTCGTATTGCCAATGGTTGGAGCCATGACCATCATTACGACGTTTCTGTCGCCCTACGTGATCAAGGCTGGATGGAAGATAAGCGACAGGATAAAACATGAAATGGACAAGGCAAAATGATGCTTTGAAGCAGAAAAATTTCAAAAAAAAGAAGAGGGGGAATACCCGTTACTGCACGGATACTTCTGACGTCACTATGGGCGACAGGACCGCGGGGTTCTCAAAGTCGCTGATTACGAACGTCCTTATTCTGTAGTCTCCGGCCTCCTCTGGTGTCCAGGACAGTCCGATCTCAGTCGTGCCACTTGGGTTCAGTATTCCTATCTGCCACTGCAGGTACACCGTCACGTCTTGAGAATCCCTGACTTCCACTAGCGCCGTAAACGGCTGTACTCTTGGGTTGTTGTTCTTGATCTCTGTAGTCAGCACTACCAGCTGGCCGGCCTCCACGTCGGTTATCTCTTCGCCTGCCAGGTTCTTGAGTATCGGTAGAGATGGTGTGGTGGCATTGATTCCTGCCTTGTTGGCTCCCACGATGAACGTGTAGAAAAAGTTCCTGTCCGGGTTGCTTACGTCCTTGACCCGTTCAGCGTAGTCTGCCGGGAATCTGTCTTCGTACACCACCGTTACCTCGTCGCCGAGATCCGCGGTGACTGCTCCCCCACGCACTCCAGTGGTCAGAAGGAAGCTCAGCTTGAACTGGCCTGAATTCTTGTCGGTCTCTAAGGCTGAGAACGTCTGTCCCACCCGGTCGCTTTCAGAGTACACTCTGATTCCTGTCAGTGAGTCAGCTATGTCGGGGTCCGTATTTGCATCCGGGTCTACGATGACTATGTTTACCCTGTCGTTTTCGTCGTACGAGTCCTTGTCTGCCTCAAACACAGGATCCCAGCTGGTTACCCTTATCACCTTGGATATGGTCGCCGAGCGGCCTTCTGCATCGTGCTCGTCGTCATACCGGATTGCCAGCAGGTCGCCGGGCAGCACGCCAATTCTGGGGTTGGATCCTCCCCGCACGTCAACTGGTCTGCCGTCGTCCCCACCTTCTATGGGCACCAGCTGTATGTCAAACCGGAACACTCCTGTGTGGGGGCCAGTCTCTTCCAAGTCTGGGCTTGCCCTTCCTGCCTCTCTTCTGTCGGTCCTAAAGACCACGAATCCGTTTCCGGAATCATCGCCTTCAAACTTGTCGGTTCCAAGCGGGTTGATGTCCAAGTCGCTGTCTACGATGAGCACCTGGATCTTGCTTCCCGGACCAACTTCCTCGGAGTTCACCTGGATTGAGCCGCTGCTTGAAGTGACCGGGACGTTTATCTCGATCTCGTCGCCGGAGCCTCCTGTTGAATCGATCTCGTCATTGTACGTTATGAGGATGTTTCTTGCTTGGTTGACCTCCTCGCCGTTTTCATCCTCGGTGACCGGGATGTCGCTGCCTATCACGAACGTTGCAGTGAATATTCCAGTGTCCTCGCCAGTCTCCCTGAATATCTCGGCATTCACGCTCTTGGACTTGAGCCTGTCATCTTCCGGCTCTATGGCCAGGATAAAGAATCCGCTTGTATCCAGCGAGGTCCTAAACTGCTCTGCTGTCGAGTCGTCCAAGTTAAGGTCCGGATCCTGCACAGTGATGGTGAGTGTGTCGCCGGTCCTCACACTGGCCATATCGGCAAGGACAAAGCCTTCGCTTCCCCTGAAGGTGATACCTGCACTTTCATCATCGCCTACGTCGTTAAAGTAAGTGATGATGATCTTCAGGTTGTGCCAGTCGTCTGTGTCAAGTGAGCCATCATTGGCAAACTCTAGATCCTCGCTGAATATCCCTGTGGACTTGCCAGTCTCCTTGAGTCTTGGAAGATCCGGCAGTATGTCTTTTAGGAATACCCCTGTGTTTCCAAGCTCGCCGGCTGCATCAGTTCCGTCGTACTTGGCCGTTGTATCGATGGTCTCCCTTATTCCGGTTCCCTCTACTCTGATTGAGAATGACGGCCCTACAACACCGGGGTCGTTTCTGAATCTAAAATCTATCGAGTCTTCAGAGTTGGGCTGGTTGTTCTCACGGACGTCCGTAACGATCAACGTTGTTATGGATCTTGTGCCCACGAATCCGCCTACACTGGATTCTGGAGCCGGGTCTGTCGGGTTGTCAACCGGTGGGATCGGTAGTACCTCCCTTGAAAAGTCTACCGCCAGAGACGACCTAGCGATCACCAGAGTATCGACACTTTCACGGGATGTCCTGCCCATCAGGTCGTTGTACGTCATCCTGATCCGGTCACCGTCATCTACGTTGATGCCGCTGCTGGCAAGGATCTTTGTCATCTCCAGAGTGGCCGTGAACACCCCGGAGTTTGCCTCTGTTTCCGTCAGTGTGTAGGTTATGGCCGTTCCAAATGCCGGGGTTCTGCCGGCTATTTCCATTTCTATTGTTGCCGAGTCTCCAAATGACTTGCCTCCCTTTGTCAGCGGAAAAGTCCCACTGCTTCCAGTCAGCGTAAAGGAGTACGAATCCCTGGTTCGGGGGTTGTCGTTTAGGTCCGGGTCATTGATAGTAAGGGCAAAGTCGTCGTTGATTCCTGCACTGTCGGGCAAATCCACCGTGCCTGTTGTAAGCTGCATCTTCTTGGTAACCCGGGATGTTATGCTGGTGCTAGAGTCATCGTCCAGCGGGTCTTCATACTGGATTACGATGTCACTGTCCGTGTCCATTTTTCTCAGTTCAAGGACTCCGTTTTGCGGCACTGGATTTTCTCCAAGAGCAAGGAATGTTATTTTTAGTTCATTGTTTGCAAGGTCTATTACAAATACTCCGGAATTGTTGTCGGTCTCCTCCATTCTGATGGACTCTTCGTCTGCCTCGCCGGCGTCAAACTGGTCGTTACCGTTGGCGTCGCCGTTGCCCACGCGGACCGTCACGCGGCCGGATATGGTTTCATCCCTGTCTGAATCCTTGTTCTGGTCGTTGTCCCGCAGCGTCAGCTGGAGTTCTTTTCCAAAGGTAAGTTCGTCTACGGGGTCCAACGTTCCGTCCTCGTCCTCTATGACGATGTTGACGGAGGACGTGTTGTTCGAGTCGTTCTCCGGGCCGGGGATGTTTGCGTAGTTGACCTTGTCGTTCAGTGTGACTGATGCGGACATGCTGCTAAACACCAGCTCCGCCGGGTCATCACTTTCCGTGTCTGCTCCCACAAGCTGTAGCTTGCCTTCAAACACTGCGGTGTTGTCGCCGGTCTCCTGGAACGTTACATCATCTCCAAATGACAAGCCGTTTAACTCAAACAGTCTGTCCAGGTCTGCTTCAGTAACAGTGAAAGAGTCTGCGCGTGTCGGGTTAAGGTTTGCATCCTGGTCGTCTATCTGTATGTACACTATGCTGTCAGTTCCGTACACTTCCCTGTCAAGGGCCAACTCGCCAGTAGTATCATCGTACTCTACGGTTATCCTTTCATCTGCATAACGGATCTCAAACGTTACTTCTTGATACAGATTATCGCCGGTCTGGAGTTCAACTCCACTTCCTGCATCGGTGCCAAACCTGATTATCGGCGCGCCTATCCCGTCGAATCCGTCGGCCGGGTCATCAAAGCCCTCTCTGTTTATTGGGTCCAGCACGGTCCCGTCGTTGGCTATGCCGTCAGCATACTGTGACTGTGCATGAACCAAGAAGAATTCAAACCTCTGCGAGCCGGCGTTCGTGTTGGGTATCTCAAAAGTCTTTGAAACGTCTGTGTTCTTGCTGTCTGCGTCTATCCTCACCTGAATGGTGTCGTCTTCGCTGTCGTCTCTTGTATCATCCTTTATTACGATCTGGAGTACGCCTTCACCAAAAAATTTCCCTCCATGGTCGTCTGCTGATGTTCTTATGGCGATATCTTGGCCTGCAAAGCTGCCTATCTGCGCGTTGGCAAAACTGCCTCCGGGCAACACGGCAACGCTTGCAAGCAAGATAGCTGCCAAAACTAGGCTGACTGTCGTCTTTCTAATAGTCGCCATGTTAAACAAAATTCCTAAAATAATTCATAAAGCCCGTGCATGATTCATCGCGCTTGGGCTTCTAGAACAACTTTCCAGAAGACTTTTTGGAAAGACTAATGAGAACGTCGCGCAATCAAACCATATGGACAATTATGATCTCGAGTCCCCAAAGGACTACATCGGCGGCCAGCGGTCCAAGTTTGACGTGATGGCCACGGTGCTTCACATCTGCCTGAGGGGCAGCTTAAAAAATCACATCATCGGAAAAGGCAACTTTAGCGATGCCATGGTGAACCACTACCTCAGCATACTGCTTTACCACGACCTTGTAGATTCGCTGAAGGATGAAAACGGCAGAACGTACTACATAACCACGGAAAAGGGCTCGCAGTTTCTCAGCCATTACCGGGAGATGCAGGAGATGTTCCGGCGCTCTGCAGTAACCGAGGTCGATGGCCGGCAGACCCGTTCCAAGCCACCGGGACAAGCCAAAAGAATCATGGTGGTTGACGACGAGGATGACATAACCTCTGCCATGCGGATCGGCCTTGAGGACAGCGGATTTAAAGTCGACGTTTACAACGATCCGCTGGTGGCCCTGTTCAATTACAGGCCAGGAACGTACGACCTGCTGATACTGGATGTAAAGATGCCCAAGATGAACGGATTTGAACTGTACAAAGAGATAAAGAAGCACGATGAAAAGGCCGAGGCCTGCTTTCTGACCGCCTTTGAGATGTATTCCACAGATTTTAAGAAAAACTTTCCGGCGATGGATGAAAAACGCTTCATCCAAAAGCCGATCACGCTGTCAGAGCTGGTGGAGAAGATACGGAATTTCACTGATGGCATCTAGTCAGTCGGGTTTGCAGATGAGATCGTATCACACAGATTCAAAAAACATGGCCGTGCTTCTGGGATTCATCGCCGGTACAGCCCTGCTTTCATTGGCCATCTACTCGTATTCCCTTTCAATTTCAGAGCAAATATCGGAGACTGCCGCCGACGACATCCGGTCCAATGCAAGGGTGCAGGCTCGTGACCTGTCGCTGATCCTGACCAGCGGGCTTGATTCCATTGCTGACAACCTGCAGATACTTTCCAAGTCGCCGTCCGTGCTGGCCCAGAATGATGACGCTTCAGCCGTGATTGATGCCGCCCAGAGCACCACTGAAGAGCTGACCGACTTTTACATGTGGCTTGACGAAACCGGCCAGATAATCTGGACAACCGGCGACGACAAGTCGGAGATCGGAAGGGACAGAAGCTACCGGGAGTACTTTACCGTGCCGCAGGCAACTGGCGAGCCCTACTTTTCAGACGTGATAATCTCATCGGACAGCGCTCCCAGAATCTTTGTATCCTATCCTGTAATTGCGGATGTGGATCAAAACAACGGCCGGGACGGCGCGTTCAGAGGCGTGATGGTTGCAGGAATCCGGCTGGACATTGTCGGCACGCTTTTGAAGCAAAACCCTTCAGATGATTTCAGGAGGAATTTTGTGACGCTGCTTGACAACAACGGGACGATACTGTATGCCCGAGACACAACACTGATTGGAAGGGGCGTTCATGAGCTGGGGGCCGTCAACATGGTGGAGCTGGACCCCCGGATAGCCGATGCAGTGCTGCAGGCGCCGGATTCGTTCATGGCCGACTTTACCGCACCAGACGGAAGAAAGGAGACCGTGGCCTCAGAACCGGTCATCATCAACGGCAAAAAAGTCTGGACAGTCTACGTTACAGCTCCGCATCAGCTGACCGACGATGTGCGGCAGCTATTCGACCAGCAGAACACCTTCATCACGCTCATGGTGGCAATATTTGGTGCACTGGCGTTTGGAATCGCGTTTCTTATCCTGCGGTGGAACAAAAGGCTTGAGGCAAGCGTTCAGGCGCGCACCGCGGAGTTGAACCGGGCCAACAAATCCCTAGAAGAGACCAACAGACAGCTGCTGTCAAGCAACGAGCAGCTGAAGGCTCACGACATGATGCAGACAGAGTTCATCAACGTGGCCAGCCATGAAATGAAAACGCCGACCCAGGCGATACTGTTCCACTCGGATCTTTTAAAACGCCGGCCGGAAAGCAACGAGTCGGTTGACGCTATAGCAAGAAACGCTGAAAGGCTGCAAAAGCTGACAAACAACATCCTTGATATCTCTAGGATAGAGAGCCAGAGCCTGAAGCTGAACAAGGAAAAGTTCGACCTGCACGACGCGATTACCGGTGTCATAGATGATTATCAAAGGCAGATGAATGCCAAGTACGGGGACCTTCCCCGGGTAGAACTGCTATATGAGCCAGTCACTGTACCGGTGTACGCGGACAAGAACAGGATAATACAGGTCATATCCAACCTTGTAAGCAACGCTATCGAATTTACCGATGAGGGGACAATTTCAGTCACTGCTGAAAATTCCACGGACCATGTCAAGGTGGTGGTTCGAGACACCGGCAGAGGCATCGATGCGGATATGATACCTCGGTTGTTTACCAAGTTTTCCACCCGTTCAGAAAAGGGGATGGGACTTGGCCTGTTCATCTGCAAGAGCATCGTCGAGGCCCACGGCGGCAGGATATGGGCCGAAAACAACAAGGACGGAAAGGGGGCGTCATTTTTCTTCACCATCCCTGCCTTAGCTGATGCATGATTATCTCTGCCATCCTGTATGCTCTATGCCTGCTGTGCCGGAATGCGGCTAGTCTTCCTTTCCGATTTCATCAGCATGATTCTGCTCTACATGAATAGCTAGTATCTCGGCGCGTTCAAACTCTTTGTGGCAGAACTGGCAAACGTTGTACCTCTCTTTGGAGATAAACATCTGGTTTGTATCGACATCATATCCACATTTCCAATACAAAAGGGTATCTGCGTTGTTCAGACATAACAAGAATCGGGTGGTTGCAGACCCCAAAATCAGGACTTTCCGCTTTTACACACAGGATTATCTTCGGTTGTAATTCTTGGCAGTCCTGACTCTTGCCTGACGGGAGATGAAGAGCTAGCAGAACTATCGTGCTCTTTTGCAGTTGCTGCGTTTGACCAAATTGGTGGTTATGATGCCGCCAGCCGCGATAACTGCAAATCTTTAAAAAGTTCTAATATTTTACCCGCGCATATACATTCCGTGAATGCTGCTTCTCGCAAGGCCCAACATAACGTTGTAATAAGAAACATCTCGCCGGCCGATATCCCAAACATCGTCTCCCTTCAGAAAGAGTCTTTTCCCTACATGGCCAGAGATGGTATGATCTGGCATGAAAGACACCTGGAGAGCCATCTGCGCGTATTTCCAGAGGGACAATTCTGTGCCGAGCTGGACGGCAGAATAGTCGGTTCGGCCAGCAGCTTGATAGTTAAACTAGTTCCAGATTACGCGGAGCACACATGGAGCCAGATTACGGCAAATGGCATGTTTACAAACCATGATCCCAAAGGCGACAGTCTCTACGGGGCAGATGTTTCAACACACCCTCGCGTAAGAAGATTGGGAATTGCAACTATGCTGTACAACGCTAGAAAAGATTTGGCCGCAAAGCTAAGTCTGCGAAGGATAATTGCCGGTGGAAGGCTGTTCAACTACTGCGAATACTCTGACAAGATGTCTGCTCTTGAATACGCTCAAAAGGTGGTTAGAAAAGAACTTGCAGACCCTGTTCTTTCGTTTCAGCTGAGAAACAGATTTCAGTTTGTCAAGATACTTCCAAACTACATGAAGGATAGCCGCTCGCTTAACTATGCCAGCTTTATCGAATGGAAGAATCCATACTATAAAGCCGGCGGACAGAAATAATGATCGCTTTGACATGAGAGTCATAGATTGCCACGTTCATCTTAATCACTATGAGGGGACTCCACACTTTCCACTAACTGACAGGATCAAAAAACTGGTCGACACCATGCGCGGTAGCACCGTGGACAGCGCCATCGTCCTATCCTCGTACAAAGTTAATGACGACCGGCCTTCTACCAGTCAGATTCTGGATGTCGTCAAGAAATATGACAACCTTTTTGTGGTTGCAGGTTTTTCACTTGACAACCACACTGAAGATTATTTGCAGGACTGCAAGAAGTGGCTTAAAGACGGGAAAATAAAAGGCATCAAACTGTATTGCGGATACGAGCACTATTACCCGTACGACAAACGGTATCAGCCCGTCTACGACCTTTGTGTGGAATACGACGTGCCGGTCATGATCCATACCGGTGACACGTTCAGCAGCACCGGCAAGCTCAGGTACTCCCATCCGCTGAACATCGACGATGTGGCGGTGGACAACCCGGAGCTAAAGATAATCATGTGCCATATGGGCAATCCATGGATTCTGGACTGCCAGGAAGTGATATACAAGAACAAGAATGTGTACGCGGATATCTCGGGCCTGGTGCTAGGGGATTTCACTCACTTTTACGAAGAATACATGATCGAAAAAATTGCCGAATTCCTGAATTATGCCGGAGAGCCGCGGTACCTGCTTTACGGAACAGACTGGCCAATTTCCAACATGGAATCATACCTCAATTTTGTGGCAAGACTGGATCTTTCAGATCACGCCAGAGAGCTTTTGATGTTCAAAAACGCCCAGCGCCTTTTCAAGATCTAAATCCGAAGAGAATTGCAAAAGCCCGGCAGCATCTATTCCTGTATTGACCTTGTGCCCGCATTCTCCTACAAGCTGTTAGAGGTACAGCAGCTTCAAAAGTTCTGCCAGTTCCAGATCTTCCGGTTTTCGGAGATGCTCCAATGCCTTATTCTCTCCCTGTCGTATGAGTTCCTTGATCGTCTCGACAGAAAAATCTGCATTCTTTAATAGGTATGGAAACTCCATCCTTTCCCGGACTATTCTGTGGATGGAAAGTATCTCCGCCCCGTATCTGCCTACAAGGGCGTCGTACTCTTTTCTTATCTCATCTACAAGTGACGGATCCAACGAATTCTTGTCCACGCTTGTTTCGAAAATGTAGTACAGCTTCTCTATCATCTCCGTCTGTCTGGAGATGTGTTTCCAAGCCCGAAGGTCGTAGATCGTCTTGTCGCTGAACATGATGTCCCTTGTTCTGTCTACGACTTCGGATCTGTTTGTAGGAAGACGGTCAATTCTTCTTGGGTAATTTTCCACCATGTAGACGGTCTTGTCGTTTCTCGGAGATGCCTCTATTATCTCCTGAAGCGGCGTGTTGCTCAGCAGGCCGCCGTCCCAGGCGTAGACGTTGTCGTCGACTTGAATCCATGGAAATCCATAGGCCGAGTACGCAGAGCTGGCCAGTATGTGCTTGGGCTTTATGTCGGTCTTTGCACTGTCAAAGACCAGGGCCTCTGCTGTCAGGACGTCAACTGCAGTTGCTATCATCCTTGGATTGCCGCCGGCCGCCGGGGATCTTGATATCTTGCCAAAGTCCACGTACTTTTCAAGCGTGCGGGCAAGATGTGAGTGATCGTAATAATAGGTCCATTCCAGCGGCAGCTCTCCAGTAGCATCCTGGCCAGCAATTACATTCTGCCAGCGGGGAACGAAAAATCCCGGAACGCCAAACATGATCGCATTCATAGGCGCGGCGGATATCTTTCGAAAGGCAAGCTGGTTACCCTTGTAATAGGGAACGTACATATCGGGTATAACGCGGTAGCTGTTCTCTGCAATTTCCATCCAAAAGTCTTCCAGGTCTTTTGCCGGGTTACCACTTTTGCTTCCGCAAATTATTGCAGCATTAACTGCTCCAATGGATGTGCCGCCCACGATATCAAATCTGATTCCTTTATTGTAAAGGGCTTTGAAAACCCCGCAGCTGAAAGCCCCAAGTGAGCCGCCGCCCTGAAGCACAAGAACGTTCTCAATTTTTCTTGAGGTTCTGTGCATCTGGCAGCTTTCCGCGTTGCGGTCGATGGTCATGCATGTATTATGCCATGTGCATGATAAAGGGCTTCCGTGTTGTTGAAATCAAGTCAATCAGATGTTTTTGGCCGCAAAAGATTCGGTAATAACATTTAATCTGGAAATACCTTTCAACTTTTCAGAACTTTGCAAAACACTGCATATTCCAAATGTGGTCGGTTATATCTTGGATTGTCCGATGATTCGCAGCGGCTTATGCAATCCGTTGTTGCAAATGGGGCATCTGGAAATACCAGAACTCTGGAATACTGTGGCACACCAAAAGCAGGACTGACAAAAAAGAAAATAGACGCCGGTGCAGATTTCAATTCCACCACATTCATTTTCTGCCACGACGATCGCCTATTCTTTGATAATAACCATGCCTTCCATCCAGGGGTGGAGTGCGCAATAGTACTCGACAGTCCCCGCCGCGTCGAATTTCTGAGTCCACGATTTTCCTTTGCTGATAAGAGAGGAGTCAAAGATTCCTTCCTTGCTTGTTACAGTATGCATGACTGCGTCTTCGTTTATCCACCGGATTTCCGATCCCACTTTTACCGTGATCTCTTTTGGTGAATAGCTCTCTTTCTGCTTGTTGTCCCATGAGCCGTCGATTATCCTTACCCGTGGCTCACCGTCGATGTTTTCCAGGGATTGCGCCAGATGGCTTGCGTGCGCAGTAATGTCTGTCTGTCCTCCAAGCTCCTGGTCTGAATACTCGATGACCTTTGGCTGCTGCAATCTCTTTTGCGTTTCATACTGCCAGTCGATCATCGATACAGAGTCTTGGAGGGTTTCTTCGGAGGGCTCGACAACTATCTCGCCCATGTTGCCCCTTTCCTCCTGCAGGCCGTGGCTGTGGAACAGATAAGTGCCAGGCCATTTCCACGTGGCTTCAACAATCGCGGCATTTCCCGGGCCAATCTCTATTGTCTGGGCGTCAAAGGGCTCGTTTGAGAGCAGGCCGGACTGATATACCTTGAATATGGTGCTGTGCAGGTGAAATGAGTAGGGTACCGTGGTGCCCATGTTAACTACGTAGAACCTTACAAGCTCGTTTTGCTTGGCGTGAAGCGAATTCTCTCCCATGTACTGGTCTGTGTACCCGTTGACAGGGTAGTATTTGGCTACAAAGTTTTCCTGGTTTTCCGGATCAAACTCGCTTAGCACAAGGGAAAACTCCCTAGCAGGCTTGAGGACTGGCTCCTTTGGATCGATTATCATCGCGCCGTACATGCCCATCCGTATGTGCAGTGAGGTGGGGTACGCATGACAGTGGTACATCATCGCGCCGGCCGGATCTGCCACAAAATTGTACGTGTAGGTCTCGCCGGGCAGCACCTGCGGCAGGACGCCGTCGCTTTCGTCATCGTGGTTTCCATGGAAGTGTATTGTGTGGGCCATCGGCGTCTTGTTGATAAAATGAATAGTGACGTCGTCGCCTTCAGTAAACCTCAGCGTGGGGCCCGGCATCGTCCCGTTAAAGGTCCATGCCTTCACTCTCTGGCCGGGAGACACTTCAAGCTCGACTTCTTCTGCGACCAGCGTAAACTCTTTGTGCGCCGGTGTTTGGACGGCGCTGGCTTCCTCGTCCTGCGCAAAGACCATGAGGCCCATTGCTGCCAGGGAAACCGCAGCCACAGTAGTCAGAAAAAGGATCGCCCTGTTGCCGGAATTTTTAGTGTTTTCTGAGTCGGTCAACTTTTTTATCAAGGTAAACCGCTTGCCGTTGTCTTATAGGCAAGACGTATATCTCGCAATCAGGCTGGTGTCATCTGCAAGCGGTTGCAAACAACAACAAGAGGGTTCTTATTACACATCTGGTGAGTATGCAGCGCCTTATCCATGGTCGATTCCAACATCGAGGACAGCAGGAAAACTGTCACCATGACTTTCCGCATAGATGAAAGTGTAATGGATCTGCTCAGAGCAGAGTCCGAAAAAAGGGAGGTCAGTCTTAACACGCTTGTCAACCAGATACTGAAAAGGTTTGTCGACTGGGACATGTACGAGCCCAAGGTCGGGATGATACCCATTGCAAAGCCCGTGCTGTCTGCAGTCTTTGAAAAGCTGAATCCCGACGAGGTAGTTGAGATAGCCGCCCGGGTTGGCAAGAACGCAGTGCACGACATGGCACTGTTCATGAAAAGCAGGATGGATCTGGACTCGTTCCTATCGTGGTACGAAACGCGCATGAAAAGCTCGTCGATTGAATTCAAGCACAGCGTCAGAAACGGCACACACTCTTACATCCTAAAACACGAGCTAGGGTACAACTGGTCGCTGTACCACAAGGCGCTGCTCGAAGAAATATTCAACGGCGTCCTGCAGAAACGCATCGATGCCCACATCACCAACAGTACACTCTCCTTTCAGTTCGAGGAATAATGCAGACGGCACGCCATGACCCGGTCCTTACGTCTAAGCCTTGTGTGATGATGGCTTTGTAGAGTGCGGGATAACGGATATCCGTTCAATGGTTCTTAACTTGGACCGGATCAGGGCTTGGATCTGCCCGGACAGCAATTCAACGTCTTCAAGTTTGTTGTTCCCGTCTATTTCTATGTGCACTTCTGCATGGACCAGCATTCCGGCGGGCCTAAGAAACACGGACCTTACCCTTACTGATTCCGGCCTGAATTTCTCTTCTACAAGGCTCTTGACTAGGTCCACAAGCCCAGGGTTGTGCCAGGAATCTACCAGTATCAGCGACGCTTGCTTTAAAGAAACGTATGCAACTGAAAAGATGTACCCTGCAATTATCATTCCACCGATCGCATCCATCTGCAAAAATCCAAACTGGGTGGCTACAAGAACGCTTGCAAAGCCGATGATGGATGCCGAGCCGTCCTTTATCGAGTTCTTGGCATCCGTCTTCAGGGAGAGGAGATCGTACTTGTTTGCTATCTTTCTCATCTGAAATGCCCTGTGCAGAGAAATGATTCCGGCCGCCGCAAGCACTATCATTGTAATTACAGGCTGCTCAATTTGATGCGGATTTAGCAGAGACTGGTAAGAATGGTACAGTATGAAGGATCCGATGGCCACCATTCCTATTGCTGCAAGCAACGCTGCAAAACTCTCGACCTTGTAATACCCGAAGGGGAACCTCTTGTTGGCCGGCAGTCCTGCAAAATGCAGACCCACAAAGACTATGAGGGAGATCATGGCATCCGAAAGCGAGTCAATGCCGTCAGCCGTTGCCACGATGCTGCCGCTGATCTGGCCCACGATGAGCTCGGCTACACCTATGGCTGCCAACAATACAACAGAGATCTTGGCTATCCTTTTACCTGCCTTGAGGGCCTCGGTCGTGACCGTCCCTGATAAACCAACCCGTCTATCGGAGGCTGTCGGCGTATCGCGTTTTTCTGCCGCAATATCCGCAGCGAAATGCTCGTCCAACTAAGGAAATACGATACTAACTATGGATGCCATCGTATATAACGTTTGATCACGTACTTTTTAGACCAAGCATAACAACTAATGCCATCCCATGCTGCGGTAATTTCCCTTAAAAGTAGCTCATATCCAGATGAAAGCTACATCTTTCAAGTTGCATAATCGACTAAAAGCAACGATAAATACCAATGCATAGTATACTAAGGCATGGTTTCAGGCAAGTACTTTAACAAAGGAGTAAAGGCGCTTGATTCTCCACACGTGGGTCACGTTGTAAGAGAAACCGACGACTTGATAGTGGTGTTTGGCGAAGGCGACGAAAGATACGACATACCAAAATCAGCAATCCGGTTCGTGAGCGGAAACGTTCTCATCGACGATAATTTCCATGAAATAGTCAAGAAATACAGGGTAAAAAGGGATGCACCGCTGCCTTCTACCAAGAAAGACCCGTGGACTAATCCCGGAGACGTGGACCTTGCAACCTATGAAAAGCAGTACCCAAAATCCCTGTTTAACAAGGGCGTAAGGTCGCAGGACGAGGAACACGTAGGACACGTCATGAAGGAGACCGGCGACATGATGGTAATCTGGGGTCACTATGACTGGAGATTTGACGTGCCAAAGTCCAAGATAATCGCTGTGGGCAGAAACGTCATCTTGGGGATGGACTACAAAGAAGTATTCAAGTACAAGGTTGACAGAAATGCACCGCTGCCCACCGGCGAACCGGTGGAAAAACTGGCCGAAGAACTGCCTTTTGAAGAAGGCGCACAAAACATACCAAAGAAGAGGCTTGAGGCCTTTATTGCACAGGACAGGCTTGACAGCGTGCTGAGAACGCTAAACTCGCTAAATCTGGTTGCAACCTACTCTGACTCTAAGGGCAACGTCAGCAACATGGCGTACCTGATGACCATAGTGGATGCCCACAGAGTTGATGATATAGTGTCTGCCATACGAGGGGCAGCAGGTTCTGGCACCACCAACGTGGGCAACATGATTATCTCTGATGTGCAAGAAGTTCTGAAAATCTAGCCGCCCATTTTTTCCATTTTTTGCACCCGTGTTCTACGGATTGGATAACCTGCTTATACAGATGACGGGGCTGTCCTCAGGACCTGTCTGTTGACGACAAAGTGTGGATCAGGGCTCTTGCCATCCAGCACCTGCAGGATGCTCTGGGCGGCAACCTCACCCATCTTTGATCTTGTCTGATGCGTTGCGCTGCCTATGTGCGGCAAAAGTGTAACATTGTTCATTTTTAAAAGCGGGCTTGAAGCAACAAGTGGCTCGCTTTCAAACACATCAAGGCCAGCACCGGCTATCAGCCCCCTTCTTAGGGCGGCTGCCAAGTCGTCTTCTTTTACCACTTTGCCTCTTGCAGTGTTTATGAGAAAAGCCGTCTTCTTCATCTTCTGCAGCCTGTCCTTGTTTATCAGGTGGTGGCTGGCCTCGTTCATGGACGTGTGTATTGATACAAAGTCGCTACTGGCAAGAAGCTCGTCAAGGCCGGCGTACCTGGCCCCAAGCTCTTCCTCTGCTTTTTCGTTTCTATTCCTATTGTAGTAAAGCAGATTCATCTTAAAGCCGCTGGCGCGTCTTGCCACAGCCGTGCCTATCCTGCCAAGCCCGATGATGCCAAGTGTCGCGCCGTAGATGTCTTGTCCCAGCAGGAGATCTGGAGCCCAGCCGACCTTCCACTTTCTTTGCCGGACCATTCTGTCGCCGGCCGCAACATTTCTTGCGCAGGCCAAGATGAGGGCAAAAGTCAAGTCTGCCGTGGCCTCCGCCAGTATATCGGCAATGTATGTAACGTAGATCCCTCTCTTCGTGGCCTCCTCAACGTCTATGTGCTCGTAGCCTGTGCTGTACGAGCTTATTATCTTCAGGTTCGGTCCGGCGGCATCGATGACTTCTCTGTCTATCCTGTCAGACAGCATGCATAAAATAGCGTCCTTGCCGGCAACATTTCTTAACAACTCCTTTCTGGTTGGCTGGACGTTTCTTTTGTTAACAACGACATCGTATTTTTCTTTGAGCATGGACAGTGCCGGCCCGGGCACCATCCTTGTCATGTAGATCTTGCCCACGGCACTGTGGTGAGAAAGGATTCGTTATGAATTTTTTGAAATAGCCCGGCCCAGATTCGAACTGGGGTCAAGGGCTCCAAAGGCCCCTATGCTTGGCCACTACATTCGGCAGAAAATTATTTTCCTCCACCGGGCTTCCGGGCGTAAATTCTGCTACATTCCACGTCTTTATAATCTTAAGCAGATGTGATGGCCGCAATCATCCTGTCCGTGGGGTCCTCCATGGAGGAAAGGATCCGCGCGGCTGTTTTGACCTGCCTCTTTCTGTATTTGTCGTCCTGAATCATCTTGGTGCATGTCCTTGCCAGTGCCTCTGGACCCTTGGCCCTGAACACCAGACCTTTGCGGACAAGATAGTCGTCGACATAGAACCTGACTGGCGCAATCGATATGGTTGGCACGCCCAGGAGGGCGGCTTCCGCACTCATTGTGCCGCCAGAACCCACGAACAGGTCCACACTCCTTACAAGGTCGATACCATCGACCACTTTTTTTATGATATTTGCCCTGCTGCCGTAGCGGGCCTCAGCTTCCGCTATCTGATCGTCATAGCGGCAGAGGATGGATATGTCCGCTTTCAAGGAAAGCTCCCTTACCAGACTGTCCACCATCTTGATGCTGTCAAGCCCCCTGTCTGCAATGTACGACGCCTTGCTTTCTTCCAGCCTGATGAGGATCTTTTTGCCAGTTGTTGGAGCCTGCAGGGCTGTTTCATGCTTGAGCCACGCCGCCACATCAAGGGCCCGGTACCTTGAAATTCTGTGTCGGGAAATGCCGTATCTTGTCCATACAGAGTACGGTATCACCCACGGGCACAGCAGTCTGTCCATGAGGGGCACCGTCAGCCTTGCCACGGCCTCGGCATGGGGAGAATCGTTAAAGCCCACGTGCCTGATTCCAAGGCCAAAGGCAACCCTTGAGCCTTCCGGCGATGAAAACGTGATTGCCACGTCCGGCTCAAATTGCCGGATTCTCTCTGCTAGGTTTAGCGTCCTTTCGGCGCTTGCCCGCAGCTTGTCGTACCTCGCCCCGCCGCCATGCCTTCCCACAATCTCAAGTTCCAAACCCTTCAATCTGGCAAGTTCGACGGCCTCGCGGTATTCTCTGGATGTGCACAGGACCTGGTGGCCAGAATCCTGAAGTAATTTGACGGCTCGTTTGAAGAACATCACCTGCTTTGGAGTCAGGATGTCAAACCAGATCCTCAAGTGCTGGTTGCTTTGCCGTCTCTTCTGGAAAAACCTTTTCTTTATCTTATTATAAGGAGTATGTGGCGCAATTGCTCGGGGGAGCTTAGTCCATACTTTGAGTGCGGGATCACCGTCTGTTGCCGTCTACGGCCTGAGTACCGAAGGTTATAGAATAGCATCCTCCATATCCATCAAGGGCTCCAAAGTTTCACTGATAGACGAATCGGCCAGGATGGCCATATCCCTCAAGCCGGACATTGCCAGGACCTACCCGGACGTGAAATCCCTTATGGAAGACGAGCCGCTGCTTGGACTTGAACCCATGGACATGGCCATTGGAAACGCCTCGTACGTCTTTTTTGCCCCCCGCATCCGCAAGACCGGCACAGACGTCAAGGCCGACGTTTCCACCAAGTTCAAAGACGCGGTCAAGGTCCTAAAGAAGGGCTCGTCGGTGGTGTACATGCTTCCAACCGGCATTGGAGGCAACGATGAAAACATTGCGCTTATAGAGCACGTAACTGGAATGTCTGCAGACAAGGACTTTTCCTACTACTATCTCCCAACAAGTGCTGTCAGCAGCGGCCAGGAAACCATGGTCGGGTCCATCAGGTCCAAGCAGGACAACAATCTGGGCAAGATGCTTTACGATGACAGCCGCAAAAAGGTCAGCTTTGTGGAGATCCGTTCGGCAGAGATGGTGCACGTCATCCGCACCCTTAGCCACTATTCCGGGATAGCCAGCATCCTTGAAGTGTGCAAAAAGGCTGCAGACAGCAACATCTCGCCGGCAGACCTGATGCATGGGACGTTTAGCGAGCTTTACATCGACGACATGACCGGCGGCCTGTATGACCTTCGCATGATAGGGCTCTCGCTTGACGGCGCCGGACCCCTCATGTATTTGGTCAATGGAAGCATCCGCGGGATTGAAGGGTACGTCAAGCACCTAATAGATCACGTCCGGCTGAACCTGAAAAAACACGACCTGAAAGCCAGTCGGACAAAGGTGGCCATCGCCTGGACGCTGGACCAGCAGGAGATGCGCGGCGACAAGATCGACCTGCTGTCCATGCTTGAGACAAAGGTAAGGGACTATATCGGCGATGTCGAGCGGCACCAGGGGCCGACCTTTGACCTGTACAACACGGACAAGACGACCGTCGTCATCGTGTGCTCCAAGGCGGACTTGGAAAAAGTCATCTCAAAAAACCGGCAGAGCGACAGCCTGATAGTTATCAAGGCAAATCCGCTCTGCGAAATGTTGCATGAATAAATACTACATTTTGTAGAACAAAAACCGTGACCAAGACCAAGGCAGTACTGGTGCTATCAACTTTTTCAGACGACAAGTCGGCAGCAGAAATATCAAGAAGGCTTGTGGAAAAGGGCTTCTGCGCCTGCGTCAACCTTGCCGAGATCCGGTCCATCTACACCTGGAAGGGCAAGGTTGAGGATCAGAAGGAGTTTCTGGCGGTCTTCAAGACAACAAGAAGATCGGCAAAGAAGCTGAAGGCGGAGCTGGGCAGGATGCATCCGTACGAAGTCCCAGAGATAGTGGAGGTAAAGCTAAGCGATGTCTCAAAACCCTACTTTGACTGGCTGGCCTCTTCAACGGACGGCGTAACGAAGGACCGCAACCATCCCGCCAAGCGATGAGACGCGCATGCCAATGTCTGTAGACGAGTCCACCGCATAAGTCTTGGCGCCATACGCCTCTATGGAATTCAGCAGCCTGACCACAGTTGATTCGTCAGCAGAGTTAAAGACAGAATCAGAGAAAACAACGGACTCTACTGCCTTGATGGCCGCTGCTTCGGAGACCTCCTTGAGGCCCATGGCAAACTTTAGTTCGCCTCTGTTTACCATAAGCATCACCTGATCCAGAATCGAGGATACAACCGCAAGCTTGCTTGTCTTCATGATCTCCTTCATGGCCGGAGAACGCAGGAAAACGAATATTCCGTCCTCGCCGGCCACATCAACGCCTTCTGCCACCTGCACCCTTTCTCTTGGCAGGCCGAACTTGTCCACAAGGACGTTGTAAAACCTTCTTCTGGTCTCCCCCGGACCAAAGACCACGACGCGGTCATTTTCCATCAGGATCGATGAAACAGTCTTGGCCGTCTCTGCAAAGAATGTGTCAAGGCTGCTGTTCTTGGTCTGGTAGCGCTTGCCGCTCTGGCCAGAGTATATGTTGGGTATGATCTTGACATGGGTGCCTGAGACCCTGGCCACGGCGGCTTCCTGGGTGTCTATGGCCACAAGGACAAAGGATGTCCCTCCACCGGAGCTCTTGAGCATCCTCAGCTCTACATCCTGCCATCTCCTGCCCTTGTCTATGGTTATCATGTCGCCGGGGCTCACCGACAGCGAATGATGAGACCCCTTTGAAACAAGCTCGTTGCTAGACTCGCTGATGGTGCCAAGGATCCTAAGCCTGTCGACAGTCGAGTCAAGGCCTACCTCCTCTACCCTTACAGACACTCGCACCTTGATGCGCTCGCCCTTGTCCGGCCTTCCAAACTCCCTTTCCTGCTTGACGACCCTGGTGGTGTCGGCGATGACGTAATCGCCGCTTTCAATCAGGCGCCGCAGAGTAAAAAGGTCGTCAGCGTCCTCGGGGATGACAAAAAAAGAGGTATTGGAGCTTGTCTGCTTTACTATCATGCTGGCGGGGCAGTGTTTTCCTGGCTCTCCGGCTCAGCCATGGTCTTGGTCTGCTCACCGTGACCCTGGCTTTGGGCCTGCGATGTCCTGAGGTACTCGTCAACCCATTCCTGGCTTAGCACGCCGGCCTCCACAAGGTTGACCAGCGCGTTTGGAGATGCGTTGCCCTGGACTTTGCCAGACCGACGCCTTGTCTGCCGCCACTTGAGCTGGGTGTTTCCGCTCTTTGAAGAGTAGATGATGCCCAGAATCTCCTTGGCGTTGACAAAGGTCATCTCGCGGATCTTTTTTAGAGTGACTTTGTCGGCTGCCTCGATGTAGATGGCGCCGGGCCCGTCCTCGCGTTCTGGGAACACCTCAAAGTCGTGCAGGTAGCTTTCGGGTATGAAGGAACGGCATGTGCTAATAATGATGAATTTCCTAAAGCTTTCCAAAGAACACGTAGTCTCTATCTTGACCAAGTCAAGTATGAAGATCATGTGGTCATTTATCAAGCTTGTGAGCAGGTCGGGTGGACAAACTCCTTACTCAAGATCCTCCTCACCATGTCAGTAGGGCTAGTCTAGTCATTGCCTGCCCACCCAGATAAAGAACATGTAGGGGAAAATAAAAATCAACTTTCATACTCCATAGTGGCAATTAAAATATCAAGGTCGAGCTCGTTTCACCGGATGATGCAGATAAACGACTTCTCTTGCAGAAAAGAGATTTGGTCTAGTACCAATCAGATGCCAAGCAACGTTTCGATCTCTCCTACCATTCTTGGATTGAGGGATACATGCATTCCATAGCTCGTAGGTTTGGGTAGTAGGTAACCCATTTTGACAAGTTCTTTTGCCTCCTTTTCGACAGATCCTCTCCTATGCGATGCAACACTCTTCTTCAAGTTCTCTATTGCAGTATGGGATCCACCAATCTTGCCATCATTGTACAGCCGTCTTAAGATGTCAAGCTGGGTTTGGGTAAGCAATTGCCTAAAATTAGAGAGCATTTGCATATAAGCATTACGTAATACATTCCTTAATAATAGGTAATACATATATACAGATATAGAGATAGAAAGTATGCATGAAGAACGATAAGGTTCTGGAACAAGGGCCGCTTGAATTATTGTTTACTGGCAATGCTACCGCCAAGATGCTTGACTTTCTTTCCACCATGCAGGAATTCGACTATTCCGAGTCGGACATTGCCAGATATTCTGGAGTGTCATTAAAGCACGCTCAAACCACGATTCCTAAATTGGTTGAGCTCGGCCTATTGGTAAACACAAGGCAATCTGGAAGGTCCAAAATGTACAGGCTAAACAAGGAAAGCAAATCTGGATCATCCCTAGAAAAGTTTGTTTTGTCGATTGCAAGTGCCCGCATTCACAAAATGATGGAAAAGGAAGCACCGGTAATCAGCTCTTAAAACTTGTATTGATGATTGTATGGGTAAACCTGAAATGCTTGAATGAATCGGAATTATCCTCACAAGAGTATCTTCCTTTCCATGCAAGGCCTGATCATAATTTAGTACTCTGTCGGTTCCGATGTTTTTATCCTTGCTTCTTGGAACCAACATTAACTTTGGCTATGAGCAGCACCGGCCCCTTGGGATGTCGTGGCCGTGGGGGCATTTCCTTGGGTGATTGAGAAGGGTGCAAAGGGCGTCTGTGAAAATGTCCTTCATGTGGTGCTCTATGCCGCAGACCATCTCCTCGTCCACCTCGATCTTTAACGAGTCTTTCATGAGCACTTCTAAAAGACGCGTATTTCGGATCATCTGCTTGCCTATGCGATCACCTTCCTCGGTGAGCTCGACCCTGCCCTTGCCGTAGCTGACAAGGTTAGATCCGTCCAGCTTGCGGAGCATCTGGACCACCGACGGCTGGGTTACGTTAAGCATCTTGGCCACTGAACTGATCTTGACTTCCTCTCCTATCTCGCGTATACGCCAGATGGCCTTCAGGTACATCTCGACATGCTCGGATTCAGCAGTACCGATAAACAGCTCTTCGTCGCTCTTTCTACGTTTTCTTATGACAGACGGCTCCAACGTCAGTTCGTGGTTGGAGCGAATAATTATTAACTTTATCTGTCTGCCTTCTTGGCCGGCGGCACCCGCGCGTCTTCCCAGAGGTATTGGAAGTACCCCTTGGCAAAGCCGGCAAGGCCTGCATGGTCCGCCAGCATCGCTATGGGGTCTATCAGCCCGTTATCGCCCATGCTCTCGCCCAGCAGCAGGACTACATACTTGCCGTCGCCTATGATGCCACCGCCAAACATGCCGTTCTTGCGCCTGACGTCGGCGATCCTTGACAGCGCCTTCACCGTCTCCGGCGACGTCTCTTCAGAGACAAGCACGCTTATCTTCACCCCCCGCTCGTGGAGGGTCCTCAATATCGGCTGCATCGGCTTGGCAACGTTTTCAGCAACGCTTGGCAGGGCCACCAGCAGCTCCTGCTGGCATTCCTGGACTATCTCGCTTACCTTGGCTGCGATGTTGTAAATCCCCCTGACGACCCAGATCTCGGGCTTTTCTTTTATCCCGCTCTTTGTATACATGGGCATAAGCTCCCCCACTATAACCGACTGGCTTTCGCGAAAGTTGTTCTCGTTTCGCAGTCTCATGGCTTCCAGTGCCGTTGAAGGCGATCTGGGGAAGAACTGCTGCGGCCGGGAGCTGTCGGACTCTAGCCAGCCCTTATCCTCAAGGCTGTTTAGCACCTCATAGATCTTGGAATAAGGCACGCCGGATTTCTTGCTGATGTCGGCGGCGGTCATGGCGCCGGTCTCAAGCAGAGAAGTGTAAACCCTGATCTCATAACCCGTCAGGCCAAGGTCTTCCATGGCCTTGCGGGACCTGTCACTGATACTCAAACTCAGAAGGTTTTATTACGCCGTTATATATTTACGTATACAGCACCTCGTGGTTGAGGTAGAAATGACCTTTTCTGGCAACCACTAATCACCGTAGTATTTGATAAGTTATATTTATATATAAAATCTGTAAGTTTTTCAAAATAGAAACTAGAATGGAGCTAATTCAAATTTCAAACGTGTCTAGCAAGAGTGTAGGTGCTCGAAAGACTATCCGGTTTACCCAGAGCATTTGCCCTGATTGCAACATGATTCTGGACGCTGAAGTCTTTGAGCGTGACGGCAAGGTCTTCATGACCAAGACCTGCCCTACCCACGGTGAATGTGAGGAGCTATACTTTGGCTCTTATGAAATGTACAAAAAGTTCAGCACTTACTGGATGGACGGCAAGGGTGCCCATGCTCCCAATGTCATGATTGACAAGTGTGCATGCCCCAACAACTGCGGGCTGTGTACAAACCACCTTTCCCACTCTGGACTTTCCAACATGATCATCACGAACAGGTGCGACCTTACCTGCTGGTACTGCTTCTTTTACGTCAAGAAGGGCCTTGAAGGCGCATACCTGTACGAGCCAAACATGGAGCAGGTCCGCGCCATGATGAAGACGCTCAAGGCAGAAAAGCCCATCGCAGGCAACTCTATCCAGATCACTGGAGGGGAGCCCATGCTCCGTGACGATATCACTGACCTCATAAAGGTGATGAAGGAAGAGGGCGTTGACCATGTCCAGCTGAACACCAACGGAATCAAGCTGGCCATGTCGCCGGAGACCATGAGACAGGTGAGGATGGCCGGCGTCAACAACCTCTACTTATCATTTGACGGTGTCACGCCAAGGACCAACCCCAAGAACCACTGGGAGATCCCCTACACCCTTGAATCAGCCCGCAAGTGCGGCATGACCGTCGTGTTCGTCCCAACAGTTATCAAGTCTATAAACGACCACGAGCTGGGCGGCATCATCCGCTATGCCCAGAAGAACCTGGACGTGGTGCACGCAGTCAACTTCCAGCCAGTCTCGCTGACCGGCAGGATGGGCAAGAAGGAGCGTGAAAAGTACAGAATCACCATACCGGACTGCATCGAAAGAATAGAGGAGCAGACCAACGGCGAGATAAGCAAGGATGCCTGGTTCCCGGTGCCTTCATGCATGCCCATGACCAACATCATCGAGGCCTTCAGCAAGAAGCCCAAGTACGAGCTCTCGATCCACTTTGCCTGCGGCGCTGGAACATACGTCTTTGAAGACGTCCAGACAAAGAAGATGATACCGCTGACATCGTTTGTCGATATCAAAGGTGTGCTGGAATACTTTGAGGAAAAGGCCGACGAGATCAGGTCCGGCGCCAACAGGTACTGGACCATGCTTGAAGTCGTCCGCAAGCTGAAGCAGTTTGTAGACAAGGACAAGCAGCCCCACGGCCTTGACCTGGCCAAGATGTTCTCAAGCATACTTCTCAAGCGCAACTTTGACTCTGTGGGTTCATGGCACGTACGGTCGCTGTTCCTGGGCATGATGCACTTCCAGGACAAGTACAACGAGGACCTTGAAAGGCTGCAGAGGTGCGATATCCACTACCTGACGCCGGACCTCAGAATCATCCCGTTCTGCGCCTTCAACGTCATCCCAGAATGGTACAGGGACAGAATCCAAAAGAAGTTCAGCATCCCGGTAGAGGAATGGGAGAAGGCCCACGGAACAACCCTTGAAGCAGGCCTTTATAGAGGTCTGATGAGAAGGGGCAAGCCAGAGGCCCAGATGGGTTGCGCTCTGTCAGAAATGCACAGGGCCGCCGAAAGCTCTGAGGATCACCGCGGCGTCGAGCTCCGCAACAACATGGCCGGTGCGTAAAGCACCTTTCTCTTTTTACAAATTTTCTGCCAATCTAGACAGTAAAGAACTTGTCCATGATGTCCGGCATCTTCATCTTCCTTACCTGACTTTCGTATACGTCGGGGTGCTTGTCCCTCAGGTGTTTTAATGCAAGCCTCACGCTGTCGCCGCACAACTTGCACTTGGCTTTTCCAAACATCAAGAATGCCTATGCTTGCTTGCTCTATAAACATTCAGGCTGAAGAATACTTGCATTGACCAGCGATAGGGCGCACCTGCCTTTTTCAGTGATGACGTACGTTGTGCATGTCCCGGCGGTGGAAACCTGCTGGATGAGTCCATGATATAGCATCTTGTCCACATGCCTGTCCACAGCCTTCCAGTCGATCCCAAGCTCGTTTGACACTTGCAGCTTGTTTTTTGGCGTGGCAAGCAATTCCAGCATCTTGACTCGAGTCGGCCCTCCCTTCATTTTGACCAGCAGTTCAAAGACGCCGCAGCAAAGGCATTTCTCTGTCCACCTCTGCCTTGTGGCGCCCCGCCAGATATCGGTTCTTCCAAACATGATGGCAGTCTCTACACCAAACTTTCTTGTCTGCAGATACGTCATCTGGTTTGGCAGCCTGTCGCTTTGGCCTGCCTTGCTCTGCGATTCTGAAATGCCCGACCGGTAATCGATAAAAGCTGCATGGGTCAGGGTAAGTGCAGTAAAGAAGAAGACGATCATGCTTAGCGTCTTAGCGCTCATTTCAGCTACGCCTCCATTGAGCAACTGATCTGTAAACCGTGTATCAAAGATATAACCGTTGATCCAAATGTTTGGACAAAACCTTAAATATTTTCAAGCAACGGCCTGTTATAACATTTTTAAAATCAAAGATACATCTTCTGTCATCTATGAATTTGCAGCAGTGGTGCCATATCGACGAGCAGATCTACGTGGCTGAATCCGATGAGCGATACAAGCAGTACGCCGGCCTGAAGTACAGCCAGCAGGTGATAGAGCAGCTGGCCGAGATGAAATTTTACAGCGCAAAACTGTTCATAGACAATTTCTCCGAGCCAAGAGAGTTGTTCCTTTCGTCTCTTGAGAACATCGCCGATTCAAGCACCAAGAAGCTGGAACTCAAACTCTACAACCTTCGCAACAGCAAGATTGTATCAAAACAAAAGTTTGGCAGGTCGCCGGTAAACTGGAGCACCTGGCGCCAGTTCAACAGTGCGCAAAAAGACTCTGAAAAAAGAAAGCAGGTGTTTGACGAGTTTATCCAAAAGACAAAGCACGTATCGCCGGTAATCAGGCAGCGGTTTGACAAGATAGCCGATGTTTACGAGAAATATTCTGGCAAAAAGCTGACCCCGCTGGACGGATACCTGGAAAATGAAAAATTCTCTTACTCAAAGCTGATGGATCTGGTAAAATCCATGGGCCGGCAGGCCAAAAAGCCGTTCCGCGAGGCGCTATCAGAGATGTCCCAAAAGGTGCTTGGAAGGCCAGCCGAATACTTTGACGACTTTTACTTCTTTCGCAACCGCGTGTACGCGGACCTTGAAAAGCACTTTTCCAAGATAAACCCGGTAACCGAAGTCCGGCGCGCACTTGCTTCCATGCAGTTTGACCTGTCCAGCATCAACATAGACACGGAAAACCGCAAGGACAAGTACCCGTCTCCGATATGCTTCTTTGTCCAGGTTCCTACAGACATCCGCGTGCTGTACAAGGCTGAAAGCCCGTACTTTGACCTGCAGGGCTGCTACCACGAGATGGGCCATGCCGCTCACGCCACCTCCATCGATCCAAATCTGGAGTATTGGAACCGGTACAACTTTTCCATGGGAATTGCAGAAATATTCTCGATATTCCTTGAACGGCTGACCAAAAACCGGAGGTATCTTTCATCCCTTGGTCTTTCTGACAGTGTGCTGGACGAACTTCAGCAGCGGAACAACTTTATGGAATTGTTCTTTGTCACGTTTTACACGGCCAACTCGCTTATGAAGGCCGAGTTCTGGCGCAAGAACCTTTCCATAGACAAGGCAAGCGATCTCTATGCCGATCTTATCAAGGAGTACACCGGCCTTGAGATGCCCGGCGAGTACTGGATGCTGCACCACATCATGCCTGACGCCATCATGTACGTGCCCAGCTACCTTGTAGCGGCTGTTCGGGCAGCAGAACTGGACCGCCATCTGCAAAACAAGTTCGGAGAAGACTGGTGGGCGCAGCCTGATTCCGGCAAGGAGATCCGGGAGATAATGGGCCCCGGCGCAAAAATAGATCTGGGCCGGTTCTCAAAGATGGACAGCAGCCTGTTCATCCGCGAGATCACGGGCAAGCGCAGCTAGGACAGTTTAAAGATCCGGATCTGTCATTATGTGCAGGGGCTGCATGACCATATGCTCCATCCTTTTTTCGTGCTTTTTCCTCCTTGACTTCCGTCGCAGGGTCCTGTTGCAGCATGGGCAACGGCTGTTGCCCTCCTCTGGAAGAAGGTATACTTCGCATCTAGAGCAGTATCTTAAGCCAAACATGTACGGGCTAGGATACGGAGCCCGCCCTGCAAAAGTCAGCCTCTGGCAGAGATTCTTGCACGCCATCTCGCAGACTGTTTCCGGCTTTTGCGTTATAATACAGCCGGCACCCAAGGGAGAGGGAGGGCCACGTTTTTGGCAGAACTAATCATGTTCAAAAGGCCATCGAGCCTAAAGTCTGCACACGTTCAATCTTTTCTTTGACCATTCCAGGATATTGTTTTATTGATTGCTAACCCCTAACTGAACATGGGATTATTTGGAAAGAAATTCGAATGCAAAGCATGTGGTACAAGGTTCAAGTCAGAAGACGAACTCGTGGAGCATGGCAAGATGCACATGGCAGAAGACCGTCATTCGGGCCACGAGCATTTCACCTGCAAAGCATGTGGCACGACATTTCATAGCCCAGCAGAATTACAAGAACACGGACAGAAATACCATATGTAGTATTGTTCTAGAGCGCGTACTGGCTTTGCTTGGAGGAACAACCCGTCAGCGTAGAAATAGGAAAAAGGGGTCGGGCGTTAATACACGACGCCGACCGCTGCCTTTTGCTCTTTTGACAACTCGCGGTAGCCGTCCTTGTCGATGATGGCCACGTTGATGTTGTCGCCGGTGCCGGCGTTTCTTCTGATGGCCGCGGCAATTGCGTGCATGGCCACCTTGTACGCCTCGTCCACGGTCATGTCTGGCTTGTACTCTGATTCAAGGTAACCATAGGCAACAGGAGATCCGCTTCCAGTTGAAATGAACTTTTCAGTGGACATGGAGCCGAAAAGATCGATGTTGTGGATCTGCCCGCCCTCAGCTTTTGTAAAGCCGGCCATGATTATCTGGACGTAGTACGGGAAGTATCGGTTGTTGAAAAGAACGTTTGAACACAGCCTTGCCGCAGACTTGACCGGCATCAGCTCCTTGTTCTGCAGACGGTAAAGGTTTGCGTTGTACCGCATGATGTCAACAAGGTTCTGCGCATCGGCTACACCGCCGGCGATGGTCATGGCCAGGTGCCTGTCGACCTGCTGGATCTTCATGACATGCCTGTCGGCAATGAACAATCCTGCACTGGCCCTTGTGTCGGCGGCCAACACCACGCCGTCTTTGCAGGTAAGGGCGCACGTTGTTGTACCTTTCTTTATCTGCTCAGCGATATACTCCGGATAACGGCTGTCCTTGGGGTGCATTTACAGCCATCAAAGCTGGATTACCTGATTTAAAACTATCTGCTCTGGCATGAGCTTTAAGCCTAATTCTACTAGGAATTCCCCTCAACAGTTTTCTGTACCACGATGTAACCAAAGGCTCAAAAGCAAGTTCTCAATGTTCAATTTTTGCTGATCTCGATGGCTGAGGGCAAAAGCAGATTGTCGTCGCCAATGACTGTTCATCTCTTGGGGACATCCTTAGCTGTTCTCATTTTTCTACTTTCATGCCAGAGTGCGACCGTTATGGCTTTTGCCCAACCTGGTGAAGATAGATATTTGACACTGAATATGCCGATGTCCCACTATAGACATAACGAAGAAGTAGTGATTGAAGGTAAAGTCCGGCCGTTGGTCGAATCCGAAGCAATTAGTATTGTGGTCTACAGACCCGATGGCTCTGCTATCCTTGAGGATTCCATTATTCCCACTCAAATTGGAGTACTTGAGGGCGTTGCAAATGGAGAGTATAGATACACATTTGTCGTTTCAGAAGAACCCAAAACGCAGGGAGACTACCTTGTGAGTTTGAGGTATGGAAACCAACATGCAGATGTCACATTCTACTATGATAACTTGCCATTTTCAGCACTTGAGTCGCCATACAAGCTAAAATGGAAAGGCGAAGAATATGAAATCCCTTTCGAATTTGAAGGCACTCGACGAATTGAGGACATGCGCGCCTATTCAAGGTATGGCTGGGATTCTACCATTTTTCTAATCCTTAGAGGTTCAGAAACCCAGGATAATGATTCGCTAGAAATAACCTTGCCCTTGGCGCTGATTAACAAAGTCTTCGGATATGCGATAAACCTGACATACACAAACGACTATAGAGTTCCAAACTATGTTACGTCCTACGACAAGATCACAGCCACACTGTCTACTAAACGGTCTAGCATAGGAGTGGGTTACGCCGAACCTCAATACTTGATACCAAAGCAGTCGAAGGGTTGCGAATCTGTCACTTGGGTGATTGATGTACCAAGTGACGCGGATAGGATTGACTTGAGTTTGAACGGCTGGGGATTCATTCCGGAAGCCTTTCCGTTTCCCGTAGAAAGCAGCAAGTATCCCTTTAGATGGGTCGTAGCTAGCGATGACGGGGATGCATTTAGGCTGGATATGTTAACCAACGCAAATAGCTGTTCTTTTTATTTTATTCAAGAAGAAAAACGAATCCAAATTAACGTGACAACACCCAAAACAGAACCTCAAGGATATATCCTAATCAATGTACCTGAGCGCTTGATTGGCGGCAATTACACGGTAATGGTTGATCAGAGAGAAGTTGATTCGTTTAGAGTACTTGGTTCGTCAAATGAATTTTCTGAGTTTACGAAAACAGCTGAAGTGATCAATGCTATTGAAATAGACTATGAAAAGAATGCAAGGACCATTGAGATAATTGGAACTACGGCCATACCAGAATTCGGAACGGTCGTCATCCTTATCTTGGCGTCGGTTATCGGATTTATGACCGTCTCGGCCAGATGGCTCAAGTCAAAGTGACCAAAGCCTCAAAAGAATCCTCACGTCATGATGCATCTGTGCGGGGGAGTTCGGCAGCACCTGCCATTGCAGGTCTTGTTGTTGGAATCGGATTTATAATCTTGCTATCTGCTGCTTTAAATCCGCCGTTCTCGAGATTCTTGACCAATGTTACGTCCGAAGAACAGGTGCTAATGGGCAAAGCTAGACAACATGAAGCAGTGCAACTTTTTCTGAAAAAATATCCGTTTGCAAAGGAAGGAGTTCTGAACAGGGAGCCTTTCGTCGAATACGATGATGGCGGAAACATAACCAGCTTAAAACCTGCGATAACCGTGGGATTTCACACGACTTGGCCAAGAACAATAATCACCTATGAGGATGTCAAAGTGAACAACTTGCTAGTTAGATACGAATATCCAAGCCTATGGGTCGTAATGGGTTTGGATGGGGACATTTACAACATAAAGCTGCGATGTGGAATATCTTACCTAGAAAGTAGTGGTGGAATGGTGGGTTTGGTGATGGGCAATGATGTTCTGGAATTCTTGCGCTCTGGAATAATGCCGTGCTAGTATCTGAAGGTCCAAAAGTCAAATAATAATAGAAGATAATACATCCTTCATGATGCATTGATGTCTAATTTGATATTGCGGCATAGTGACCCCCTTTGGTCATCTTAGACACTAAAAATGATTGATAGACTCATAGTTTAACACTCGATATCCCGCTCATTGTTTTATATTCCCCTTATGCTCATTTCCAGCAGTTTGGGTCAGCCGCAGACCATATTTGAAAAGATCTGGGACAGCCACGTGATTTATTCCAAGGAAAACGGTCCGTCACTGCTGTACATCGACAGGCACCTTGTCCACGAGGTTACCTCGCCTCAGGCCTTTGACGGCCTGCGTATCAACCACCGGAAGGTAAGAAGGCCGGACCTCACTTTTGCTACCATGGATCACAATGTGCCAACCACGGCAAGGTCGCTTCCCATTGTAGACCAGATTTCCGCTACCCAGATACACACGCTGGCGCAAAACTGCCGGGAATTTGGAATCACGCTTTTTGACATGCAAAGCCCGGACCAGGGCATCGTCCATGTTATCGGGCCAGAACTTGGCTTGACGCTACCGGGCACCACCATAGTCTGCGGAGACAGCCATACCTCCACCCACGGAGCGTTTGGTGCGTTTGCGCTGGGCATAGGCACAAGCGAAGTGGAGCATGTCCTGGCAACGCAGACGCTCTGGCTGGACAAACCAAAGACTTTTGCGATAAACCTTGAAGGAAGGCGCAAGAGCCCCCATGCCGTGACGGCCAAGGACATGATCCTTTACGTAATTAGAACCATAGGAACGGCGGGCGGCACCGGCTATGTCTTTGAATACCGCGGGCAGGCAGTATCGGAACTTTCTATGGAGCAGCGCATGACCATATGCAACATGTCGATTGAGGGCGGCGCCCGGGCCGGGCTTGTGGCCCCTGACTCTGCAACATTTGAATATATCCGGGGCCGCCGGTATGCTCCCAAAGACGAACAGTTTGAAAAAGCATTGGAATACTGGCAAAGCCTTAGAACAGATGCAAATGCCACCTTTGACCGGTCCATGACCTTTGATGTTGGCACGCTGGCCCCGCAGGTCAGCTGGGGTACAAACCCCGGCATGGTATTAAGCGTCACCGACAACATACCGCATCCTGACGAGTACTCGAAGGGAAATGAAAATGAGAGAAAGGCCGCGCTGCGTGCGCTGGAGTACATGGCCCTTGAACCTGGAACGCCCATAACCGAGATCAAGCTTGACAGGGTCTTTATTGGATCCTGTACGAACTCGAGGCTTGAAGACCTGGTGGAGGCCTCTATAGTGGTCAAGGGCCGCAGGGTCTCGCCCCACGTCCGGGCCATGGTGGTGCCCGGCTCGCAGCAGGTCAAGACTGCGGCAGAAAAGTTGGGCCTTGACAGGGTATTTACCGAGGCCGGCTTTGAGTGGCGCGAGTCTGGCTGCAGCATGTGCCTTGGAATGAACCCGGACATCCTGTCTCCAGGCGAGCGATGTGCCAGCACATCCAACCGCAACTTTGAAGGCCGGCAAGGTGCCGGTGGAAGGACGCACCTAGTCAGCCCGGTGATGGCTGCAGCGGCGGCCATCGAGGGGCATTTTGTCGACGTAAGGGAATGGCTATAGGCGTCTTGACCTTTCTGTCTGACGCCATGCTTCTTGCCCAAGACTGCATACTTAAATGCGATAAAGTGGCATAATATTCATGTTACAGATGTTCACTTTAAAATTCAAATGTAAAGACATTGGTTTTGACTGCGGCTTTGTCGCCAAGGGTAAAAGGCTGGATGAAATATTGGCCCAGTGCGCGATGCACGCGCAGAGGGACCATGGGATGAAACCAGAGGATATGACCGAAGAGCTCAAAAATAAAATCAGTGCAAACACCCACCGGGTTTTGTTCTGAATGGTATCTTGAACACAACTTGCTGTCTGTGTTCCAAACCCATAGATCCTCTCTCACTGTCGTTTGAGCAGCTGCTTGTCGAAGACCATGATTTTTGCAGGAATTGCTGGGATGATATCCTGAATAGCATTTATCCCGCAGATTTTGTCTTTCTGCGGTCGCCTGAGGCGGCCTAAACGCATCATCTTGTTACAAGTTCTGGGTGGGTCTTGGGACCAGATCCTGATGCGCACGTGCGATGATTCTTTTTCCATCAAATTCTGCTACATGCCTTCGATCCATATTTTGAATTGCTTATTAATTTCGGCATGACAACCTTTCTATGGGTGCAGCTACCGAACTTCGCGATATAGCCGGCGCTAGGATCACCAACAGATTTCTCTCTGTATCATCTGATGAATTGGTAGGTAGTGTCAAGAAAACTATGACCCAGAAAGCAAAGGATTTGGAGATTGTAGATTATGCCTATGTTGTCGACGAGCAAAACAAACTGCTCGGCGTAGCCTCTCTAAAAGAAATCCTGCAGGCACCAGACGAGGCAAAAATAATCACCATAATGAAAAAACATCCAGTAACTGTCGACTTCCATACCGACCAGGAAAGGCTTGTCTATTTGGTTCTAAAACACGACCTGAAAGCAATACCCGTCGTCGATGGGCAGAACCGTTTGAAAGGTGTTGTTCCCTACCACACGATTCTAAAAGTATTCCATCATGAATTCCGCGAGGATATCCTCAGATCGGGAGGAATTCATCACCGCGTAAAAGAGATCGAAGAAATAACAACTCCTGCATCAAGATTGGTGCAAGCCAGGCTGCCATCTCTGGTTCTGGGCCTTTTGGGTGGTTTGCTGGCAGCCTACATAGTCACGGGTTTTGAACAGGTTTTGGATTCCTACCTCGCTCTTGCTGCCTTCATACCGGTTGTGGTCTACCTGAGTGATGCTGTTGGTACTCAATCTCAGACTCTTATCGTCAGAATGATAGCGCTAGAGCCTCAGTTCTCTGTAAGAAAATACCTGACAAGGGAGCTAAAGATTGGTAGCGTCCTGGGAATAATCTTTGCCATCCTGCTTTTTGCAGCTGGCACATTGGGCTGGGGCGGATTGCATATTGGCTTTGTCATCGGCTCGTCGATATTTCTGAGCATAATTTTCCAAGCCTTCATGGCAACCTATCTTTCGGCTTTTCTGGCAAAGCTCAAGATAGATCCGGCCTTGGCTTCAGGACCGCTGACAACAATCATAAGCGATATTACAAGCCTAGCAATGTACTTCGCCATAGCATCCGTCCTGCTGAAATACTTCCAATGACATTGAAAAGATGCGAGCTTGCAGACCCAGTCTGCATGCCGTGCTTTGCGATTTATCAAGCAGATTATGTTTGCCATTTCCATCCCGGCCATGACAAAGCGTTATGTCCCCACATGGGGATGATGGCAAATCGAAAGAAAATGATTCGAATCATTGAACCGGTCAAACGGCGTTCAAATCGAAGTTTACAAGTGCCGATCCTCTTTTAAATTATGGATGGTATATTATCACACCGAACACGTTTCGCGCAACAACCCCACGAGGCCCTGCCTCCACCTGTGCCACGTTGGGATCATTGGGGGCGGGCCTCTAATCTTAACTCTTTTTAATTATTTATGCGAAAATATTTTACGGAAGGCATCTCAGGGGTGTGACGACGACCTTGCTCCCTCGTCTGCGCTTATCTTCATGGGGGCAGGGTCATTTTCCTAACTCTTTTTAATCATTGTTGGGATCTGATACTAGGAACACATTTCACGCAAGCAACCCTCGGCCCTGTCCCTATGCGCAAGACCCAGTTCATACCGGGACAGGGCTTTTACACTGAAACCTTTGAATTACAATTATGACACCAATGATGGCAGCCAAGGCTCCCATAATTCCTAGAGGGAACTCTGGTACAACGTTGGTGCCAATGATGGCAATGTCATGGGTTTCACTGTCCGTATCGATGCTGATGATTTTTTCTCCCAAGGAATTATCAAATACCTTAAAGTTTCTTGCCGGCGCACCGTCCACTAGGACTGTGTACGGGCCTTCCAGGACATTCTGAACTGCAATCTCTGTATGGGTGCTGGGGTAGCTGCCATCCGTCCTAAAGAAAATGCGTTTTTCACTTTCTACAAATTGAAAGTACGATATGTTGGAAGTGGTGCTTAGTTTGACTTCAGCCAGGACATTGTTTGCTGCTACCATAAATGAAATGTTCTTAATTTCCTGGACAGAACCACCCGCATCGGGGCCACTCACTTCGGTTGACTGATCCTTGCCGTTTGTATATCCTAATGTTGCTGGCCTGAACTTCCACTCACTAGAACCATCAAAAACCCGCTGCCATGACAGATTGTCATTGTTGTTATCATCAAAAGGTCCCGCCGTGTCTATTGTGTTTCCGCTGTTATCCCGCAGTACGATCGTTTCACCGGCATTTTCCAGCCACTGCGAGTCGCTGTCAACAATAAGAAACCCCCTGGATGGGATTATGATCCTGTCAGGCATTGTCGATGTCTTGCCAGCAGTAGAGCTGACCGTCCATCCGCCAACATTTATTGGATCTTCAGAGGAATTGTAGAGCTCCACCTGCTCGGCTTGCTCATCATCGTTGCCATAAGGGTTCAGCTCGACTTCGTTGATTATGACGCTGGATTGCCCGTAAGCCGTTTGGTGGATCAGGAGAAAGGTGATAATACCTATAACGCTGGCATAGACTAATCGCATAGCCAACATACAGTGATTGCCGATACAAAGTATTTAGGATTTGTCATGAATTGTGCCATAACTGAGACCTGTTCTCGTGCCGGCATCCCATGACAGACCCCTGTCCTAACTCTTTTTAATTATTTTTACGATAATAACCATACGAAACACTCGCACGTCTGTCTGGCAAAGTGTGGAGAACAAGATGACCTACAGGAGTCTGAAATGCAAGGTAAAACCGGGCGACGGACTAGAACGATTTTATCCAGTCGTCAATGTCGCTCAGACGGTGTTACTGGACAGTAGGGAAGAGTGATCTTATCATGATTGATTATGTGCATAAAGATGACACTAGCAATGTATCAAATCTGGCTGAAGGGAAAATCGTCTTCCTCACAGACGATATAACCCTTGATGAAATTCAAAAACTCACTGCGCTGGTTCTTACTGCAAAGAAGATGGTAGAGGAGTACTTTGGCGTCAAGACAACCTTTGATATCCTGATATGCAAGGGAAGGTGGGAGATGGAAGTCCAGGTCATGTCCAGAAGGGAGGGAAGGAACACAGTGATCAATGGGAACAGAAGGAGCAGCACCAACCTAAGGGGCGAGTACTATGATCTATCGGGCTCTGTTGGAATCACCGACTACCGTCTTGAAGAGATCATAATCAGATACGACATTGCAAAGTTTGGCCACTACCTTCACGAAATGATTCACGCAGTCATACTCAAGGACTATCCGCAGCAGCTAAGAGAAGGCCTGGCATGGTACTTTACTTTGAAGCTTACGGAAAATCGTCGATACTTAAGGCAGTCGTACCCAGCATGGGTTGAACGGCTGTACATCTCACCGGTAAGAAAGCTGGCACAGATTCTTGGAGACGATGATTTTCTAAGAGACTTCGCAACTGGGAGAGCATCGCTGGAGGAGGAAAGCATCGATGATGAAGAGATACAGGACATGTTCCTGCCTGCAGAGCTGTTTTATTCAAAGAAGCAGAACCCGCGCAACTAATTAAAAAATAATAGATTCAGACCAGATCTGAATCATCCAAATTTTTCTTTATCTCTTCTACTTTGACAGTTACCTTGTACAATCTTCCCTTGTGCTCAAATACATGCGTTGAAGTTGGTTGCTTGTCTGCCTTTTTGTAATAGCCGGAAACCTCACGACCAAACCCGGAAGCCTTGTCCAGCAGCCTTGACCGCAGCCTGTCCACCTGGTACTCTGCAACCAGCAGGTTTCCAACGATGTTTTCTAGTTCCAGGTCCCGCTGCTCGTAAAATGGAGCGTCGGCGTCGCTTTTGTCAGTCTGCGTTTTCAATGTACAGCCTGCTCCCTATCGTGTAGTGCACTTCGTCGATGTACCGGGCTGTATCGATGACCGGGGTTTCCAGATTCCCCCCACATACCGGAATTCCTTCTGCGCAAACTTCTTCTGCCTGTTCTTTTTGGATTATTATGAGACGTTCCTTCATACATTAATTACTGCTTTAGAATTTAAAAAAGTTAGGACATCCTTTGTACCAGGGAATTCTGTCGTCCTTTTCGTGACGGCATAACCAAATATTGTACCTCGAAATATATGAAAGCAAAACAGGTTGATTGTAGATGGAGCCGTTCACTGTATTAACAAGCAGGGCAACCCCCATTGACCGGGTCAACGTGGATACTGACCAGATAGTGCCAAAGCAGTTTCTGAAACTTGTCAGCCGTACCGGTTTTGGAAAATACCTATTCTACGACTGGCGGTTTGACAGCAGCGGAAACCCAAGGAAGGAATTCGTGCTCAACGATCCCAAGTACGCTGGCCGGCAGATCCTGCTTGCAAGGGACAATTTTGGCAGCGGCAGTTCTAGGGAGCATGCCGCCTGGGCCCTCCAGGACTATGGATTTCGCGCCATAATCGCGCCTTCCTTTGCCGACATCTTTTACAACAACTGCTTCAAAAACGGGCTTCTGCCTGTCCGGCTTTCCTCAGAAGAGGTGGACTTCCTGTTCAAAAACGACTTGGAGATAACCATAGACCTTGCCAGGCAGATTGTAAGCGCCGGCTCTAGAACCATGCATTTTGAGATCGACGAGTTCCGCAAAAAGCTGCTGCTGGAAGGGCTGGACAGCATCGGCCTTACCCTGCAGTTTGAGGACCACATACGCAGGTACGAAGGGGAAAAACAGATGTTCCAGCCTTCTGACAAGATTTTTATCTGAACGCATCAAAAGTGACAGTTGCATGGCCGGCATAGTTGCCCTCTACAACCACGGTCCTGAATCCAGCAGGACTTCTGTGTACTACCTTACCCATGCCATGAGGATGCTTCAGCATCGAGGCAAGGCGTACTGGAAGATAATGGTAGGCAGCAGCTCAGCCGGCGCTGAAGGCTACCTGCCCTCCGACGATGCCATACTCCGTACTGCCCACAAGCAAAAACTGCAGGGCCCCTCTGGAATTGGATACCTCTCAAAGAAGGCGCCGCCGTTTCCAAGCATGAGCAACATCCAGCTGGCCTTTGACGGCTTTTTCGTTGACACGGAAAAACTGCACCTGCACCCCTACGTCGGCTCAGCCAGGGATTCAGACTCGCTTTTCAAGATTTACCACATCTTTACCACGCTTTTGATAGAAAGGCAGAACCCGGAACGTGCCGTGGAATTTCTAGACAGGCATCTGCGCGGCAACCTGATTGTAAAGAAGGGAGACGAGATCTATGCCTACCGCGACAGCAGCGGATTCAAGCCGCTGGTTGTTGCTTCGCGCAAGGACAGGATGCTTAACATCATTGCGTCAGAAAACTCGCTTCGCACCTCTCTAATAGACATGGAGTTTGGCGATGTCAAGCCCGGCCACCTCTTGAAGATGAGCAGAAAGGGACTTGAAATCGTGGCGGCCAGAAACGACTCGCGGCTCATGATGGACCCCTTCGAATTCATCCGCGAGTCCAACGTTGTGGCGACGCTGAACGGCAAAAGCATCTATGAAATCCGAAAGAACATCGGAAAAAAGCAGGCCGACTTTCTTTCAACCGAGATCAAACTGGATTACCTGGACTCGGCGTACGCTGAGCCAGACTATACGAGGCCCATGGCCCTTGGATTTGGCCTTGCATACAGAACTCATTTCGGGTCCTTTGAGATGGCAGAAGGCGTCATCAAAGACAGGTACGACGACTCGGACAACATGATAGATTTTTCAGAGCAGGATAGCAGAAACAAGCTCCTGACCACTGGCAAGTCCCTCAAGTTCGTGATGCAGCCGCTGGTGCAGGGCAGGAACATCGCCACGGTTCAGGGAACGATACAGACCAGCGCCACCGTAAGGGAGACGATATACTACCTTAGAAAGGCCGGTGCAAAGCGAATAGACGTCATTGTAAGCTATGTCCCCACCGTTGACGGCCGGCAGGTCGGTTTGTATACACATAACCGTGACCTGGTGGCAAACAAGTACGTCGGAGAGGTGTCATCCATCAACGAGCTCAATGTCAACATAGCAAAGGAGCTTGGGGCCGACGCCGTCTATTACAACTCGCCGGCAGTCCTGGCAGCGGGGATTGGCATGCCAGAGCAGAACCTGTGGTTCCCTGAATGGGTGCGCTTTCTTGATTACCAATGAAAACTGACATAGAGCCGGGCCGGGTAAAGGGGCCGCCGGCCAAACAAAAGATGCTTCTTTCTGGCATGGAGAACCAGGGATTCTGGATAGCCAGGGTGGATCTCAGGCAGTATATAGAAAGGAAAGATGAAAGGCTGGGTGATTACTCGCTTTTGACTGTCTTTGTAGAGACCGACAGGGGTTCAGTGGAGATGAAGTACGATGAGGGCTTTCGGGGACCGGACGCCTTTGAATCCGCGGTTACGATGCTCACGCAGTTCACAGGGCTTGCGGCGCTTATCAACCGTGCCCTGATAGAGCTGGGCTCATAGCAGTTTTTCTGCCTCGCTTAGCTTGTTTACCCGCACGGGCCAGTGGAAATCCCTGTTCCAAGGCTGGTTGAACAAAATCGCGGTCTTGGGTGCCGTGACGTCTATCAGGTTTCTTGGCGCGTCATCGATAAGCACGTCAAAAGGGTAGTTGGCCTTCGGCACTGCGTCGTAGATGAACAGCAGGTCGTCTGTGTAGATGTCGTGCAGGTCCAGCCACCTTGCCACGTAAGCCGCGGTAGGCCGCTCGCGTTTTGTGATGACGGAGATCCTGTAGCCTTTTCTGTGGAGCCTTTCAGTAACGTCGCCTATGGCCGGCTCTGTCGGCGGGATCTCCTTCCACCGCTCCCTCCAGACGTGGCTAAAGTATTCGTAAACTTCTTCCGGGGTTATGGGCAGGACGGTGGGTATGTCCCACTTCGTTATGTCCTGTTTTGTTATCTTGGTGTTTCTGCGCTTGTTGTACTCGTCGACCCAGACAAGCATAACGTCGGCAAGGACAGAATCGACGTCAATGCCCACTGTCTTGACTGCTTCAGAAACACCGCCGGACATAATAACATGATAACTTTTTCAAATTCTATATTTATTTCAATAGCAATGCCCAAATTTTCACATCAAGCTGCCTCCAATGGCAGACCCCGGAGTGCCTTTGGCAAAATCGGCCATTTCGTATCCTATTTTTACTTCGGCGCTGCAACCCTGCTCTTTAAGCTTGGAGTTGATCCAAGCTGAAAGCACGACTAGGAACGGATCGCCTACATACACCTTGCCTCTTACTTTGGGTTTTTGATTAGGATCTATAATACTGAATTCGTAGGAGTTCATGTCGTGAATTTTTCTGACAAACTCGGACTTGAGGTAAAGCTTGGCAAAATACCAGCCTGCAACGAATTCTGGCCGGCTTAGGCCAAACATCTCGTTTCTGGTCTTCTCGTCAGAGTCTGGAAAGTATTTGCCGGCCAGTTCTGCTAGGAATCTGAAAGTTGTTTTGGAGTCGGATTCAAAATCAGTGCTGGAAAAATCAAACACATAATCGGTGGATAGCGGCAAAGCCATCAGTCAATTCAATGCATATCCGCCATTAAGAATATTTTCTTGTCTGGACCTCATGGATATGGGCAGGTGTCGATATACGTTCAGTGGCTGCCATGAAATTCTCTCCGGTTTGAATGCGGGTATCTAGCAAACTTTTCTTTCCCAAAGCCGATTGCTTCAAAATCGATTTCATCGGGGTGATAGTGTTTGCATGAAAAATCGCAGGTTCTTTTATATTATGTGATCTAAAAAGCGATTTTTCGTGGTAAATCCCAGAGCCTGGCTGGCAGAAGCCATAGCCACCTATGCACTGACGTTCTTTGGACCGTTATCTATCACCATGTCTGCCGTGGTGCTTGGAAGCGGGCTGACCATCGATTCGCTTCTGATAATCTCTCTTGGTCATGGCGCGGCCATTGGCATCATGATATACGCGTTTGGCCATGTATCCGGTGCGCACATCAATCCTGCAGTCACCATCGCCATGATGACCACAAAGCGGATGAACCTCAAAGACGGCGGCGGGTACATTATATCCCAGATCATCGGTGCCATAGCAGCGGCCGCTTCGCATGCGGCAATACTTCCAACCGCCGGCGCCAAGGTAAACTTTGGCACGCAGGGCGGACCAAGCGACCTGTTGGAAAAGAGCGCGGCTGCTGGATTTGCCGTCGAGGCGATACTGACGTTCTTCCTGGTCACGACCATTTACATGGCAGCAGTCCACAGAAAGGCTGCCGCTGGCTTTGCCGGCATTGCCATTGGTGGAATGATATTCCTGCTCCATCTGGTGGGCGTTCCCCTCACAGGGGCAAGCATGAATCCTGCCCGCACCTTTGGCCCAGCAGTAATCTCTGGTTACTGGGACTTTCACTGGATATACTGGGCCGGACCCATAGTTGGGGCCCTCATTGCAGCATTTATCATGGAGTACGTCTACGTCAAAAAGACGGAAAAAGAGATGCTGAAACCCGTGGCCGATTAGCCGCCTGCCAAATTGCAGGTAAAGACGTACGCAGTGCAATGCAGAGGGTACTCCAATAATAAATAATATCATGTCCTGCATATTAGGGCATATGAGCTACTGGGACGATGAATTCGAAGAGTGGTTAAGAAAGTTCATGGGCAGACCGCGATTTGGAATCGGTACCCGGGATATTCTGTGGGAGCTTGAACAGATGAGAAAGGAGATGGAAAGGAGATTCAAAGAACAGTTCTCGATCCCTGAAATACCAAAAGAGCTGACAAAGGAGTATGAAACTCCAGAAGGAGTCAGGGTCAGAGAAATAGGCCCCATAGTATACGGTTATTCAGTGACCATCGGACCTGACGGCAAGCCGCGGGTACGCGAGTTTGGAAATGTTAGGCGGCTTGGGATTACCGGCCCCCAACTGACGGCAGAAAGGGAGCCTCTTTCCGACACGATAGTCTCGGACAAGGAAATAAAGGTCGTTGTCGAGCTGCCCGGCGTTGAAAAGGACAAGATAAACGTAAACGCCAGCGAGGGCACGGTAGAGATCTCGGCAGAATCTGCTGACAGAAGATACCGCCGCGTCATAGACATCCCATACGACGTCGATATCATCTCAGCCAAGTCAACCTACAAGAACGGGATACTGGAAATAGTCTTCAAAAGAAAGGAAGAGTCTAAAGGAACAAGCATTAAGATAGAGTAGGCAGAAAATTCCCGGCTGCAATGTTTTTGAAACCGCCGCTTCAGTCGGCAATAACGATGCTGCCATCAGCTTCTAAAGAAGACCACTAGACCGTAAAGGGAGCATGCAAAAGCCGTGAAATAGAATTTTGTTGCAACCACCAGGTTTATCTTGTATTTGTCGGTTGGGAATGTGTTGAATGCCTTGTCCGGGTCAAGGGCTGCCGGGTCCTGGTGGCCGAGGATCACGCCCCAGATCATGAAGTTGAAAAAGACTTCGTAGAGGCTGAAAATCGAAATAAGGAGCAGTAATAGCAGGATTATGGATCGCTGGCCGTACTCCTTGGACCTGACGCGGTCCTTTACCATCTCTACAAAGGAAAACCATCCTATGATGGACAGGATCATCAGCCAAGTTATGGGCTTGAAGAAGATCGGAGATGTGCTGGGGGGCGGAAACTCTGTATCTACCAGGGTCTCCCCTACCACGTCAATCTTCTGGACGTATGATAGAACCAGCGCATATCCAAGTATAAAGAACGCAAGTGCAGCTGATCCTATGAACAGCTGGTAGTAGGGTCGCCTCTTTGTGATCAGGTAGCCCAATGACACCAATCTGTATAGGTTGCAAATTAATATTTATTGGGGTTATCCAGCGAACCTCTGGCCACAAGCTTTTACCACCCTGCAATGTGGGGGCGCTGATTATGTCTATTAGATGGTGTTTAAACGAAATAAAAAAGAAGAAAAAGGTGGAAGGCTTAGTCCCACTTACTCCACGCGGCCATCCATCTGTATGTCCACGTGTTGAGTTTTGCTCCCAATGCCGCCATAGGCACACACAGCACTGCTCCTGCACCCGACCCTAGAGCTACAGGACTGTTGTAGAACTTACCTACCTGGGGTTCTATTGGTGTCATGTACGCCGGCAATGTCGGTCTTGGATACTTGAAGGATACCTCCAGCGGGTCTCTTACAAGCAGCAAGTTGACCATGTTGAACAGCGGTAGTGACAGGCCAACCAAGCTACCACCAATTAGTATGGCAGCGTGTTTGTTGCGTCTTGTAGCCCAGTACGAGAGGTCCAGCAACATTGCCGATGGGATCCACACTGGCGTTACGATGAAGTCGTACGGATAGCCTAGTGCGAACCATGCACCCTTTGCAACCCATGTGTAGATGGTTATGATCGTCGCGTAGTATGTGGCTGTTCCTGGAACTCCTGTGAAGAGCATGTAGTATATCATACCGACCACGAGCATCGTTGACTGGCCGATCGAAAATACCACATAGGAAGTCCACATCCAGTCTGTGTAGAACAGGTAGTCTCCTGTGTTGATGGTTAGCAGCGTGCCGTTGACGGCGACCACTACTATGAATAAGTAGTGGGTAGTACGTCTTAGCCAAACCATAACCACTAACTTATAGAGGTAGTATATAAAATTTTATTTTTGGATTTTGGATGCTGCAATTTTGCAATGCATTGTACACGTAGTGAATATATCAATGAGGAAAGACTCTGCCTTAGCCTAAGCCAGGCCGCCGGGCCCTTTCTGATTTAGTGGTTTGGCTAAGACAGAACAGGGCCCAGCTAAACATGGCAGAGTGTACTCTTGTATTCGACGTATTTATTCATTATCAAAGCAAAGCTTGCGGGTCGTTCTCTCAAGCTGCAATGCAGTGTATACATCCAGTTAAAATAGGCAGCAAGAATCTGGGGAAACTAAGTTGGATCAGGAAGTTGCAGGGTTGAAAGTACTGTTACCGCTTTTGCATCGGGCAAGAGAATAACCATGGCGTGCAACAATATCTGTGTGAAATATCAAACCCCGGGCATATCCCCGGGTAAAAGATGGTATACCGATGGACGCAAGAGATGCACTGATTGTGAAGTGTACATGATATGGCCCGGTTCTCGCTGTCCGTGCTGCGGAAGAATTCTACGGACAAGACCACGAAACCGGTTTGGTGTCTACAAGCGAGAGGATTGAAGCCTCGACAGCCATGCTGAATGGGAGAAAAGACCATGAGCTGCAAGAACCTCTGCGAACGCTACAAGGCAAAGAAGCCTCACCAGATGGGCCGATACACCTGTGGCCAGAAAAGATGTCAGACATGCGAGATATTCCTCCACTGGGGCGGCAAAAGGTGCCCATGCTGCAACTGCCAGCTAAGGACGCGGCCTCGGATCCAGCAATCAAGATAAGCTGAAGATGATTTTTCGAAGCCAATTGGTCTGAAGATCTGGCAAATAAGCAAAACCCAGAGGAATATGCTATAACTGACCTATCAAATTATTCGCCGATCCACCATTTTTTATTCTTCTTGGTTTCTGTACTGTTCTGACCTGATTTCATGACTCAGCTATCTGAACATAAAGAGGAAAGGACAGAGATTCTTTACGGTGCAGAAGATGCAGTAAATCGCGGAATCAAGTTTATGTCGAATGTGAAAAAACAGATGGACGTTTGTTTTGACAGCAAAGGGCTATCGATGGTTATCGAAATCGACGCCTACAGGAATGGATATATCGATATCAGAAGAAGGGGCGGCAAGATGCGGGCCAAGAACAACGAGGACAGCGGTGCAACCTTTGCATTCAGCCTGCCTGTGGTTAATGAACATTCGGGTCAATCATCTGAGGCTTGATAGTTCCAGACAGACATTTTTGCCAGTATCCATTGATGAAGAGGATCGTCCAAAAGATCTTGAAGGTCGTGTGCCTCCGAAAGAACAACTATTGAACCAAATAGTTTATTGGGTTGCTATCCAGAAGCGATGTCAATAATCTTATGCCATGTCAATACTCCAATAATTGAATGGGACCGGATTTGAATTGTAGGTTTGTCCTTTTATAAAACAATACGAGGCAATAGACCACACGTACTACTGTTGACTCTAAAGGATAAGAAACACACCGATAGCCAGAATGAATTGACAAAAGAAGAATTAAAAATGATAGAGGAATCGGAAGCGGACATAAAAGCTGGAAGGTACAAGACATTCAAGACTGCCAAAGAGCTTGTTGCTGATTTGCAAAAAGACGACTAGTTATCTGACAGATGTGGAAGCTAGTGGAACATTCAAAATTAAGTGGGGCCGGCCGGATTCGAACCAGCGACCTCCAGCGCCCGAGGCTGGCATCCTACCAAGCTAGACAACGGCCCCCCCGTAAAATCAGAATCACTGGCTGGCAACCGTATTATATCTATTGTGAGCCTACCGACGCGTCTATCTGATTCAGGCCCTTCATGGACCGGTGCACCATGACGATAAAGATCGACAGGGCGGCAACAACAAGCCACCCAGAAACAGCAAAGGGAAACGATGCGGGAGGCTCAAGGGTTCCAGATGCCATGGCAATGTCGCCGAAAGCGCGCATCGCTAGCGCCGATACGATGAGCAAGATGGGCGCGTGGTTGAACCTGACAAAGTGGACGGGCCTGCCGGTTATGGGCGGAAGCATCAGTGGCAGGTAAAGCGTGATGGTGATGCCGATAAACCCGATGGCCGCGTAATGCACGGCCAAGTCAAAAAAGTATGGATAACTACCCGGAAATGCATGGAAGCAGATGGCCAGTATCATTGACGCGTAGAGAAAGGCAAAGGCCAGCCTTGTGTACCATACTGTGTAAACGTACCTTGCCTTCTTTTCGCCGGATATGAGGGCAAGGATCTCCCGGTTGTCAAAGCCGCCAAAGATGAAAAGAGAAACAGCAAACAGGATTGCCGACGCAAGAAAAGCAGTATTGAATGCCAAGTCCAGCATGGTATGGCCTCCCAAAGAGATAGACGAAATCCCAAGGGCAACTGCGACGGCTGCCAGTACAAAGGATAGGATTGCAAGTTTTTTCTTTGGCCGGATAAAGCCCAGAAACGATGGGAGGGTCTTGTACTCCACCCCAAATATCATGAGAATGGGAAACAGGAGTAGCGTCTGCACTTCTGTCAGGGAGCGGCCCGGTTCTAATGCAAACAGCCGGATAACTGCCAGCGCTGCAAGCAGGACCACCGAAAGGCCGGTAAAGTAGTCTGACAGGCGCAAAAGCTTTGGATGGATTCGCAACATCCAAAGCACGATGCCGGCAAAAATTGCAACTCCTACAAGCCTTGCCCAATCTCCTGCCCTTGCAAGGCTGTCATCCTTGCCAGAAACTATGGATGCAGCTATTGAGAAAAGAACCAGCAGCAACGAAGCGTAGGCCAGCTTGCTTGAGGGAAGAACCACGTTTCTAAAACGCGGGACTATCATGTAGCCTATGCCCATGATGAGGAGGGTTAGAAACCCGTCCATCTGCAAAACCGCGTGGAAGGGAAACGCGCCGTAAAACGGCAGAACTGTCAGGCCGAAGACGGACATCATCCAGACCGAGCCGATGAGGGAGCCTCCAAAAACTAGCAAGACCGCGGCCACTATGAACGGCTTGCTTACAAGACTGGTCTTAATGCTGGCTCTCCCCTGCCTGGATGTGTAAATTTTTGATGGAGGATAATATTTTTGCTTGAATAACTTGCAGCAGATTGCAATAACTGATAACGGATACTGGACTATATAGTCACCAGGACAGGAAAATATTTATACAAAGAACCTGTATATGCTACCAAAGTCAATCCCTACACATCCTGCGTTCAGGCCCGAAAGTCCAAGCGACCGGTAGGGCCTGAATGTTTTCTACGTCCCTTTGACTGGATCAGTATATCCTGAACGACAATATTTCAGGCGCCGGCTTTTCTTCAGATCTTTAGCCGGATGAAAAGATCAAGCAAAATACCGGTCTGTGACAGCGCTTGCATCAGTCGGCCCTGATTTAGTGTTATAATTGGATATGATTTTGGCTTAAATTTTGTTCCTACCCTTCCGGAGGTAGATAAACCAGTAAACCAGACCCACAAAGACCGAGCCACCTACAATGTTGCCAAGGGTGACAGGAACCAGGTTGCCAAACATTCCCATCAAGTCTAGGTGCGCAAGTCCAGAAATGCCGCCAGGGCCTGCTGCAGACAGCAGGCCGGCGTTGTCCTTTACCATCAATGCGAAGGACAGAAAATACATGTTTGCCACGCTGTGCTCAAACCCGATGGCCACAAAGGCCGATATCGGAAAGACTATGGCCACCACCTTCTCGGTTATGCGCCGGCCGCCAGACGAAAGCCAGATGGCAAGGCAGACCAGGCTGTTGCAAAGGATCCCCAAAAAGAATGCCTCGCCAAAGCCAAGGCTTGTCTTGTTTCCCGCAATAGTAAGGGCCCGCAGGCCGTACTGGTAGCCGTTGGCCGTCCAGATGTTGGTCTGGTACAGCACTGCTGCTGTGAGCACCGAGCCAAGCAAGTTTCCTGCGTAGGCGATGCCCCAGTTCCGCAGCAAGCCTGCCAGAGTGACTTTTCTGTTGAGCAGGCTTGTTACCATCAGGTTGTTGCCAGTAAACAGTTCGGCGCCGGCCACCACCACGAGGATGAGGCCAAGGCTAAAAGTCACGCCGCCCAAAAGCTGGGTAAAGGGTGCAGTCAGCGTAGGCTGCGCCGTGGTAGAGGTAAAGAAGATGCCGCCCAAGCTTATGAAAGCGCCGGCCAGGACTGCCAGCATGAAGGTGGAAGGCAGGTCTATCTTTGTCTTGGCCACGCCTGCATTCTCAATCCTGCTTGCTATTTCTGGCGGCAGGTAAGAATCAAAGCCTGGATTCTTGCTGTCTGACCCGCCGTTAGAAAAGCCGGAAACATCAAGCCCTATGGCTGCTGCTATCTGCTGGGCCCTCATCTTGATGCCAACAAGGGATTCTGGGTCTCCATCCAAGTCTTTCAAAAACCTGTTTTCAGGGTACAGCTGGACTGCAAGACGCTGGGCATTTCTCAATACGTCGGCAAAATCACGGACAGATCCGTCGGATTTGCCGTCAGCGCTGATCTCCTTGATAAGCACTAGCAGGCTGTTTCTCAGGAAATCTGCATCGCTGGGACCCAACTTGCTGCCGTATTGTTGATGTCCTATTAATGTGGTACCCTACTTTGGTTCGTAGCTCTTGAAAAGCTCCGCGCGCTTTCCCCAGTCAAGGGACTTGCCATAGGAATGCTTGGTGGCAATGTTGCGTATGATGTCTGCAAGTATGGCAACGATCTCCTCGTTGGGCATGGGCGAGCCGTACAGCATCGTCTCAACGGTCAGAGCTTGCACAAGCTCCTTTTGCGGCCTTGACAGGTTCAGGGATTCCGCGCCGCCCAGCAGCTCCTTCATCCAGCTGGCCACCTTGGGCTCGATAAATCCAAATGCCTTGCCAAAATTCTCGTCAGAAAACATCAAGATGTATTGTACGCTTAAGATATTAAGTTTTGAACTCTGCCGGGGCTAAATGTTGTCAAGGGTTGAATCGATATATTCGTCTGTAACATAGCTTGGCAGCCTCATCTCGTGCGGGTACCCAAGCGTTTTCATTATCCTGTTGTAGATCTCTATCTTTCTGTCCACGTCGTTTTCCTTTCTGCAAAGCATGATCATGCGCCTTACCTCATCATACAGAATAGTCTGGCTCATACTGATATTATATCACATGTGAAAATTAAAAGACTTTCTGAAATAAAGTATCTAGATCTGCGGCGCCTATATGATTCCTATAATTGGATGTATAATAATCACAAACCATAAGTGGACATTCTACTAGACATGTCCCATGTCTTGGATTCGTCACGTCTGTGCGTCCAGGGCGGGTTTCAGGCCGGACTGCTCCCTGCCTTGCAGCATCGTGATGGTCCTGAGATCATTGGTGGATACAAGTCGAATTCTTGCAGAATTGCCTCCATACTTCTGCATTCATCGCATTTGCACCGGTGAGGTGATGCGTTCATTTCATCCAGCTTAACATGATCTTTAGTCGTAATAAGACAGCTCCTTATAGATCGCTGTGAAAAGCTAGCTGACCGTGGTCTATACACGATTCTGCCATCGGTATTTGGGGCACCCGGTGCGTTCGTAGCCGGACTGCAAGTTTAAAAACATCATGGTGAATCCCATAACATGCCAAATTCAAGAAGCATTTTCTCTGTCATGATCCTTGTTTCTATGCTGACAGCGTTTGGATTTACCGGTGCCTACGCGCAGTCCTTCAACCTCATATCGCCGGCATTGATGTCGCCGGAAACAAAGACAAGCACGCCCAACCTGCCGGTAAAATTCATCTGGGCCACGGTCACGGCTGCCACCGGCTACGAGCTACAAATTTCAAAATTCTCTGACTTTCCGGCTCAGGACACAGTGACGGTTACGACAACGGAGCCTTCCTACACCATAAACACTGCAGAGGAGGTGGGCCCAGTCACTTACTACTGGAGGGTGGCATCCCTTGGAGACACAGGCCGAAGCGATTACGGGGAGACTTTCAGCTTCTCGCTGGGGCCGTCGCCAGTGTACCTCTACCAGTTTGGCAGACCAGGAACCGGGGAGGGGGAGTTTAGCACCCCGGCACAGATCACGACGGATTCAAGCTCGGATATTTACGTGACCGACTACAATGGCCACCGGGTTCTGAAGTTCTCCTCCGACGGCAAGCCTATCATGTCCTGGGGGAGCCTAGGAAATGAGACCGGCCAGTTCAACAAGCCCTTTGGTATAGTCTACCATGGCGGCTTTATCTACGTCTCTGACCAGGAAAACAACCGGGTCCAAAAGTTCACCACTGATGGGCAGTTTGTCCTGGCCTTTGGCACCCCGGGCACGGAGAAGGGACAGTTCAACCGTCCATCCGGGATGGCAGTGGACAACCTGGGCCAGCTCCACCTGGTGGACAGCGGCAACAACCGCATCCAGACTTTTACACAGGACGGCGTGTTCATATCTACCTTCGGCATTTACGGCCCCGTCGGCACGGGGGAGGGCAAGTTCTCAAGCCCGGTTGGAATAGCGGTGGATAACGATAACAACGTGTTTATCACAGACAGCGGCAACCACCGGGTCGTCAAGTACGATTCGAACTGGCACCGCGTCACGGAATGGGGCCGCAAATGCACCGACGAGCGGGGGGTCTTCTGCAACCCCACCGGTATAGCGATAGACAACGACGGTAACGTCTTTGTGTCTGACTACAACCACCGTGTCCAGAAATTCCAGAACAACGGCATATTCATCTCAACCATGGGCAGTCCTGGAAGCCAGGACGGGCAGTTTGACACCCCGCTGGGTCTGGCCATCGATGATGTTAACAGCCTTTACGTGGCGGATTCCTTAAACAACCGCATCCAGGCGTATGAAATTGTACAGTCCAAGACGCCTCCCAAGTGCGCCGGCAACAACGAATGGTGCTACACCTTTGTAAGCGCGGCAGTCTCAAAGCTCTCCCTTGAGGTGGGGGAGACCCAGACCATGCAGGCGACGGTCCTGGCTGGCGGCACGGAGCCTTCCGGCCTGTTTTACCTGTACGTGACCATCAAGGAGCCGGATGGAAGCAGGGTTGAACTTGAGCCCATGATAAAGGTGATGAACAACGGTGAGCAGGCTACCTTTGATATGGAGTTTACGCCCACCAAGGTCGGAAGGCATTCAGTCTTGATGGAGATAACGCCACCGGAGCGCCGGTTCGGTCACGTCTTCCACACATACGCCCTCGGTTTCAACGTTGAAGCTCCAGTCGCGGAAGAAAAGCCAACCCATGAGGAAGAGCCAGAAGAAGAGATTAGCATGAAATCCTTTGTCCAAGAGCTGTCGGTCTCTAAGGAAAAGATAACCCTTGACATCGCCAGCACTTCGGATGTGACTAACTTTGACTTTCGGGAAGGCGACAAAAAGATGTCATTCAGGGCAATGGAAAGCCGGGACAACGGCGTGGCCAGAATACCGATAGGAAAGGTGCTGGAAGGGCCGTACGTCATAACCGTTGACGGCGAGACAGAGGACGATTACTTTGTGCAAGGGATTGGAGACGAAACAGCGCTGGAATTGAGGTACCCTGCCGGCACCCATGACATCGTGATCACGGGAACAAGGGTTGTTCCTGAATTCCCTGCAGTGATGCTAGTGCTTGTCGCCGTCATCGGGGCGATAGCCGTGCTTGGACGCACAAGGCTTGCGTGGAGATAACTTGCACGCAAGAATATACTGTTCAATAAACATCGGACAGCAGATCAACGAAACAAAAGTTCATCTGACGAAATCTTGACAGAACCCCTCGCACAGAGTTTAAATTACATTGCAGAACAGTTAGGCATGCCTAACAATTTATGCAGCCAAGAATGGTCAGGATCGGAATCGATGTCGGCGGGACATTCACCAAGGCCGTGGCCGTCGACCGAGCTCAGGGCAAGATAATCGGCAAGGTAACCGTGCCAACCACCCATTCTTCAAGCGAGGGCGTTTCTACCGGCATTGTCCAGTCATTAAAAACGCTGATGGAGAAACATGGCATCCAGAACTCCGAGATAGAGCTGATTTCCCACAGCACGACTCAGGCCGTCAACGCACTCTTGGAAGGCGATACGGCTAAGGTGGGCATCATCGGCATGGGCGTTGGGCTGGAAAAATCCAACGTCATCAAGCGCACCAACGTCGGAAACGTCGAGCTGGCGCCAAACAAGTACCTGCATACCTGCTACCGGTTCTTGGACACAAGCAAGTACCTGGAAGATAGGCAGGTGCAGGACACCATAGCCCAGCTGAAAAGCGAGGGCGCCGAGGTCATTGTTGTAAGCGAGGCGTACGGAGTCGACGATCCAAGCAACGAGAACTTTGTCATGCAGAAATCCGATATACCGGCCACCGCCGGCCATGAGCTGACCGGGATATACGGTCTTGAGATAAGAACCCTGACGGCGGCCATCAACGCCGGGATCCTGCCAAAGGCTACTTCCACCGCCGGCTTTGTAGAGTCAGCGGTGAGAAACGAGGGCATCGACGTACCCGTGCTGATAATGAAGGGGGACGGCGGCGTGACAAACATGCAGACTTTTCAAAGCAAGCCGATAATCACCGTCCTTTCCGGTCCGGCCGCAAGCGTGGCCGGCGCGCTTTTGCATCTGCGGGTGATTGACGGCGTGTTTATCGAAGTGGGCGGCACCTCCACCAACGTCTGCGTCATAAAGGACGGCCGGCCGGAGATCCGCTACGTCACCATAATGCAGCATCCAACCTGCATACGGTCCCTGGACGTTAGGGTGGCCGGCGTTGCCGGAGGCTCGCTGGTCCGCTGGTCTGGCCGTAAGATAACCGATGTCGGGCCGCGCTCGGCACACATCGCCGGCCTGCCGTACTCTTGCTTTGCCAATCCAGAGGAGTTGGAAGGCGGGCAGATAATCACCTTCAGCCCAAAGGAAGGCGACCCCATAGACTACGTGGCCATAGAATCCGCCGGCAAGCGCTTTGCCATCACCAACACCTGCGCGGCCAACGCCCTTGGGCTTGTTCCGGAAGGCGACTACGCGCGGGCCAACCAGAGATCGGCGCAGATAGCACTTTCTATTTTGGCGGAGCGGCTTGGCACGACCATGGAGCAGGCCGCGTCTGCGATTCTTGATGTTTCATCAAAAAAGATCATGGAAATAGTCGAGCCGATGATAAAGGAGTACAAGCTGAAACGTGACAGAATAGTCTTTATCGGCGGCGGGGGCGGCGCGTCTGTCTTAGTTCCATACATCGCCGGCAAGCTGCAGCTAAAGCACAAGATAGCAGAGCATGCCGAGGTCATCTCGTCCATCGGAGTTGCGGCAGCCATGATCCACGAAGAGATCGAGCGAACCATAAGCAATCCAAAACCGGAGGACATCTCTGTGCTGGCAGAAGAAGTCAAAAAGACGGTCCTTGAGCGAGGTGCCATACCGGAATCCATAACCATACAGTCAGAGTACGTCAGCGAGCGGTCGCTTCTCCGAGTCACTGCCATGGGCAACGTTTCTCTGGACGTGGGAACCACCGCGGCAGAAGAGATAAACGAACAGGAAGCCTTTGTCCTTGCCTGCGAGCTGTTTGGCGTCAATGAAGGCGTGCAGCGGATCTTTGACATGAAAAACTACCACATATTTGCCTGCGAGATGAGCAAGAAAAAGCTGTTCTTAAAATCAAAGCGCCAGCCGGTCTTGGTGCTGGACAAGTTTGGGCGCGTCCGGCTTTCCATAGACAACGCGGCCATATTCAACGGCTCGCCGGAAGACGTGGCAGACCGCGTCGATGGCCTGATGGAGAGCAGCCGGGCCAACGGAAAGGATCTGGCGCCACAGGTGCACCTGCTGGACGGCATCAAGCTGATGGACTTTTCAAGCCTTACTGCACCGGAGCACGTGTCTCGGGCAGTAAGAGACGAGCTGAAAAAAGCTGCGGCAAAAGAAGTGGCTGTAATAGTCAGGCTTGAATGATTTGTTTGAGATCCTGGACTGCACACCATCCAACGTGCAAAAATGCGCCGGCATTGTCCGGGCCGGAGGCGTCATCGTGTTTCCCACTGACACCACGTACGGCATAGGCTGCGACCCGTACAACGATGCGGCCGTTGAGCGCATATTCTCTATCAAGTCTAGGGACCGGGGCAAGCCGCTTCCCGTCCTGACCTACAGCGCCAAGGATGCAGAAAGGCTAGTCCGGTTCAATGATGCTGCAAGAGCATTGGCTGGACGGTTCTGGCCCGGCGCCCTTACCATCGTTGCGGAACTTGCAGATCTTTCAATATCTGCAAAGGTGACCGGCGGCAGAAACAACCTTGCCGTGCGGGTGCCGGCAAACGACTGCGTGCTTTCGCTGCTCAAGGAATGCCGGTACCTGGTGGGCACCAGCGCCAACCTCTCTGGCCACAAATCGCCGAAAAGCAGCCGGGATATCCTGGATTCCGGCATGTCCGGCTTTGACGCGCTGCTGGTCGACGACCGGGTATCCGGGACTCCATCCACCATAGTGGACGTGACTGGCCCCAAGGTTGAAATAGTGAGGGCGGGCGCCATCAAACCGGAAGAGATTTTCTCCGTGCTAGGGACATGAACTTCAACCTGATTGCCACAACGTACCGGTTCAGAGAGGAAGACGCCCACGACGAGCTTTTAGACCTGCTTGAGGATTTTGGCGACGGCAGTGCCGAGGCCGAGATAAGCAAGATAAAGGGGATAATACTGGCGCAGACCGGCCTTGATCCATTCTCCGTGGTCCAGAATCTAAGAAGCGCAGTCTCTGAACCCTGGCGCATCCGGTATTTACTTCGGGTCATCCCGGTTGAAACGGTGGTGCCAGCCGGCCTTGAGGACATCAAGCAGGCTGCAGTAAAGCTTGCCGGCAGGATTGCAGAGTCCGAAAGTTTCCGGATAACCGTGGAAAAGAGGCACAGTCAGCTTCACACGTCGGAGATAATCGACGTCATAGCCGAGGAGATCAAAAGAAAGGTGGACCTTGAAAACCCGGACTGGGTAGTCATGATCCAGATACTTGGCTCAGAGGCCGGCGTTTCAGTACTCAAGCCTGACCAAATCTTTAGCTCGACTGTTGAAAAGCGCAAGGTGGGCGACTAGACTAGGATAGCCGCCCGCTCTAAAAGAAAACTGAGAAAGTCAGCATCGTCCATCTCCTTGTTTATAGAGAGGCCCCCGGCGATCTGCTTTTTCTTTTGAGCGTTTGAAGTTATCACCGAGTCATCACGGCCAAACCCTGCCAGCCTGTAGGCAACCTTGCGCAGCGCTTGCTGGCTCTTTGAGAGGCATACAAAGCAGCCGGCATGCCCTGACTTCAGACCAGTCCTTTTGATGGCCTCGGATATCTGGTTGGTGCAGGCAAGACGCAAAAGTAGCTCTGTCTCCGGTTTTTCGGCTATCATCACTCCCCGGTCCATGGCCTCAAGTGTGATCTGAACGACGCCAAGGACATGGTCAAGGCCAAACACCGCGCCAGCGTCAAAAGCCTGTATCAGCACATCCGGATTTTCAAGGCGCAGCCCATCCAAAAGCTTCCCGGCATCACCTTCAACTTTTCGGACGCCGGCCACAAGCAGGCTCCAGCCGCGCAGCTCAGCCACCGTGGACCACCGTAAGCACGGTAACAGTGTCACCGTCTTTGACCATAGTTGCCAGTCCGGCCATGGCTGCCGAGTCCATGCCGTTTACTGCAACTATCAGGTTGCCCGGCTCAAGCAGCCTTGGCTGTGCAGACATGCTCTGCAGAAACGTCAAAATTTCAGAAACCTGAATTTCAAGCCTGTCAAGCTCGATGACAGGCTTGCCAACCGCCTTTTTAGCGCCGCCCAAAAGCCGAATAGTTATCATTCATCCGTCGATTCTTCTGATTCTTCTACTTCCTCAGAGACCGAGGCCTTTTGCCGGGCCGCCTCCTTTCGGAGATGGGCAGTGATGTACCCTGCCAGTTCGTTTCGCAGAACCTTTGAGGTGACGATTGAAACCTCGTTTATCACCTTCTTGTTGGAATCGAAATCCAAGCCAAACTTGTCGGGGTACTTTTGCAGCAGTTCAGTCGATATACGCTTTATACGGTTCATTGATACGCAAACAAAGACGAGCTGGATGTATTATATACGTTGTGACCCGACATTTTTCACTTGTTTCTGGCGGAAACCTGCAAAAATCCGCCACTAGCCGGCTGAAAGAAAGGACTCGGTATTCTTTTGAAACAGCTGCACGGCCTCCTCGTAGGGCAGCCCAAGAACCTCGGCGGCGTTGGCCACCACCGTTACCAGACACGAAGTTGGCAGCGCCGGCCTGTCCTCAAAGCACCGGGGGTACCTGACGGGGCCGTCTGTCTCTACAAGTACCTTGTCTTGTTTGCTGTTCTTCAAGAGCGTTTTCTTGTCGTCAGCGTACACCAGCGCCGGACCGTACGAGACGTAAAGCCCCATTTCCATGCATCGGGCCAGCTGCTTCTTGCTTCCGGCAAACCAGTGCAGTAGAACCCCTTTCAGGCGGTAGGAAGGCAGGATGGCCAGTATGTCGTCAAGCGATCGGCGGGAATGGATGGAGACCGGCTTTCCTGCAGATTCTGCCAGCCTTAGCATCTCTGCAAAGACCTGCTTCTGTCGGTCGTACGGGACGCCGCGCTCGATGTAGGTGGGATCAAGGCCTACCTCGCCGATTCCATCGACATGACCTATGTTTGACCTGACAAGGTCTGTGAACTGCTGCAGATCCTGGCTGGCAGAGAATTCCGGGTGTATTCCGACAAACTGCTTTACCACGTCAGAATCATTGAACAGCCTAAAGCTGTCAAGTGTCGTCTGCAGGTTCACCGTCACAGAGCAAGCAGTGATTTTCATCGCCTTAAGCGAGGTCAGGATATCGCCAAGGTATCCGGAATATTCTCCGTCTGTCAGGTGGACATGCGCATCGTATAGCAACAAAGCATGTTTGAGTGTGCGGAAAATAAATTTTGAGTTGCTCTTGTTGAACGTAAATGATCTGGTCTGCTGTTAGAAAAGGCTAGGCGCAAGTAGGAATTACGGTCTGTCCAACAAAAATCTCTGATGCCGTTGCAGTCTAGCAGACTCTATGCTCTGGTTTCATCTACCGGCTGCTGATAGTCCGTGACCGTCTCGCTAAGTATCTTGGTCGCCTTGACGCTCCCATCGGGATTGATCACCTTGATTGTCAGGTTGGGGTTGTAGCCCCAAAATGCCTGCCTGCATTCCAGGCACATCATCGTGTTCATCTCAAAGGCCGGTAATGCGATGTAGACAAAGTCTATTATGGTGAAACCCTCTTCCAGTGCCTTTTGCAGGGCTCTGTACTCTGCATGTTCTTCTTTTTTGCTGCTTACTTCTATATGCGAGGCTGGAAAGTACCCGCCTATCCTGTCCGGGTTGCGGGCCAGTATGCAGGCCCCGCCACGAAAGGTAGTAAACCTGGAGAACGCCTTTCTCTGGTAGCTAAGAGCAGCCCTGATGGCAATGTCTTCCCAAGGATACCCGGCGCTGATGCTAGAGTATTTCCTTTGCATCTCCAGTCTTGACCTCACGTCGTCTGCTCCCAACATTGTCTTGCCCACTGTCATAATTATCCACGAATTAATATAAAACCAAAACGCTTGGAGCCCTCTGACCGATGGGAGTTATGGAACCGGATTCACTGCTGTTGTCTACGTTTTTTCAATGTATCAAATATATTAACAGGATTGCCTGCAGACTAGGCAGATGTCTTCGGGTCCAGAGTTCGGCCTTGCCGCCATGTACAGGATAATGAAAAAGTCCGGCGCAGACAGAGTCAGCGACGACGCTGCAGATGAACTAAGGAAGGTTCTGGAGGAAGTTGGCGAGCGTATAGCAAAGCAGGCCGTGGATCTGTCGGTCCATGCCGGCAGAAAGACCATCAAGCCGGAAGACATCCGCTTTGCCGCAAAAAACATCGTCCGACTGTAATTAGATTAAACCTATTAAGCATCTGCCAGATTTTAGTCATACGGGCAGCTCAAACATACTTGTCATAGGATTTGGAGATCTTACAAAAAGACGACTGCTAAAACCGCTGCGCAGGGTTGGCGGCAAGGTGGTGTTCGTCGACGTAAAGAAGATCAGCCGCCGCGACAAAAAGCGGTTTTCAAAATGCTGGAAGTTCGTCCGTGATGACGGCAGCACAAAAGTTGTAAAAAAGATCAGAAAAAGAATCGGGAATTCTAACATAGTGTACTTGGCTATACCGCCTGACCGGTATGCTGATGCAGTCAGGAAATACCGGTCCGTGGCCAAGATCTTTGTACTTGAAAAGCCCTGGGCAAGGTCTGTTGCTGAATTAGACAAAATCCGAAGGCTAGCCAAAGACAGGATAGTCGGTGTCGACCACTATTTGTGGAAGCCCGAAGTCCGCGGCTTTCTTTCAGTGCATGCCGGCAACCCCGGCACAATACAGATCACTCTTTGCGAAGACAAGCTGCCTTCTCTAAAACGCGAGCATTTCTGGCTTTCAGGCATAATACTTGACATGCTTCCCCATGCGCTGTCGCTGATCTCCGCTGCTTTTCCGGATGCCAATCTAAAACCCATAAAGGCGGTGACGCGAACCTGCAACCACAAAAAGATGGCCAAGGCAAGGCGCCTGCACGGGGCAAAGCTGAATTTCTCAGACGAGACTTTTGCCAGAATTGATCTTGAAGCTGCAAGCGTGGTTCTGGGTATGGGCGTCAAGGTCAAGCCTGTAAAATACCTAAAAATGCGCCTAGAGTCCTCCAAGTTTCTGCAGGCGGACCCATTTTTTGTGGATATGTCAAACGGTCAATATTACATCAACGGCAAAAAGTTCGCGCCCCGGGGCGACGAATACCGCGACATCCTTGCAGCCCTTGCCAAAGGAGAATTTGAGCGGTTCGCCGGACCCCAGCAAATGGAGCAGCAGGTCAGGCTGCTTGAAAAAGTAGAATCAATGAAGGTAAGATCTGCTGACCATTCCGCCGGTGCGGATGTCTCCCGTCTCTAAGTTACTGCAAGATTTCCATGCCAAGCTGACGGCTTATTGTAGACGGATCGTAGTACGTCTTGAACTCGTTTATCTTGCCGTCATCGAATTCAACAATCAATACGCCGCGGAAACTGATCTTCCTTTCTGTCGGCGGCATGCCGTGCAACCCGCCGGTATTGGTTCCTTCAAAATCAACTTCAGCAGCCAGACGGTGGTCGTCTGCTGTTATCGTTGCGGGGTTGATGCGTATATCCGGAAATGCCAAGAATATCTCTTGCCAGTGGCCCTCTGCCTCAAACTTGCCCTTTGCGTGTCCAAATGCGGTACCTTTGATCTGCACATGATCCGTTACACAGGACAGCATCCTTTCAATGTCATGCCTTTTGTACGCCTCGACCCATGCCTTGAAGATGTGCAGGTTGGAGTCCCGACTCACGATACTGGGTCTGTACAATCCCTACTTAAAACTTGACCCGCCTCTGTAGATGTATATATTTGCGATGCCATGCGTCCTCAGCAATTAACGCTTATCTTTTACCGCTAGATATCTTGCCCATGGGGTTTTTCAAAAAATTCGAATGCGGGTACTGCGGCATGAAGTTCAAGTCTGAGAATGACCTGACAGAGCATGGGCGCATGCACCTTTACGGGCATCATGAGCATTTTACGTGCGTTACCTGCGGAGCTTTGTTCCACAGCAAGTCAGAGCTGGCGCAGCACGGCAAGAACCACAAATGATGTTAAGAAAAATTGAAAAAGATCCTACTTGAAGGCCTCTTCTTCTAGGATCTTGCGCTTCTTGCTCATCTGGAACAGGCTGTCGGTGCGGGCCAGAGCTTCAGCCCGCGGCCGTTTGAAGACCATGGACTGTATGAGCATGTGGTTCTCTGGAATCACCATCCCTGTCTGGTCGTCAGAGTAGGCAAGCTTGACCGTGTCGTCTTGCACGCGGAGTATGTCTTCGTGGATGTGCACCATGTTGGTGTCGCCGTGAACGAAGCCTAGTTCTATGGCTTTTTTGCGGACGTCTGCAGTGCCCTTGGCCGACTTGAGGATTGCAACGCCAAACTCTTTGCGATAGCATTCCAGTATCTCGTCTCTGGTGGGGGCCTTGTCCTTGAACCGGATCATCATGTGGTGCAGGTGCATCATCCTAGACGGCACCTTGAACGCGTCTACGTACAGGTTGGCATCGGGGATAAAGTCCTTGACATCGTCCTGGTGGTGGGGGTTTCTGTCCCATTCTATAGAGTCCTTGACGGCCTTGGTGTCTTCAAGGTCTGCCCATCTCCTGATAAGCGAAACGTCGTAGCGCAGTATTCTGTCTCCAAACTTCTCCTTGAGCGGCTGCATGATGCGGCCCATCCCAGAAACGTTGCAGCTGCCCTGGATGACGTAGGTCTTGCCTGCCGCCTTGTCATAGTTGACCCGAGAGTTGTGTATCATGTCGGCTACTGCAAACTCGCCGTGCCGGTCCTCGCCTCCCTGGAATATGGCCGGCTTGTTCATGGGGAGGTACAGGTTCTTCTTGTTCTCAAAGCCGCCGCCTTCCTTGGCAGCATCTACGACCAGGTCTGCCCTGCCTACTGCGTCCTTGACCGTACCGGTAACGTCGTAGCCTTTCTCCTTGCACAGGCCCACCATGTCCTCCGGGACAAACACGTTGTAGTGGTTGTCCAGTGCCTCCTTGACCTTCTCGTCGATGGTGTACTTTGCCACACCGACGAACTGGATCTCCTTATCGACAGACAGCGCCGTTGCAAGACGTCGTCCTATGTTTCCGTAACCGTTGATGAAGACTTTGACCAAAACTTATCACTCTTTTCTGGAAATGATGGGAAATTATAACCATTAGATTATAAGTTTTCCTACACACCTGAATCTCTGCAACAAGCTGCCATGCCGAGCATAGAAGCTTAAAATGACTGGATATCATCTGTTATGATACTTGGCAAAAAGCCATCGCCGCCGGCACAAGCATGAAAAGCGTGAAGCAGCGATGCGCATCAGCATGTCACTTCCACCCGAACTGCTCTCGGAGTTTGACCAGTCCATGAAAAAGGCAGGGTTCTCTGACCGGTCCAAGGCCATCCAGACGGCGCTGCACTCCTTCATCGATCAGTACGACTGGGACCAGGGCCAGGACAGCAAAAAGGGCGCCGGCGCAATAATGATGCTGTACGACAACCATGCCTACAGCCATGATGATTCTGCCACACACGTTCAGCACAATTTTAGCGACATAATAAGCGCTACAACCCATCTCCATCTGGACCATAACAACTGTCTTGAGACGATCATGGTGCGAGGCGACATCAAGAGAATAAAAGCGCTCACCAAGAGCCTTTCAGAAAACCGCGGGATAAAGAGCCTGAAAGTTCATTTTGTCAAGATAGTCTAAATGCATGATGTTGTGGCATCTGATCCTGTCAAACACCAGCCTGACTACTTCATCTGTGGTGAATCGCTCCATCGCATCTAGGAATTATCTTCCGGTACAGTAAAAAATGGAATGGCGAGTAATAAGTTTTAGAAGAAAAGTGTTACTGTGATCAAATAACGTATTTTTCAAACACTTCTTGGTAAGGTCTCTTCTTCCAGCCATAAAGATGCAGACGCTAGTCTCTATATCTTTATGAATATCTTATACCTTCAGCTATTTAGCCGATGTCGGCGGAAATTCTTGTCAACGCCTATCTGCGGATCATAGGTCGGTCTGCATAAAAGTTTGGCAACTTTTTATAGCACTTTTACAATTGCATTGTATAGCTGCAGTATTACTGGATCACAAAGTCGTAATACTGTGATAAAGGAGGCTGAAACAATAAAATGTCCAACCCGCAATCCAGAAAAAAAATTGTTGGAATATCTGCTGCAGTAGCTATCATTGTTGGAATAGCCATCGGCGTGTCACTGTACGCAGCTGCAGGCAGCGACACTGTATCTGCTACGCCTGCCGATAGCAGGCTCAAGGTCGTGACCTCTATTGCCCCCATCACAAACATTGTCAGAAATATCGGTGGAGACAGGATACAGCTGACCGGCATAGTGCCGGAGGGAGTCAACTCCCACACCTTTGAACTGACGCCTTCAAACGCAGTAGTTGTAGGTGAGGCAGACCTCGTCATAATAAACGGGCTTCATCTTGAAACGGATTTTGAAAGGGTGGTGGAATCTTCAGGCAGGCAGGACCTGCAGCTGCTCCGGCTTGCAGACAATACCGTGACAAGGGAGCAGTGGGTTTTTGACTTCAGCTTCCCAGAAGGAGGGGATCCAAACCCACACCTGTGGCTCAACGTGGCCCATGCCATGAAGTATGCGCAGCTTGTTCGTGATAAGTTGATAGAGATGGATCCGGAAAATGCCAGCTACTACTCCTCAAACGCTGACAGGTACCTGGCACTTCTCCAAAAGCTGGATCAGGGGATAATGCAGTCGGTCCAGACAATCCCCGAAGAAAGCAGAAAGCTTGTCACCTACCACGATTCATGGGCCTATTTTGCCCCACGTTACGGAATGACTGTGGTTGGAGCAGTGCAGCCGTCAGACTTTGGAGAGCCCACACCGCAGGAAGTGGCAAGGATCATAGACCAGGTACGCGCAGAAAAGGTCCCGGCGATATTTGCTTCTGAAGTTTTCCCAAGCAAGGTGGTGGACCAGATTGCAAGGGAGGCCAACGTGCAGATAGTCGAAACCCTGCGAGACGACGACCTTCCCGGCGAGCCGGGTTCTTCTGAAAATACCTATGTAGGAATGATGCTTTCCAACATGCGTGCAATGATACCGGCGCTTGGCGGAAACGTGGACGCACTGAAAGGCATTGAGCCGGGTAACACCTACGGAGGCCCCTGAGATCATGGCCGATAACGCCCTTGAGCTAAGCGAGGTTACCTTCGGCTATTCGTACCACAAGCCTGCAGTTGAGGGCATTAACCTTCAGATCCCAAAGGGCGGGTTTGTGGGGATCCTTGGACCAAGCGGGTCTGGCAAGACCACGCTTCTAAAGATAATTGCCGGCCTGCACAAGCCGTGGTACGGTTCTGTCAAGTTTGGCACAACTGGCAGAAGACCGGAGATCGGGTACGTGCCGCAGGTAGAAAGCGTGGACTGGACCTTTCCGGTGACCGTCAAAGAGGTGGTGTCCATGGGCATCTGGGACAACTCTGGTGCTGGTCCCTGGATAAGCAGGGTGGCCGGCGAAAAGATAAGGTCTGCCCTTGAAAGCCTGGGCATCGAAGACTACATGGCAAGGCAGATAAGCGAGCTTTCCGGAGGGGAGCAGCAGCGCGTTTTTCTTGCAAGGGCCATGATCCGTCTTCCTGATATACTGGTGCTAGATGAGCCAACTTCCGGCGTGGACTATAACACCCGGGAGACCATACTGGACGTGCTGGCAAAGCTGAACCAGTCTGGGGCCACCATAATCCTCACGACCCATGACATCTCCGGGGTTGCAAAGCGCCTACCTTGGATAGTGTGCATGAACAAGCGCATAATATCGGAGGGTGTGCCAAAAGAGATCCTCACCAACGAAAACCTCCTTGAGACGTACGGCCTGATAGACAGGGGTGACGGCTGACTGGACTTCCTGCAACCCTTCCAGTACGAGTTCTTTACCCGCGGAATTGTCGTGGCCATAATGGTGGGCGGCATATGCGGCACGCTGGGCGTGTACATCATCCTGCGCGGCATGAGCTACATCGGCCATGGGATGTCCCACGCCGTCTTTGGGGGGGCCGTCGTCAGCTACATAATAAACATCAACCTGTACATCGGCGCTGCCCTGTGGGGATTTCTGTCAGCCTTCCTCATCAACGAGATAAGCCGGCGCAACAAGATCAAGGCCGATGCTGCCATCGGCGTGGTGACGACGGCCGGCTTTGCAGTGGGGGTGCTCTTGATAAGCACCACCCGCAGCTTTACAAGGAACTTTGAGGCCATGCTGTTTGGCAACATCCTTGGAATAACAGACCAGGATCTGCTGATGATCGTGGGGGCGTCGGCGGTAACCGTGCTCTTTGTGCTCCTTGCCCACAAACGCCTGATGTTCACGCTCTTTGACAAGGAGACGGCCAAGACGTACGGCGTAAAAGTCGAGCTGGTCGAACTGATGTTCTCCCTTGTTCTTGCCACCGTCGTTATTGCGTCGATGTCGGCCATTGGCGTTACGTTGCTTGCAGCCACCATCGTGGCCCCGGCAATATCGGCAAGGATGCTGACAAACAATTTCCAGAAAATGATCATCGCCTCTGCCACGATAGGCTCGATAACCGCGTTTGCAGGCATGTATGCCAGCTTTTACCTCGACTCGGCGTCCGGAGCCACCATCGTCCTGTTTGGCGCGGCGGCGTTTGGCATCTCTGCCCTGTACGCGTTTTTCAAAAGAAAGTACCACATGCATTCCCATGCCGGGCTGGTGCACGCGCACCCGCATACCCACACTGCAGAACATAGACATGAGCACAAACTATGATGACTGCAAAAATGACGACCGTTCTGGAATTGGTCTGGTACGATTATTCGCTAGCTAAAAGCGGACATACAAAACTTTCAATCTGTGTAATATTATTACCATGATTGGTTTGTTATGCTTCAAATTACACCATTCTACGCGCCTAAGAATTTGATATTTTGTATGTAGATATTCAATACCTATTGACTGCTACGCATTCATGTTATCATGATGGAAATTCCACACTAGCTTTAAATACGATGTTTGGCCCGGTAATTACGGGTTATGAAGAGAGGCGGTCGCTTTTGGCAACGGCCGGCAGGCATCAAAGGGTAGTATTTTGTCTAAAAAGAAAAAGATCCTGATAATCGATAATTACGATTCGTTTGTGTACAACATTGCGCAGCTGCTAGGCGAGATGGACACCGATCCAGTGGTGATCAGAAACGACAAGATCACGGTTAAGGAGATAAAAAAGATGAACCCCGACGGGATCGTGATATCGCCGGGTCCCGGCCATCCGGCAGACAGAAAGTACTTTGGCGTATGCACCGATGTCATCAGAGAGATGGGGCCAAAAACTCCGATACTGGGAGTCTGCCTTGGGCATCAAGGCATAGTCCATGCCTTTGGAGGCAAGGTCATCAACGCCAAGAAGGTGCGGCATGGCAAGACCAGCGTCATTGAATACGCTGACAACAAGGACCGGCTCTTTGAATCAGTCAACAACCCCTTCAAGGCAACGAGGTACCATTCACTGGTGGCAGACAAGAAGACCATTCCTGACTGCCTTGAAGTCACGGCGAGGGCCAAAGACGACGGCGAGATCATGGGCATACGCCATAAGGAATACCCGATTGAAGGTGTGCAGTTCCATCCAGAGTCAGTCCTTACTGGCGAGGGCCGCAAGATCCTGTCCAACTTTCTTTCACTGGTGAAGAAATGACGCCGGCTGACCTGCGGCCAGTCATACGCAAGCTGGTTGCAAGAACCGACCTGACTGATTCAGAGATGGGCCAGACTCTGGACCTGATACTCTCCGGCAGCGTTTCAGAGGCTGCCGTTGCGTCCTTTCTTGTGGCGCTGACCATGAAAGGCGAGACTGCTTTGGAGATCCGCTCCATCCTTCAATCGATAAGGAGGCATGCTACCCGGATCACGCCGGCAGTAAGCGGGCCGCTTATCGATACCTGCGGGACTGGCGGCGACTCTATTCGGACGTTTAACGTCAGCACGGCTGCTGCCATAGTGGCCGCGGCAGCCGGGGCCAAGGTGGCCAAGCACGGCAACCGGTCTGTCTCCGGCGTCTGCGGCAGCGCGGATTTCCTTGAATACATTGGCCTTGACCTTGGCGCTACACCAGAAAGGGTGCAGAGCTGCATCGAGACCGTAGGGATCGGGTTTCTGTTTGCTCCAGCCTTCCATCCGGCCATGAAGAATGTTGCGGCTGCCCGAAAGACCATTGGCATACGGACCGTCTTTAACATAGTGGGGCCGCTGAGCAACCCCTGCACCAACCTGTCGGGGCAGGTTATCGGCGTCTTTGAGCCCTTGCTTATGGAGTTGCTGGCCGAGGTCTGCCAGGGCTACATAAGGGAGGCCATGATAGTTCATGCGGCAGATGGTTTTGACGAGCTGTCCAACACCTGCGACAACGACGTGCTCTGGATTACTGAGGGCCAGACCAAAAGGCTGAAGCTGTCGCCCCGGGTGTTTGGCATGGCCACCACCAGACCGGAGCAGCTGGTGGTGACAAGCAAGGAGGACTCGGTCCAAAGCACACTCCAGGTCATATACGGCACGGCAGCATCGGAGAAGGAAGACATGGTGGTGCTAAACGCAGCGGCGGCGCTGACGGTGGGCAGGGTTGTAAGCGACATAAAAGACGGCGTGGAGCTTGCCCGTCATGCCATAAAGAGCGGCCGGGCCAAAGAAAAGCTGTCGCAGCTGATAAAGAACTGCGGCGATCCAGCAAAACTGGAAGCGGCGGAAAAGCAGTTCCTCTAGTCGTCGTCTTTTTTCTTCTTTGGCGAGTCCTCGATGTCGTCGATTCCTTTTTCGTTGACCGTGAACCGGGTGTCCTGGTACGGGTGGTACGGCGAGTCGATTATCTTGGCGACGCGGTCGGTTCCTGCCTTCCTGAGGTATACCCTGTACGTGGATGCGTGGCCGATGACGTTTCCGCCGGCCGGCTTGGTGGGGTCTCCAAAGAACGTATCTGGCGTAGACTGGACCTGGTTGGTGACAACGATTGCCACGTTGTAGATCTCGGCGGTCCTGACCAGCTTGTGCATGATGCCGTTGAGGCGCTGCTGCCTGTCTGCCAGGGTTCCGCGGCCGGCAAACTCTGCGCGGTGAAGCGAGATGATACTGTCGATTATTATCAGCTTGGCCTTGAAATCGTCGATGTATTTTCCAAGGGACTTGACCACCAGCTCCAGATGGCTGCTGTTGTACGCCTTGCAGATGGCTATCTTTTTGAGAACTTCATCAGAGTTCAGGCCCCGCGCCCTTGCTATCTGGTCGACGCGCTCGGGTCGGAACGTGCCCTCTGTATCTATAAGTATGACTGCGCCTCCAAGGCCGCCTTCTGACGGCGGAAGCTGCGAAGTGACGCACAGCGTGTGGCATATCTGAGACTTGCCGGAGCCAAACTCGCCGTAAAACTCTGTTATTGCCTGAGTCTCTATTCCGCCAAGCAAAAGCTCGTCTAGTGCCTTTGAGCCAGTGGTGCACCGGAGAAGGGATTTTCTTTTTTCCAGCTCAACGTCGGCGGTGGTAAACTCGTTGTCCAGAACCCCGCTTTCCCGCAGCAGCTTCTGCGCAGCCATGATAAAGTTGGACGCTGAATCTTTTGAGCCGCCCAAGTCGGCCGCCAGCTCTTCTGGGACTGCGGTGGCAAGCTCCATGACCGAATTGATTCCTGCCTCGCGCATCTTGCGAGCAGTTGTTGGCCCGACGCCGTCGATGTCCTCGATCTCAAGTTCGGCTACACTTTTAGAAGGTTCTGACATTCCTGACTGTTAGAGCTTTTCTGCAGGTATATAATGTCTAGCGCACCGTTGGGGGTGGGGGGGGGTGTTAAAATAGAAAAAAGTCAGGGAAAAGTGGCTTTACTTCTTGCCCTTTCCCTTAGGCTTTGCCTTTGCCTTCGCCTTAGCTGGCTTTTTAGCCACGGCCTTGGCACCTCCTCCCCCGCTGCCTATCTTGAACATCTTGGTACCGCAGACTGAGCATGTACCAGATATAGCTGGGCGTCCGTTCTTCATGGTGACCTGTTTTTCTCCCTTCATCTCGCGCTTTGCTTTGCATTTTACACAATATGCTTGTGTTGCCAACGTGCGTAGGTCTCGCGCGGTAGTATATAAGATTGGCTGTAAAACGACCGATTTCGTAACTTTTGCCTTTGGACGCTTGTGCAAAAACCGTTCTTATACAATATTTTTGTTGGGGAATCGGTCAAAAAGTGTCCGAAAATCGCTGTCAGATGAAACAAACGAGAGCGTACATCTTCTTATCGCAATTTTTCAGAAAATTTTTTAGATGATCTGCGGTCAGGAATCAAAAAATAGCTGCGCCGCGTGCGGGGGCAAAAGCAAATTCCACAAGGTATCAAAACGGCCGTAAGCACAGGACTGCGTGGCCTGATCCGGCAAAAACTGCTACATGCTTTTATAGAAAGGGGACGTAACATGACACCATGTCAGCGACGGAAGATGTTCTAAAAAAATACGAGGAATTTCTTAACGCCTGCCAAAAGACCATGCCAAAAGTGGATCTTCAGCTCATCTTGGAATTGATAAGGAGAACCAAAGAAGAAAAGCGGATGCCCCGGTTTGCCCTTGAAGTCTTTACAAAAGAAGGCACGGATCCGGAGAGGGCCCGGCAGTACATCTTTGACAAGACCGGTATGGTGCCAGCGGTATTTGACAACGGGACACATTATGTAACAAACCAGCAACTGAGCCTTGATATGCTAAAAGAGATCTCAGACAGCGATGATGTGGAATCCGTAGAGGGAACGTACATCGGCTACGCCAGTGGAACGGGGGCAATGCACGAGCACCGGCACTAATTTTGCATCCAGCACCGCCATCGTATTCGGGGAACCGACTTTCTTAAGGCAAGGCGGTCCGACTCTATTTCTTTACCTGTAACGTGACTGGTTCTTTCAAATATGCGAAGCATTTCGCGCTAAATGATATCCGTCTGACCAGATTAACAAAGCCTGGAATTTGAGACTGTGTCGCGTTATTTTAATCAAATCTGGCAATTACCTTATCTTTACCGCGGCTCGCCCATTTCCTCTTCATCCATCACTGCTTTTAGGATCCTTGCCTTGACTTCGTCCAGGTTGATGTTGGCTTGCAGGAATTTGTAAAGATCCGAGGGGCCAAGAATGCCGATAGGCTTTCCGTCATTGTCTACAACCAGCAAATGTCTTACCTTGTTGCTAAGCATCAGGTCTGCAGCCACCTCCACACTGGACCGGGGGTCTATGGTCGCTATGGGCGTGGACATCATCTGCCCAACTTTGACGTCCTTGCTGCTTGCGCCCTGCGCGCATATCCGATGAACAAAGTCGCGCTCTGTGACTATGCCCAGGGGCTTTTCGCCGTTTTTCTTGTCAACAACGATAAGAGAGCTGATCCTTGCATCGCGCATCTTCTTGGCAGCTGTCAGAGCCGTGTCTGATGCGTCCACAGTTTCTATCTTTGCAGACATTATTGCTTGTACAGCATTTTCCATAGGTGTATTGTTAATCGATTGTATAATAGATTATCTGACCTATCTTACGACAAGGACAGGGCATTTCACGTGGTTCGTTACCTTGTGGCTGACGCTTCCAAGCAGCAGTTCCTTGAACGCGCCTTTGCCTCTGCTTCCGATAACAACAAGCTCGCAGTTCTCTGCCTGCACTGCCTCTATGATCTTCTGAGCCGCATCGCCCTTTTTCAATATCGTGCTTGCGTTCTGAACGTTTCTTTCCTCTGCCTTTCTGCTGTACGAGTCGACTACCTCTCTTCCCAGGTCCAGAAAGGCCTCATCGATGTGGGCCGTGACTTTTGTCCCGCTACTCATGGATTGATGGGCAACATGAACTATGAACAGGCGTGATCCGTATTTCTGGGCAAGGTCTACGGCTATCTCAAAGGCCCTGTCTGAATACTCTGAGCCATCCACTGCAACCAAAATATTCTTGAACATGGAGCTGAAAACCAACCTGTCTGTATAAATCGTTGTTGCATTGCACGAGATGAATTTTTATATCATATTGTTTTATCTCTCATGGAATTGGCAGCCGATTCTGGGTCCAACGATATAAGCTCCCTTGGGTGGGACGAACTGGTGGCATTAAAACGCCAGCTGGCCGGCGAGCTCAAGGAGATCACCGACAAGGTCATTGACATGGACAGGAACCGGTCCTCGCAGATAAACAACGGCATAAAGGAGCAGCGCTCTTCTCTGGACGCGGCTACTGAAAGGACCAAGCAGATCCGGCAGGAAATCGAAAAGCACAACGCCGACCTGCTCTCGGTAAGCGACAAGATCTCCAAGACAAAGAACTTTCTTTCAGTGATGGAGGCCCGCCTTCCATCAGAAAAGGAAGAAGACCTGATCTCTGCAGTCAAGTCCAACCAGTCCCTGATAGACGAGAAAAAGTATTCCGGCGAGCGGGAGAAAAACGACATACTCTCGCGGATAAAAGACGCGTCCATGAAACTTGAAGCCATCAAGGCCACGCGCACCATACGGGAACAGTACCAGATTCTGACTGCCGAGTCTGCAAAGATAAGTGCTCAGGTGGCAAACTTAAACGAAGAGCGCGACAGGCTTAGAAGCAAGATAGCGGAGGCCAATGCCGAGCTGGACAGATTGTATGATTCAAAGCGAAAGATGTCCGCCGAGCGCGCAGAATACCTGTCCAAGTACGACGGCACGGTCAAGAGGTTTGACGCCATAAATGCAAGGCTTGACGAGATGGCGGCCATGCGCAAGCGGCAGCGCGAGGAGTATGGGTACAACCTGCCCTCTGACACACTTTTCAAGGTGAAGGAGACGGCAAAGAAAAAGCTGGAATCCGGATCAAAGCTGAGCCTCGACGAGCTGCGGCTGCTGTACACGGAAAAGGACTGATCTTAAATACGCGCCGGGACCAATCAAGGGCATGATAGTTACAACGATTCTTAACATAATGTGTAATAGGATAGCTAAATACGGTGGACCAGGGCGGGATGCCGGCAGTCGTGATTGAATAGGAATTGACAGTGAACAACTTTGTGCTGGCCTGCGCCATAGACGGATCGCCAGCATATTTCACATACGACAAGAACACCATGCTCATAATCCAGTCAAAAGCAGACGCCCTGGCCGGGGTCAACAGCTTTGCGTACATCGAGCCGTTCATGGACTCGCTGGTCTCCCACGAGTCAATACACGTCGTCATAAAAAAGCTGGAAGGCGACAAAACTTCCGAGTCGCTTGACGACATTGAAGTCATAGTCGAGCACGCCGGCCGGCGGTTTCAAGTCACGCTAAACAACATGCTTTTTGCTCGGGATCATTCCGGCCTTGTAGTCCCGTGACTATTTTCTGCAGGCTTTTTTCAGCGAGGACGCCAGAGCCTTCAGGCCCGTCGTCTTGTTGCCGGACATCTTGTTTATTATCGCCGACCCGACAATGATGGCGTCTGCGCCAGCCCTGACCATGAATCTTGCATGCTCCGGCTTGCTTATTCCAAAGCCCACACCCACCGGTATCCTGCCGGCTGCCACCTGTTTTGCGCGTTTGACTGCTTCGCTTGTATAGTTCTCAAATGAGTCCCGGGCCCCGGTTATGCCAAAGACAGATACCAGGTACATAAAGCCCGACGAGTTTTCCACGATCTTGGCAAGCCTTGACTCCGAGGTGTTGGGCGATGCCAGAAACACGGTGGCAAGGCCGAGTCTGGATGCATTTTGGGAGTACTCGCCGGCCTCCTCCACCGGCATGTCCGGCAGGATAAAGCCGTCGATGCCGCACTCCTTGGCCCTGGCCATGAACTGACCAAGGCCGGCCCGCACAAGGATGTTGGAATAGGTCATGAAAAGAAGCGGCAGGTCGGGATGTCGCTTTCTTATTCTCTTTGCCAGCTGCATGGCCTTTTCCGGCGTAACTCCGGCCTGCAGCGCCAGGTTTGAGGCCTGCTGTATGGTTGGCCCATCAGCTATGGGGTCTGAAAACGGTATGCCAAGCTCGATGATGTCCGCGCCGCCGGCAACAAGTGAGTCGATGGCCTGCTCTGTTGTCTTTAGGTCCGGGTAGCCGGCCACCACGTAGCAGACAAGCGCGGCCTCGTTTCTTTTTGCCAGCTGGCCAAACTTTGCGGCAATCCTATTTTCTTGCATGCTTTTTGCCCTTCTTTGACAGGTATTCCTGCACGACCTGGACGTCCTTGTCGCCCCTTCCTGACAACGTTACAACAATGACATCGTCCTTGTCCATCTCCTTTGCCATCTTGACTGCATGGGACACTGCATGGGACGATTCCAGCGCCGGTATGATGCCCTCTAGCCTTGACAGCGTGACAAAGGCATCCACGGCCTCGTCATCGGTGCAAGAGACGTACTTTGCCCGCTGGACATCCTTTAGCATCGAGTGCTCCGGGCCCACGCCGGGGTAATCCAGGCCGGCAGATATGCTGTGGGTGTCGATGACCTGACCACGCTCGTCCTGCAAAAGATAAGTAAACATGCCATGAAGCACGCCCTCAGAACCGGCGCAAAGTGTGGCAGAATGCTTGCCGGTCTTGACACCAAGTCCTCCAGCCTCCACGCCCACCAGCTGCACCAAAGAATCGTCAATGAATGGATAAAACGATCCCATCGCGTTGCTCCCGCCTCCAACGCAGGCCACGATGGCCGTTGGAAGACGGCCGTGCCTCTGCAGCATCTCTTGCCTCACTTCGTTTCCGATGACTGACTGAAAGTCGCGGACCATCATCGGGTAGGGGTGCGGGCCCACCACGGAGCCTATAAGGTAGTACGTGGTCTGGACGTTGGATATCCAGTCCCGTATGGCCTCGTTTATCGCGTCTTTAAGCGTCTGTGAGCCGGAATCCACGGAATGGACCTTTGCGCCAAGCAGCTCCATCCTAAAGACATTCAGCTTCTGCCTTTCAACGTCCTTGGAGCCCATGTACACCTCGGCGTTGAGGCCCAGCACCGCGCAGGCGATCGCGGTCCCAACCCCGTGCTGGCCGGCGCCGGTCTCTGCAATGATGCGCTTCTTGCCCATCCTTTTGGCCAAGAGCGCCTGACCCAAGGTGTTGTTGGTCTTGTGCGCGCCGCCGTGCAGCAGGTCCTCGCGTTTTAGGTATATTTTGGCGCCGCCGGCAAATTCTGTAAGGTTCTTGGCAAAGTAAAGCGGCGTGGGCCTTCCGGCGTACTCTGTAAGGTAGTAGTTCAGCTCCTTCTGGAACTCGGGGTCGTTTCTGTATTTTTCGTAGGCCGACTCCAGCTCCTCGACGGCCGGCGCAAGCGTCTCGGGGATGTACTTGCCGCCGTACCGGCCGAACTTGCCTGCAACGGGATAACTGCTAAGCATTGACAGAGGCAGTATCAGAATTGGGTTATTAATCATATGCTTGGCCGCGCTGT
>JAJUFP010000011.1 GCA_029263715.1 Nitrososphaera sp. | reverse complement strand
TGGAAAGGATCGGGCAACGATGAGACAATATGGTTTACCACGTACGATGGTAATAGATGGGCAGATCAGCAACAGATACCTAATGTATGGACAAGCCAAAGCCCCTCTATAGCCGTATACAACGACAAACTATTCATGGTGTGGAAAGGATCGGGCAACGATGAGACAATATGGTTTACCACGTACGATGGTAATAGATGGGCAGATCAGCAACAGATACCTAATGTATGGACAAGCCAAAGCCCCTCTATAGCCGTATAATTAAATCCGAAAGGGGATTCTCAAAGCTGACATAGCCGAGATTGAGAATAACTCACTACTTTTCATCTTCAAAAGCTATTCCGTAATTGGTAACAGAGACTTCCTTTGCCCACTTAATCTTGGCTATATCAAAGCAATTGCTTGTGCCCTCATTGGACAAAATCTACATGTAGCTGCTATAAATCAAGATGAAGACCTGTATCACATCATTCGCTTTCCAAATAGTTGGCAGCCCTAGAGTAATGTTGGCGCTGTTGTTAGACAAAATCCAATCCAGCGGGGATCCGTGTTCGCCACTGCACGCCGTGTGAGCATAGTAAATGATTTGCGTTTGATTACAAATGGTTCAACCAATCCCAATTCCTCAAAAGATGGTGCCGTACCAGACGTTAGAGAACAGTCAGCTACATCACTGAACAAATAATACATCCGCTGGACTCCGGTTCTCATATTCCGGGGCTCCTCTAGGACCGAACAGCTGGGTGCGTGACTAGGGGCCAGCTGCAGGAGAGTCAGTGCCTGTGGGAAGTAAAGTGACATTCCGGTTATCGAATAATCCTCAAGACTAGAATACGCTGGCCATCCTTTTGCATTTCTCTAACTATGCCAACGATCTCTAACTCTGTCTTTTCAGTATTGCCATAGCATAAAACTGCACATGCTTTTTGGCAGCATCATTGTTGAATATTAAAATAAAACACAGGTCTTGCCAATTACGTGTACCGCTCTAGGCCCAAAGGCAAGCTGGACGACGACGTGCTCAACTTCCTGTCCTCCATGAGCCACGACCAGTCAATACTTTACTACGACATTGTTGGAAGCGAGGCCCATTCCATAATGCTTCATGAAATGGGTCACATCAGCCAGCCAGAGCTGAAAAAAATCCTGGCTGCCCTTGAGCAGGCAAAAAAAGACCCTAGCAATATTGAGACGGGGGATGCAGAGGACATCCACGAGGCTCTGGAGGCGTTTGTGATAAAGAACGCCGGCATGGACGCGGGGGGCAAGATGCATACTGCCCGGTCACGTAACGACCAGGTGGTCCTTGACATCCGGATGAAGGTACGCGACGACATCAACTCAGTATGCACAGCGATAATAGACCTGATAGACGGACTTTTGAAGAAGGCCTCTGAAAACAAGGATGCCTTCATGCCGCTTTACACGCACCTGCAGCAGGGCCAGATTGGCAGTTTTTCGCACATCCTGCTGTCCTATGCCGACGCCCTCTTTAGGGATCTTGAGCGCATCTACCAGTCCTTTGGAAGGGTAAACCAGTCGCCTCTTGGCGCCTGCGCGATAGGCGGAACCAGCATCAAGATAGACCGGAAACGGACAGCCGTCCTTCTGGGCTTTGACGGCCTTGTGCGGAATTCTGTTGACGCAACAACCTCTCGCGATGCGTTCATAGAATACGTTTCAGACCTGGCGATACTGACTACCACCCTGGCAAGGATGGCAGAGGACCTGATAATCTGGTCTACCAGCGAGTTTGGGTTCATCGAGCTTGCCGACCGGTACAGCTCGACGTCAAGCGCGATGCCGCAGAAAAAGAACCCCGACCCGCTGGAGCTGACAAGGTCCAAAGCCCCGGTGGTTGCCGGCAAGCTGATCTCGATGCTTGGCATTGTCAAGTCCCTTCCTTCTGGGTACAGCCGCGACCTGCAGGACCTAAAGCCGCTGATTATCGATGCATCGGCAACAGCGCTTGGCACCGTCAAGATAATGGACGGCGTGATAAGGACGCTGCAGGTGCGCAAAGAAAGGATGTACGATGTGTCAAAGAACAGCTATGCGGTATCGCTTGACATTGCAGAGCAGCTTGTAACCAAAAAGCACCTGCCCTTCCGCATGGCCCACAAGATAGTGGGCGCCCTGGTTGCAGAGGCCGCCAAGAGCGGCAGGCCGCTTGCTGACTTGGATCCCAAGGACATTGAATCGGTGATAAAGGCCGCCAAAATCGAGCTGGAAGCCGGCGAGCTAGCAAGGATTGTTAAGGATATGACGCCGGAAAGGTCGCTAGAATACCGCACGTCAGAAGGATCGCCCAACCCCCAAGAGCAGGATGCCATGATCAAGGCAGACATCGCAAAACTGGATGGCTACCGGGAAGGTGTGCACAAGCGTTCCAAGTTCGTGCAAGGGTCGTTTGAAAACCTTGCAAGGGAAGTCGAAAAGTACCTGGGTTCATAAAATCGCGACTGGTACCGCAAGTAATGCCCATGGCAAGGTCGAATTCCGCTTTTTTCCTGGTTTCTTGAACCGTTTTTTGTCGCAAACGGCTCTGGAATTCGCTATAACAGTTGCGAGAAAGTTTATATCGTGTCCGAAACCAGTTAAGCCTTGCAAGAAATGTCACTAAAATCAGACGACCCGAACTATTATGCGCACATGTACAACCGGCTGGGCGGCACGGACGCCGCAACATCCGGCAAAAAGATAAGGATTCTGGACAGCACCCTGCGGGAGGGCGAGCAGCACCCCGGTGTGTCGTTTACCATAAAGCAGAGGATCCAGATAGCCTGGATGCTTGACTCGTTTGGAGTCGACCAGATAGAGATAAGCCCCATTGTCTCGCACGACCATGCAGAGGCCACCAAGACCATAATCAAGCAGGGCCTGCGGGCCGATATCATGGCCCACGTGCGAGCCATCAAATCAGACGTGGACGTTGCCATCGACTGCGGGGCAACATGGGTCGCCACTTACATGGGTATATCTGACATCCACCTTGCTGCCAAGCTAAAGATCAGCCGGGAGGAAGCCAAGATCAGGGCACTTGAAGTGGCCGACTACATCAAGGCCCACGGCCTCAAGGCCCGGTTCACCATGGAAGACGCAAGCCGGACCGAGCCGGAATTCCTGATAGATATGTGCAAGGAGATGAACAGACGCGGCATAGAAAGGATAAGCATTCCTGACACCGTGGGCATCATGCGGCCAAGGGGCATGTACAGCCTTGTCAAGATGGTTTACGATAAAATTGATACTTCTAGGACATCGCTGGATGTCCACTGCCACAACGACGTGGGACTTGCTCTGGCCAATGCCCTGGCCGGATGCGAGGCCGGCGCAGACCAGATCCACACCACCATCGATGGATACGGCGAACGCACCGGCATCCCGTCCCTGTCAGAGACGGCAGTTGCCCTGTCGCTGGTCTACAAGAACAACAACGACCTGCGCCTGCACATGCTCAAGGACCTTTCAAGGACGATATCTGAATACATAGACATGCCGATACCGGAATCAAAGCCGATTGTCGGCGACAGCGCGTACAAGCACAAGGCCGGAACACACCTTGCGGCCATACTGCGCAACCCGGCAGCCTACGAGATACTGGAGCCCAAGTTGGTGGGCAACCGCCGCAAGATAGTCTTTGGCGAGCTTGCCGGTAAGAACGGAGCGGCATATCTTCTGTCGCTGCTTGGGCTTGAAACCACCAAGCACGAGGCAGAGCAGCTTGCACGGGGCCTCAAGGAACTGAGGATGGGCGACATTTTGGAGCTGTACCTGGACGAAAGGCTTGAGAGAAAGATACTTAATGACGCGCCGCTGAAGGTTAGCCAGAAGGAGTAATAGTAAATGGTCAATTGTCCAGAATGCGATGCAGAGATCAAGATCCCCTCCGACTCGATTGAGGGCGAGATCGTTTCGTGCCCGGACTGCGGCGCCAGCTACGAGCTGGTCAAGTCCGGCACCGGATTTGATATCAAACCGGCTCAGGTTGTCGGAGAGGACTGGGGCCAGTGAATGCAAGTCAGGCAAACAACACCTCAAACAAGCCTCTGACCATCCTTTATGACACCATAAGGTGGGAAGAGAAGGCCCTGTACGAGGCTGCCAGGAAAAAGGGCGTCGACGTTGAGAACATTGACATCAAGAGTCTTGTCATCCGCCTAAACGACGGGGAACGCTATGCCGACAGGGTAATCCTGCAGCGTAGCGTCAGCTACTTCAAGAGTGTGCACGCCACCGCCGCACTGGAGGGTCTTGGCGCCCATGTCATAAACCCGCTGAGGGTGGCCACCATAACCGGCAACAAGTTGTTTGCCCACATGGAGCTTGAAAAGGCCGGCGTAAAAACACCCAAGGCTATTTCTGCTTTTTCAGAGGATGCTGCCGTGGCAGCCCTTGAGGAGTTTGGCTATCCTGCCGTCATAAAGCCTACCGTCGGAAGCTGGGGCAGGATGATCGGCCTTTTGCGCGACAAGGATGCCGCGCGGGCCGTCATCGAGGACAGGGAGCACATGTTTCCCATCTACCACATTTACTACTTTGAGGAGTTTGTCGAGCGCCCGCCACGGGACATACGGGCCATCGTCGTGGGCGACAGGGTTGTTGCGGCGATCTACCGGTATTCCGGCGACGGCGAGTGGAAGACCAATATGGCCCTTGGAGGGCGCGCCGAAACCTGCCCGGTGACCGGCGAGCTTGAGGAGATATGCATGAAAGCAACAAAAGCGCTGGGCGGGCAGATAGTTGGAGTAGACCTGATGGAGAGCAAGAAGGACGGCCTGATGGTGCATGAAGTGAACAACACCACGGAATTCAAAAACACCGTGCGGGTTACCGGCGTTGACATACCCGGCATGATGATTGATTACGCCCTTAACCTGAAAAGAAGGTAAACAGCATGGTATCGCCAAGTTATGCTGTAGAGCTGTTACAGAAGGCCCTTGAGATCTACACGCCTTCCCGGTCTGAGGCGGCCCTTGCCAGCTTTATCAAGGAGAAATGCACCAACGAGCTGGGCTTTGAGCAGGTCAACATAGATAGCGCCGGCAACGTCATCGCATCAAAGGGGACCGGCGAGCCCCGCATACTACTCTGCGGCCACATGGACACGGTTCCCGGCCAGGTGCCTGTAAGGATCGAGGACGGCCACCTTTACGGAAGGGGCGCGTCCGATGCCAAGGCCCCGCTGATCGCCATGCTTTTGGCAGCCTCGGAATTTCCAAAGCAGAGCGGGACCGTCATCTTTGCCGGCGTGGTCGACGAGGAAGGCAACGCTACAGGAGTCAAGCACCTGGTCAAGAGCAAGATGGCTATAGACTACGCCATGTTTGGCGAGCCCAGCGGCATTGAAAACATCACCATCGCTTACAAGGGCCGGCTTGCCATAAGGCTGACCTGCGACGTCGGCGACAGCGCGCACGCTAGCGCACCATGGCTGGCAAAGAATTCTGTTGAAGAAATGTATGATTTCTGGCAGGCCATAAAAGCCGAGATTGAACGGGTGGGCACTGCTGAAACAAAGGCCCATTCCATCACCTGCAGCCTTACAGAGATAAGCGGGGGATCAAGCCACAACGTAACGCCGCAAAAGTGCAAGGTAACCATAGACATGCGCGTTCCTACCACCACCACGTGCCAGAATGTCCTCAACATAATAGACGACGTCATAACCAAGGTGGCCGCTCAGAAGGGAGTCAAGGCCACCTACCGCATAGAGGACAAGACTGAGCCTTTTGAGGCGGACCACTCATCTGCCCTGGTCAGGGCCCTCTCCCTTGGAGTTCTTGACGTGTGCAAAAAGAGGCCCGTACTTCTTCGCAAGACCGGTACCGGCGACATGAACGTGCTGGGCAACAGCTTCAAGGTCCCGGTAGTCACGTACGGACCGGGAGACCCCCATGCATCCCACACCGCCGATGAGCGCGTCAACATCGACGAATTCGTCTCCAGCATCGAGGTTTTCAGCAGGGCGCTGTTCCACCTTTCGCGCATACACCACATCAAAAGGCAGAGCAAAAAGTAGGATCATATAGCTGGCCAGGCCTCTTGGTTGCATGCTCTGGTTTGTAGGCACCGGCATCAACGGCTACAAGGGGCTCAGCCTTGCCGCCGTCGAGGTGCTCAAAGACTGCGATTTGATATACGTTGAAAGGTTCACCAGCCTGCTTTCTGACAGCGATATGGCCAGCCTTGCCTCGCTGCTTGGAAAACAGGTCCGGCCCGTGCAGCGGTGGTTTGTCGAAGACGGAAGGGAGATCTTGGATGCAGCGGCGTCAAGAAAAGTGGCCCTGGTCACATACGGAGACCCTTTGATCGCCACAACCCACAGCGAGCTACGCATCAGAGCGGCAAAAAAATCCATCAAAACCGGAGTTTTGCACGCGGCATCCGGCATCGCATCCATCATGGGCCAGACCGGCCTGCACATGTACAAATTCGGCCGGACCGTCACCATGATGTCTGAGCCGAAATCCGCGATAAGCGTTTACAACACCATTTTTGACAACCTTCTTGCAGGAAACCACACCCTCATACTTGCAGAATACAGCTACGATGAAAAGGCCACGCCGTTTTTCCTTGGGCCTGAGACCATCTTCAAGATGCTGCTGGATGTGGAAAACGACCAGCGCCAGGGCATGTTTTCTGAAAACACCTTTGCCGTGGTTGCATCGCGGGTTGGCGCAGACGACCAGCGGCTTGCTTCTGGCAAAGTCAAGTCCCTTGCAGGCATAGATTTTGGCTCCGGTCCACATTCGGTGATAATTCCTGGTACACTTCACTTTACTGAAGAAGATGCCATGGCTTTACTGACTGAAAATATCGACACCCCCACAGACAACACGCAGGCAATCAGGAGGATCTCGGCCCAGATGGTTGACAGGTACGCCCCAAAGGCCAAGGAGGCAGCGCAGCAGATGAGAAACATTCTCCGGTCAGAAAGCGACAACAAGGGAATGTTCGAGGTTCTGGACAACGCCGAGTACTACATCTCTGACGCCGAAAGGTTCCTCCGGCAGGGCAAGCATGAGCTTGCAGTCCTCAGCATAGGTTATGCAGAGGGCCTGATAGATTCCCTGCGGTTTCAGAAGGGCATCAACCCCTGGCTGCAATAAAATTGAATATATAGCGTCAGGGACCATGAAGGGGCGTGCTAAGCATGAGCTATGAAGAAGGTCTAAATTTGTTGCTGGAAGGAAAGGTGCAGGAATTCAACGCGTGGAGGATGAACAACCTTACTCTCAAACTTGACTTTTCCGGCAAGGATTTTTCCGGCAAGAATTTGTCAGGGGCTTACCTGAACGGTGCCATCGTTTCTGGGGCAAACTTTTCCCGTTCTGATCTGACTGGAGCCAACTTTGTTCAGGCAGATCTTGGTGGCGTGAACCTTGAAGGTGCGAACCTGACAGAGACGCTTTTTATGTACAGCGAGATGAAGGCCGCCAAGCTGGCCGGCGCCAACCTGACAAGGACCAACTTTATGTGGGCAAACCTGCAGGACGCCGATATGACCAGCACCAGAATGTCCCAGACAGTTTTCGTTGAGGCAAACATGCAGAACGTCAATGTTTCTGGCGCGGACAGATCCGGAGCATACCTGAAGTACGCCAAGCTGGACGGCACTTCGTGGGCCGAGAAGCCGAAGGCCCGCTGACCTTGGACAAACGTTTATTAAGTAATTCTCGGAGTGTTTTCCTAGTATGGCTCAGAATCCTCCGGTTACGGGAGGAAAGGTGTCCCGGCGCGACTTCCTCAAGCTGATGGCAGCCGCCGGTACCGTCATGACTTTTACACCTTTTGTTGAATGGGGCAAATTTCTCCCCAATCCGGCCGGAACTGCCGCCGAAAGACAGCCAGTCACGCTGAAAGGTGGAATCCAGGCCAACGTTAAGGATTTTCCGGTTAACCATTCGGAGGCTATTGTGTATCCGATGAGCCCCGACCCTGCGCTTAACAACGAGGCCTTCCGCACGTGGCAGATCATCCGCCTGCCAAAGGAGCTTGGCGGGGACAAAACCGACGCTTCTGCTTTTAGAGTTTACAGCATGGTGTGTCTACACCTCTGGTGTCTGTGGAAGTACTGGCCCGAAGATGGAAGAAAGAGAGGCGAGTGCCCTTGCCATGGCAGCATGTATGATCCTCTCACAGGCAAGGCTTTTGCAGGTCCTGCATCGCTTCAAGGGCCGCCGTCAAACGTGCTTCCAAAGCTGGACGTCGAGGTTGACAAAGATGGAAATATATGGATACTTCCTCCGGTATGGAGTCCTGATAAAAACGGTATAGTGGGATATGGGCGCTTCCTTAACGTATGAAAACAGTCTGGTAAGATTCTTCCGGTGGACGTACGCCGGCGTAGAGAGAACTATATTCATGGGGATGAAGTTCACCTTCCCTGGAAGGTTCGTCAGCCCCCTTGGATTTCTTGGCATGCTCACATTCATCGTATTCATCATACTGGGCATCACCGGAGCCCTGCTCATGCTCTGGTACGAACCGATTCTGGATAGGGCCTGGAACAGCGTCAAGAACATCAACGACACCATCCCGTACGGGTTCCACATACGAAACATACACTACCACGCTTCCAACGGCATGGTCATGCTGGCTATACTGCACATGTACTACCAGTACTTTAGTGGCAGGTACAAGATCAGAAACGAGATACTGTGGGTAACCGGCATCATACTTGGCGTTCTTACGATCCTCGAAGCATTCACTGGATACGACATCATATTCAGCGAGCGTGCTGAGCTGGCAATCTCCATTGCGGCGTCGCTGACCAACTCCATACCCATCATGGGGCCGCAGATGCGTGACGCGTTCTTTGGGGCCGGATTCCACGACTTTATCCTGAGATTCTACGTGTTCCATGTGTTTATGCTCCCCATCGCCCTGCTGGGTCTGATGGTGGTTCACTTCCCAAGGTTCTTGGTCTTCGATGTCCCCATGGTCATGGCAATAACCGGCGCGATCATGCTCACCGGCGGTGTGTTCCCTGTAAGCATGGGTCTCAAGTTCGACCCCAACGTGCCGCCTGGTATCACGGTTCCGGAATGGTACCTTACAGGACTGTATGCCTTCTTGCGTACAATGTACGACAAGTTCGTAACCGGTGTGGCATGGCCCGGCCTGTTCATCGGGGCGCTGCTGCTCATACCATTTGTCGACAGGTACAAGAAATTCTCTTGGAAGGACCGGCCTATCATCACGGCCTTTGGTATCACCAGCCTTGCGCAGATCATCGTCACCACGTACTGGGGCTTTTACATCGACCCGAGCAGGAACAAGGCTCTGCTTGAGAGGCTTGTCATCGACCCGATATTCTTCTATCTGGTCATGATCCTGCTGGTGCCGCTCTCGTTTGGATTCACATACATGATGATAAAGCTGGCCAAGCACGCGGAGGCCAATGCAAAGGCCCAACCAAAGAAGGCCGGCAAGTCGTCCATAGATCTGTCTCAGAAATGGATCTATGCGCTCTTTATCGTGCTCCTTGGATTCCAGGTATACCTCAACATAGCCGCGTACTATGCACTGCTGGGCGGCATGAAGAACTACTCGCTGTTCCTGGTAGGCATAATGATGCTGGTCTTTGCCGGCATGTTCCACATCTACAGGTACGGCAGGGCACAGGCAAAGGCACCGCCACCAAAGCCCACGCCACCGGCTGCAAAGCCTGCACCGGCTGCGCCCAAGCCAACTGCCATTCCTCCTCCAGAAAAGCCGCTTGCCGCGCCGCCAACGGCCACTCCGGCAAAGGCAGTTGCAGAGCAGCCAGCACAGCTACCGCCACAAAAACAGGCAGGGTCCAACCCACCGGCCAAGACTGCATCGGCAGGTCCAGAGACAAGTCCACACGATAAGCCGGATGTCCGGAAGACATGACATAACTTTATATTTGAAAAATGAGGGCATGATGATCGAATGGTAAACCACGCCGGCGGAATCAGTCTCATAACCTTTGTAGTTGCAGTTGCCGTTAGCATCGGTTACTATCAGTTCGTCTATGTTCCGCAGGCCAATGCAAAACCACAGCTCAAAGAGGAGATCCTCGAGCCGCCAGAATCTACACACGTTGATATTGTAGAGGGTTCAGCCATCCCGTCACAGGTGAAAAACTTTGTCCCTGCTGAAGCCCGCGGTACCATTGAAATATCCAACAGGGTGATATGGACCAACAAGGACTCTGTCCCGCACACCGTTACATCAGACGACGGCTACGTGGACATCATCAACGGCAAGTTTGACTCGCTAGCTAACGAAGAAGGCGGCTTTGTAATGCCAGGAGAGGAGTTTGAATTCGTCTTCACAAAGGTGGGCGAATACCCCTACCACTGTGAGCCGCACCCCTGGATGAAGGGCAAGGTCGTGATAGTGGAGAACTTTGCCTAACCCTTCACTACTTTTATGAAAACCACATCGCTGAATATTTCCTTGTGCTCCTGAATGAGGGCTGCCCTGAACTTGACGTTTGAAAAGTCGCCGGCAGGAACGTGCTTTGTGCTTGCGACGAATTCAACGTTGGTCCTGCCGCCAAGCTCTGCCTTGAAGATGGAAAGCCGGGCGTATGGGTGGTTTATTTTTTTGCCGTTAAGCAGGCTGTAGGTAAAAACATCGCTTGACTTTTCGATCTGCGAGTTTATCACAACGCTGTCAAACCGCCCGGCATAGTTTATTGTCACCAGGCCGTGCAGCTCCTGGTTGGGAGCGATCTCTTTCTCGGAAAATGAAATTGCTATCTCTTTTTGCTTGCTCAAATTGTCGCAGATACCATCGGCACAGATTTAAACTAATTCTAGGGGGGTTCTTAGAGTGCCCCCTGATGCCTTCAGCAATCCTGACACAAACCTATTGAAGAACAAGCAGGTTCTCGTTGAATGCTTTCTGCGACCTGAGTCTCCTTCTGTCGCTTGCGCTTCTTGGGCGTTCCCTAAGTCTCATGCCGCAGCAGGGGCACCAGATTCCATCCCAGATGATGAACTGGCAGCACATCTGGCATCTCTTTTGGCCTATAAGATACCTACTCACGGTTGGCAGGGGTTTTACCGCTTTATGCCTTTCACAGATCCCTTTACACACCATAAGTCCTTCATCATTTTTCAGGCTATGTATAAATAATAATGCGCGTCAGGTTACAAGTTAAAAATAACTACCGACGTTTATTGGTCAATGATGTTGTGAATCGCTGCGCTCATGCGTGGCAAAACAAACGGATATCATGCTTATATCGGCGATCGACGTAATTAACATAGCATGTCGACGGTAGTTCCAGAAAACAAAGGCGTTGCACCCTCTAAAATTATTAGGTGCCCTTCATGCCTTGGGACCGGCGCCGTCCAATGCTCACCGGATAGCTCCAACCCTTCTTGCATTTCGATACCACGGCGTGTGGAGGAAAAGTGCCTCTGCTGCTACGGTAGGGGATGGATAACCGCGGAGCAAGCCAATGATCCGTTCTGCAAGTCATGATGGGCTTGGGCTGCAACGCCCCCCTTTTTCGCTAATACATTTACTGCACAGCCGACTGGGCATTCAAAATCCATTCTGATTTTTGTTTGATGCAAAACGTTTTGCAGCTATTATGGTGCCGACGATTGATGCCCACATCACCGGTACAGCAAGCGAAGCAAACTCTGGAATAACGTGTGTACCATCTATCACGATAAGGGATGGATATTGGCTGTCTCCCGGATAATCGATGATCAGTACTCTTTTCTGGTCTGTTTTCTCTATTTCCTGAAATGTGGCAGGCATGACTCCTTCATTCTCTGTCAACCTTCCCACAAAGACTTGATATCGTACGTCAACATTATTGTCTTGTCTAGAATCAATTATGTTTCTTGGAAGTTCCACAGTCAGTTGGCCTGCTTCACTTGAATTCACTGTAACCATGAGGGCTCTGGCAGGCAGATCCACAAACATGCTCTCAACCTGGCCAGAGGTAATCGCGTATCTTATTGGATAAGCTTCGCCGTCTATTATGAACTGTTCAGTCTTCCACAAGCCGGGAAGCGTTTGCGGCAAGACTATGTCGATTATCTCTGTACCTTTTTCAAAGTTAATTGAAAGCGTGCTATTGTCTTCTGTGATAACTATGTCTTCAACATCAGCAGGTACGCCGTCGGTAAAGACTGAGAATTCAACGGCATTGCCTCCAAATGCTAGGTATTCACGAATTACATCGGTTGGAAGTTTTATCTTGAGGTTTCCCTCGTCTGTTGAATAAATAACCGCTGTAATGGTTGCCGCATCCCTGTCGGATGCAAGGCCAATCAACTGGCCGCCAGTGATAGAATATTCAATGTCGTAAGTACTGCCGTTTATAGTAAGCGGGAATGTTTTCTGCTCATTTACCGATTCTACTATTGTAAATCTTCCCAGCATGTACGGGTGGAGTACGCAAAAGTAGTCATAGACTCCGGGGTCAAGACCGATGGTTGACATTTGAAATCGCTGCCTGGAATTCATTATTCCAGAATCAAAAAGCCTTCCAGCATTTGCATCCTCCGGCCCGATTCCAGAGGTAGCTGTGTGAGGAACCGAATCAAAGTTCTCCCAGATTATCAGGCTTCCAGCAGGTACCATGGCGTTGACGGGTGCATAGGCAAGATTTCCTTGGACAGATGCGCCCTGAGGAATAATTATCTTCATGATGGTTGCAGAAGAGCTGGCAGATGCCTCTGCCAATCCAAGAGCTGAAATCAATATCATTGCAAAGAATGCAGAAAAAGAAATCCTCATCCTGTCCGACTGTTCTAATTGATGCACAGCATTTAAGATTTTGTCCAATCCAGTTTCAAAAGTGACGGCTTGAAGCATCTGGTAATCATTGACTTCGTTTTGGCAAAATCTTAAGTATTTGCCAATGTCAGTCCAAACAGCAAGGTGAAAGGATATTCTGAAAAATAGTAAAGGCAACAAGATGCAGGCAGCGGCATTTGCAGCAATATTGGCTATAGCTGCTGTTGCTGTGCCGATGCTTACAGCAGGCAAGGTGGGCCTTCAAGAAGCGTCTGCCCAGGCAAGCGTCGCTGCAGGCTCTACCATCAAGGTGACTGGTGATGCAAGCATGTCTATCACACCAGACCAGGTCATGTTCAGCGTCTCAAGACAATCCCAGCCACAACCAGATGCAATACAGGCATTGGCGGAACAGGAAGAATACATTGCCCAGATAACAGAGGCTGTAACGGCCGTCTCAGAAGACACGACGGTGACCGTAGGCCAAAAGTACCTCAATCCGTTTTACAGTGGACCGGGCCAGTATCCAAGCGATGTCACATTTAGCATCTACTCTACCATAGCAGTTCACACCAGTGTTGACAGCCTCTCGCCACTGGTCAGCAAGCTCGTCGAAGAAGGGTATGGATTTGAGAGCGTCTACCTGGACCCGATATATTCAGCCAGGCTGCTAGAAGCAAGCGGCGTTATGCAACCAGACGGAACTTTGCCGCCAGAAACAGAATCTGAGCAAAAGCCACTGATAATTGGGGTAAACCTCAGCACACAGCCTGCCAAGCTCAAGGAAACACTTGATGAATACGTCGGCAAATACAAAAAGCTGGTGGGGATCCTAAAGGAAGCAGGAATCTCTGAAAGCGACATACAGCAGACAAACTTTTACGTAAACCCGCAGTACTATGGGTATCCACAGTACTCTTCATACCAAACATACACGCAGATTCTGGTAAAGACCAGTGCTGAAAACCTAGAAGCTGTCAAAGACGCCATCCAGAAAGAAAATGGCAACATAGACAACATTACCACAACCATATCTGATGCACAGATTGAACAAGCCAGAAAAGAGCTGACACAAAACGCCATCAGCAATGCTGAAAGCCGAGCCAGCGAGATCGCAGAATCTCTGGGCGCTCATGTAAGGTCGATAAAGAGCATAGAGATCGTCGGGCAGAGCGGCTACAACCCGTACTACGGCAGCTACCCTATCTACTATCGCGGGGTAAATTTCATGCAGTCTCCGGGCTTCTATAACCCTGGCTTTACTGATGTGTCTGTAAGCGCGGTAGTGGAGTTCGAGATCTCAAGGTAGTCCCGCCCTCTCTTTTTTTGTGCCGTGAGGCAGTTAAAGCATTAAAGTTTTAAGGCATTCACGTTTTAAGACATGGCCTAGAAGGGAAACGTGTCAGTCGGTTGCTTGATATCCTCACCACTGTCATACTCATCGCTGTCGGACTTGGAGCCGGCACCCTGGGCTCGGTGCTCGGCGTGGGAGGTGGCATCATCATGGTACCGGCCCTCACGTTCATCGGGCTGCCGCCCCAGCAGATAGCCAGCACTAGCCTCTTTGCTGTAACATCGACCAGCGTCTCGTCCACCATGGCGTACTCAAGGCAGAAGCGAATCGACTACCGCACCGGCCTAGAAATGGCAGCCTTTGCCATACCGGGGGCCATACTTGGCGCGTTCATATCAGGCTCAATCTCTGCACCGGATTTCAAGCTGTACTTTGGTATCCTTCTGATACTGGTCGGGATTTACATCGTCTACCGAAATTCCATACTCAAAGAAAAAAGCCAGCCAAATGGCAGACCTGCCTTCCGTGCGGCAGTCTACGGAAGCACCTTTGCGGCCGGAATAATATCCAGCCTGTTTGGCGTAGGAGGCGGCATCATCTTTGTCCCGATGATGCTGCTGGCCCTTGGAATGACGATGCACCGCGCGGCCCCCACATCGCAGCTGACGTTGCTGATAACATCGCTGACCGGAGTCTTTACCCACGCCGCACTGGGGCACCCCGACTATGTCTACGCGCTGGCCCTGGCCGGCGGGGCGTTTGTGGGCGCACAGATCGGTGCCAAGTGGTCTCGCTCTGTAAAGGACGTGCTCCTGCAGCGCATGCTTGGGATCGTGCTTATTGCCGTGGCCGTCAAGTTCATTGCAGACTGGTTTTCAGCAAGATGAATTGGCCGGCGATAATTCAGCTGAAAAGATTGGTAGTATTGAAAAAGAATTGGAAGTGGGGCTAGGCCCTTGCTTCATCGATGTAGAATATGGCTTCATTGCGCTTCAGACAAGCGCCGGCCGCCAGGTTCAGCACCGAACTGTGCAGTCTTTCTGCGTTTGGCTCGGCTCCCTCGCTGTTTCCAGCCAGCACCAGGTGCAGCTTGATGGACGAGCCAAGGACGTCTCCCAGCTCCTGGTTCACGGTGGCAGTGTACGGCCTCAGGGCTCCCCTGAAAACGTCGGCCCTTGCCCGCAGAACGCCAGAGATCTTTTTGCCGACCGGCGCATCTGGGCCGACAATGACTACGGTGCCCTTGGAGCCCTTGTACTTGGATGGCTCCTCTACCGCACCCGGCGAGGCCATGGCGTTGACGGCTTCTCTGACTATGAGGCCCGGAGTGTAGATAAAGTTGTCCACCAGATCGTCCCACTGCTTTCTGGACATGGTGCTAAAGGCAGTGTTGTAGTCGTAGTCGCCGGTAAAGTGTATCACAGAGCCTATCTCGCCAAAGTTGGTCCTGGCAACGTTAAAGATCCCCCTCACCCTGTCCTCGTCCAGCAGGTTAATGGCGTGGCTGTGGAACTCCTTGAACTGCGGCAGGTCGTTAAAGTTGTTTGTTAGTATTATCACCTGCTTTGCGCCTGCCGACTGCGCCATCTGGGCAATCTTTTTGACCCTGTCGATATCCTTCTGTGCAGAGGATGTCAGGGTCATAACTATCACCTTTCCGGCAAGCTGCGGATCAGAGTTGTCGACGGCTGTGCCTATTATCGGCTTGACGGGATAAAACACCCTGTCGTTTGGAATCACGCGGCCGTTGATGAGCTTGCTTATCTTTTCGTCGGACAGGTTCATAACCATCTCGGCCACTTCATCCTGGGTCAGAAACTCGCTGTCGACTATCATCTTGCTGGTGTTGCCCTGTATCTTTTCTGCAATCTCTTGCATCTTGGCCAGAGCCCCGGCAACGACCTCGGATAGTTTCTTGACGGTTTCTTCGTCTTGCTGGCCCCTCCTCTTGGCTATCTCGGCTGCCGTCTCTCTTACCGCCTTGGCCACAACGTCTTCTGCATCGCCAAGGTACGGCAGCGCCTTTGCCGTCACGACCTCGATCTCTGTGGATGCAAGGCCGGGGTATCCGCCCACCCGGAGAAACTCTGCCGCCGCCTTTGGATAAACGGTCTTGTAGATTCTGTCCGAGTGAACAGGACCGGGGTTGGTGGCTATGGACCTGATGCCACGCTCTGCCAGCTCCCAGGCAAGGGCCTCGGCAAGCCGGTTCTTGGCACCCTGCGAAGCCGTGTACGGCGTTCTGAACCGGTACGGCCTCTGCTCGTACCGGTTTTCCTCGGAGAAGAACGTGGAGATCGTGATTATCTTGCCGCCCTTATCCATGGCCTTGAGCCCGCTGGCGGTGGTCCAGAAGGTGCCGGTAAGGTGGATGGCCACACACTCTCGGAATTCCTGGACGCTGGCGTTGGTAAAAGTCTTGACCGGGCCGGAGACCCCGGCGTTGTTGACGATGATGTCTGCCTTGCCAAACTGGCTCTTGATACCCTCAAACATCGAGTTGATGCCCGCCTCGTCGGAGACATCGACTCCTGGGAAGGTTGCAACCCTGCCAGAAGAACCTGCGGCCTTGATGATGTCGTTGAGGATCTTGGCCGTCTGGTCCAGCGGCTCTTTTCTTCTTCCCATGATGGCGATGTTGGCGCCGTTTTCAGCAAATTTCTTGGCAATGGCCTGGCCAATGCCTGTCCCACTTCCAGTAACTACAACGGTTTTACCCTCAAATTTCAAATTACTCAATCGGTATTCAGGGAGTTTGGCAAGCCTCTAGGACTATTAAAGCTAACGAGATGGCCTACTTGGACAAAGCTTTGATGTGACCTGCTATGATGTCTGCTATCTCTACCATGGCGTGGTTTGCCTTGAGGTTCTCGTCGTGGTTCCATCGCCCGTAGATCCGGACATGATCATCCAGCGGGTCTATCCTTATCTCCCCTTCGTGGAGGAGAACTTCCTTCAGCAACTCTGTCAGATGCTGATCCTGCTTCAGCACGTCTACAAGCATGCCTACACCGGTCCACTTGACATCGACTACCTTTTTGTTGCTAAAGTGGCCCCTGGTGATGGGCTCGCATCTTGCCAGAAACTGCTCGGTATCGATGGCGCCGGTCTGGACGATGTAGTGGATCTGGTAATAATCCAGCGCTCCGTAGGGGATGGGTGTTGGATCCTGCATCGGCATTTCTGTCTCACCTAATTCCTCTGGAGGACCTGGATCAGGTCAAAGTTCTTGCCGCTGACTCTGATCATGCCTCGGTTTGTGGTGAACTTGGAGTTCAGACCAAACTTGTGGCTGTAATACGGCTTTCCTTCAAGAGGATGGGAACCCGGTTCTAGGGCCTCGGCCACGATCCCGTACTCGCTTAGATCCTTTGCAAGTACTTCGTTGGGCTTTAGCATCTTGACGACTATCGGCTCGCCTTCTTCATGACCGTGCTCTTCGTGGGAACTGGAATGACTTTCGGTATGAGCGTGCTCCACGTCAAAGGGTAGAATACAGCAGCCAAATAAACACTACTGCGGCAATCGCCGTTACTTCATGCTTTCCAGGTATTTCTTAAAGCCAAGGGCTTCAAGCTTGCCTGCTTTTTGAAGGACTGCACTTTCCATCTCTTTTTTGAATTTCTCTATCTTTTTTGCAACGTCCTGGTGCTTGACAGACAGCATCTGGCAGGCCAGGATCCCGGCATTCTTGCCGCCGTTGATGGCCACCGTGGCAACCGGAACGCCTGGCGGCATCTGGGCTATGGACAAAAGCGAGTCAAGGCCGTCCAAGCTCTTTGTCTTTATGGGAACACCAATGACCGGTAGCGGCGTAAGGGCTGCTACCATGCCTGGCAAGTGCGCGGCCCCGCCGGCTCCTGCTATTATGACTTGTATTCCTCTTTTTTTGGCGTCCTGGGCATACGATACCATCCTCTTTGTCGTCCTGTGGGCCGAGACGACGGTCACCTCGTTTGGAACACCCATGGAATCAAGAAACTCTGCGGCCTCTTTCATGACTGGAAGGTCTGAATCGCTTCCCATTATGATGCCTACAAGCGGCTTTTTCAATTCTGCTTTGCCTCCGTTACGGCTGGTACGAGCCTTATTGCTTGCCTTGCCTTTGTGGCCCTTTCTAAAGCTTGCCTAGCCGTCCGGCCCGTCGCGGTTATGTGGCCCAGCTTTCTTCTTGGTTTGGATATCTTTTTGCCATAGATGTAAAGTTTCACGCCGGGAATCGCAAACAGCCTGTCCAGTCCGTCGACTGCGTACGGTCCGTCCAGTCCGTCTGGCCCAAGTATGTTGACCATGACAGCGGGGTGCAGCAGTTCCGGCTTGGACAGCGGCAGGTCCAGCACGGCCCGAAGATGCTGCTCAAACTGCGATATAGAGCAGGCCTCGTTGGAGTAATGCCCGGAATTGTGCGGCCTTGGCGCTATCTCGTTTACCAGAACCTCGCCTTTTCTTGTGACAAACATCTCTATTCCAAAGATCCCGGCCCCGTGCAAGACCGCCATGGTCTTTTCCGCAATCTTTTTTGCCCTTGCTTTCACGCTGCGGCTTATTGCGGCCGGCGCTATGGTGGTATCAAGTATGTTTTGCTTGTGTATGTTTTCAACTACGGGAAAGGATTCTATCTGTCCGCTTGGGTTGCGGGCCACCATTATCGAGACTTCTTTGGTAAACGGCACAAACTTTTCCAGCATGCACTCCCGGCCAGCAAAATACCTAAAGGCCTCTGGAATCCTGTCCTTGGACGCTATCACAAAGTTGCCCCTGCCGTCGTACGAGTCCTCGGTGGCCTTCAAGACCGCCGGATATCCAAACTTTTTGCACAGCTCCTGCAGGTGCTCTTCAGATCTGACAAGCTCAAACTCGGCGACAGGAATCTTGTTGCTCTTTAGAAACGATTTCTGCCTGTACTTGTTCTGGATTATCCGAAGCGACTCGGGGGCCGGCCTGACAGGGTAGTTCCTGGACTCTAGCTGTTTTAAAGCAGAGGAGTTGGCCAGCTCTATCTCGTAAGTCAAAACATCGCATTTGCCGGCAAGGTCCATTATGGCCTGCTCGTCTTTAAAGTCGGCCACTATCTGCTCGTCGGCGACCCTGGATGCCGGGCAGCCCTCGGTGGGGTCCAGAACAATGACTTTAAGGGACATCCGCCTTGCTTCGTGGGCTATCATCTTGCCCAGCTGTCCGCCGCCTATGATGCCCACGCAGATGGGCCTGTTTATCGCAAGAACTCGACTGTCAACCATCGGACAGCAAAGATCTGAAAATCGCCGTTAAAAGTCTTTCAAAAGGCAGATATTCTATTGAGAACGAGGCTGTGGTGTTGAGGCTGCTCCGCAAAGGCAAAGTAAAGGACATCTACGAGCTTGATGACGGAAACATACTGTTTCACTTTTCCGACCGCGTTTCTGCTTTTGACGTCATGATGAAAACGCCCATCCCAAGAAAGGGCGAGGTCCTTTGCAGGTTTGGCGAGTTCTGGTTTGAATCCCTTGGCACGCCGCATCACATGATCAAAGTTGTGGACAAGGACAAGATGGCCGTCAAAAGGCTGACCATGATACCGGTAGAGTGCGTGGTGCGCGGCTATTTCTACGGAAGCTTGGCAGACCGGTATCAAAGCCGCCTTGGAAAGGATCTTCCGGCTGATTTCAAGCCGGTGCTGGCCGGAAAACTTCCACGACCGATCTTTGACCCAACGACCAAGTCCGAGGAACACGACCTGCCAATAGACAGAGCGCAGGTAGTCTCATCAGGAATCCTGACCGCGACAGAATACGATTATCTTGAAAAGGCATCGATTTCTCTGTATGAAAAGATGAGCCAGATAGCTGACAGGGCCGGCTTTATCATCGCCGACGTCAAATTCGAGTTTGGAAAGGACGATAAGGGAAACATAATTCTTGGAGACTCGCTTGGTCCTGACGAGTACCGCCTGTGGCTCAAGGCCGATTATCAGCCTGGAAGGACGCAGGAAGCCTACGACAAACAGCTTTTGCGGGATTGGCTCATCAAGACCGGATTCAAGGCCGAAGTCGACCGGCTTGCAAGGGAAGGAAGAAAGCCTGACCCGCCGGCGGTGGCCCCAGAGATAGTTGCCGAGCTTGGCCGGCGCTACATTCTGGCCTACGAAAGAATCAGTGGGAGAAAGCTGTAGATTTCTGCTCAATTCCTGTATCGTATTTCTAGACATTCTGGCGCCTATCCGTGCTTGTCAGGGGCCATCTGGCGGGCAGTGGGCGTTGCCAATGGCAAAAATTGACGCCGCGTTTTATTGCTATCATAAAATCAGTAATGATATGAGGATGATGATAGCAAGACTATCTAGATACTAATGTAAACACTATTGGCTTATCAAAATCATGGTGATAGTTATGTTGTTAACAAATTAAACAACAAAATCTGATAACCGTGCTTTACTATTATAGGCGGAATTTTTTGGTGATGTCAGATACAATATTTCAAAAAGAGATCAGGGTAAGAAAAGTAAGCACGCTTGATCCTTCCTCTGCTCAGGGCTTGGCCGATCCAACAAGAATCAAGATGCTGGACATGCTTGGCCACAAACCCATGACTGCAGAAGAGATCGCCAAAGCACTGGACGGCTCTGGCCACAAAAAAGCCACCACCACGATAAGGCACCACCTTGAAATGCTAAAGGAAGCCGGCCTTGTGGAGACGGCCCGGATGGTGGAGGTCCGAGGCGCAGTGATGAAGTACTATTCGGCAACCATCAAGGTCTACGACTGCGATGCATCAGCGGACTTGAAAAAGGCCGACAGGCTGATAGACGATGTCGGAAACAAGCTACTGAAAATAATGAAGGGCATCCATGGCGACAAGAGGTTTACTGCGCTGGTTGGAAAAAACGACAAATGCGCCGGTTTTCTGGCAGCCGAGATCCTGAACGCGGCGCTGGCAAGGGCCATCGAAAGCAAGGAATACAGCGAGGTTCTGACAAAGAATCCGCAAAAGTGACTACTCTGCCGTGATCCTGAATATCCCTTTTGTTGCTGGGTCCTTCAAGATCTCTACCATGCCCCGGGGCAGGTCCGAGGATGCCTTGTCGCACCTTACAAGGAGCGTGCGTGGGCAGACAAAGTTGGTCTTTCTGATCACGATATCGTGCTTGTTTTTCAAAGTAAGCCGGCTGTCGCCGCTTCCAACGATCTCGTAGGTATAGCTGCCGGCCATTATCTCTATTCTTATCTTTGAATCGCTCATCAGCCTGCTCTTTAAAGACTCGTCAAGGTCTGCACAGGCCTTTGCGGCACGCACGCCTATGATGCAGTCGCCCCTCAGAGTCAGGTTCTCTTCCTTTGTTATCTCGACGGTCCGGCTGTGAAGCGACTGGACGTTTGGGTGGCCGTAGAAAATTATCTCGTCCTGTACCAACGTGCAATGCTGTGCAGAGACGTTATTAAAATCAAGCTGGATAGCGCCAAAACGGCCGGCGTGGAAAACAATCGGTCTTGTGCAAATAGTGCCTTTTGTTAAGAACTTGACAAATGACCAATTTTTTAACAGATGTTCGCTAGTGACATTCAACACATGCAACCGAATTCTGGTAAATTTGCATCAGGTTACGCTGTGTATTGCACTGCATGCCTGCTTGTTAAGTATCGTTGTCTTCCATAACACACACGAAAACTTGTGGCTTCAGAATCTAAAAGAAGAAAAAGTAGCCCATTATGGTATCTACTGCCTGTCTTCTTTCAAGTAATGGGCGGGCTGACTGTGTTCTTTAAGTTAAGAAAACGGGATTACACATCGGCAAAAAATTCACTCATGGTTGGAACCGCTCTCAGCGCAGTGACAACTGTCGTAGTTGTTTTCTTGTACCAGAGCTTTCAGGCCGATATGGCGACTGCGCAGGAGCGCATCACAAAAGGTAGTGGGGTCGTAAACACTGCTTATGGCCCTCTGGAGTATGCCGATATCAGGAGTGGCTATCCCGTATTGGTAGTGCATGGAGCAGGAGGCGGCTATGATCAGGGAATTCTGTTATCACAAATATTCTTGGGGGACGATAGTGATCAGTTTCGTGTAATTGCTCCTTCAAGATTTGGTTTCTTGAATACTCCTCTGCCAGACAACGACGACAGCAATCAAAAATCATCGTTTGCAGCACAGGCTGATGCATACGCAGAATTGATGGACAAGCTGAACATCAAAAAGGTTGCAGTTGTTGGGTTCTCTGCTGGCGGGCCATCGTCTATCGAGTTTGCACTGCGGCACCCTGACAAGATATCAGTACTCATTCTAACATCTGCCGTTGTCCATAAGGAACCACCAATGCAGTTTATGGACGAGGTAATCCACAACCATTTTTTCAAGTCTGATTTTGCATTCTGGTTTGTTGGCAAGTATTTGCAGCCTCAGTTGCTTTCATTTTTGGGCGTGACTCCAGAGGTGCAGGCAAAACTAAGTCCAGAGGATAAGTCTTGGGTTTCAGATACCTTCATTCCCTCAATGAATCCAATTAGCCCACGCCAACCAGGTATGCTAAATGACAGGGTTAACTTTATCTTGATTAATTATTCGTTAGACAAAATCAATATACCGACGCTGGTCATCAACGCCAAAGATGATACTCTTGTCAATCCCTCCCATAGCCTGTACGCTGCACAGAAAATTCCTAATGCAAAGCACATTGAATTTGATAGCGGAGGCCACGTCCTTTTGGGGCATCACCAAGATACTAAATCTGTTGTTATGGACTTTTTGAGGCAACATAATGCGACAGAAAACGATATGCAATAATTACAGCCAGAAGGCCTTTGTGAAAAGTACTATTTGTTAAGGACGTGCTTAACAAACGATTGACAAGATGTGGACTTTTTTTTAACAGACCTAGCTTATTTACACAAAGCCAAAACAATCCTAAAACTTAAATTAAACGATCCGAAAAAGCTAGGATGAATTGTTACCAGCAGCAGCCGGCTATGACCGTGCAATTACAGTATTCTCTCCAGATGGAAGACTTTACCAGGTAGAATATGCTATCGAGACCGTAAGACGCGGAACACTGGCAATAGGCATCAAGGCCAAGGATGGCGTTATTCTGGCAGTCGAGGAAAAGACAAGAAAACTGCAGGTATCCAACGTTACCCAAAAGATATTCCAGATCGATGATCACATCGGCGTCGCCGCGGCAGGATACATCCCTGACGCAAGAGCCCAGGTGGATCATGCACGCTTTTTCGCGCAGAGCAACCGGCTCATCTACGACGAACCGGTGGACGTTGAGGGAGTTGCAAAGAACGTCGCTGACATGGCCCAGCAGCTCACCCAGTACGGTGGACTGAGGCCGTTTGGCGTTGCCCTCATCCTGGCTGGCGTTGACAAGACCGGAACAGCGCTGTTCCTGACAGACCCAAGCGGAACGTACATCGCCTACGATGCAGTGGCCATCGGAGCAGGAAGCGACCAGGTTACCGACTTCCTTGAAAAGACCTACAAGTTGGATGGCGCAATTGAAGATGCCGCCGCTCTGGCAATCGAAGGCATCTACCTTGTCAGCGAGGACAAGACCACCACCAGGAACTTGAAGATGGCCATAATCGACACCCAGAGCAAGATCATGCGCAAGGTGGAAGATGAAGAGATTGAAAAGTACGCCGCCTTGGCCAGGGAAAGGGCAAGCAAGAGAACTCCCTGAGAATCACGGTAAGGTTAATTTAGACACCTGACTTCAAAAGGTATCGTAATGGCAGTCAAGATAGGGTCCAAGGCACCCAACCTCAATATTTCTACATGGGTGCAGGGAAAACCCACAAACATCGACAAAGAAAAGGGAAACGTGGTCCTGGTTGAGGTTTTTCAGGTTAACTGCCCCGGCTGTTTTCTGTACGGAATACCGGAGGCCATAGAGCTGTACAACAATTACAAGGACAAGGGGCTCACAGTCCTTGGGATGGCCACGGCCTTTGAGGATTACGACAAGAACACCCTTGAAAACCTCCAAAAGCTGCTGACCACCGGCGAGGTGATAGGCGAGACATACCGCGCCCTTGCCATGTACGGACAGCTGAAGGATGGCAACAAACTGCCGTACAAGATCCCGTTCCCAGTTGGAATGGATGTGCTGAAAAAAGAGACCGGACCCTTGACCGATGACAAGGTGCTGGACTTTATAGAACAGACCTTCCCAGAGTACAGGTCGTACAGCGAGAGAAGCAAGGCAGACCTGAAAAACCGGGTTAAGGACTATCTCTCACACAAAGAGTATTCTGCCAAAACCTTTGAAGAGTATGCCCTGCGGGGTACGCCATCATCCATCCTGATTGACAGGAAGGGCAACCTGCGACAAATGCTGTTTGGATCAAGCGGGCATCTTGAGCCCATAATACAGGGATTGCTAAGCGAATAGCCATGCTCAACATCTGGGTGGCAATACCCGACTCATCATTATCCGACGAGCAGACAAAACGCGACAAGAGCATCAAGATAGGGCAGTTTGCCCGGGCCTGCTCGATCTTTTGCGTGAAAAAGATATTCGTCTACCACGACCCTGTGTCAGAATTTGAAAAAGAAGACCCGCTTCTTTTGCGCACCGTTCTCCGGTATCTGGACACGCCACAGTACTTACGCAAGATACTGTATCCAAAGATGACGCAGCTTGAATACGCCGGCATACTGCACCCAATAAAGGCGCCGCACCACAAGCCGGCCCAGGACATCAAGACTGTCAAGCCCGGTGACATCCGGACCGGAGTGATTGTAAAGGTCAAGGGGTCGCTGTACGTGGAGGCCGGCCTTGGATCTCTTGTCCCCTTTGACGGCTCCGGCCATGAGGGCAAGAAGGTCAATGTCCGTTTCACGTCCGGATACCCGCACCTACGCGCTGCTGAAGCGGCTGACTCGGACATAACCGATTACTGGGGCTACGAAGTAAAGGAAGTACCGTCTCTGTCAAAGCTGCTGAGCAGCGTGGAAAATACAGAGTTCATAATCACTTCAAGAAAGGGAAGCTACTTTCGTAACATCGAGGCCAAGCTGACGCAGCGGCTGAAGGACGCGCAGAACCTGCTCGTGGTATTTGGAGCTCCAAAGCACGGCGTGCAAGAGATCTTGGCAAGAGAGGGCGGCAGCATCAAGCCGGAATTCGCCATCAACATGTTTCCAAACCAAGCCACGGAGACGGTACGGCTTGAGGAAGCTGTGCTTGGGACACTGGCAATTTTGAACAACTCGCTTCAGAAAAACTAGGATCAATTTTTTCACAATAACTTATTAATGGGCACGGCAGAGTTTTGCAGTATCTATGGGTCATCGTAAGTATAGCGCCCCGAGAAGAGGTAGTGTCGCCTTTAGGCCAAGGGCAAGAGCCAAGAGTCTTGAGGCAAGAGTTAGGACCTGGCCTCAGGCTACTGGGGAAAAGACTGCTCTTCTTGGATATGCTGGTTTCAAGGTCGGCGGGATTCATGTCCTGACGATAGATGATAGAGAAAAAACTCCGAATTTTGGCAAGCATTTGTTGAACACTGCGACGGTTATTGCAACTCCACCTATCAAGATAATTGGTATGCGCGGCTACAAGAAGGATCTGTACGGCCAGCATGCGATCTTTGATGCTTATGCCAAGGATCTGCCAAAGGAGCTTGCACGCCTAGTCGAGGTAAAGCAGGCAGACGATGCCGTCTCAAAGGCAGAGGGCTTGCTGGGCCAGACAGCCTCTGTCATGGCAATTGTTGCAGTCATGCCGCATTCTATTGGTCTTTCTCAAAAGAGGCCTTTTGTTTTTGAACTCGCAGTTTCCGGCAAGGACGTCAAATCGCAATTTGAATACGTCAAGAACCTTCTGGGCAAGGAAGTCAAGGCAAGCGATATCTTCCAGCTTGGACAGAACATCGACGTCTTTGGCATAACCCGCGGCAAGGGTATCGAAGGCCCGATCACAAGGTTTGGCGTAAAAAGAAAGCAGCACAAATCAAGAAAGAGCGTGCGTGCAGTCGGTACGCTGGGCCCAATCTCGCCGGCAGTAGTCATGTACACTGTGGCAAGGCAGGGTCAGAGGGGATTCCACCAGAGAACAGAGTACAACAAGCGCATCCTGATAATGTCCAACACTGAAAAGGACGGCAAGTCCATCAATCCAAAGGGCGGCTTCAAGCACTTTGGCCTTGTAAATGGCGATTACATCGTAGTCAGGGGCTCCATCCCCGGCGTTCCAAAGCGCCTTATCAAGATGAGGCACCCCATACGCAATGTTCCAAAGAAGGTCCTTGAGCCAAAAGTTCTGGAGGTAGTATCTGAATGAAAGCCAGCATATTAGGAATCGACGGCAAGCAGGCCGGCGACGTAGAACTTCCGGTAGTGTTTGACACGCCATACCGGCCAGAAGTCATACACAAGGTGTACGTCAACCTGCTGTCCCACACCTATCAGAGGCAGGGAAGGTATCCGGCAGCCGGAGAAAACGTCAGCGCTGAATCCCGTAACACTGGCCTTGGAATTGCAAGGCTGGCAAGGGCGCGCGGCGAAGGATTTCCAAGGGCAGGCCAAGCAGCAGAAGTCGCCGGTGTACGTCACGGAAGAGTTGCACACCCGCCAGAATCATGGAAGATAATCTACAAGCAGGTCAACCACAAGGAAAACAAACTTGCCTTGTGCTCTGCTGTTGCAGCAACGGCAAACCGCGAGCTTGTTGAAAAGCGCGGCCACAAAATCGGATCCGAGGTAAAACTCCCGCTGGTAGTTTCAAACGATATCGAGTCGATAACAAAATCCAAGGACCTGGAAAAGGCCCTTGTTGCCCTGGGTCTTGGCGACGATCTTGCCCGTGCGTACGCGGCAAGAAAGCCACGTTCAGGCACATCAAGGCGCAGGGGCAGGCCGGGCCGGTCAGGCACCAGCGCCCTGATAGTCGTGGGCGACGATGCCAAGGCCACTGCCATCAAGTCCATACCCGGAGTTGAGGTCAAGCGTGCCAAGGAGATAAGCGTCCTGGACCTTGCACCGGGCTCAAAGCCGATAAGGTTGACAGTGTTTTCGCAAAACGCGATCGAGCAGATGAAGAGCATGCAGGCTCCAGTTCACAAAATAATGGAGATGGTTAGATGAGTAATCAAGCAAAGTCTATGACTGCTGAAGAAGCAGTATCGGTGATCATCGCACCGTATGTTACAGAAAAAACGTACAACCAGATAGAGAAGGAAAACAAGCTGTCCTTCAAAGTCTCAGAGCGGGCCACCAAGAACCAAATAATCGAGGCCATTCGCATACTGTACGAGGCCGAGGCCGAGGAGGTCAACACCGCGCGCACGATGCAGGGCAAGAAGGCATTTGTCAAATTCAAGACACCGGAAGCTGCCAGAGACTTGGCAACAAAGCTGGGATTGGTATGATGACACTCGTTAGATTTAAAAATGGAACAGCAAACGAGGAAGGAGTGATATAGTTGGTTCGTGAATTCAAGTTCAAGGGTTATACTCCCGAACAGTTGCAGACTTTATCGATAGAGCATCTTTTGCCGCTTCTCAATGCCCGGCAGCGAAGGTCACTGGACAAGCGCGTGGGCACGTACATGAACGATGAGAAACGCAAGCTGCGCGAAAAAGTAAAGCTGGCACGCGAGGGCAAGCTGAAGGGTCAGCTGAGGACCCATGCCCGCGACATGATAATTCTTCCAGACATGGTTGGCCTCACAGTACACGTCCACAACGGCAAGGAATTTGCCCAGGTGGTTATCAAGCCAGAGATGATCGGACACTACCTCGGAGAATACGCAATAACAAACAAGAGAGTGGTTCACGGAGCTCCGGGAGTTGGCGCTTCCAGATCCAGTCTGTATGTCCCGCTAAAGTGATCGACATGCCAAAATATTCTTATTCTTTCCAAAATTTTGACAAGTCTCGTCATGTCCGCGCTTCGCTTCGCGAGAAAGACATCTCCCACAAGCATGCCCGCGAGATCGCCGTTGCAATAAAGGGGATGTCCATAGACAAGGCCCGGGAGTTTCTTGAAAACGTTGTTGCACGCAACATTGCCGTGCCGTACCGGCGGTACAACAACGAGGTTGCCCATCGCTCAAATATCCAGGATGGATTCTTTGCAGGCAGGTACCCGCAGAAGGCTGCCAGAGAATTCATCCGGCTTTTGGACAATCTAGAGTCCAACGCCGAGTACAAAGGCATGGACCTTGACCGGCTGAGGATTGCCAGCGCTGCCGTGCACAAAGGAACAAAGCTGAAAAGGTTCCAGCCCCGCGCCATGGGAAGGTCAAGCCCCCGTTTCAATACTCTTGTTCACGTTGAGCTGGTGGCAAGGGAGGCAAGTTCACAATGAGCGCCGTAAAGAACGTGATGAAGAACAACTACCGTAACATGGAGATAAACGAGTTCCTTTCGCAGCAACTCAAGGATGCAGGTTTTGGCGGCGTCGAGATTCAAAAGAATCCGGTTGGCGCCAAGATAACAGTGTACGTTACAAGGCCTGGACTTGTAATCGGAAGGAAGGGCTCAGGCATCAAGGACTTGATGGCCAAGCTCGACCAGAGGTTTGGCCTTGCAAACCCACAGATATCTGTCCTTGAAATAACAAACCCGGAACTCAACCCGCAGATCATGTGCAACAGGATTGCGCAACTAATAGAGCGGGGAACCGCATTCCGCCGTGCTTCGATGTGGTCGCTTAACACCATAATGAACGCTGGGGCCCTCGGAGTCGAGGTAACGATATCCGGCAAGCTTCGCACGGAGCGAGCTCACTTTGAGAAACACACCCTGGGCGTGGTCCCAAAAAGCGGCGATGTGGCCGGCAAGATAGTTCGAACCGGAATAACACACGTCCTCACCAAGATGGGGCTGATGGGAATACAGCTTCGCATCGCTTCAAAGGCCGATCTTCCCCAGGAATTCCAGATGCTTGAAAGCGCTGCTGCCCAACCTGCACAGCCAACACCGAGTGCAACCACGGAGGCTGCTGAAGCCAAAGTAACTGAAGAAAAGGGAGTTGAACAGAGTGGCCAGGCTTAAGCTCAAGGCTCTGCGTGAAATGAATGACGGCGACCTTGCCGGCAAGCTGGCTGAGATAAAGGCAGACCTGGCAAAGGCGCGTTCAGAAAAGTCCAAAGGTACGCTCAAGAAACAGACCGGTCAGATAAAGTACATGCGCCGGGACATTGCGCGCATTCTAACTTTAATGAACGAAAGGAAGGCCAAGACGACGAAATGATAACCCCACAAAACGTTCTCTACCATGAAATTGTCGGCCTCAAAACAAAGGTCGTCCAGTCCACGGATCCAACACTGGCTGGTCTTGAAGGCATCACTGTTTTTGAAACAAGAAATACCCTTTCCATAAGGACCGGCCAGTCAGTCAAGATGGTACCAAAGATGGCTGCTACAAAGATCGAGGTTTCCACGCCGTCCGGCGCTTGCTTTATAAGTGGTTCGTCGTTGATAGGAAAACCTGAGAATCGGGTATCGAGATTATAGTGATCTAGTATGGCAAGAAATATCGGAATTGCAGTTGTCCCCCCAAGAAGATCGTGCGAAGACGCGTACTGTCCCTTCTGCGGGGTACTTTCAGTAAGAGGCAAGATGATAACCGGCACTGTGGTCAGCGCCAAGGCCAAAAAGATGGTAGTGGTATCCAGAGAATACCCAAGACCAGTGCCAAAGTACAAGAGGTACATGAGAAGCAGGTCCAAGGTCCATGCATACCTTCCCGGTTGCATCGATGTCAAGGAAGGCGACGAAGTCAAGATAGCTGAATGCAAGCCGCTTTCAAAGACCATATCGTTTGTAGTGATTGAGGTGAACACCAAGAATGGCAGCAGGAGCTAAGTCGAGAGCAGTTTCAGCCAAGGGCGTTGAAGAGTTCCGCCCGTACGTAACAAGAGCCATCCCGATTACCGCAAACCTGGTGTGCGCGGACAACACTGGAGCAAAGATCCTCCGCGTGGCGCAGGTCACCAGGTACAAGGGCAGGCATTCAAGACAGCCGGCAGCGGCAGTGGGAGACTTTGTCACAGTTACCGTCAAGAAGGGCCCGGCAGAGCTGAGAAAGCAGGTCTTTGGCGCGGTTATCGTGCGACAAAAATACCCGATCAAAAGACCAAACGGAGTCCGCATCGCGTTTGAGGACAACGCGGCAGTGCTGGTCACTCCGGAAGGCGAGATCAAGGGAACAGACATCAAGGGCCCGGTTGCAAGCGAGGCTGCAGAAAAGTGGCCGAGAATAGCCAACCTTGCAGGCATGATAGTATAGGTGAGATTGATGGCAAAACTTAATGCAAAACTAATCAACGTTCCAAAACACCAGCGCGACAAGATGATCGGGGCAACCCTTTCAGACAACCTGCGCCAGCAGTACCACCGGCGCGGCGCGCGGGTCATCAAGGGCGACTCGGTAAAGATACTGCGCGGCGAATACAAGGGTGTGGAAGGCAAGGTGGAGCTGGTCCACACCAAAACAGGAACTCTGCAGATTGAAGGTGTGCAGAAAGAAAAAGTCAAGGGCGGCAGCGTCAAGGTTCCAATCCATGCATCAAACGTCATGATTACCAGTCTTAATCTTGATGACAAGATGCGTTCTGCAAGGCTTTCCGGTTCAAAAGCGGGGGGATCTAAGTAATGGGTAAAAAAGGTGGAGATACAAGAGTAAAGAGGCAGCTGGCACCAGCCTTCTGGGACATAAAAAGAAAGCACGGCCAGTTTGTCATGCGCGTCAAGCCAGGGCCGCATTCAAAAGACCGGTCCTACCCTCTGGGCATGGTTCTTCGTGACGCCCTCAAGATAACAAAGAACGCCCGTGAATCCGAGATCATAACCAAAGCCGGCAAGGTCAAGGTAGACGGAGTCGTCAAGCGGGATCCCAATCTTGCTGTGGGGTTGATGGATATAGTCGAGCTTGCATCAGGCCAGGCCTACCGCCTTGTGCCAAAGGACTCGGAGCTTTTGGTTCCAGTAGCAGTGGAGGACGCAGAAAAGAACGTCAAGCTGGTCAAGGTGACAAGCAAGGTAACCGTAAAGGGCAAGAAAACACAGTATGGATTCCATGACGGCAAGACGCTGATAAGCGACATGAACCTCAAGGTGGGAGACACCTGTCTTGTGCAGCTTCCAGAAGTGCAGGTAAAGGATCACTTGGGCTTTGACAAGGGTGCGATGGCACTCATCACCACCGGCGAGAATGCAGGAAGGGTGGGCAGAATCGACGACATCCGCGACGGCATATTCTCTCTGCCAAGGCGCGCACTGATCTCGTTTGAGGACCGGTCCGTGGAGCTTCCAGTCGACATGGTAATGGTTGTCGGCAAAGACAAACCAATAATCAAGGTGAACTAGATTGAGTCAAGTTATCGAAAACAGCATGAAAAGGATCAGCGTAGACAAAGTGGTCATCAACATCGGTGTCGGCAAGTCCGGCGAGCCCATGGAAAAGGCCAAGAAGGCCCTAGTTGAACTGACAGGTCGCCAGCCAGCGGTGCGCGGCGCCAAAAAGACCGTCAGGGATTTTGGCATACATCAGGGCGAGCCCATCGGCGCGCTGGTTACTCTGCGACGCGATACAGCCGTCGATTTCGTAAAGCGTGTTCTTGCTGCCAAAAAGAATACTTTGAAGGAAAGCTCCTTTGACAACTTTGGCAACATCTCGCTTGGAATTCATGAACACATTGATATCCCAGGTACAAAGTACAACCCAGAGATCGGGATTTTTGGTATGGATGTAAACATTGTTCTCAGCAGGCCAGGCTACAGGATTGCAAGAAAAAGCAGGAAGAGCAGCCCGATAGGCAGAACTCACAGAATAACAAAGGAAGAAGCCATAAACTTCTTTAAAGAACAGTTCGGAGCGGAGGTTCAGTAAAATGCCAAAACCAAGAACTTACGAAGAAACTGGAAGAAAGAAACTTGCCCACGGCAAAGGTGCCCGATGGTGCAAACGATGCGGTTCATATAACGGTCTTATCCGGAAATACAACCTGATGTTGTGCAGGCAATGCTTCAGGGAAGTGGCCAACAGCCTCGGGTTCGTCAAGTATGAATAGGTGATATCATGCCAGCGCTAAACGTTCTATCCAATCTGTTTACAACCGTCTACAACAACGAATCCAGAAGGAAGAAGGAATGCATAGTGGTCCCAGCCTCCAAGTTTGCAAGCGAGGTTCTCCGTGTTATGCAAAAACACCGCTTCATCGGGGAGTTCGAGCAAATCGACGACGGCCGGGCCGGAAAATTCAGGATCCAGCTATTGGCAAAGATAAACAAATGTGGTATCATTACCCCGCGCTTTTCGGTCAAGAAGGACGCGTACTTTGACTGGGAAAGACAGTTCCTGCCGGCCTACAACATGGGCATACTCTTGGTCTCCACAAGCCAGGGAATAATGTCTCATCACGAGGCGCAGGCGCAGGGTCTTGGAGGAGTGTTGGTCGGCTATGTCTACTGAGCAGCAAATAATCGGCGAGGTGGAGGTTCCCTCCTCAGTCAAGATAACCAAGGAAGGCAACGTTCTTGTCTGCAAGGGCAAGCTGGGCACAGTCCGCAAGGACTTTCTAAAGATCCCAGCAACCATCACGGTTGAAGGCAACAAGGTGGTCATCAAGCCCTACGGCAGCAGGAAGCGGGACCTGGCAGTAACCAATACCGCAAGAAGCATCATCCAGAGCATGATAAAGGGCGTCGAGAAGGGCTACTCATACAAGCTGAAGGTCATATTTGCGCACTTTCCAATCTCTGTCAAAGTGAAAGGCAAGGAAGTCTATGTGGAGAACTTTTTTGGCGAACGGTCCCCCCGTGTCTCTAGAATTGTCGGCGACAACACAAAAGTGGAGGTTGCTGGCGAGGACGTGGTAGTCAAGGGCCCAAGCCTTGAGGATGTCTCCCAGACTGCTGCAAACATCGAGCTGTCCACCAAGATAAAGGACAAGGATCAGCGTGTCTTCCTCGACGGGCTTTACATCTACGCCCGCGAAGACGGCATGTAAGAATCCCCAAAACATTCTCTTTTTTACTTTTTGAATTTAGTCAGAGTTCTCAAAAACTAACATCCAGTGCGAATTGTGTCTTGTTTGCAGGAAATATGCAAGCGAATGATGGATCTGGTAGACGAACTACGTCACTTAAGCGGGATTAAGGGTGGCATGGCTGTCAGCGAATCGGAATACATGGCCGCCGCGGCTCCTCTTGAGGGCTCTATGCCGCTTGTACTACACCAGCAGGGCATATTCGACGTTTTATGGGATAAAGCGTTGCCTGCCGCAGAAAGAATCCGCGAAATAGGGGGCTAAAACCTAACCCTCTGTCTGTGAAGATCGGGTTCTGACCTGTGTAAGGATAGCATATGTTAGTAATACGATGAGGTTGAATTGTTGTTCTTGGTTGATGGCAATTGTACTTTACACGTCATAAACCATCTGTCATGATGCTCAAACAAATGGAGAAAAGGATAGCATCATACAAACCAGTGTAAATCAGTGCAATCCTTTGTTCGCTTCTTATATAACTGCAAAAATCTTCCTTCACTATGTCTAGAATAGCCACGCTTTCGCAGGTGTTTTTGAGCACACCAAACTTGCCTTCGAATGCCTACAGGTACTCGTACACAGATCGCTCCAGTCCGAATACGTCTATTCTGGCGCTGATTTGAGGGGTAATGCCAAATCTGAGGGATAGGAATTGACTTTGTCATATTATGAGCCTTTAGCAAGCAAAGACAGGATGGACGATGTGATGACAAAGACTGCCAAGCAAATATGCCATTCAAGCAGTATGAATTTCTTGGATCTTTCACTACGCGTGAAAATAGCAATTACGCACTACCGATGCGATAGATGCAAAAGCCAGCCCTTGTATCATCTGGACCTGGAGTGCTTGAACAGACCAAAGTGCGGCCTGTGCGGTCTGAGGGTCAAGATCGGCGGGCGCTCAAAATATTCCAAGATCCGAAAGGAACTTGCGATCTCGATCAGCCGGTGGAAACGAGATGAAGTCCTGTAGGAGTTGCGGGGAAGAGTTGTTGACCCAAAAAACATGTGCAGTGTGCAATGAACATGCTGCATGGGCATGCGAAAAGTGCGGCAGAATCGAGGACTCTATCCACACGCACGTTTGAGAAAAAATTTCTTCTAAAGGGTATGTGTCTGCTGCCTTTAGCCTGCGACGGGTTGCAGGCATGGCTGTCTTATCGCGACTTTGGAAAAGTTATTTTCCGATAGAAACATGGTGTTTCTGGCACTCTTTCAGATGGGCTGTGCCCAAGCAGTCTGGGCTAAACATTTATTTTCTGCTTGATTTTGCTTTACTGGTGCGCCGCTGTAGCTCAGCATGGTAGAGCAAATCCAAAAGCGCGATATTGTGCTTTGAAGCTCAACTGGCTGTTAACCAGTGGGTCATCAGTTCGAGTCTGATCAGCGGCGCTATTTCTCATCACGATAGCTTTATAGCGTTTGGCAACTGCAAAAGATTATCGTTTGCGTGACACAACGGCTTGGACAAAGACAGCGATTCCCGTTCTGAAAACCGGATAGAAGATCAGCTGAAGGGCAAGACCCTTCAGGTCTACATGTACATGATAAAAAGAAAAGAGCCTGTTGGCGTCAGGGAAGTGCAGCGCGACCTAGAGTTCTCAAGCCCTAGCGTGGCCAACTACCACATAGAAAAACTGGTAACTCTGGCACTCATAGACCAGGATGAGTACGGAAGATATTATGTCGTTCAAAAGGTCCAGGTGGGCGTGCTGCAGGCCTTTGTCAATGTCGGTGGCGTAGCGGTCCCCCGGCTTTCGTTTTTTGCGGCATTTTTCACCACCATGCTGATTGCCTACCTTGTCTTGAATTACAGCAACCTGGATGTCTACGCCATTGGCTTTGCCCTGGCAGGAACTGTGGCGTTCTGGGTTGAAACCATCCGGGTGTGGATGAAGCGACCCATCTCATGACATTTCAAAATTCGAATTTTGAAACAAGTTGAGTTATTCAAAAAATGACCGACAGCCTTCAAAGCCTGCTTCAGTCTGGTCTGCTAAATGTATCTAATGATTAGATACATAATCAAACAAGCGTAAACATCTCCCAATAACTGCAGATTTTGGATTATCGAATTAGCGACGGTGACATGGGTCCCAGGTGTTCTTCAGTAATCTTTCTAAATTCGAGTTTTGAAACATCATACCTTTATTATGTCCAAAGCCAGGGCATCGGCCAGCAGATCCAGGTGCTTGTTTGCAACCACATAATTGTTCTTGATGTCACTTGGGGCAAGCCACCTGTTTGTCGAGCTGTACAGGCGCTCCTTTCTTATCCTCTTTTCTATCTCTTCGATGTCCAGCTCTTTTTCCTCCACTTCTTGGGTCTCTGTATACTTGATGGTAAGCAGCACCTTCTTAACAAGGACACGGCGGCCAAAACGCTGGGAAAAATCCCTTGCACCTTCGTCGATCTCGACCAGCTTCATCTTTATCTGCATGCGGTTTAGGGCATCCCGGCTGGTGAGGAGCCGCTCATCAACAAACCTGTCATAACTCATATGATCAGGATTTGTACCACCCTTGCATTTATTAAGCATTCATTTGACGACATCAAACCAGTAGTACGGCGTGCCTGCATCGCTGACGCCGCACCTTGACATCCTTACCTTCATGCCCACAGAAAGGCTTGCATCAGGATCAAAAGAGCCCACAAGCCTTATTCCATCCATATCGACTACGCCGAAAAGGCCTTCATGATCCCTGACGTGGGATGATGAAAACTCTAGCAGCGTGCCTGTAGTTTTGACTTTTCGAAATGCTGTCCTTGAGAGGCATTTTGGGCAGTACGGCGACGGCGGCCAGGCCTTTGTCCTGCAGGAGGTGCATACAGGGACTCGGAACCTGCCGGCCTTGATGTAGTCTAGAAACTGTCTCATTTCTGCACACCCAGGACCATGACTGTTGCAGACGAGCCGGCGGCTGCCAGGTTGTGCACAAGACCCGTCCTGCAATCCTTGACCTGTCTTTTGCCGGCAGTTCCGGCCAGCTGGCATGCTATCTCTGATACCTGAGAAACACCGGTAGCGCCGATGGGGTGGCCGCAGCCAAGTATGCCTCCACGGGGGTTTACTGCTATCTCGTTTTTCTCGGCATACTTGCCACCCTCGCCTTTCTTGGCAAAACCAAGGTCTTCGTACGCCATTATCTCAAGGATGGTAAACGCATCATGAACCTCTGCCACGTCAATGTCCGATGGCCTGACGCCGGCCATCCTGTACACGTCGTGTGCCGCGCGGCTGGCCGTCTCCAGGGCCGAGAGGTTCTCTGCAGCGCCAGCAAAACTTGCCGAGTTTGTCTGCTGACCAATCCCGTTGATCCAGACCGGGTTCTCAACCTTCTTTGCCCTTTCCTCCGAGAGCAAGAGCACGGCGGAGGCACCGTCGCAGGCAAGGGAGCAGTCCAGCAGTTTTATGGGATCTGCAATCCTTCTTGAGCTCATGACTTCCTCAAGGCTCACCGGCTTGCGGAACAGCGCGTTTGGGTTTTTGGCTGCGTTTTTGCGGTTCTTGACCGAGACTGCGGCCATCTGCTGCTCTGTAGTGCCAAACCTTCCCATGTGGGCCTTTGCAAACATGGCCGCCCAGTGCACTGGAAAGTTAAACGATCCCCGGGTGATGTCCCAGACCAGGCGGTTGCCTTTGCTGTCGGATTTCTCTGCGCCAATTACCAGGGCCGAATCGCACAGGCCGGCAACGATCATGGAATAGGCCGATGCGATGGCGTTGGTGCCAGAATTGCAGAGGTTGTCAATTCTATGCGAGATCTTGGGTTTGATGCCCAGCATCTCTGATACAATGGTGGAGCTGTACTGCTCAGTTGAGCAGGTGGAAAGCAGGACTGCATCGATATCCCGGACAGACTTGACAATGTCTATGCAGGGCTCGCAGGCCAGCTCAAATATCGATTTTTCAGAAGTCTTGGTGAACCGGGCTGTCTGAGATGCCGCGATAGCTACCCTGCGCAACCTAGAAGGTTGACAGCATTTCCCTAAATGAACCTTCTGCGTCGGATACCGGGTTTGTCTGCAGGATTGGAAGCGTTATCCCGGCCGATACAAACCTCTCTAAAGACCTGATGCATTCTTCAGACGATCCACAAATAGTCAGGGATTCAAGCATTCTGTCGGTGACCTGCCGGCCTGCCGCGTCGCCGCCGTTCTTGCGGTACTCTTCTGTTATCCGGCCCACCTCGTCTCTGAACCCGTTTTCTGCCAAAAACCGGCTGTAATACTTGCCAACCGCGATGTAAAACGCCAGCGTTCTTGCGGCCCGTTCCCTTGCCTTGTCTGGCTCCTTGTTAGAGACCGCGCAGATAAGGGAAAGGGCCACCTCAAAATCTTTGCGCCCTGACCTCAGCTGGGCGACGGTTTTCTTTAACTCGTCTAGCGGGCGAAGGTAGAAAATCACGCCGTCGGCCAGCTCTGATGCCAGCGATACCATGTTCTTGTTTACCGCTGCAACAAAGACCGGCACATGCTTTCTTGGCGGCGTGTGCAGGATCTTAAAGTTGCTTACCTTGAAGAATCGGCCATTGTAGTTGACCTTCTCGCCGCTCAGCATCAGTTTGAGGCATTCCACGTATTCTCTCATCCTTGTTGCTGGCTGCTCAAACTTGACTCCATGCCAGTTTTCCACTATGGCCTCGGTGCTGGTCCCAAGGCCTATTACCGTCCTGCTACCTGAGAGCATGTCCAGGGTTGTTGCGCCCATGGCCACGGTGGCCGGCGTCCTTGCAAAGATGCTGATTATGGACGTGCCAAGCCTGACACGCCTTGTGACCTGCGAGACGGCTCCAAGCGTTGCAAAGGACTCCCTGCCCCAGGATTCTGGCACCCAGATAGAGTCAACGTTGTGTTCGTCGGCCATCCTGGCGCAGGAGAGAACCTCGTCTGCTGAGAGCAGCGGTCCGAGGCTGTAGCCGACCCTCATGACGTGCTTTCTTCCCTGATCTCCCTGGCAGCCTCATCGATGTCCTTGTGGGAATCGATGGAGCGCCAGAAAACGTCCTCGTACTTTGTTGCATGCAGCTTTCCATCCCTTGCCATGGCCGGCAGGGCGGTTACCTCGATGTTGCCGTTCTCCGGCAGATAAGAAAACACTTCCTTGGTAAAGTGATAGACTCCGGCGTTTATCCACCGGTCTGGGATGCTGGGCTTTTCAACAAACCGCTGCACCTTGGAGTCGCCTCCAATCTCGACGACGCCGTACGGGCTCTTGAGGGGTACCAGGGCTATGGCGTTGGAGCTGCCGCCGTCCCGCAGTTTGTTTGGATCCAGGTTGGTCAGTATATCGCCGTTTATCATAAAGAAATCGTTCTGGCCAGACAACAGGCTTTCGGCGTTCTTGAGGGCGCCCCCTGTCCCAAGCGGCTCTTCTTCGACGGCGTAGCCGACCTTGACGCCAAACTTGGCCCCGCTTCCGATATGGTTGATGATGTGCTCCTTCATGTAGCCGACGCAGACGATGAACTCCTTTATATCGTGTTTTGATAGCCACTTTATCTGCCACTCTATGATGGGAGTGCCCAGTACCTCTATCATCGGTTTTGGCTTTTCATCCGTCAGCGGCTTGAGACGCTTACCATAGCCGCCGGCAAGTATCACTGCTTTCAATTAACTTGAAAAACGTTGGTATCGTTAAAAAAAGTTATCTTGATTCACTGGTTGTTAAGGAGCCAGTGTATCTCTTGATAGCATTCAACGCAGGTCTCTTTGTCGTCGGTATGTATGCAGCTGTACGTTTTGTCTGCTTCAATGCCGCATCTTGTGCACTTGGTCAATTATCTCTGGGCTTGTTCCTTTCCAACGACGCGCCGGTCACTGGCAGCCTTCCATGCGCCAAGTCCCACGAGTATTCCGCCAAGGCCCATCGTTGTGCCAATGGTGCGCATCGCGCCTTCCGCGTTCTCCGAGGCCAGAGCTCCCTGGCCTATCAGGGCCAGCATTCCAGCAATGATAAGGCCGCCGTTTACAAACAGCAGGATAGTGATTATGTATGAAGGCTCTTTTCGGCCTATGACAAAAGCGATTATCGACATCACCACGGCGCCGCCTCCAAACCCTGCTCCCCTCACCGACTCGTCAAGCGGCAAAAAGCCCCTGTGGTTGGGGCTTGAGGATGCCACCGAGGCGTCTGCTCCGTAAATTATCAAAAGTACAAGCGATGCTATAAGCAGGCCTAAAGATACTGCTACCTTTGACATTTTACTTATATTTACAATCAGATTTAATAAACCTACTCTGTTTTCAAAAGCCGTGCAGGATGTAAAGGAGCTGCTTTATTCGGTCATAGACGAAATAGGAAAGCAAAAGATCCGAGCCGACCTTAACTCTGATTTTGGCGAAGCATCGCGCAGGTACTGCAGGGAGATAATCGAGCGCTGTACAAAAAAGCTGGGCGCTGACGCAAATACCGAGACCCTGGGCACTCTGTGCGAGTCTCTGCTCCATTTCATGCTCACCGCGGCGCTGCTCCCCTCAGAAAGGAAGGTGACCATAAACAACGTCGAGTTCAGCGTCGTCATACCGTCAGTAAAAAGCCTCAGCAAGAGCCCTAACAAGGCGCTGGTGATTCAGGTCATCAAGGACGAAGACCCTGCAGAAAAGATAAGGCAGGCCGAGTCCGTTCAGCCGCATAAAGAAAACATCTGGATAGTCTCGCCAGGCCGCCTGCAAACGGCGTACAAAAATTATCAATTGCAGTCTGATGAATTGCATTATTCATCGCTTGTATCGGATATCAAGTTATTTCTCTCAGAAAAAGGCGTCACAAGTCTTAAATTGATGCAGGGCTAGGCGACGAGCCTGTCAACAAACCTCTCAAGCTTTTTTCCAACGGTTTTGTAATCCTTTGATCCAAAGGGGATGGTGGCAACAACCGGGATCTTTGTGAATTTGGCTATGGTTTCCGGCGCTGCCCTTTCAACTGCGGTGGGCTTTTTTGGCATCATGTTGACGACGATTCCCTTAACATCAAGGCCGTACTGCCGGCATGCGTTTACCGTAAGAATGGTGTGGTTCATGGTGCCAAGTTTGGGATTTGTGACAATGACCACTGGAAAACCCGCAAGACGGGCAAAGTCGCCCACGGTCTGGCTTTCAGTAAGCGGGACCATAAATCCGCCGATGCCTTCCACGACAACAAAATCGTGTTTGATGGTCAGCATCTTGAGCGCGTACATTGCCTGCTGCATGTCCACCGGCCGGCCGCCACTGAGACTGGCAGCCACAAGGGGCGCCGCTGGAACACTGTAAAAGAACGGGTTCATCTCCTCATCAGAGTCCCTTACTCCAGCAGCCTCGGCAAGGGTGGCCGTGTCCTCTGAGCGGAATTTTGCAGAAAACCTCTTTGAGCCTGCGGCAAAAGGCTTCATGACGCCGACGTTTACCTTTCTCTTCCTCAGGGCCCATGCAAGGCCAGCCGCTACCACCGTCTTGCCGACTTCTGTGCTCGTGCCGGTCACAAATATGCCCCGCATGGAAATAATTAGATAGAGAGAAAGGTTGCATTTAACTGAATTGAATAGCTTGCAGTCTGCCGACAAGCGTTTTGTATGGCACCCCTACACCCAGATGAGGGACTGGTCAAAATGGGACAACCGCGTAATAGTCCGGGGCGAGGGCTTTTACCTTGTGGACAGCGAGGGCAATCGGTACCTTGACGGCACGGCCAGCATGTGGTGCAACGTCTGGGGCCATGGCCCAAACGAGGTGGTCGAGGCCATGAAAGACCAGCTGTCCAACATCCAGCACTCAACGTTGTTTGGCCTTGCCAGCGAGCCATCGGCCCGGCTGGCAAAAAAACTGGTCGGCCTTGCCAGGGGAATGGACCGGGTCTTTTACACCGACAACGGCTCTTCTGCCATCGAGGTTGCGCTAAAGATGGCCCTGCAGTACTGGCACAACCGCTGCAGGCCCAAGAAAGAGTTTGTCTCCCTTGAGCACGGATACCATGGCGACACCGTGGGGGCCATGTCTGTCGGCTACATAGAGCAGTTCTTCGGAGCGTACAAGCCGTTACTGAAAAAAGTGCACAGGATTCCAAGCCCGCTTTTGTACGGAAGCCGATTTGATAACGAAAAGGATCTGATGGGCTGGTGCCTTGAAAAGGCAGAAAAAACCCTGAAAAAACTGGAAGGCCGGTGCGCGGCCCTTGTGATGGAAAGTGGCGCGCAGATTGCCGGCGGCGTGGTCATCTACCCTCGTGGTTTTCAGAAAGAGATCTCAAAACTGTGCAAAAAGTATGACACGCTTTTGATACTTGACGAGATTGCCACCGGCTTTGGCCGGCTGGGCAGCATGATCGAGTATGCTGCGCAGAAGTCGCAGCCGGACATTGTCTGCTTTGGCAAGGCGCTCACTGCCGGATACTTCCCGCTGGCCGTTACCCTTACCACTGAAAAGATCTTTGCAGAATTCCTTGGCAAGTATTCAGATAACAAGCAGCTGTACCACGGCCACACATTCACCGGCCACCCGGTGGGATGCGCGGCAGCACTGGCAAACCTGGATCTTTACGAAAAACGTAATCTGATGCAACAAATCCAACAGAACAGTCAATATCTAAAGCAGAGGTTGACAGAATTCACAAAATCCGACATCGTAGGAGACATACGCCACAAGGGACTTCTCGCTGGAATCGAGCTGGCAAGGAAAGGCAAGCCCCTGATAAACCTGAAAAAAGAGCGGGTCGGCTACTTTATCATGAGAGAGTCCCTTGAGCGCGGCGTACACCTTAGACCACTTGGAAACATAATGATGATCATCCCGCCACTGGCCATGGGAAAAGAGGAACTGGAAAGGATAATGGACGTCAACTTGGAGCTGGTAAAAAAGCTGGAAAAACTCTAGCCGGCCACCTGCCGAAGCTCCTTGTACAGCGTGGCTTTTGAAACTCCCAAGGACTTGGCAATCCTTGCCTTTGGCTGGCCTTCTGCAAGAAGCGAGATCAGCCGGTTTTTGTCGATGGGTTTCTGCGGCCTGCCGATTCTCTTGCCGGCGGCTCTGGCCCGGACCATGCCGTCCTTGGTCCTCTGCACCAGCATCTCCCGCTCCCGTTCTGCAACCCAGGTCAGGATTCCAATCATCAGCTTTCTTACGCTTGGCTCCGTGGTCTGAAGAAAAGACTCCCTTGGGGAGCAGGAGATCAGTGGCGCGTACTGTTCAATGGCCTTTATAGCGTCAAGGGTGTCCCAGAAGGTTCTGCCCACCCTGGATAATTCGTAGACCAGGATTGCATCAACCGGCGCGGTCCTGACCAGTTCCAGCATGTCCTGAAAGCCGCGTCTTTGGGTGGCCGGAATCCTGCCGCTGGTGGCCGAATCTTCAAAAAAGTCCAGTATCTGGTAGTTGCTTTCCTGCGCCCACTTTTCAAGGGCAAGTTTCTGGTTCTGGACCGTCTGCTCTTCGGTGCTCACCCGCAGGTACGCAAAGGCATACTTCATTGCCTTTTTTGCCTAGAACGGTTTAACAGCCGGTTGGTCAAAAAATTGGAATCCGCCGTTCAAAAAGGGTGACTGTTTTTATTGAACTACCGATGCTGTCAGGGCTCAAAATCAAAGGTAAAAAAACGGAGCTAATTTTCATACATTCTAAAAAGCGGTCCTTTTTTGAACGGTCCTGTCTGCCAAAAGCTATGACGGTTTTCAGATTCCTGGGCCTTTGTACATCGGAAAATCTGGCGGTCATAAACTGCCAGAAAACATGGCCAAAACCCACGCTCCGGACGGCCAAAAAAGCCGAGTTATTGATAGTTGTTTACGCTTATCCTGATTATTCCAGTATCAGGAACCAGACCCTTGTTTGCATTTACAAAGCCAAAGTTCGTGACATAAAGGGAATATTTGCCGGTATGCCTTGCCAGTTCTATGCTGGCCGGAAAGTCCATTCCCTGTTTTTCGGCAACGACGGTTAGTTCTTTATCTGACGAAATCCTGACTATCTTGTCTTGCAGGTTGATGGCGGCAAAAATGTCGCCGTCCCTGTCTACTGTAATTCCATCGATTCCAACCAGACTGCTGCAATCCGGACCCAAGAATATCTCCGGGTTTCCGGCGGACCCGTCTTCATTGATCGGGATCTTTAGGATAGTTGCGGCCAGGGTATTGGCAACATAGATATTGTTTTTGTAGTAGGCAAGTCCGTTGGCGCCGATGTCAAAGCCAAGCCTTGTTTCAGAACAATTCGTACTGTTTGCCTTCAAAAGGTCGCTTGAAAGCCACTTGCCGACCGTGCCGTCTTTTTCTACAACAAAGATGCTTCCATCAAAACTATCGGATATGAACATGCGGCCTTTCTTGCCAAATATGACATCGTTTGGGAATTTCATGTCCGGGTGCGTTGCAAACAATGTGGCTTCGTCGGTTGCAGACGAGACTTTGTATACGCCAGTCTTGACCTGCTCGTTAAATGATGGTAGGGCTGCGTACAAGTTCTTTTTACTGTCAAAGGTCATGCCGACCATGAAGGCTTCGCCGGGATTTGCTTTTGGCCACATGCCGTACGGCGACATCTTTCCATCGGTGTCTATCTTGTAGGCCTGAACCTGCGGCGCCATGCTTACGTATTTCCGCCCAAGGAAAACAGCCAGTCCTTCTGGAAGCTCGCCTTTTGTAGCATCAAACCTTGTTACAAAGTTGACGGTGGAAGATTCTGCCTTGACTGGACTTGACTGCGATATTGAAAAGATGCTTGCGACTAGAACTAACGCAACAACGACAGAAATGATTCCAGCCTGCATCTGGGTTAGTATGGACAAGAATCTATAAAACATTATTGATACAGGATTACGGTGCAGTTGGTTGCAATACTGCCTAAAGTAAATTTTCTATATTTTCAAGAGATATTTCTAAACTCGAATTTAGAAACATTACCTGAAAAGCGCTAGTTGTAAACCAAAGTTTTAATTACCAGTTGACAGCATCGATTCCAAATTGTCAGATTCGGCATTTATCGTCAGCTGCATGCAAAAGGTGCTGGACGGAGGCAGGATAACCTTTGAAGAGGCCGAAAGGCTGATTGCGACAAAGGACATCATGACCCTTGCCGAGTGTGCCAACACCATCACCCGCAGGTTCAACGGCGATGTGGTGGATGTTGAAGCACTGCTCAATGCCAAGTCCGGCAGATGCCCCGAAGACTGCTCGTTTTGTGCCCAGTCCACGTTTTACGAGACAGGCGTTAACAAGTACCCGCTTTTGCCAAAGGAAGTAGTAGTCGAGCAGGCCATGCACGCCAAAGAAACCGGCGCAACCAGTTTCTGCCTTGTCTGCGCGTACAGGGCCGCACCAGACAAGGACTTTGAGCAGATCTGCGAGACGATAACCGAGGTCAAAAGACGGGTTGGAACTGAAGTAAACGTCTCCCTTGGATTTACCACCCTTGAGCGGGCAAGGAGGCTCAAAGAGCTGGGAGTCAAGCGTTACAACCACAACCTGGAAGCAGCTGAAAGTTACTTTTCTAGGATATGCACGACCCATGACTTTGCCGACAGAGTAAACACGGCCAGGATTGTAAAGGAGGCAGGCCTTGAACTGTGCTGCGGCGGCATCATCGGGATGGGCGAGACTGTCAAACAAAGACTTGAACTTGCATTTTCCATTGCTTCTTTGAACCCAGACGAGGTTCCAATCAACATCCTCATTGGAAGGGAGGGCACGCCCCTGGCTGGCTACGAGCCCATAGAGCCCATGGATGCCATCAAGACCATAGCTGTCTGGCGCTTTATCATTCCAAAGACCATACTAAAGATAGCCGGCGGCCGAGAAGTCCACCTGGACGACCAGGGCAGGCTTGCCCTGAAGGCCGGCGCCAACGGCATTATCACCGGCGGCTACCTGACCACTGGCGGAAACGAGCCCAACAAGGATATAGCGATGATAAGAGAGATTGGTCTCAAAGCAGCACAAGACTGATTTTATAGACGAAAGACTAGCATCGCTGGAAAAAAGCAACCTGTACCGCAGGCTGAAGGCCGTGGATGTCCGGGGTCCCGTTGCAATTGTCAACGGCCGGCAAGCAATTCACCTATGCTCAAACGACTACCTGGGGCTTTCGCAGAACAAGCGTGTGATAGCAAAAACCATCAGGGCGTTAAGACAGGTCTCGCAGTGCAGCTCGCGGCTCATAGCTGGCAATGACCCCAAAATCCTGAAACTTGAGGAGCTTTTGGCTGCTCACCGCAGGACAGAGTCGGCCCTGGTTTGCCCGACAGGGTATGCGGCAAACCTGGGCGTGATAACCGCGATGGCGGACAAGAACTCGACTATCTTTAGCGATGAGTTGAACCATGCCAGCATAATAGACGCCTGCCGGCTAAGCGGTGCCGAAATCAAGGTTTTTGCCCACAACGATGTTGCCCGCCTTGAGGATCTTTTGCGACAAACGGCAGGGAGAAAAATCGTCGTAACCGAGGGCATTTTCAGCATGGATGGCGATGCCGCCAATCTAAAAGAAATCTGTGCAGTAGCAGAAAAGCATGATGCAATAACCGTCGTTGACGATGCCCACGGTGACTTTGTGATAGGCCCGAATTTCTCAGGAACGCCTGCTAGTTTTGGCGTTGAGGCAGACGTGCACATCAGCAGCATGAGCAAGGGGCTTGGCTGCTTTGGTGGCTACGTCGCAGCAAGCGCAAAAATCCGGGAACTCTTGATCAACACCTCAAGGCAGTTCATATACACCTCCGCCCTGCCTGATCATCTCTGCGCTGCGGCCACGGCTGCAATACCAATAGCAAAAAAAGGAAACCTGCAGAAAAGACTGTACCGCAACATCGATTATTTCCGGCGGGGAATGGAAAAACTAGGCTTTTCACTGGGCAATTCTGCAAGCCAGATAATTCCTGTGCTTGTGGGAGACGAAAGAAAAGCCGTCATGCTTTCGCAGGATCTTTTAGAGCAGGGAGTTTTTGCGCAGGCAGTGCGATACCCGACGGTCAGGAAAGGATCTGCGCGGCTCCGCGTGTCTCTGACGTCGATGCATACGCAGAAACACCTTGACCTGGCCTTGGCCGCGTTTGAAAAGTCTGGCAAGAAGCTGGGCCTGACATATTTCTAAACTCGAGTTTAGAAATATGTTTAATTAGTACGCCCGGCTAAAGGCTGGTGTGCCTGCAAGGGAATTTGCATTCAAACTCGGGCTGACCGAAGACCAGGGCAGGGAGCTGGCCATGTATCTAAACTCGCTTCCTCAAGAAGAGATTCTGTTTGGCCTGCGCTTTGCGTACAGCCGGTATACCGCTGCTACAGGCGGATATCTGATGCCTGGAAGGAAAAGCATGATCAAGGCGGAGACGCACCTTCTAAGCCCAGAGCAGGCCAGGTGGCGCCTCAACAACTGGAAGACAATGATCCGCACGTACAGAGAGAAGGGCTACAGCTACCCCACGATCTCAAGGATCAAAAAGCAACTGCAGAAGATTTCTGGAAAAAAGTAAAAAAGAGGGGCCCTAAAAGCCCGAGGCCTCTGGGATTCTTGAAGAAGAAGTGCTTGACGGCAGGTCTGGGAACTTGCTTTTCATGTTCATCTCTACTATCGCGCTTGCCTCTTCCATTATCCTTGCCGTGTCGTCGTTGACAGCAGTAAAGCCGCCTATCTCGCCGTTTGGAATCTGTCCCGAGTCTGTCATGATGTTGCCAAGCAGGTCTGAGATCTGTGCAAAGGACTGGTCTGCTTCTGGCATCATGCCTGAAAGGCCGCTTTGAAGTCCCTTTATCACGGACATGGCCGGGCTCAAGGTCACTACAACGTCTCCCAATTCTGTTATGGTGTTCAGCCTCAACTGTATCTGTTCTAGTGCAAGCTTGGCAGAGTTTATCATCTTGCTCATCTTGCGGATCTGGGACAGCTCGCCGGACAACACTCTGGCGTGCTGTGCGTCGTGGCTTTGCATCGCCAGCACTATGCGCTTGAAGATAACCTGATCCTTTTCATGCATGCGGCCAGATATGGAGTCAAGTTTCGATATCTGCATCTGCAGCTTCTTTTGCGCCTCTTCAATCCTTGGTTTCAGCGGTGCTTGTGGCTTGATACCTTCCATCAACCTGTGTCCTACGCTTTCTCCTTGGGGTTTTACCCATTTGTTACCAAATGACATTCTTACTATTATGGCACCTAGCAATGATTCTGGACAACGACTAAAAGACCAGATGTACTGGCCCGGCCTGTAACCGCGGTAACAGCAGTCCGCAGTTACAGATTGTTGCAAGGCCGACCTGATAATTTCCTGATGCAGATAATTCAGAATATGATGAGGTTAGACAAGTTTTTTAAACACTGATTCTCAGCTACTGTAACGATGATCAAGGAGAAGATTAAGGTAAACAATCGCAGTTACAATATCACCATAAATGAGCAAACGCAGATGTACGCGATGAAACTGCGGCGGCTTTACCAGCAAAGCTACAGCGATATGGATAGCTTCGACGAGGTCAGCTCCGAGATCTCTTCCACCGTGAACAACTTACTAAAGCATGCCGTCTCGCCGGAAGTAAGGGAGGACGACATGGACGGCGTCATCCAGCAAGTCTTGAAAATGTACGAGAAAAACGTGAAAAAGTAAAAACACCTAAATAGCAATCGTAATCGTCTCAATCGTAATGCCAGAGCATGCGGTCAAGAAGTGCATAAACCCGGACTGCGGCAAATCTTACGAAATAACCAATGACATTTATCGATGTTCCTGCGGCTCACTTTTGGACATCAAGTACAGCGCAAGGCCAGGCCGCGACCTTGTAGAAAAGTTCTTTCAGCGGCGCAACCACGGCGGCAACATATACAACGAAAGCGGCGTCTGGAGGTTCCGAGACCTCATAAACTTTGCCGGGATCGATACCGAGAATTTCGATGAATGCGCCAATGTTCTGGTCTCGCTGGACGGCGCAGAAGGCAAGCTCTCAAAGCCGTACAAGATGAGCAAGGCCGCAGACTATGCAGACATGAATCACGATGGCCTTTTCCTGCAGCCGGAGGGCTACAACCCCAGTGGCTCGTTCAAGGACAACGGCATGTCGACTGCCGTCACCCATGCCAAGATGCTTAAGGTAAAGAAGATAATCTGTGCCTCAACTGGCAACACGTCTGCGTCTGCCGCAATGTATGCTGCCAACGAGGGAATAGAATGCGACGTCTACATCCCAAAGGGCGAGATTGCCCCCGGCAAGCTGGGCCAGGCATTCCAGTTTGGTGCGCAGGTAATACAAGTGCCGGGCAACTTTGATGACGCACTTGCCGCTTCGCTCAAGAATGCCAAGGAGACTGGGGGCTACACAGTAAACTCTGTTAACCCGTTTCGGCTGGAGGGCCAGAAGACCATCGTTTACAGGATAATGGAGTACCTTAACTGGAATCCGCCGGACTGGATTGTGTATCCCGGCGGCGCGCTTGGAAACACGTCCAGCTGCGGCAAAGCCCTCATCGAGCTGTACGAATGGGGATGGATCAAAAAGATCCCCCGCGTCCTAGTTGTAAATGCAGACGGCGCCAACACATTCTACGAACTTTACAACGGCCTGTTTGAAGGCACGCCACTGAGGTGGAACGGCGGAAGGCCCGACCTGGGCATGGTGGACAGGTACTACGCGTCTTTGGACAAGAGGGGCATAAGGCCCAAGACCCACGCCACTGCAATCCAGATAGGAAGGCCGGCCAACATCGCCAAGGCTCTGCGTACCATGGACTTTACCAACGGCGTCGTGACGCAGGTAAGCGATCAAGAGATGGCCGACGGCATGTCCATTGTGGGGCTGAATGGCTTTGACTGTGAGATGGCATCAGGGGCAGTTCCTGCCGGCATCAGAAAGCTGCGCAAGGAAGGCGTGATAAAGCGCGACGACGTTGTCGTGGGCATCCTCACCGGAAGGCAGAAAGATGCTGCCCTTGCTGTGGAGTACCACATGAACCCGGCCAACATGTTTGCAAGGCCTCCAACAAGCCACTGATTGCTGCCATCTGGACAAGTGCAAAACTATAATCATGGTATCGGTCTTACAGATATGAAGTTGAATTCACAGTTATAGACTTGATAATAAAGTCCTAGTATCGATACTGGATATGTAGTCGAGGACAATGATCCTGCAGCCAGATAGCGAAAACGACGCCATTTATGCAGTAACCGAGCACAAAATACTTACAAAAGGGCTTTTTGTCCTTAACAAAATTGAGCAAAAACGCTATTTTGCTGCAGCCCTGAGCGCAGCAATCAGGGCGTTTGCCTTGTGCTCTGTCTCGTCCCATTCGCGCTCTGGATCCGAGTCCATCACTATGCCGGCTCCAGACTGAACGTAGGCGTCGTGCTTGTTGATAAAGATCGAGCGTATGGTTATGGCAAAATCACACGAGCCGTTAAATGAAAAGTACCCAAGAGCTCCTGCATACGGCCCCCTGAGGTCTGGCTCAAGCTCGTCAATTATCTCCATTGCCCGCACCTTTGGCGCGCCGGAGACCGTGCCGGCCGGGAACACCGCCCGGAGGGCGTCGTACGAGTCGTAGCTGTCCTGCAGCCTGCCGGTGACATGGGATACTATGTGCTGGACGTGGCTGAACCTCTTGACTGTCATCAACTCGTCAACTTTGACTGTGCCAAACTTGCAGACCCTGCCTACATCGTTTCTTGCCAGGTCAACAAGCATGGTGTGCTCTGCCAGCTCCTTCTCGTCTTTCAGCAAATCCAATCGGAGCTCCTCGTTCTTCTTTTCGTCTGATACTATGGGCCTTGTACCTGCTATGGGGAATGTCTCGACGTAATCGCCAGTCACCCGAAGAAGCATTTCCGGGCTTGAGCCGACTATGCAGTTTTCGCCCATCTTGAGCAGGTACATGTACGGAGAGGGGTTGACCTCCCGCAGCGACTCGTAAAAGCTCAGCAGGTCTCCTCTGACCTTGAATTTCATGTTCTTTGATAGAACCACCTGGAAGATGTCGCCGTCGTAGACGTACTTTTTGGCCTTCTTTACCATCCTTACAAAACGCCCCTTTGTCATGTTGCGGCGTGGGATGGTGTGCTTGAATGGCTCTGACTGGCCGGCTGTCTTGGCAAGGTTGGCCTGCACTTCGTCAAGCCGTGAATCTCCAAGATGGAAATAGTACCCCTGGTTTTCCTTGTGGTTGTAAAGTATGCCGTCTGGGTATATCCCAAACTCCATGATGGGAAAGTTGTTCTTGGTCTTCTTTTTGTCCACCGGAAGGCGCTCCCAGAACCGGATGGCGTCGTAGCTGATGTATCCTACGGCGCCGCCAACGTACCTAAAGCGCTGGTCGTCTACCTTGGGCAACAATTCACGCAATTGAGACAGGGGGTCTGACACCTTTTGCTGCTTTACCTTGCCTTTCCTGTCGCGCACTGTGAATTTCCTGAAATCGCAGGTTGCCGTGATCTCTGGATCAAAGCCGATAACCGACATCTCTGCAAGTTCCTTTGGCCCCACCAGGGATTCTAGGATAAAGACATTGTCGTAGGCAGAATAGATCTTTTTGAATATGCTGTACTGGTCTTCAGTCGTGGCTAGCCGGTGTATCTTGATGCTGCCGTCCAGTTCCAGACGGCCAAAAGCTACCACCTTGGTTCATTCTCTCCTTGCCTTGGGCCTACAAGTCATTTAAATCTTGGGAAGAGTTACGGCCCCTTCCGAGGCGGACTGGACCAGCGACGCATACTTGGCCAGCGCACCGGTCTTGTAGTGGGGCTTGATGGGCTTCCACTTTTTCTGCCTTCTGGCAAGCTCGGCCTTTGAGACCATCAGGTCTATCTTGCTTGTGGAGGTATCGATGACAATCTCGTCGCCTTCCTTTACCAGGGCGATGGGGCCTCCAATCATGGCTTCCGGGGCAACGTGGCCTATCATAAATCCCCTTGTGGCACCGGAGAACCGGCCGTCAGTCACCATGGCCACCTTCTCGCCCAGTCCCTGGCCTACAATAGCCGCGGTGACTGCCAGCATCTCGCGCATACCCGGCCCGCCCTTGGGCCCTTCATATCGGATAACCACGACATCGCCTTCCTTGATCTTTCTCTTGGAGACGGCTTCAAACGCCTTTTCCTCTGCATCAAATACCCTTGCTTTGCCGACAAACTTTTTGCTCTTGACGCCGGCCACCTTGACCACCGCGCCGTCCGGAGCAAGGCTGCCCTTGAGGATCTTGAGGGTGCCTACCGGGCTTATGGGCTCTTCAAGGCGTCTGACCACCTTTTCCTTTCCTGCGCTCAAATCAAACTTGATGGACTCGATGTTCTCCTTCATTGTCTTGCCGGTGACGGTCATCACGTCGCCGTGAAGCAGACCTTTTTTCAGCAATGCGTTGAGTATGACTGGAACGCCGCCTATCTTGTCTAAGTCAAGCATGACGTAGGTGCCGCCCGGCCTCATGTCTGCAATGTGTGGCGTGCGCTTGCGGATCCTCTCAAAGTCTGAAAGGTTCAGCTTGACTCCGGCTTCCCTGGCAATAGCTAGCAGGTGAAGCACCGCGTTTGTGGATCCGCCGATGGCGTTGGCCATCATTATCGCGTTCTCAAAGGCTTCAAAGGTCATGATATCCCTGGGCCGGATGTTTTGCTCGATGAGGTTCATTATGGCCTTGCCGGTGTTGTAGCAGATCTCGTGCCTCCTCTCGCTTTCAGCCGGAGGCGATGCGCTTCCTGGCAGCGACATGCCAATAGCCTCGCTTACCGAGGCCATGGTATTGGCGGTGTACATGCCTGCACACGAGCCGGCCGTGGGACAGGCCACATTTTCCAGGCTCAGCAGTTCCTGCAGGCTCATCTTGCCAGCGTCGTACGTGCCCACTGCCTCGTACACGTCCTGTATGGTGACCTGCTTGCCGTTCCACACGCCGGGCATTATGGTGCCGCCGTAAACGAAAATCGAGGGGAGGTTCATCCTTGCCATCCCAATCAATGTGCCGGGAAGGCTTTTGTCGCAGCCAGAGATGCCAACAATGCCGTCGTAGCCGTGCGCTCTGACCATGACCTCGATGGAGTCGGCAATTATCTCCCTGCTTACAAGGGAGGCCTTCATGCCCTCATGGCCCATGGCTATGCCATCAGAGACGGCTATGGCCGTGAACTCTCTTGGAGTGCAGCCAGAATCTGTCACACCCCGCTTGGCGCTCTGGGCGAGCTGGCCAAGGTGTATGTTGCATGGGGTGGCCTCGTTACAGGTAGAAGAAACACCGATAATTGGTCTATTGAGATCCTCGTCTGTAAGACCCATGGCCTTGTACATCGCCCTGTGGGGGGCTCTTGCCGTACCCTCGACAACTTTTCTGCTTGGAAGCTCCATAACAGATGATCGAGCCGGCGCTGCATATTTTAAGCTTCATCATATCATTCTAAAGCCTACTGCCGTCGTACGCTGTGGCCTGCCAGAGCAGGAATGATCTTGTGGTGGACCTTGCCTGCTAACAAAGGCGTTTTTTAATTCAAACGCTATCCAGGTTGCACTGAACGAGTTTGTACCCATTTGGACAGGCCACGCCGGTCTGTTCCATAGCTCTTGAGATTAAAAGTCCTTTTTTCACGTAGTTCGGACATATTCTCCAATTCCATGGCAGAGGCCACATGTGGTTTGCATTTAAGAATTTTGAGCACCTGCTGTTAGGACGTTTGGTGAAAAACACAAGCCAATGTTACAGAACCTTCAGCAGGCAAAAAGTCACTGGGCAGCCTGCTCTGCCTGGTTCATTTCTATCGAACCGTCAGGCAGTTTGACAGCATCCAGCCCGCATTTTCTGCATGTATAGTACTTGGTTGGCGGATCGTGGAGAACAGAGCCGTTTAGCCACACCATCACTGCACCGCAGGCAGGACAATTCATCATGCCAGAATAACGTTTTGAAACTGTTAATATGTCTTCTGATTGTCCTAAACTATCAGTCAAAAACCACGAAGAGAAAAGGGTAAATCTAATTAACTATAACATATCAAGCCCGCTGTTTAGGCCGATAACTATATTCTGCCAGTCAGCCCTTGCCTGTTTGAAATACTCGATGGCTGTTGATATATCGCCGGTCTTGTATTTGAGAACGCCGTAAGCGATCATGGCAAATTCATTGTCAGGGTCAAGCTTTAGGGCAGTCTGAAAGGATTCTTCAGCTCTGGCATAGTTTTCATCTGCAAGATAGATTCTTCCTTGGGCCACGTAGACGTTTGAAAGCAATGTCGGATCCTTTTCATATTTCATCATCTCGATGACATAGGGCCAGGCTTTCTGGGAAGTATCTTGATAAAAGAAGATCTCGGTTATCCCGAGCTTGGCGTTTGTCCTGGTTTCCTTGAACTGCTCAAGAATAGCATAAGATTCTAAAGCACAGTCAAAGTCATGATACTGGTCACGAACCTTGTTTGTCAGTTCAAGGACTGCAATCTTGTCGTCTTCTTGGATATTCTTGTCATAGGTTCGCAAGCAGTCAGCAATTATAGATTTTGAGATAGGGATGTATTGAGACAGCTGAGGTACAGCAAAGGCAGAGACCAGGCCGATGTTAGTAAGCAGAAGGATTGTAACGGCCCGCTTGACCATTACCACAAAGGCTAGACAAAAGAACTAGTATAAAAACCCCGGTGGAAAATGGAAACCACCGGTGCTGACTCGACCGAACTACTGCCACAATCCCGAGCGTCCCACTGCAAAGATTGGCAAGTATAATAAACAAAAGGACAGCTTTATGTTTTGTGTCAGGTAGAACCCGATACTTCCATTGCTGCAACCGCAAGTTCCGCCGTCTTTTCGTAACCAATTTCCGTCAGATGCCTGTGGGTCTGAGCGGTGCCGTCTTCTGAGTAGTAGCCCAATGAAAGCATTTCAGCCGGTGTGATGAGGCCTCGCCAGTCAATCGCTATTACTTGATCCATGCTTTCGGCTATCGCTCTTGCATCGTCGTAAAGCAATTCATTTGCTGCTTGGTCCGTTGGATTGTCGTACGGATGTGTCGGATACAGCAGGAACCAAAGCTCGTTGGGATCCCAGCCGTTGTTGGTCCACAAGGTCTTGAATGTGTTAATCATGCTTGTGATATCGTCCGTATAAGTAGCTCTTGGAAGACTCTCTAGGACATTGATCAGGGACTGGTCAAAGACT
>JAJUFP010000001.1 GCA_029263715.1 Nitrososphaera sp. | reverse complement strand
GGCCTCGCCGGTGAGCTTGCCAAAATTGCCATCAACGCCATCGCCGTTCTCCCCGGTGGTGCCAAGAAAGAAACCCAGGTCCCGGAGCATGGTTTGAAGATGCTTTACAAGATCGGTTCTGCGGTCGCCGGAGGCAAGAGGACCTTCCCCGTGGATGGGGTTTGGCTTTCCAGAGGCATTGCATAATCTTGGCGCCGGCAATGGTCCCGGGTTTTCAGGAAAGTCGCCCAACGAAGAACCTGTAAGACGTGAAAAGAAATACCTTTCGTTTGGGCAATTCCAGAATCCGATGAAATAAGTTAAAAAGCAAGGCGTACTGGAATCCAGATCTGGACGCAGGGCATGAGCGAAACATCTGTATCAAGGCGCAAGCCGGGGACAACACCGTCAGGGCAGCAGAGAACCACCGCTTTTGAGAACCTGATCCCAGAATTTCGGGCAGCCCGCAGACTGAGAATCGAGATCCTGGATCCAGAATTTCAGCCCATCACCGATGCAGAGTTTAAAACCAAAAAGCCAGACAAGCAATACACAACCGACGACACTGGCCACATCAGAGTCGACATGCCGGATGAACAAAAAGTGGAATTGCTTCTTTTGCCCAAGTTGACTTGAACTCGTCTCATAAACATCTCAGAAGCAGGCCGATGCATCCGAGCTGGATAAAGCGAAGGATGTTGCCTGCATAATAGTCATGGCGCACCAGCGTGCAGTATCCACAGGATGCCGTTCATTACATGCGCGCGTCTTTCCAAGGGCGTCCTTTGCCGTCAGGACGCTTGGGCGGCTCTAGGATGAGTGACGAGATGACTGCCCACTGTTCGTCTGTCAAATCCATGTTTGTCTTCTGGATGTAATATCAGAAAGCTTCTCTCAACTAAACACGTAGACCTTTGAGCGAATAATGGCGGATTTCTAGCCTGTTGTACCATTTATGAGACGACTTCTAGTTAATTGGATGTGTTTGAAGCAGATTACACTCATTTGACAAAGTACAACTTTGAAAGCTAGGATGAACTTCCCATTCCTCTACTTGTACCACACCCTGTTAAGGAATTCTATTAATTCAGGCGTCGCACAGTATGGTTTGCCTTTTGGATTAATGATAAGCTCCAGGCCTTCTTTGCATGAAATATCTTCTGCAGCTACTCCTGCTCTAAATTGATGCAACGGAGAAATAGTGCCATCCTTTCTTACAGGCACGTTTTCAACGATTGTTTGAGGTATGCAGCTATCCGGTATGTTGTCACCGTGATAAGGTTTTTCCCAAAGCAAATACGACCATGCTATCCCAATCTCATTCTTGCCCGTAAATGGAAATGAAAATACAAAGAAGCAGTCATCTGTAGAGATATAATTTTCAATCTCTCCGTTTGGTTGACCATTAAAAAAAAGTACAGCGTTAAAGCCATGGGTTTCCATATCGTCATTGGTATAAGGATAGTTCCTTGGAAATTTGATTTCTAGAATGCCGTTGCCGCTGCTACTAACATCGGTTATGAGATTTTGTTGAGGGGCATTGAACCTCTCTATCGTTCCGTTTATCACTCTATACTGTACCTTGAATATCTGGTCTGGTCTTGCGGGATCGTTATTAAGAAACTTGCCAACTATGTATGCAGCCTTCCATTCTTCATCCCTGTTATCAACTGATGCGTCTGCGGATGATGAAAATAGAAAGGAAGGTAAAGTCAAGGATGTCGATATTAGAAATAAGGCAGCTGCTAATTTGTAATTCTTCAGTATCATTTTGAATCACCGGATAATTAGAAAATAAAAAAGGTTGTGGGACAATTCTTGACGCTCCTATGAAAGTGGAACAATCTTTAGCCTGTGGCAAGCGCCGCAAGGGAACAGGCGTCTACTTTTAAGTCTGCAATCAGTGTTTCAGGAAAGGCTTTTCAGAATCTCAATGGATTGTTGTTTCGTCATACACAGAGCCTATTTATCTTGACCCAGTGGTGAAATAGAGCTCTTTGACTGGCTTTTTACTTGTGTCTGAAAGCCGTTGTTGATGCAGAAGACCAACACTTTCCATGTTACCATGGATGACGATAAACTTGGCATCAAGCCAGAAGTCCTGTTCAACCTGTATTCAAGGATCGACGCCAGCGCAAGGGGACTTGCCCCGGCCGACATAAGGCATGAGTTACGGATATCGCAGAACGGCAAGATCAAGACAAGGTTTGAGATCCTGGTATCAGACAGGATGGCCCCATTCTTGATTAAGGCTGTCCAGCAGCAGACCGACACTGAATACGGAATGGGTCTGAAGTCGTACTTTTACAAACTGCAGGAGCAGATAATGGCCCAGTTGTTAGGACCGCTGGATCAAACGACATTTAACATAAGATACGACGGTAAGCTGATTTAGCCCCTTCTTTTATTATGGACTTTGGATCTATGACAGGACCGTAACGTGTTGACCTCTGTCATAGAATCTACTCGTTTATCTTAAAAGGATGCTTCAATTGCAGCTTCTTAATATTCGGATCGATTAAACTCGTGCAGCCAATATTCCCGTATATGTATCCAACTACTAGATACATAAGCAAGAATTGCTGTTCGTTGAAAACACCACATCAGCTCCCCATCAACTCACTTTGGATACCAGAGTCGGAGGTACTTCCGGCGTTTAGCGGTTAATGTGGCCGGAAGGGTTCGGTGTTTGCTTCTAAACACAAAGTACAATCAGAAGTATCGAGTTCATACGCGTCCATGTGGTACTCAAGTGACTGACGGACGTTCTATCGAGATTTCGTACTCTTGTTCGATAAAAGCCATCATCATTTTTCCGTCTATCTGGCCCTTTGTTTTCAGCATTGCCGATATGGCAGCGCCGCCGGCACCCACGCCTTCTTTGACAAAACCCCGGGCAAAGGCCTGCAGGCCAGGTTTTTTTGACTGGTCAAGGTGCAGATCGCAGGAGAAGACTGGGACCTTTGGCGAGATGCTTCCAACCAAACCCTCAAGGTCCGATGAAGGGTCCCTGGCAACATACGTCGTGGTGCCAATGCAGACGTTATCCATCCTGCTTCCCATGTCCTTGAGGATGGCCAGAATCGCAGTCATCTGCGTGCCTCCGGCCAGAAGTACCTTGCCTCCTGCACCCATTACCCCGCTGGCAATGCCGGCCACCGCCGGCATCATTGGATCTCCAACAAGCGATACTGCCTCAAAAGCAGACCTGCAGCTGCCGGTCCTTTGCAGGGCAGTGGTGACAACCTGGTTTTTCAGATAATGCGGGTTTTCTGGCATGCTGCTGCTCACCTTGAACCTTGCATCGATGCCCAGCGCGCTCAGGACTGCAAGGGCCGTGGTGGTGCCTCCCGGTATGCTCTCGCCCACCGCGACCAGGTCGGATGCCTTGGCCAGCTCCCTTCCTAACATGCTGCAGTATTCGAAGGTCTTTTCCACGTCGGACATGGTCATCGCGTTTTCCCGGGTAATGTTCTTGCCCGGCCCGATGCCAAGGGGTATACAGGGGATGGACGGCTTTACCTTCGTTCCAGCCTCCACCACCAGCAGCGGTATGCCGGCTGACTTGAGCGCGGCGCGGGTGATGAGCGCCGGCGTCGGCTTGCCGTCTGGAGTGGCTGGAACCCCTTCAATGCACTTACAGCGGCCATAGTAAAGGAATTCAGAGTCAGCAGGGGCCGTATACTTGACAAGCTCTGGATTGGCGCCGGCAACTGTCAGGCCGGGGATCTCGCTTGTCTCCGTGTGCGAAATGACGCATACGAAAAACGGGTTTGATGAAGCAAACTCTTTGACAGATGATCGGCTGGCAGAGATATCCGGAAAATCCAACAATCAGTCACTGGCGCCCATGAATTCTAAGAATTCCTGCTTGGTTCTTGGGACAAGCACATAGTTGGTCTTTTTCTCGCGCCCTACAGTCGACGTGGGCGTGGTCCCATAATCATGGCCTGGGTACACCACAAGATTCTCGCCCAGTTTGGCAACCCTTTCAAACAGGCTGTCATACATCTCTGCCGGATCGCTTCCAGGCAGGTCAGTCCTGCCGCAGTTGCCGACAAACAGCGTGTCGCCGGTAAACACAAGCTGCCCGTCAAGCACAAGGCAGATGCTGTCCTTGGAATGGCCCGGCGTGTGATGGACTTGAAGCTTGAATCGGCCCACATCGATGACATCGCCGTCTGAGACTTCCAAGTCCTTGTCCAGTTTGGATGCCTTGTGCTGGACGATTTTTGCGCCGGTTACCTTGGCCACCTGCTCGTTGCCAATGACATGGTCAAAGTGGCTGTGGGTGTTTATCACGTATTTGGCCTTCCAGCCGTTCTTCTTCAGAGCATCAAAGATCTTGTCCAGATCCCAGGACGGGTCTATTACCGCGGCCTCGCCGGTTTCATCGTCGGCGATAATGTAGGTAAAGTTTGCCATCTGCCCGACAGGTATCTGCAGGATTTTTGGAGTCAAAGTCCATCCTCCGCTTCAGGTGGAATGCCTATCCACTCCACGTGGACCGGCCCGGTGTACTTTTTTGCGCCTTTGGAGGCCAGCCCCACTTTCATCCTGTGAAAGGTGATGGTGGCATCTGCCCTGACACACTTGTCGTGGATCTCGCCCGTGTTGGGGTCAAATCCTGACGGCACATCGACGGCCAGCACAAAGGCTTTTGATTTGTTTATCATGTCAATGGCAGAGGCATACGGCTCTCGGATCTCGCCTCTTATGCCAGTGCCAAATATGCTGTCAAGTATGATGTCTGCCCCCTTGATCCGCTTCTGCATTTCATCGCTGACCTGCTTGCCGGTAATTTTTTCAACAGAGTCCATCTTGTCAATTATCCCCCAATTCAGCCGGGCCTCCTCGCTTTTCAGATCCGAGGGGCTGCCAAGAAGGATCACGGTCATCCTAGCGCCATGTCCTGCCAGATGCCTTGCGGCCACAAAGCCGTCGCCGCCGTTGTTCCCGGTGCCGCAAACAGCAATGATCTTTTTGTTCTCCAGCTTCTTGAAGTTGCTGGCCACATAGTCGGCTATACCGTGGCCGGCATTTTCCATCATCAAAAACCGGCGCATGCCAAGGACAGAGTGTCCCTTCTCCTCTATCTTGTACATGGTATCAGAAGTTATCGCCCGGCTCTTCATTTGGCAGGTTGGCTGTCTGCGCATCCAACATAAAAACTAACTTTCCTCGTCTTCGCCCTTGATTTTTTCAAGGTATTCTCTAAGCTCGCTGCTCATGGCGGCCACATCACCAAGGGTCAGGTGTTCCGGTGATTCCTGCCGCGTCCAGACAATGTAGCTGTCGCTATCGAGGATGATGGTTTTTGTTCGCTCCAGATATCGGACAATGGTGTTAATCTTGACAGGATGCATCGACGGCAAGAGCCTGCCAAGATCCCGCAGCCTTGGATAGCCTTCAAAGTTCTTGATGGCTTGAAGGAGTTCGCTAACCTCCTGCTCGGTGATCTCGTTTACCGGCCTTGCTTTCTTGGTCTGCTGCCTTTTTCTTATGATCCAGCTATTGGCAAGGTCGCAATAAAACCTTTCACAGGGGAAAGTCGAAGGTTGATTTTTCCAGCTTCAGGATCGGGACGTAAATCGACTGCGCATCTGAGCCTATCGCGTTTACAAACGAATAGTCGCCGGTTAGCCGTTTTAACTGTATGAACTTCATTGCAGGCTTGTCCTTTTCCACGATATAATGCACGGTGGCATTGCCCACCGTTCCGGTCTGGATGAAAAGCATGTGCCGGTTGTTGTGGTTGATGTAGTAAAGCATGGGGATTACCCCCAGCATTGACTGTGAGGAATAAAGGATCACCTTGAGCATGTCGGCCAGGTCTTCGTATTTCAGATACACTGTTTCATTTGACATGCCTATACGTCGCCGGTCATGACATATTTCTTTTTTGGGTCCTAAAATGCTGAATCCTGTTTTTGGCCATCTCCACGAACTGCGAGTCGTTGTCGTAGCCCACAAAATGCCTTCCGCTTTTCATGGCGGCGATGCACGTTGAGCCAGTCCCGCAGAAAGGATCTAGTACAACGTCGTCGCCAAACGTATAAAGCTGTATGCATCGGTAGGGAAGCTCTACAGGAAACGGAGCAGGATGGCCCAGACGGGTGGCAGATTCCGTTGGAAACTCCCAGATGCTTTTTGTGTATTGCAGAAACTCGTCTCGGCTTATGGTGCTCTTTTTGTCTGAGGCCTTCCTTGAAAAGGATCCCTTGGAGAAGACAAGAATGTATTCATGAACGTCCCGGAGTGTGGGGTTTGACGCAGACTGCCAGCTTCCCCACGCGGTAGAAGTGCCGGCGCTTGAAGCCTTGTTCCAGATTATCTCGCCTCGCATGAGAAATCCGATTTCCTGCATGTCATCGATAACGTAACTGTGGATAGGGACGTACGGCCTTCTGCCCAGGTTTGCCACGTTGATGCAGAGCCTGCCCCCGTCTACCAACACGCGGTAGGCCTCCTTAAAGACGGTCTTGAGAAGCTGCCGGTATTCATCCAGCGTCAGATCTTTATCGTAGGTCTTGCCAACGTTGTACGGCGGGGATGTCACGACCAGATGCACTGACGAATCTGGAAGCTCGTGCATATCCTCGCTGCTTTTGCAAAGCACCTGATCTAAGTACTGTTTGGGAACCTGGTTTTCGATGTTATCGGTTGTTTTAAAGCGGCTTCCCTCGTACAGCCTCCGATTGTAGAATTTTGAAGAGTCGTGGCCTTCTCGTTTGGAAACGCCAAAACTGCTGGTCTCTGACGGCTTTTTGCGTGCCACGTCTTCAGAAAAGCAGCCACCGATAATAGTTTTCCCGGCCTGAAATGACATATATTGTTGCCACTGTCATACTGCATTGTTGGCAGAGTCAGTCAGGCATATTGACACGTTGCGGGAGCTGGAAGCCTACAAGCGGCAGTTCCAGATTCGCTGCAGCCACCATGAGCTAGAGTATTCCGAAGCCGAGAGATTGATAACGTGCACCGTCTGCCGCAAGAACTGGCTGTTTGTCAAAGAACATGGGCACTCAAACCGGAAAGATGTTTACTCTGCCGAGAAGGACGACTACATCCCCATGCACTAAGTGTTTATATCAGATATCACTATATCTTACCGCATGGCATCCGAGCTTTCCCAGCTACGCCCAATCAAGATCCACTTTCCTAACGAAGATGAGGAAGAAAGAGGCTTCTATGCACTCATGACCTCCGGGATGCCGGTACGCTGCCTACCAGATGACCGATACATAATCAACGAAGTGCAGTGCAACCTTCTGACGGAAAAAAAGATCAACTACATAAAAGAGTAAACCACTTTGTCTCAAAACGAAGAAATCGAGATAAGGATTCTCCTGCCGCTAAAGTATAACGATGGCACTGATGTGGAGCCGGCCAGATTTCTCAAGACGAGAAAAGAATTGACGGCCCGCTTTGGTGGGTGTACTGCTCTTATGCCGACTGAAGGATTCTGGATCAACAAAGACAAGGAGTACAGCGACATCAATTCAGGGTTCTACGTCGTAGCGCCGAAAAACCAGTCCACTTTTGATTTTCTAAAAGAATACAAGGAGATTCTAAAGGAACGATTCAAGCAAATAGACATTCTGGTTACTTGGCAGGACATTAGAAGGATTTAGTTTCCAAATAGACGACAGACCGTAAGGGAACCTCGAAGAATCAATTTCTGCCAGTATTATTATTTTATTTTCGATATTAAAGACTGATTGAACAAAGTTAAGGTAGAGGTGCCTTCCCATGATGACTTGTAACCTGCTGCATGCTCTGTTGGATTGTCCCGAAGGTATGGCAAGGTAAAAGAATCAGTGTCTATAATAGGCGTTCACTGGCGTATAATAGTTCTAGGGACGAACGTAATAGCCTTAGGATAGTCGATAATAATGTTGCAAGAAGAGTTTGAAAAAGCAAGATTGTCTGTAATAAACCACCTGGAAATGACGATCAACTTAGCAGAAGCACTATACCGTAGCTACCAAGATAAAGGCTATCTGCAAGACAAAAACCGAATTATTGGCCTTCAAAACAAACTGAAAGGAGCTACAAAACCATGTTTAACTTTAGAAGAAATTGATATTCTTACGGACTTCAAGAAGCGCATTATAACAACAACAGCTTACGTAGAAAAACTAGAGCAATACCACAGAATTATCTTCAAATTGGGAAGCCTTGTTTTTCCTAACGACAATAACGGGATTCTTCAGGCACAATGGCTCTTAGAAAACGTAGAAAGATTACAAACTACCAACGAGATGGTTGACAAAATAGAAAAGGAAATCGAGTCCAACCCAAAAAGCATATTGGCGATAACAGGGGCGTTAATTGCCCTAGCAATCAAGAAAGAAACCTATGAATACATACTTAAGAGATACCTAGATGACACTGTTAAGAAGCAGAATCTTTTGGATCTTGATGTAGAGAATATTCTCTCCATGGAATCAAAGGTGTGGAATGAAAAGAGTAAAAGATTTGTTCCGGATATTACAGCGATAAAAGACTGCATTTCCCACGGTCATTTTCGAATAGTGGAAGGAGAGAATTATCGAGTCATTTTCCATTGGGTCAAGGATGGTGAATACAACTTTCACAGGGAATTCACGGAAGACGAACTGTTCAGATTTCTGAAGGAATTTCTGGATATCGAAGATTTGAGATTCAGAATATTCCTAATTACATTATATCAATTTATGATGAAAGAATATCTTTTGAAATCTTCACTTACATAATGATACCCCTTCGAAATCCTCGTATCAATTTCTGTATACCTCTTGTTCAGGTTTCAAATAGACATTTGACTAATTTATCAGGACGGTGTAACGTATCACATGCAGCATGTCAAATCCCGCCCAATCAATTAAAATCAATTGTTGACAAGCTGGTAAACCTAACGCAAATATCGTTTAAGACCATCATGCTTGGCAACAAGTGTTTTTATTTCTGCCCCTTGCGGATCTCTGTGTGCTTGACTTTCAGATGCCTTCCCTAGAGGAGTTGGAAATAGCCGGCAAGGAAGAACGCATGAATGTTTTTCGCAGGTACTTTGCATCAAGCCGGTACAACAGGCTTCTGATTCAGCAGACGCTGGTCAGGTCGGCTCTGGATAGCTCGCTTGCAAAACAGGTAAAGGAGATGGAAAGGCTTCACAATCAGGACTTCTTTAACACCGTAAAGAAGATGAAAAAGTACGGCTATCTAGAAGAGTTTCTTGTTGCCGTCAGGGAAGAAGATGACGCCCTGCAGCGGATAATCGAGGCCTACAACAAGAGGATGAAGCCAGCCGGCTAGTCACCAGTCTTTACTGTCACGGTTTTAAATGCCAGCCTGCAGTAGTCATGGACGTGGACTGAATCCTCAACCCTTCCGCACTGCCCGCAGACCCAGCCTATGTGCTCCTTGCATACGGCACACAATGAATGCGGCGTCAGGTGTGCCCCGCATTCCCTGCAGGATTGTTTGTTGTACATCTTTAGATAGACTTGGCATGACCGATTATATCAGTCTGAGTGCGGGCCGTTGTGGATTTCTAAGCAGGGAATAGACCAATCAACATGCCAGGTTATTTTTAGCAGCCATAATTATCGTCAATATTTCGTTTATTGTCTGACATCAATGATTTAATATGTCTGCCAGACATCAGTGTAGGCGTGGCAATAAAAAAGATCCAGTGCAGCTGTGGCAAGTCCATCGAATACAATGATCGCGTGGTTGGCGGCAGCAACGCTGCCAAGGGCGTGCTTATCTGCAGCAAGTGCGGCAAGGAAAACGAGATCACGTTCTTTGGATTCCTAAGCGAGATAAAAGGCGCGTCGCTGAAAAAGTGATCTCATTTTACATACGGCTCGGGATACTTGATTATGCCGCCGGTGCTCCCGATCTCTAGCTGGCCTACTTCCTCCAGAGTCTGTATGTCGTTCATCTTGATCAGGTTGTTCAGCGAGACGGTGTATAAAACGTCGTCTATGTAAAACGACCGGCTTCCCTGCAGGCCGTAGTAGTACTCGTCGCCGGTGGAATGCTCCACCTTGCCCTTTAACTCAAAGCCGTCCTGTGGGCTGACTCCAAACACGTAAAAGCCGCGCCAGACCTGCGGGGGTATGTATCTGTCTTCGGCGTACCGCGGCTCCGTATCATAGCTTGTGACAGGAATTGAAAGGACGTTTTTGGCCCTGTCAAAGAGCAAAGCCTTGTGGTCAAAGAGGACTTCAGAATCGGTTCCCGGCCCGCCAATCTCGTACTGGTCCACAAGTCTGGGCTTGCTTACATCCTCCACGTTGAACAAAGCCAGCTTGAGCCCCTGTATCTGGATGCCGCCAAACTCGCTTTCCTTGGTCTCCCGGCCTATTCCGATTATGTGGTCTTTATCGTACGGATGCAGGTAGTTTGAGAATCCCGGCAGCTTGAGTGAGCCAAGCACCTTGGGCTGGTCTGAGGACAGGTCTATGACAAAGAACGGGTCGACTTGCCGGAAGGTGACCAGGTAAAGCCTGTCGCCTATGAACCTTGCAGAGTATATGGACTCGCCGGGCGCTATCTTTTCAAGCGTGCCCACCGTCTTCATGTCCTCGTCCAGGACGTATACGTTGTTGTACAGCCCCGATGAGAACCGTGAGTAGTATTCCACGGTGGTGGCTATCCTGAACCGGTTGCCATCCTCGTCCATGGAGAACTGGTTTAGCAGTCTGCCGGGTACTTCGCCCCTGGTCACGTATTCAAAGTCCCCGGCAGGCATGATCTCTATCTTGTGCACCACTGTTCTCAGTGCCTCGCGCTGCGTGCGCTCGTCATAATCAGCAACGGCCTTTCTTATTCGCTCTAGCAGGTCTGTTTTTTCATTTTCATCCATCCTGTTGTACATGTCCTGCAGCACTGTAGAGATCCTATCCCATTTCTCTGATGGGCTCAGGGTATTGTCTGTGTCAATTGACCGGATCTTTTCTTGCACATCGGCCGGCAGGAGCGGCAGAACCGCCTCAAAGAACCGGTCTCTGTTGCTTGTCTCATAGATGTACGGCTGGTATTTCTGGTAGGCGATGTAGATGTTATCCTCCGACACATACAGGGTTGCGGCCGGATTCATCATGAAGGTCTTTGATATGACGGCGTCCTCGTCCCTTGTGATGTCTATGGACGTCACTGTGTTAAACGAGTAGTACGGCTCAGGGTTGTCAAAGTAATAGATGTCCGGCATGACCACTGTGCTTCCTGACTCGGCAACCCTTGGCACCATGGGCTGTCGGTAATCATAGATCTCACTTGCAGTTATCAGGTAGACAAAGTCTCCCATCATCCGGGAATTGCTGTAGGCGCCGCTTACTGCATAATTCTTGAAGACCTTTGGATCTGCCCTGTCAGACACGTCCAGTACCAGGGCATGGGTCTTTGGAGAATAGACAGTCTGCGGCTCAAAGTCATAGGCCGGTATTATCGGCTCCTCGCCGTATTCCTGGTAGAATATCACCAGCTTGTCGCCGGCAAGAAACATGTTCTGCAGGTACTGCCCTTCTTTGATGTCAACGCCGATCTTGGACACTATCTTGGCCGAGTCTGCCGGGAACACCTCGGCAATGGTTAGCTTGTCACCAGACAAGATGTATGCGTACTTACCATCGTTTTTGACAAAGTCCGGCTCGTCCACGCCGGCTACCTGGATGTTGGTTGTAGAGTAATCAACGCCGGCGTCCTGGTCAGCACTTGAAGCTTCCGGAGCCGCCGATTCAACTAGTGGCGCGGCCTGCGTGGTGATTGCACCTGAAAGGGCCCCGAACCTAAGATCGGCTCCAGCAAAGGCGCCGGGCTGCAGGCTTAGGGCCAGCCGGTTGGCTTCGACATTTGCCAGATAGTTCCTGAGTTCGTCGACTGACGCAAACTTGTTTATGTTTTGAGTAAAAGCTACCGGAAGCGCTGTCGGCCCTTCCGGGCCGGTGGGCACGGAAACAATGGTGGTTTCCGGCTGTCTTGGAAGGATGCTGTTTCCAATCGAACCGAGGATGAGCACAAAGCCTATGGCTGCTGCAATCCCGATCCCTGCTGTCCCGTACATTGGAAACCGCGCCATTCTGCCTTATCGACTCCTTTCCTACCATTATTAATCAAACGATTCTGTCTTAATTCTACACTTTAGAACACCCTTTTCAGAACATTTTGGCCCATCGTTTCATTGTTCCACGTTGATACCGTCAATTGCTGTTCAACATGCAGACTCTTGCAAAACATTTTTCGGAATAGCATAATTTTTAGAAACGTTCTTGTAAAATTTGTACAGAACGCCATACCGAGGTTTTAGACGATCATCGAAGAATAGGTGTTCTGAAACGTAGAACAGGCGCCGGGGACTGTTCTGAAACCTAGACTTACTTAGATCACCTCCGTAATAAGGGCTGAAATGTCAGATCAGAACGTAAGGAAACGTAATCTTGTACTGATTGCAGGCATCCTCGCAATCGGCATGGTGGCTGCCAGCATAATTGGCGGCCAGGCAATGACGGCTGCTGCCCAGCAGTCCACACAGACAGAAGAAAACAAAGTCCCAACGGTGTCAACATCAGGTTCGGCATCAGTCAAGGTCAATCCTGACAAAGTCAGCATAACCATTGGTGTCGAGACCAACGGCGAGACAGCGGCAGAGGCTGCAAGGGATAACGCCACCCTCATGGAGCTGATCCTAGCAGCCTTGAGGGATGCAGGTGTGAAGAACGACCAGATCGCCACCAGCAACTACAACGTCTTCCCGGTGTACGAAACGGTCTCACCGCCTTGCATACAGATCTACCCACCGCCACCTGACTGCGTTCCAAAGAGCGAGATCACCGGCTACAGAGCCGTTAACTCGATAGTTGTAACCGTCAACGCCAGCTCTGACGTCGGCAAGCTTATCGATGCGGCCATCAACGCAGGTGCCAACAACGTAAGTGGTGCGTACTTCTTCGTCTCAGAAGAGAGGCAGCAGGAGATCCGTGAAAGCCTGATTGAACGGGCCATCAACAACGCCAAGAGCCGCGCAGAAAAGGCAGCACAAGCCCTTGACATGGAGATCACCGGCGTGCAGTCCGTGAACCTCGCTGATGTGTACTTCCCGGTCTTTTACAAGGACTTTGCCTTTGCCGAGGCCGTAGGCTCAACTCAGATCTTCCCCGGCCAGCAGGATGTCAGCATGAGCGTACAGGTTGTCTTTACAATGGGTTAGACAACCCACAATTTTTTTATTTTATTGATTTATACAGCGACAGCCTCTTTTTCAAAAGTGCGATCTCTTCATTCTTGCTCTTGATCTCCTTGTTTAGCCGGATTATCTCCTCGATCAGCTCTGATTTGCTCTTTTCGGCGTACTTTGTGTAGCCAGATAGAGTCATTTGTCATTGCACGCCTGCAAGCTTGAAAAGACATCGACAGATGCCAAATTTACCAATTGGTCTAATTTAATACACACAAACCTTCCGATATAGAGATATGCGCGAAGGATGCAAAAGAATCCAGTTTGGTTCTAGAAGTCTACTTTGACGGCCTCTGCCAGCCCATAAATCCTGGCGGCATAGCCTGCTACGCTTTCGTTATCAAAAAGGACGGCAAGACCATCCACAGCAAATACGGTCTGGCCGAGGAGCCTTTCTCAAAAGATGCAACCAACAACGTGGCAGAGTACACTGCCCTGATAAAGGCCCTTGAATGGCTGGATGCCGCCGGCCACAGTTCAAACCGCATAGAGGTGAAAAGCGACTCCCAGTTGGTGGTCAACCAGATAAACGGCCAGTACAGGGTGAGGACCAAAAGGCTTGTGCCGCTGCACCTGAAGGTTCTAGATCTTTTGAAGAAATTCAAAGAGGTAGAGGTGCTCTGGGTGCCACGGGAAAAGAACGCAGAGGCAGACCGGCTAACCAACGTGGCGTACAACAAATTTCTTCAGGATAACCCGCAGTACCTTGACAAGTTTGCAAGGAAATGAGTTTACGTGGAGAGCTGTGCGCTTCCAAACAGTACTGAAAACGCCTTGCACCATATCAGGACCGTGTCGTACTTTGATAGGTCCGTTCCCTGCGGTATGTCATAGTTCTGGTTGCCGGTGTTTGCCTTGAGCCGGCCCAGATCTACAAAGTCCGACGCGTTTTTGTCTGTCGCCAGATATACATACAGGTCCGGGCCGTTAGTCGATCTAAAGTCTTCAAGCCTCAGGACGTTTTTGCCGTCCACCGCAAGGATCTTGGCGCTTCCTTGAGCATCATGTATCCCGTCGCCGACGCCAACAAAGGTTCCTGCAAGTGCCTCTTCCAGCATTACATCGCCGGTGGGTTTGTCGCTTGAGCTGTCCTGTACCGTGTTGACGGGAAGCGGCTCGTCTACCCTGGTGTTGATAAAAAGAGGCGAGGCAGTATAAGCCGCGGCCGGGATAATTATCGCCGCAGCGATTATCCCTATAATGACGTTTTTCTTCATGCACACAGAAGCGTATTTGATTATTAAAACGATTTATCCAAATTCATTCCAAATTGGAATACATTCATTCGGAAGATCATTAAATTGTTTAATTCGATATCCGCTATGAGCATACTTTTATGGCAAAGGTGCAAACGAAGGTGGTATGTTAGCTGTATGACATCTCCTCACCCTAAATTACCACCATGCCAAAACGACGCGGAGAATTGCCAGTGCCTTAGAGAATAATATTTATAAATTTGGCAATTAATACTAACTTGGTTTCCTAAACTAGGAGGAGTTCTAAATGAGAGAACAAGGAATAGTTTTAGAAACTAGGCAGAAAAACTACTTTTTTCAGCTTTGTCGACATTGTTTTTGGTGTGTGACATTGCTGAGGAACATGATTGAGCAATGCCCTGTTTGCAAGAAGAGCGACTTTGACAGCCTTCCAATAAATCTAAACGAGAGATATCAGGTAAATCATGATGAAAAAACGGGCATCAGTTTAAGATTCCTGCCCAGATAGTAGACACAATATCGTCGCTAGAACATCATTCTTTTTTAATTTCTCAATAACATAAGGCAAAGGTAGTGCACGAAGTAATGAAGAGAGTTTGTATAGACCGGTACTAGGGCATTGCTTGTTATTTCTCTTGGGAAATTACGCAGTCGTCATAGGTCTGGACCATCTGCATGCCTTTCCCACATGATCCAGACTTATTATCAATTCATTTCATTAAAACGGTTTTCCGGATCTTTTCCAGATTTCAAGCTCTGCACCGACACGGTCTGTTTTTCCAGCCTTCTAGACATGGCAAACGAGCCCAGCGTTATGAGAAATCCAAACAAAAGCACACCCCTCAGGCCAGACATCTCTGCTATGAGTCCACCGGCAAGCGGGCCAGCGATTGCTCCGATGCTGATGGTCGATTCCAGCAGCGCGCTTGAAGTTGCCTTCTCCCTGTTCCTGTCCAGCAGAAACAAAAGCGAGCCCATGTACAGAAAGCTCCAGGATATTCCAAGCACCACCTGTATTGGAAAGATGTGTATGTAGCTCTGCGAAGCAAAATACGCGATAAAGACCGCGGCTGAAAGCGCTGCGCCAAGCTGCATGGACCGGTAGTAATTGGACTGTATGAGACTTCCAAACCGGTTCATGAAGATGAACTGGGTCATGGCATTTGTGGCGTATATCACACCGATCCAGAGGTCGCCTGCCCCCAGCTCCTTGGCAAGGAATATGGGGAAGATGCTCCATATGGCACTGGCACCCATTTGGCGCAAGAAAAAGGAGCTGTAAACGATCTTGTTGTGTCGCAAAAGCTGCATGGTGTTGCGCAGGTCGGTCTTGGCTGGCTGGTTTTCAGAAACAGGGTCGGCGGTCTTGTCCTTATTCTTCATGGCCAGCGAGATTCCAAAGCCGGCAAGGAACATGAAGCCGCTGAGAGCAAAGACGATATTTGCATCCCCGCCAAAGGCCTGCTTTAGCGCCCCCGCACCTATAGTTCCCACAAACCAGCCAAGGGAGCCAAAGGATATGATTCCTGCCAGCACCACCTTTTTGTCTGTGGCCTCGTACGACTTGGCGATCAGAGCTCCGGCGTAGATCCCGGTTGCCACGCCGGCAAAGATCCGTATTGCAAAAAGAGAAAGGCCGTCAAAAGCAACGAGGTGTAAAAAGAAGGCTGCCGAGCAAAGCAGGTACCCAAGCCGTATAAGAAAAAGCCGGCTTTTTCCATCCCGCCGGTCGTATATTTTGGCAAAATACGCGTACGACAGGGCCTGCGCAAGGCCGTAGCCGGCAACTATAGAGCCTACAAGAATGTACGAGTTGGTAAGGCTGTTTGCAAACAAGGGCATGAACGTGGCAGTGGCGCCAATGCCAGCACTTTCAACAAGGTTCAATGCGCGTAGAGAAGAGGCAGATTTCAATACTTGGATATCACTTGTCAGGCCTGTGACAACGGCTTCATTACCGGCGATCCTAATATATGGTAATGCCTAAAACTGACTGACTGGTCAGTTATCCTTATTAAATCCTGCTTGCTAGAGTCTATGTAAATCATCAAGACATGTGCCCCAAAGTAACCAGCATGCACAAGATGGAGGTCAAGGAACGCATAATCCAGGCTGCCATAGAGAGCTTTTCGCAGACCGGCTTTGACAGAACCAAGATGGACGACATTGCCAAAAGCCTGAACCTGAGCAAGGGCACCATTTATCTGTATTTCCCAAGCAAAGAGGAGCTGTTCATGGCCATCTGCGAGCACCAGCACAAGGAGTCCATGGAAAAGATGGCCACGCTTTTTACCGACAAGGACGAGATTCTCGCAGACGCGGAGCGGATCTACGATCACCTACGAAGGATAATGCAGGGAACCGAGAAATTGATGTTTGAGATGCTGGTAGAATCAACCAGGAACCCCCGCCTCAGAAAGGCAATGTCCGATCACAGGATCAGGATCTGCAATTCAATAGTCGAGGACCTTAACCGGCTTGTGGAGAAAGGGTTTTTGAGAAAAGACCTGGATGTTGACGGCCTTGCCTCGGCGTTTGTCGCCCTTTACGACGGTCTGACTGCAAGCAAGCTTTTGGGCTTCAGCGAGACGGCAAACAAGAAAGCTTGGCTTGCGATGATCAAGACCATCATCGCCAGCGACTAGTCGCTGAACGTCACCTTTATCATCTTGGCCTGCTCTGAGTCGGTCGGTGCATCGGCACGGTCTGTGTCCAGCGCCGCAATCTTGTCAACCACATCCATGCCGGCTGTTACCTTGCCAAAGACGGTGTACTGGCCGTCCAGGAAATTGGAATCCTTGAGCACGATAAAGAACTGCGAGCCGGCGCTGTTTGGGTCCTGGGCCCGTGCCATGGAAAGCACGCCCCGGGAGTGCTTGTTTTTGTTAAACTCGGCCTTGACGGTCCATCCCGGGCCGCCGGTTCCCCACCGGTGCTTGTTGGCGGTGCTCTTGGTGAGCGGGTCTCCGCCCTGTATCACAAAACCGGGCACTATCCTGTGAAAGACAGTGCCGTCGTAAAAGCCGCTGTTGGCCAGCTTTTTGAAATTCTCTACATGCTTTGGAGCCACGTCGGGAAAGAATTCAAGGCTAATATCGCCAAATTTAGTCTGGATTTTGCCGGTAGGCATGCGATTGGAATCGGAACAGACCTATTTGAATTATTCAAATGATACCTGGATGTAGGCTGGAAAAAGCATCCAAACAGACCGAAATGAAGCGGAAAGGTCAATAAGCCGATTCGTCAATTATCTAACGTGCACGAATACCTCTCACCCATCAAAGAGCGGTACAACGAATGTAATTGGTGTGGCAAGAGGACGGCATATCCTTGCGTGAAGTGCGGGTACTGCTATTCATGCCACCCTGTTATAGAGATGGCTGAAAGCCAGTCTGGCAGACTAAGAAACGGCGTGGCAAGCTAAGACTATAGGTGAAGGTCTTTGCTACAACGCGTCTATATTGTTAAGCCGGAGTGTTTATAGCTTTGAAACAATCATGCTACATTATGGCGTCCAGCGCGGGGACGTTAGTCCAGGAACGGTTTGACTTCTTTTACTGCCCGGTTTGCAGTGTGCTCTTTCTTTCTGAAGCCGATTCTAAGAGGCATAAGAGCGATTCCGGGCATGCCGTGCAGCAACTGACAGATACAGAGTAGCAACCAGAAAAAAGCAAGACAGTGTACACCTACTGGTTATAATCAACTTGGCTTATCGGTCTTTGTCGTGTTCAGGCCCTTGAAAGCTCTGGACGCATTCCAAGTCGAGATCACAGAGTAATGCCTGGGCATGCATGGGCCCATCCCCTCCTTTCCCCTTTGCGGCTCCAATGGGGATGGGCCAACAAAATCCTTAAAGTAACCCGATTGTGTTATTACCATGTAATAATGGACGAGAACACTAAACGGTTTCTGGTCAATCAGATGGTTTGGCTTGGCATTTATTTTGCCATCAGCCTTGTGATTTCCATACTCATTCCTTTTCCATACTCGCTGGTCATCCTCATTGGAGTGATACTTGGACTAGCCTACTGGCGGCGGAGGCGATTTATGAGACAGGTCGGCAGCGCCGGCAGCGTTTTTGGCAACCCCTTTGGCTCCAAGGGTATTGAATACTACTGCATGAACTGCGGCACAAAGCACAACAAGATATCATGCCCCAACTGCGGATCAAAGCTCAAGAAGGCCGGCTTTTAAAAAAATCCGGGAAAGCAATATAGGACATGGCACGAGAACCCAACCCATGGGCAAGAATGAAAGGTTTACCGGATTAAACACGGATCTTGAGAGGCTTTCTACCAGAATCGAGACATACTTGCAGGAGAACGGTTTTGAAGTTGCATTTTCAAAGGACACCAGCGCTCCGCCAACCTGGTTTTTCATACAGGCCAGGAAGGTCAGCGCGCTAAGAACGGTGGCCGGTGCAAGGAGAAGCACCGACATCGCCGTCAAGGGCACGCCGGAGAATTTTGAGGTATCCATAGGAACCGGCGAGTGGGGCAAGAACCTGGTTACGTCTGCACCCCTCTTCATAGTGCCCGTGGTGGGCATAGGCGTCACGCTGGCAAAGCTGTACACCGCCAAAAAGTTTGAGGACAACCTGTGGAAGTTCATCAGGGACCAGGCAAGGTTCCTTGCCGACAGCGGCCGTGTTTCGACGGCCAGGGTCGCCGCAGCCGAAGCCGAGGTCGACAGCAGATCATACAACTGCGACTACGTGGAAGGCTACCCAGGATGGGACTCGCAGGTAGAGGGCGGCAAGATAGTGCTTTACAGGCAGCGCGGCGGCAAGAACAGGATTGCATTCAAGGCGCCGGATCAAAGGGAGATAAGCATACCTGCCGGCGAGATCAGCGAGGCGCGCATCATCTCAAGGAAGAAGGGCCTTCATGAGGACGACCTGATGATCCAGATCACATGCAAGGATCAAAGCGGCAAGGCCGTCAAGCCGGTGTTCAACCTCAACGACGACATAATCAGGGGCGTGCTGGCCGGAATAGATGAGCTGGCCGGTGAAGACAGGGTGCTTAGAAGCTTTGAGCAGATGAGCGTGACGACCGAGGTGAAATACTGCACCAGCTGCGGCGCCCAAATGTCAAAGGATGCAAGGTTCTGCCCGTCCTGCGGCCAAAAGCAGGCCTGATCACTTTTTTATCCGGTACAGGTTTCCACGGGAGACGACGGCCAGCTTGCCGTCTTTTTTTCTAATTTCAAAATCCACCCGCAGGATCCCGTAGCCTGCCTCATCTTTTTTTGAAGCAACGGTGTATTTGACATCCAGTTCCTCGCCGGCGTAGACCTCGCCAAGAAAACGGGTCTGCCGGCCGCTCCATTCTGGATCACCGTCCATCCCGTAAAGAAGCATGATGCAGTCGGAAAAGGCTGCAAGCCTTGTCATCTCGCCTTCAGCCCTGGCGATTATGGCCCTGCCAGGAAGCATGACGCCCTTGATGCCCTCGCGGGCTGCAAGCTCGGGGTTTTCATGAAGCACGTTTCTGGTCCGGGCAAAGGAGATATAGTTGTCAAAATCCGACTTGGTAATGGCAATGGACGCGCCGAAGGTCTGGCCTATTTTAAAATCCTCAAACTTCATGGGCTTGCAGTAGCCAGTCCAGCTTTTATAGGTACTTGCACACCAAGCGAGTTGCTAATGTAAAAGGGCAGACATCATTTCAAGCCCCTCTCCTACCTCTTCCTCGCTTATCACAAGGGGCGGAATTACCCTCATAGATTTTTGGCCGGCAGGCAACAGTAGCAGGCCTTTTTTGAACAACTGCTGCAGGGCCAAGTCCCGGTTGGCTTTCGTGTCAAACTCTAGTCCGATCATCAGGCCGATCCCTCTCACGTCGATGACGCCTCCCTTTCCGCCCAGCAATTCTGACAGACCCTTCTTCAATAGTCCGCCGATTTTTGACGCGTTGGAAAGCAGGTTGTCACGTTTTATCACCTGTATAATCCTGGCCCCCATTGCAAGGTCAATCCGGCTCCCACCGCCCCAGGTGCTGGAAAGCACCCCCTGCTGGCCGGGATCGTAGTCCTGTCGGTAGGCTGTGGCACCTACCTGCAGGGCCTTTGCGGTAGTCATGATGTCCGGCTTGACGTCGTAATGCTCAAAGGCCCACCACTTGCCTGTCCGGCCCATCCCGGACTGAACCTCGTCTAGGATCAGAGGAATGCCGTGCACGTCGGCAGACTTGCGCAGATTTTTGATAAACTGCCTGCTTGCCACGTTGTAGCCGCCCTCCCCCTGTATTATCTCGGTGAGTATGAGGGCCGCCTTGTTTTGCCCAAGCAACCTTTCGATGGCGTCTATATCCGGGTCGTTATCGTCGGTGCAGAATTTTATGCGAAGCACCGGCAGTTCTGGAAAGCCGGCCTTTTGCACCGGCTTGCTAAGGGTGAAGGTCAGCGCGCCCAGCGTCCTTCCATGAAAGGCGCCGATGCAGGAAACTCCCGGCAGAACCGGAAAGCCCTCGGACATCCTCTTTCTGTAGGCTAGCTTGACGGCGTTTTCAACGGCCTCGGCTCCACTGTTGATGAAGAAGGTCTTGAAGTTGTCCGGTAAGACAGAGACAAGCTGTTCAGAAAGCTCCGCGTGCTCCTTGCAGTAAAAGTCCTGCCCGGCTATCTTGTGCGCGCCGTTTTTTGCGTACTGCGCCAGAACATCCATCACGTCGGGGTGTGAATACCCAAGGGGGCAGGCTCCGATGTTGGACGTGAAATCAAGGAACGCGTTTCCATCCACGTCCCTCACCGTGCAGCCGCTGCCGTCGGCTATCACCAGCGGGTAGGTAAAGGTCGAATCGTAGCAGTTCTTCTTCAAAACCTGTATGATGCGCTGTGCCTCCGGTCCGGGCGGCTCTGTAGCTATGTTGCTGTATTTCACACGGTTTGTAGTTTGCAGGTATCTATTAAAGCTGAAAACTTATGGTTTTGGTTCTAGCACCAAAGAAACGTCCTGGATGGCGCCTCCCCGAGAAATAGTCAGCTTGATGGTATCGCCCACCCCCTTGCCCTGCATGGACTGCGTGATGTCATCCTCACTGAAAATTGGGTTTCCGTTTATGCTGAGTATCACGTCGCCACCGACCAGTATTTGCTCTCCACCAATGTCTACGGGCCGGCTGCCCCCTCTCAGACCGGCCTTATCAGCAGGGCTTTGAGGCTCTACAGTTATTGTCAGAAAGCCCCTAGCCTCGCTCAGTCCGATTTCATTGGCAATCGCCGGCGTGACAAGGGTGCCAGTGATCCCCACCCATGGCTCCTGCGGCAGCTCGGGAGGGTTTGCTCCAACATAGTAGAAGGAGAAGCCCACCACACCTATCAGTATGGCAAAGGAGACCCCGGTGCTGACGGCGCTGTGCACAGCAATACGCCGCTGGCATAGAATAACAACTTTTCGATGCTAACATGCACCGTACTTGGGCAGCGGAGTTCTGCAGACCTTGCAGCCAAACATGGCCATCTTGCCGGATTTTACCGCCACCGTACTGCCAATTATGAGCCGGCCTTCGTCTTCTGCTGCCTTCATCCTTTCCATCTCACCTTCATTAACGCCGTAGATGATTGGTATTATGCCCACGACCCTGCCGCATGAATCGCAGTACCCTTCTGAAATGCGCCGGGGATTGTCCCTGTGGTACAGTTCATGATAGCTTGCCGCCTGCTCTTTGGATAGCGCGAAGGATTCTGCCAGCCGGTAGTTTATCCGGTAAAAGATGGGATCCCCCTCATCGTAGGGGTTGTTCTTCAGGTATGAATCGTGCAGTTCTTTTAGCTTTTGATGTATTTCTTCACTTGCCAAGCCCGGTGCGCCCCTAGGCCCTGCGTACCATCTCTGCCTCAAAGTCATTGGCAAGCTGCTCGTAATGGCCGCGGGTCTTGCCCAATTCCTTTAGCTTTGCTTCCTCTGTTTCGGCCAGCTCCTTGTTCATCTGCGCAGCCTTTCCCTGAAGGATCATGTCTGCCATCATGAACAGGCGGAAATTCTCCTTGCTCAGGTGCAGCGACACATGGTCGGTGTAGCTGCGTATGTCTGCTATCAGCGCGTCGGCCTTGTTTGTCTGGATGTATTCCTTTGCCGAGGCCTCGATCTTTTCTGCCAGCTGTTTTGTGATCTCATGCTCAAAGAGCATCCTGGCGATGGGCCCTCCCTCTCTGGGCATGCCGTTCTTTTCCAGCGTGGGGAAGAGGGACGTCTCTTCCTTTCCATGGTGGCAAACGTTGGTAAAGTTCTTTACAAAATCAATGGCCTGCTCAAGCACCGGGGCCGGGATGGTCTTGCCGGCCTTCAGCAGGTCAGCGGTGGTACTGAGTGCCCGCATCATCTTTTCTATCAGGAAGTGGTCCTTGCGCAGTGATTCCGTCGAAGACATGGACAGAACTCTGCAGGCACCACAATAATAACATTGACAATACCGGTTCTGTCAAGAATTCGCCGGATGGACTCTTTTCGTTAGACGGTCATCCGATGTTTTTTGAACAGTTCCTTGCATTACTCGTCTCAAAGCGCAAGCGCGGACCCAGCAAGCACCGTAGTGATGAAAAGTTTCGGTTTTCTCTATCCACCTTTAATGCCGTTCCCATTTCCTTTAATTCAGCTATTCCTACAATACAGATCATCTGGAAATGATTTGGATATGAGTTGGAAATATCATTAAATCAGCAAATAAGGATCATTTCTGTTAATGAAAGATTCATGGTGTCATGTTTCGGTTGACGGCAAAGCAACAAAGGCAAAGATCTTGCATAAGGGTAGAGGTAGATTTGAGATTGTTGAGACTCAAGACGGCAAACATGTTGGTAGGACAATAGACGCGTCGGAAGTCTATAATTGCAGGGAATGCGATAAAGCAGATCGCCTTTTTCTTGTTATTGCAGTAGATACAGATAAGTTGAAGTCAATAAGCGGCATTCTTTCTTCTCCAGCTCAAGCCATTGATCCTTATTATTTGGACAAGATTTTGATACAAGATGGAAAAATGACAAGTTATCCGGATACTTGATCGATGAGCAAGAATGACACGTGCAAGAGATAATTGCAGAGGTAAAGGAAAATTACAGTAGAATGTCTTTCCTCGAGTTACTCGCACATGAGAACGAGATGAACAGACAGATGCATAGTGAAGAATTAGGCAAGAACCAACTTAAGATATTATGTGAGGAGATAGAAAAGAAACTGAGATTATATGTTTTGGTGTACCGTTAACAGACGTACATCCGGGCAGATTCTTGACAACACCACAATACCGATATGCTTATCCAGCTGCATGCGGTACTTTTTGCAATGTTATACCTCGTCATCGATTCGGTCAAGCTGGAATTCGTCGAGCCGGACATAGCCGTTGCGCAGATGAAGATGCTGCAGCAGACATTCGTGACGTACCAAGACCTAAGGGAACAGGGCAAGCTCAAGTTCGCGTACGCCTTTGCTGATTCTCCTGGCGGCATCATGGTGCTGGATGTAGAGTCAAACGAGGAGTTGCAAAAGATCCTCTTTTTGCTGCCATCCATGCCCCTAGTCAACAGGTCCATAAGGCCGCTGACAGAGATGAAGTCTGTCGAGTCCCTGATAACTGAACTTGAAGAGATAGTAAAATCAATGCCCGTCAAAAGCAAGAAGGACGGCTAGTCAAAGATCCTCTTATTCTTTTTGATAAAGCCCAGGATCTTGTCCTCGATGATTCTGATGTAGTCTGAGCCGACGTCCAATGACACCATCAGGTAGAACTTGTCAAAACTTCCCGAGACGACCGGGATCGTGGCTCGAATCAGGTTTTCATACCTCCCAACGACGTATTGCATCTTGCCAACCTTGGGGTTGAAGCCACCTGACGCGGCACCGGTCAGATATATCGCACGTTCGGTGTACTTGGCACTGTCCTCCTTGGAAGAAAGCGGTACAAGTCCCTCACGGTACACGGTCTCCAGAAGCGATCCGAGGTGATCTGCAAGCCCAACGTACCTTATAGACTTGTCAAGGCCCAGTATCGCCCTGCAGATTTCCTGATAGTCCAATGGCATCGGTAACATCTGAGCCCTTTGTTAAGGTGTCGGATGTAATGCACTAGACCCGGATTTGTAAACTGCTGGTTTGTGACAGAACTTTGCCGCGTTGTTTTCAAAGTAGACTAAAAGTTCTTGATTATCTCAGACACTTTCTTTACCTTTGCACCGTAGACCTGCTTCATGTACTGCAAGCCGGAGACATGATCTTCTTCGGTTAAGGCATCCACGCCATCCTCGGCGACGATGATCTCAAACCCCCTCACAAAGGCATCGTATGCAGTATGCCTGTCGCAGATGTTGGTGTGAAGTCCGGTTATGATAACAGCGTTTGCCCCCCTGCCGTCATATACGCCTTTTAACGCCTTGTCAAGGCCGGTCCCGTCAAACGCGCTGTAGGCCCTTTTTGGGACCACAAAGTCTTCCTTGGCAGGCTTGAGCTCTTTTATCACCATCGCGCCCTCCGTGCCCTTCATGGCGTGCGGCCCCCAGATCTTCATTTCATAGGTGTCTATTGGGAGGTGCTCGTCGCTGCAAAAGAACACAGGGATTCCTTTTTTTCTCGCTGCGTCAAGCAGGGCCTGGATGTTTGGGATTATCCTGCTTGCCCTTGCACACTTTAGCTTGCCGTGCACAAAGTCGTTGAGCATGTCAACTACAAGGATTGCGTACCTTGGACTGTCCGCCCTAGTTTGTCTGGCCAATCGCTATATTTTGGCAAGGGCAAATAATTAGTATTTCTGCTTACACTTTGAATTGCTGGGTGGCAGCTTCAAGCCTGTCACTGAACCTTACCGGAAAGTCGTTCATTGTAACGTCAAGGTCGGTAAACTCGCCGGGCAGCATCTTGATCTGCTCTTTGTGTAATCGCTGGATTTCCTTTAGCGATGGCAGTTGACGAACAACCCGGCCAGCCTCCATGTATTTTTTTAGCAGAGGTGTTGAATTTTCAGGCGCCGGTTCATCTTCAAAACCTACGATGTCGGTCTTTATCGCGGCATTTTCCACTATCCGAAACACCTGTTTTGGTCCCGGATGCGTCTTTTTTCCAGGGCTTGTCTTTATCCTGTGCAGGACTTTGTACTTGCCTTCCGTGGTTGGAACCTTTATGGCAGTCAGCTTGTACACGCCATTCATGGCTGGGTCGTCCCTTGATGTGACCAGTTCTGTTCCAACCCCAAAGACATCTATCGGTGCCCCCCTGTCGATCAGATCCTTTATGATGTGTTCGTTCAGGTCGCCGCTTGCCATTATCTTGGAATTGGTGTAGCCTGCCGCGTCAAGAATCCGCCTGGATTCGACGCTCAGAAAGTGCAGGTCGCCGCTATCAAGCCTTATCCCGGCTGCTGGAATCCTGGCCTGGACTATCTTTTTGACTGCCTCAATCGTGTCGTAGGTATCCACTAAAAGAAAGCCGTGGCTAAACACCTTGTTGAATTCGGTAAAAGCGTCCAGCTCGTTTTCAAAGTTCATGACAAAGGAGTGCGCCATGGTGCCAAAGGCAGGAATGTCCAGCTTGTAAGCTGCGAGGGTGTTTGAGGTGCCCACGCAGCCGCCAACAAAGCTGGCCCGGGCTGCAAGTAGCGCGGCGTGCGGCCCATGGGCGCGCCGAGAACCAAACTCGACGACGTCGCGGCCCCCGGCCGCGTTTACGGTACGCGAGGCCTTTGTAGATATCAGGCTCTCAAAGTTCATCACCGACAGCAGGTAGGTTTCAAGGATCTGGGCCTCGACTATTGGTGCTTCGACTCGGATGAACGGCTCGTTTGGGAAAAGCACTGTTCCTTCGTCTACGGCCCAGATATCGCCGGTGAACCTGAACCTGCGAAGGTAGTCAAAGAACCTGCCTGGCACTTGCTTGAATGTATCCAGAGACTGCAGGTAGGATATCTGATCTTCGGTAAAAGTCAGGTTGCGTACGTACTCCAGTATCTGCTCTAGGCCGGCAGCAACCATGTACGAGCGGTTGCGCGGTAACTTGCGCACAAAGGCCTCAAATACTGCCTGCCTATCCAGATGGCCGGCATTAAAGTAGGCCGCGGCCATGGTCAGTTCATAAAAATCAGTAGCAAGGGCCAGTTCATTCTCTGACAGCATTAATTTTGAAGGATTCATTTCAATGCACACCTTCCAGTGACAGGCATGACAGGTAGCATATTGGCTCATTATTTAACAAATTGGAATCTGCTGCAATTCAGTGCATACATACTTTTAAAATAAAGGGAGTCGTTATCGATTAGTAAAACGAAGTGAAATCATGAAAACAGACGGCGACAACCCGTATCGGCGGCTGATCTTCAATGACAGAAGAGAGGCTGCGGTCCTTTTGGCAGAGAAACTCAAGGAAAAGTATTCACCCCTTTTTGAAGAAGAAAGGCCGGTAGTTTTAGCAATCCCAAGGGGCGGCGTAGTCACCGGAGACGAAATAGCGTCCCGCCTGAACGCAGATCTGGATGTCATTGTATCAAAAAAGATAGGGGCGCCTGAAAACCCGGAACTGGCTATCGGCGCAGTCATGCATGACGGAAGTTTTTTCCCCAACACGGACATAATCAGAATGCTGGGAGTCTCAAGCAAATACATCAGCGATCAGATAACAGAAAAGATGCAAGAAATAGAGCGCCGCCTTGGCAGGTTCAGGGGAAGCAAGGAATACCACCTTGAAGGCAGGGTGGTAATACTGGTAGATGACGGCATTGCCACTGGAGCGACCATGTTTGCAGCCATAAACTGGCTAAAAAACCAGCGACTGAAGAGGCTGATAGTGGCCATACCCGTTGGTCCAAGGGAGACAGTGTTTGCGCTAAAGCAGGTAGCCGGCGAGGTGATGGTCTTGCACTCACCGGCCATCTTTGGCGCGGTGGGCGAGTTCTACCATGATTTCACACAGGTCAGCGACGAAGAAGTTGTAGAGATAATGAGCAAGTACAGACCCGGCACGGCTTAATGCACGATTATCACAGGGCAGGAAAGGCGTTCTGAAAGTTTACGTGAGACGCTGCCCAGGGTCTTGAGTTTTGAGATTCCCGAAAGTCCCGTGCTTCCCATCACCACAAGATCGGCCTTTTCCTGCTCCACGCAGGATATGATCTGTTCTGCAGGCCGGCCTCGAAGCACCAGGACTTTTGCCGGCACACCGGCGGCCTCGCACTGCTGCTTTTTCTTTTCAAGGGTTTCAAGGCCGTCCTTTTCCATGGCCCCGTATAGCCTTTCTAGGTTCTCCTTTATCGTCTTGTTGGAAGGCAGCCGCAGCGAGTACTTGCTTAGCGGAAAAGAAATCTCTTCAACTACGTAGACAAGCACGATGCGGCTTTCTTTTATGCTGCTTGCAAGTTCGATTGCCCGGTCAAGGGCATCGTCTGAGGGCTTGGATCCATCGTAGGGAACAAGAATTGTTCTGTAACTCAATTTGCATCTTGTTACCGGTTCTTTCTTGTGCCCTTCATTTTCTTGTGCGCAGTCGATTCTGGCGACGGGGTCGTGGACCTTCCCTCTTTTCGGGTTGGCTTTGGCTGCTCGTCCAGCTCCATATCCTTGGCCTCTTCCGGTGACAGGCGTGATTCATCTACCAAGCTTTTCTTTGTCATTGTGCAAACACACCACTCTACCTTATTTATCGTATAAGAACATACTGCAATGCATTGCAACCGTGCATGTTGCTTAAATCGCAGCGACACGATACTTGTTCAATGGAATTTCACAGTGTAGAGATAAAACCACCAGAAGGAGTTCAGCTGATACTGGCCCAGAGCCACTTTATCAAGACAGTCGAGGATGTTTTTGAATGCATGGTCAATTGCGTCCCCGGCATAAAATTTGGAATCGCGTTCTGCGAGGCCAGCGGGCCCTGCCTTGTCAGGCATGACGGCAACGACAAGGAACTTGAAGGCCTTGCAGCAGACCACATCTACACTATCGGGGCAGGTCACAGCCTTCTGATACTGATAAAGGACGCATACCCCATCAATGTGCTGCCAAGACTCAAGGAGGTGCCAGAGATAGCAAGTGTGTTTTGTGCCACATCCAATCCTGTGCAGGTGGTTGTCGCTGAAACCCCTCAGGGAAGGGCGATACTTGGCGTAGTCGACGGCTTCAGGCCCAAGGGTATTGAGGGCGAAAAAGAGATCCATCAAAGAAAACAGTTCCTAAGAGACATTGGATACAAGAAATAACCATTATGCCTGCCGGCGCAGATGCTGGCTGAGCCAGTCCCTTGCAAGGACGGCTACCTCCTCCAACTTTCCGGGCTCTTCGAAGAGGTGCGTGGCTCCCGGAACAATAACAAGTTTGCATTCTGCCTTCATCTTGCTCATCGCTTCTTTGTTCAGATCAATGACCGGTTCGTCATCGCCGCCCACTATCAAGAGGGTGGGAGCCTGCACGCGGGGAAGCGCGTCGGCGGCCAGGTCTGGCCGGCCACCCCTCGAGACTACTGCCCTTACGGGAGCAGGGTTTGCCGCAGCCGCCACAAGGGCAGCGGCCGCGCCGGTGCTGGCTCCGAAATACCCCACACCAAGATGTTTGGTATCCTCATTTTCCAAGATCCATTTCGTTGCGCCGGCCAGCCGCTGTGCCAAAAGTGGGATGTCAAACCGCAGATGCATGGTGTACTGGTCGACGGCTTCTTCCTCCCTTGTCAACAAGTCGAACAGCAGCGTTGAAAGGCCAGCGTCCTGAAGAACCCTTGCCACGTAGCGGTTTCTTGAGCTGTGCCGGCTGCTCCCACTTCCATGGGCAAACAGCACGATGCCAGGGGCATTTTTTGGTATGACAAGATCCCCTTCCAGTGTTATCTTGCCAATGGAGATCTTGACAGCACGTTCAGGCATTTTGAATCAAGCACCCCCAAACGGTCTCTGTAGATCGCGCCTCATTTTACCACCAGAACAGGGCATGCAGCATGTGATACCACGGCGCTGGCAACGCTTCCAAGCAGAAAACGCTTCAGACCGGTCCTGCCCCTGGTACCTATGACTATCAGGTCGGCTTGGTGTGAGGCGGCGTAATTTATGATGACATCGGCTATGGACGCCACGTCAAGGAGTGTTTCGGAGGTTACCTTGACACCAGCCTTGTTGGCCATCTCCTTGACCTGGTCAAACCACTGGTCCGCATGTCTCTTTGCCTCTTCCAGGTACGTGGCCAGAAGTGCGCCGCCGCTTTTGTGTTCGGCGTATGGCAGACTTACCACCGCGTGAATGCAAAGTATTTCTGATCCAGACATGGCTGCCAGACTGACAGCGTATCTGGCAGCATCCATAGAGGAGTCAGAGCCGTCTATGGGCAAAAGTATCTTTTTGATGGACGTTGATGACAATCAGCTCACCTGCTTAACCAAGGTTGACGTCATAGTTAAGCGATCCGTAGAAAACACCTGCAAGGTGCGGTTGTAAGCAGCGCATTCGATGTTAACACTAGATGCAGTCTCGGGACTAACCATCACTGACTTTAACATAGTTTGTGCATTAATGCCAGAGGTATGCTCTGCAATGCAAAGCATTGCTCCTATACGCGCAGTCTCAGGCCTTTCTTTTCATGACAAGCTTTGCTACTTCGGTGAAGATGAATCCCGTAGTTGACAGTGCCATCAGCAGCACCCAGTCAAAGGCCCCAAGGGGGGCAAGGTCAAACACGCTCTGCATGAACGGATGGTTCATGATGAAAAGCACTGCCAATGATTCGCCAATCAAGGAGTAAAGCAGGGCCTTGTTTGTGAACAAACCCATCCTTGGTAGGTTGTGCCTAAGCGATCGGCACGACAGTGCAAAAAAGAGCTCAAAGAATACAAACATCCCAAACACCATGGTTCTAGCTTTGGAAACGGCGGCCTCTGACTGCCATCCTTCCGACTCGAGGACTGCCCAGAACAGCGAAAGTGTTGTTACAGAGAGGATTATAGAAATTCCAATTATCAGCCAGGTTACACCGGAAAAGACGCCTTCCTTTAGACGCCGTGGTTTTCTTTTCATCACGTCTGGCTCCCGCGGCTCCAACCCAAGAGCGATGGCCGGCGAGCCATCGGTGGCCAGGTTGATGTAAAGTAGGTGCTTTGCCAGCAGAGGAAAGGGCCAGCCCATCATCACCGAGAAGGTTAAGACTAGGATCTCGCTGATGTTGGCTGAGAGCAGGTAGACAAGGTATTTCTTGACGTTATCAAATATCCGTCTTCCCTCCTCCACTGCGCCAACTATGGTGGCAAAGTTGTCATCAGCTAGCACCATGGCAGAGGACTCTTTGGCTACCTGCGTGCCGGTTATCCCCATGGCAATGCCGATGTCTGCGGCCTTGAGAGCCGGCGCATCGTTTGTCCCGTCGCCGGTCATTGCCACCACGTTGCCCTTGGATTTGAGGGAGCGCACTATCTTGAGTTTGTGTTCCGGCGAGACCCGCGAGTACACTTTTACGTTCTGCACCTGTTCAGCCAGCTCTTTTTCATCCACCTTTTCCAGATCAGTGCCCGTCATGACAGAACCGTTGTCTGCTATGCCGATCTCTTTTGCAACAGATGCCGCCGTCAAGCTGTGGTCGCCGGTTATCATGACAACATCGATGCCGGCGCTCTTGCACTGTGCCACTGCGTCGATGGTTTCAGGCCTAGGCGGATCCATCATCGCAACCAGGCCAATAAAGACAAGGTCGTTTTCCAGCTCGGAAAAACTGTTGTCCTCTAGGTCTTTGTATGCCAGGGCCAGAACCCGCAGGCCGACTCGGGCCATTTCGTTGTTGACCTGGATTATTCTGGACTTTTTGTCCAGGCCCATGTCCAGGAGCCTGCCGCCAGAACGCAGGGCCTTGCAGCGGTCCAGAACAACCTCCACGGCGCCTTTTGTAAATGCCTGATAAACGTCTCCGGTCTGATGCACCGTGGTCATCATTTTTCTTTCCGAGGAAAAGGGGACTTCATGCACCCGCGGGAACTGGGAATTTGCCTGCTTTCTATCCAGACCGGCCTTGGAAGCCAGGACCACCAGGGCGGCCTCGGTTGGATCCCCTGCAACAGTAGCCTTGCCGTTTTCTATCTTGACGCTTGCATCGTTGCAGAGCAATGCGCACTTGGCAAGGATTTCCAGATCGTCTTTGTTTGGCGGGCCGTCGGCTGAGACTATCTTCCCATCCGGCAAGTATCCCGAGCCGGTCACTTCTGACAGATGGTCGTAAATGTAGATCTTGCGAACGGTCATCTCGCCTTTGGTCAGCGTGCCGGTCTTGTCGCTGCATATCACCGTCGTGCATCCAAGGCTTTCAACAGCCGGCAGCCGCCGGACGATGGCATTTTGTTTTGCCATCCTGTAGACGCCAAGGGTCAGCGAGGTCGCTATCACTGCAGGAAGCGCTTCTGGGACGGCGGCCACTGCCAGGCTTATTGCCCAGACCAGCATCTCTATTAGATGGTGGCCCCTAAAGAATCCCACTATACTGATGATGGCCACGACAGCCAGCATTATCACGCTGAGGATCTTGCCGGTCTGCCGCATCCTGATCTCAAAGGGCGTCTTTTGCGTGTCTATTGTCTGCACCAATTCTGCAATCTTGCCTAGCTGCGTGCTCATCCCGGTGGCAAAGACCACGGCCCGCCCATGGCCGTAGGTTGCAGCCGTCAAGGTGTATAGGATGTTTTTTCTGTCTGCCACCGGCGTATCCACAGGCAGAGTGCATGGAGTTTTTGAAACTGGCATCGATTCGCCGGTAAGCGGCGCCTCGTCCACCTGCAGGTTGAAGGACTCAAGCAGGTACGAATCGGCAGATATCCGGTCACCGGATGAGACGATTATGATGTCTCCTGGTACCAGCTCTCGGACATCGACAGTCTTTTCCTCGCCACCCCTTATTACACGGCAGGATGCCGCTGCCATCTTTTTTAGAGCCGCTATTGCCTTTTCTGACCGGAACTCTTGGACAAAGCCTACCACTGCGGCCAGGACCACTATGACCATTATGATGACGGCGTCGACGACTTCCCCAAGAATGGCAGAGATGACAGTTGCAGCAAGCAGTATGGCTATCAGCGGCTCTTTGAACTGCTTTGCAAATACCGCAAAAGGCGATGGCTTTTTCTCTTCTGAAATTTCGTTGTAGCCATACAAAGATATCCTCCGTTTGGCCTCGTCTTCTGAAAGCCCATCCATGCTTGTTTGAAGCGTGGACAGCACATTGTCCCTGTCCATGGCATGCCAGCTGGCTTTACTGGGATCCTGTGGAGCAAACGTCTCTATTTCCCATCACCGCTGCCGCAGCAAGGCCGCTTCGATGTCATCATTTTTTGAATAGGATGCGGCTCCACAAAAATCTGACGGCAGTATTGTATATAATCAGATGGGTATGCATCAATGAAGCCCTACAAAAGTTAGGGCTTAAGTACAACTGCAATTTCAATAGGAATGTTGGACATCCCTGAATTAGAGAAGATAATCCAGGATCTGGAAAAGCGCGTTGAGCGTCTTGAAGGCGCTGTCTACAAAAAATCACCAGCAGAGAAGCAGGACGTAACAAGTCTTGTTGTTGGGAACGTTGACAAGATAGGAACCCAGGATCTCGTCATCCTTGCCTTAAGGATAAAGCCCAATCAGACCAAGGCTGAAATAAAGGCAATCCTAGGCGACTGTGGCAAGTCCTACGGCAGCTGGTTTGAGGGCGGCAACTTTAGTGGAAGGCTTGTCAAAAAGGGGTTTGTCAAAAAAGCCGGCCAGAACAAGGAAGGAGAAGAACTCTACCTGCTGACAAAGAAGGGCGAGTTGCACGCAGACGAACTTTTATCTAAAATAAAACTGTAGGATCATGCGTGCCTCAAGACTGGAGTGTATTTAGCCTGCAGTGTCTTTTTTGTCGTTCGCGCCTTTGTTCTTAGCGCAAAGCCGCAGCATGGGCAACGCATACCGTTCCAGCGGATAAAGACGTCACATACCTGGCAGCGTTTACGGCCGTCAGAATACCTGGCCAAGGTCTTGTAGATGACGCATTTTCCCTTGCAGACCATAATAACAATGATAGAGAGCTAGTCTTTTAACCAGTAAGAATATTCTGCATTACACTGCATTCCAAATATCCACTTTTAGCGGCGGAGAATGGTCATCAGGTCAGCCCTTCATTATCAGATCCCAGGGCGTAAGTATCTTGTCTCTGTAAAACAGACAGGGAGTGCCAACGTCCATCAAAAGCTCGGCTGCCTGGCCCACCGTGGTGTCCTCCGTTATCTGTATGCCTTTGGTGATCTCAAGACTCTGGACAGGGATTTTTTGAAGCGCAGAAAATCCCTGGCCCTGCATCACTTGCCGCGCATCGTGGCTTAGCAGAAATTCAAGGATCTTTCTGTCGTTGATGAAGTACTGGGTGCCAAGTTTCATCAAGATCAAGTTTCTTATTCTTTTTTCTGCCATCACGTTCAACGCATCAAGAATGCTGCTGTCGCTTTTGATGGTGATGAGATCGGATGACAGCGGGCTTGCCTTTCTATCGATCTTGTGTGCAACGAGCGCCCTTAGCAAGTCGCGGATGGACAGCGTTGCAGCCACCACGCCGTTGATGGCGATGGGCATGAACGCGAACCTGGTTTCGCTGAAAATCTTGAACGCGCTGGAAAGAGGCTCGCTTGATTCAAGGGGTCGGTCAAGACGGTCCATCACATCTGCTGCCCTTGATTCAAGCCATCTCTCCTTGGAGGAAAGGATGTGTTTGACCAGCGCCAGCCCACCTATTCTGCCGGCCAGCCTGTCTCCATCCAGCACCACAAGGCCGTCAACATAGATCTGCGGCCCGATGGCCAGAAAAATCGCCGTCTGCAGCATTGCAGAATGGACATCAACAGAGAGAAGAGGTCGTCTGGAGATATGCGGAGCTGCCGTTTCTATGGAAATATCTGGCAGACGCATTTCCATCTACTCGATTTTGTACCCAAGCAAAGTCAGTATTTTTTGCACCGTCTCCGTGCTCATTTCCAGCTGTCTTGATATCTCGGTTATTGAAATGCCGTTTTCATACATCCTTGAGAGCTCTTTCAATAACCATGGGCTGACGTTTACCGTCTTCTCGACACCGGACATGTATGACTTTATGCTCATCAACGGAATAAAATGTAGGAATATAGTGCAGGGCAGTGCACTACGTTTGTTCTATATTTTCAGGGGCGTGCTGTTGGACAGGCAGAATTCCATTTCAGCAAGCATGTCGTCTATCTTGCGCTTTAGTACCGGTTCAATTGCATAACCCACGTGCTCACCGACCTCCCGTCCCCTGCAATAGAACTTGAGCGTCGGCGTTCCTTCGATTGGCACGCGATGCAGAATCTCATGGTTCTGCATATCGTCCACCATGAGTTTTGTAAATTTTAGTCTGCCACCGTACTGGTCCGACAGGCGGCTGTACAGAGGTTCCAAGGCCTTGCAGAACCCGCACCTTACTGCACTAAAGTTCACTACTACCGGGAGATCTGACCGGATCACTTTATCATCCCATGTCTTTGCGGTGATCGTCTCGACAGGCACGCATAGTAAACGCGGTCCTAAACTAAAAAGCGTTGTGTGCTAGTCCTTCTTGTACAGCGTTCCAGGCGCCCCGTAGCTTTCCTGCAGCTTGATGACCAGAGTATCGCTGGCCCGGTTAAAGATCCGCTGTCTTTTTTCATTGGTAAAGATCCATCCAAGAATGATGTCTATGGGTAGGAGAAATGCCTTGCCAAAACTCTGTATGGCAACATTCCTTGTTTCCGGAGCCTTTCCCTGCAGGTCGACTACCTTCAGCTTGAGCACCATCTTGCCTATCGACTGGCCCCGTGTGGATTCAAAAAATGTCCAGTACCCAAAGAATGCAGAGCTTGTGATGAAATACCGTAGCGGGCCGTCAAACTGGCCAGGGCCAAACCACCGGTCGGGCCCGTAATCCAGCCAGAAGGGAAAGGCCGCAGCTGCAAGAACCACTCCAACAGCAATGTTTACTATGACAAAGTCTATCAGCCAGGCGAAAAACCGGTCGCTCCATTTTGCAAGAAGCAGTTCCGGCGCAGGCTGATTGCTGGCAGCATCTGCGCTCATGCATGATCTACGCGTCTCCTGCTTATAACATGTCTTTCATGCGATCCCGAATTGCTTTCAGGTCAAGGCCATCTGCTTGATGTCGCTTTTGAATTTCTTCATCAACAGGTTCAGCGACTTTTGGATCTCCCGGACTCGAAGCTCCGTGTTCTTTTCTATGAGATCTATGCTGGCAGCGGAATAAACGTGGTAGTAGCCGCCCTCCAGGATATTCATGGTTGCCTTGGTGCACAGACCAAGGCTCACCAGCTTTTGCAGCGACCGAAACACCGTGGCCCGATCCTTGTGCATGCTTTTTGCCAGCTCATCCAGACTCACCGAGTCTTTTTCCTTGAGCAACAGTGTCAGCAGGGCCACTTCCGACGTTGAGAGGTCGTAGATGCATGAAAACAGGTCTCTGCATGATGCAGATTTGTTTGTCAGCATGTTCAGCGACGACGAGCGCATGGTCGTTATATTGTTGCCTGCTTCTTTTAAGGTTTTGCACATTCTTGCCAATACCATAATATTTATATTTTGTAAACGCATAGTATTGCACGGTGATTGCAAGACCATGCAATATGAAAACGATGATGAACTAGATAAATTACTTGCAGACAAGAGGTTTGCCAAGAGACAGAACAATTCGCCAAGAATAGCCGCAGCGCCGTTTACTCTAACCGATTCAAACTTTGAGCAGGCCATCCAGAAATACCCCCTGATCGTTGTCGACTTTTGGGCGCCGTGGTGCGGGCCGTGCAGGATGCTTGGGCCCACCATAGAGCAGCTTGCCGGAGAATTTGCCGGCAAGGTAATATTCGGAAAACTAAACGTGGATGAAAATCCAAGAGTCGCCGGCTCCTTTGGCATCCAGAGCATTCCAACGGTGGTAATCTTCAAAAACGGCCAGCCAGTCGACGGATTCGTTGGTGTGGCATCAAAGCCGCAGATTCAGTCCAAAATACTGCAGTACCTGGGTAACGGCAATGGGGGCGGTCTGCCGTATGCCTAGACCAGTGGTGGGAACAGATGAACGGTAACCAGCAATTTCTTATGCAGCAGCTTCTCTGGATAGGAGTCGGTCTTGCCATAAGCGTGTCCGTATCCATGGTAATGCCATTCCCATATTCGCTAGGGATCATGATTCCAATATTTCTTGCCATGGGATACTTTGTAAGAAGGCAGACTCTGAAGAAGACCGGAGCCTTGCAGCCTTCTGTTCTGGGTTCAGGAAGTAGCGTGCAATTCTACTGCGCGAACTGCGGGGCGAAACACAACCAGAGATCCTGCCCAAGATGCGGCAGCACGTCTACCAGGATCAGCTAAAATCAAAGGTAGTCGGCCTGACAAAAAATCCTGTGCAATAGACAAAAAAGGAAAAGAAGGCCTAAAGCTTGCCTAACCTTCTGCCAGCAAAGATAGTTGCCCCTATCCCTGCCACGACTGGAAGCAGTATGCCCAGTGGGAACTCTGGAACGATTTGCACGCCAAAGTCGTCGCCTATTTGATCTTCTGGCGGCCTGTCAAAGATCTGGGTTATCTCAGCGCGTACTGTATAAGCCGCGTTGTCCTTAAGGAAGCTGCCTTCAACGTGGTATGCCCCGATTATAGGGTCGCTGATATCCGGCCCGTATACCCGGGTGTCTGTGTCAGTAGGTATCAGTTCAAGGTACAGATCCCCGCCAAGGGATCGGAAATCGCCGGAGAATGCTTCTTCGCCGTTCTTCAGTATGGTGATCTTGTAGGTGACCGGCTCGTCTTCGTCTACTTCAATGGATGTTGGCTCTAGTCGCAAGAGCGTTCTTTCGTTTTTGGAAAAGTCAAATACTGGCCCTGTTCCTGAGCTGAACTTGAAATTGTGGCCCTGCTCAAAGGCGTCACTTACTGTTATTTTTCCCACCATCCATGGGTGCAGCTGGCAGAAATACGGGAATTCTCCGGCTGCATCAAAAGTGTGTTGGAAGAAAGCGCCTTCATTCATAAAACCAGAGTCAAAGGCCGATCCGTAATTCGCGTCTTCAAAGCCGGTGCCGCTTGTAACAGTGTGCATCTGTCCTGGATCGTCGTTGAACCACACCACCGTGGTGCCAACAGGGATCGCTGATGCAGGTGGATCATAAAATACTGCAGAGTTTTGGTCGAATGCACCGGGTGGCATGCGTATGGCATATGTTCCTCGGATTACCTGATCTTGGGCGTATGCGCTGGAAGCGCCAGCGGTTGCAATTATGCCTGCAACAAGCAGAGTTACAGTTATGCCTAGATTCATTACAATAGAGGGTAGTGTAAAAGATTTAAGCATTTAGCAATTCTGTGCAGTCTTTTTCAAACCAGCAGATTTAGCAGATATCCAACAACAAAGGCAACCATTGCAGCGATGGCACCCACCATCAGGGTGCTCAGTCCTGATCGGACAAGTTTTTTTTGAAGGACCCTGCCTTTTATCACGCCTATCAGAAAAAATGCGATTGCGGTAAATGTTACCGAATAAACAAATGCGTCGTTGGCAGACACGAATGACCCGGCTACAAACAGGGCTATGAAAGGCAGCAGCGGAATTATTCCTATAAGGTTGAATGCAGTAAACGTGGTCAGTGCAGTATCAAACGGCCGCCTTTTGTCTTCTATCAATCCCAGCTCCTCTTTCATCATGGTGTCAATCCAGACCTTGCGGCGAGAAGTTATTATCCGGACTATTTCTTCTAAGATCTCGTCTTTGAAGCCCTTGCTGGCGTAGATCTCCCTTATCTCCTGGCGTTCCTGCTCTGCAAGATTGTCGATCTCCCATTCCTCACGCTGCCTTGCACGCTCTATGTACTCTTTCTGGGATTTGGTGGCAAGGTAGTTTCCAACGGCCATGGAAAAGCCGTCGGCAAATAGATTGGCAAATCCAAGGATCAAGACTATGGCCGGCGAAAGCGAGGCTCCAACCACGCCGGCGACAACCGCAAAGGTGGTGACCGCGCCGTCGGTTGCGCCGTATACAAAGTCTTCTAGCGTCCACCTCATTTTTCCAGAGCCTCACTGTATGTAGGCGTACAAAGCAAGATAAACACTACCTGCGCCTCCAGACCATGTAGTATGCTATTGCAGACAGGATGGCAGCAGCCCCAAAGGCAGCGGTCAGTAAGTCAAACTGGGTCAGCATCAGTAGCGAAGTCAGCAGGCCAAGCCCCGCCAGAAGGGGGAACTTCTTTATCCGGACCGGCGATCTGAAAGGACGCTCCAGGCCAGGTTGCTTGTATCTAAGCCAGATAAGCGACATGTTTACAAATACATAGACAAGAAATATCCCAAAGACAGCAACCCGGGCAACAGATTCTATGCGGCCTGCAGAGGCAACAACAACGGCAATTGTCAGGACCATTACGACGGCTATGGCTTTGAAGGGAGTCCTTGTAGTCCGGTGAACCGCCGACAGCGAGAACGGCAGCGCTCGGTCCGAAGCCATGCCGTATACGATTCTAGAACCGGAGACCAGCATCATCAGGACAGTGTTGGTGGTGGCAAACAGGGCTATTGCAGAAAGCATGACAATGCCGGCATTCCCAAACACCTTCTCCGCGGCAAGGGCAAGCGGAGCATCCGAGGAAGAAAGGGCTTCCCAGCCGACAAGCGATACTGCTGATACTGCAACCAGGATGTACACGGCCGTGGTCACGATTATTGAAATTATCAGGGCTGCCGGAATCGTCCGGCGGGCGTTCTTGGTCTCCTCAGCAATGTTTGCCAGGTTCTCAAAACCATAATACGCAAAGAATATCAGGCCTACAGCGCCCAGAAGCGAGCCCGCTGCCAGCGAACTGTTGGTTACCGCCGGAGGCATCTCATAATAGTTTGTCTGGGCCGGCGATCCAAGAAAGATGCCCAGAGCAATTATTATGACAAGGCCGGATAACTCGACGAGGGTAAAGACGGTGTTCATCCATGCCGACTCCCTTATGCCGACAAAGTTGATTGCTGACAGGACCACCACTAAGATGACGGTCGATAAGATCGGATTTGCCTGCGGGAAAAAGTTGAGCAGGTAGCCAGAAAATCCTATGGCCACCGTCGCTGCAGAGACTACGGCTACAAAGACTATCAGCCAGCCGGCCACGAAGGCAAAGAGGTTGCTGCCAAAGGCATTCTTGACAAAAACGTACTCGGCCGCGCTTTTCGGAAAAATAGATGCAAGTTCTGCATAGCTGAGGCCCGTAAACACCGCGATTAGGGCTGCAATGATAAAAGATATCCACATCGCATTTCCTGCAATGCCGGCAATGTCACCAATCAGGACGTAGATGCCAGCTCCCAGGATTAGGCCCACACCGTACATTATCGCCTGAAACGGGCCGATGCTTTGTTTTAGCTGGTGACTTTTCACGATATCACTTGACAACGAGGACAGGAATATCGGCATTTTGCACTACCGCGTGTGAAACGCTGCCCAAGAAGAGTTCCTTGAGGCCGCCCAGACCTCTGCTCCCGACCACTATGAGGTCTGCCCCCTTGCTTTCGGCTGTATTGAGTATTACCCTTGAGGGGTAGCCTATGGCAAGTATGGTCTCAAAGTCAACCCCACGTTTTTCTGCTATCGTCCCATAGTTGGCCAGCAGGATTTTTGCTTCCTTTTCAAGAAGCATCTCGATGGTGCCCTGTAGGTCTTTTTGCATCGTGATCATCGAGGGCGGCTGAACGACGGTCATCACGATCACCTTGGCTCCAAGATCCTTTCCAAGCTTCAACGCCGAATCAAAGGCCCTTCTTGCGCATTCCGAGCCGTCTACGGCCACCAGAATCTTAGAGACCATACCTAACGGTTACCACCGGGGAAGTATATCTCGCTTAACATGAACTCAGTCAGCCTTTCGTATGCAGGCCGGTATTCTAAAAGCACGTCGTTGCTTATGCCGGTCAAAAGCGCCTGGTTCTTGAGGATTGCCCTAAAGATGTCCTTTTCTGTCACGATGCCAACCATTCTGCCTTTTTCAACCACGGGAAGCCGCCGAATGTCTTTTGCCTGCATGGTCTGCATTGCGTCCTTTATCGACATCATAATGTCTGCAGTTATGACCGGTTTTCTCATAACCTCCTGCAGGGAAATATCCAGGCTCTGTGAGGACCAGACCAACCTCACGATATCTTTTTCTGTAACGATCCCAACCGGGATGTCTTCTGCATCGTCCCTGACAATGACGATGCTTCCAATGCCGTTTTCACTCATTATCCTGGCAGCCGTCTTAACTGTCTGACCCGCCCTAGCGGTCTTGACATTCCTTGTCATTATGGCTGAAACCGGCATTGACTCGATGCTCATACACGTCATCCGGTCTGGCAATATTTTACATCCGGGATTGTAGTGCATTGCACTGCATACACATACAATAAATCAGGCTTTGGGCAGACATCTTATATGCAGACAGATTTCCTTGAAAGGAAGGTATCAGATGTTGCGGATAAGAATATAACAGTTCTTGATGAATCTACGACAGTTGCTGAAGCCGTCAAGATAATGCATGAAAAGGATATCTCTAGTGTCCTTGTGAGCCAAAAGGACCCCAAGAATCTGGTAGGCATAGTCACTGAACGGGACATCCTTTATCGGGTCGTTGCTGAGAACAAAGGGCCTTTCAAGACACCGCTAAGGGACGTGATGAGCTCACCTATCATAACCATCAACGAGTCGGCCCAGGTCAGGGAAGCGGTGGCCGTAATGAGGCAGAAGAGAATCAGGAGGCTGCCGGTGGCCGGCAAGGATGGCATCATAGGCATTGTAACGCTCAGGTCTGTCGTTGGAAACATTCCCAGCCAGAGCGTAGAGCTGGCCGAGGTGGACCTGCCATCAGGCTCTGCCGCTGGCAAGATTGCCTGCCCCTACTGTGGGTCCATCTTTGAGAGCAAAGAGGACCTTTCAAAGCATATCGATCGCCTGCACATCGGAAGCGGCCTTTTGGAAGGAGACCTTCGACAGATGTAGGGTTTGCATGTGGCAAACTCCTATCCAGCCGCACTTCAAGACTGCAGGTTTTGACCGGATTTCAAGACAGGGCAGCAGGCCTCATGGGCCATAGAAAAATGAAATACTTTTAACGGACATTGATAATAACCCAAGACGTTGTCCGGCAATTTCGGAGAAAGGGCCGCAGAGAGCACCAAGCAGGTTAAAAAGACGCGCAGCGTTACATTCAGGATAGACTCGTCGGTTATCGATGAGCTGCAGGCTGAATCCGACAATAGAGAGATTTCTTTAAACGTTCTAGTCAACCAGGTCCTCAAAAGATACTCGGAGTGGGACAGATATGAGAACAAGATCGGAATGATGCCTGTCCCAAAACTGATACTGTCGACACTCATTGACAAGGCCATAGAAGTTGCCAAGATAGGCGGAGTCAAAGATATCGAGCGCTACAGAATGGAGATAATAAAGCAGTCAGCGCAGATAGCCTTTACACTCATGAAGGACTCGGTGCTCTTCATGAAGAAGCAGTACAACCTCTGGGTCGTGCTTTCAGTGCTTGAGGAATACATGAAGGTATCCGGCATCAAATCCGATCATCGCATAGAGGGGTCCAGCAAGCACGTCTTTGTGATACAGCATGACCTGGGCGAGAACTGGTCGCTTTTCACAAAAGAGCTCTTGGCCATCATATTTGAGAACCTGGCCAGCGTCAGGGCAGACATCAGCGTCACGCCGAACACCACCGTGGCACAGGTAATGCTCCGATAGACACCATGTGCAAGTGCACTACAGTGCAATCCTACAGGTTAATTATCAATTGATCCAAGTCTTGGTCAAAGGCAGAAGATCATTAAAATGTCAAAGAAAACCCTCAGCAGCAGTGAAGGATTAGTATTTCAATTCTTCAAGTGTATAGAGAAAAAAGAGATGGAAGGCCTCCTCAACCTCTTCGATAACGATGCAATAGTGTACGAGCCTTTCAGCAGGGTCGAGGGTTTGCACGGAATCTCTGCCATAGAGCCATTCCTCAGGGTGGCTATGATGGCCAACAGCAACATGCGCAGAAAGATAGAGTTGGAGCGGCACTCATCAGACGCAGGCAGGGTGACTGCCCTGGTTACTTTTGAGAGAGGAGACAGGGCAAAGGGGCGCTTTACGTTTGAGTTCGATCCGAAGGACCTCGCCCGCCAGAAAATAAAGGCCCTGCACATAGAGTTTCTCTAGTGTATTATCATCACTGGGCACTCGGCTATCTCCGATACGCGCCGGGCGACGCTTCCAAGTGTCTTAAGTTTGCTTCCGCCCCTCAGCTGTCTGCTACCCATGACTATGAGGTCGGCCTTTACCTTCCGGGCAATTTTGACTATCTCTTCTGAGGGAGAGCCCACGCCCAGAACAAAGTCCACGCTGATGCCGCTTGCCTTGACCTTGGCCATCCTGTTGTTTAGCATCTGCTCAGCGCCGGATTTCAGTATCTTTACCAGCTGAACCTTGGCGTCTTCCAGCGAGGTCTTGTCGCTGATGAACCCCAGCGTAGCGCTGGGTGGTACGAATCGGCTGTCTACTATGTGGACGATGACCATCTCAGACTTGAGGGCCTTTGCAAGTTCTACTGCCTTGTCCAAAGCCCTGTCAGACATCTCGGTTCCGTCGTGTGGCAAGAGAATCCTTGAAACCATTTTAAGGAAAAAGCATGGAATTGTGCATTTATTGTTTCTGAATGTATTGCAATGCACTGTAATCAAATTGTTTAATTAAATAGTTGACGAAGAATCAGCATGGCAGATCAAGGGGAAGAGTCTCCGGAAAGCCAGATTTCACCTTATGAAGACCTTAACACGAAGCAAAAAAAGATCACCGGCGAGACATTCCCAAACGTTGTTCTGGAAATGTGTGACGTATGTTTCTGGTGTAGCACCTGTATAAACGAGAGGGGATTGATTAAGGCATGCCCGCTTTGCAAAAACAAGACATCAAGGGTCACTATGACCATCGATGAGATGTGCTCGGTAGAAGTGGATGAAAAGCGCGGCGTCACCCTGCATTTTGACAGAAAACTGCCGCTAAGATAGCTATTCAAAGGCAGTGACTATTCAAAGGCAGTGACTTTCATCGCAATTATCTGGCCCAGCGGTTCTCTTCCGGTGCCCCAGTCGTAATAGTTGTACGTTGCCTCACCTGCTGAACGGAACGATATGGTGTCCTGCTGCCCCGGCTGCAAAAACTTGGTCGATACGTTAACGCCGTCTATGTAAAGCATGTGCGGCTGATCGTCTTCATTGATTATTGTAAGCTCCATCGAATAGTCGCCGGTCCTCATTATCAGGGTGGGGTTGACCTGCGCGATTCCCTTTATGCCCACCAGCTTGACCTGGCCGTCTATTTCCCGGAAGGCCAGCGTGTTTTCCGTCTTTTCCGGCAAGAATATGGAGACATGCCTGACGGCTCCGCCGCTGATGTATATGAACAATACTGCAAAGGCAGCTACGCATCCCACTACGGCGATGATAACCAGCATTCCGTCGCTGATCTTTAACCTTGGCGCCAGGCTGTTCATTCGGTTCTCTTTTACATTCCCCATATTTACGGGTAAGGAACGCGATGTACTGCACTGCATACCCACCTTTCAAATACAAAATTCATTGTAATGTGGGCATGACGAGACAGGGTAAACTGGCCAAGCGCCCAAGACCGCGTCCAGCAAAGCTGGACGACATCTTTAAGGACTTCAGGCAAGAAATAGATAGCATGATGAAGCCATGGCCTGAACTCTGGCGTTTCCCGCGGCTGGACGATATCCGCGTTCCACTTTGCGACATGTCAGACAAGGGCGACAGATACGACCTAAAAGTCGAGGTCCCCGGCATTGAGAAGGACAGGATAGACGTCAAGGCAACCAGCGGTTACGTGGAGCTAGCCGGCGAACATTCTGAAAAGACAGAGACAGAGAAAAAGGATTACATCTACAACGAGAGATCCTACCGTTCCTTTTATCGCAAGATACCGATGCCAGAGGAGATAGACCCGTCAAAGGTTAATGCCAGGATGAGCAACGGCATACTGACCTTGGAGCTGCCAAAGAAAACCCCCAAGGCCAGAAAACCGGTTACCAGGGTGCAAGTCAAATGACGCGGATGCGACAACCCCACAACTACCACGAGGTCAAAGAACACAGGCCGGAGACCATCTGCGCCAAGTGCGGCACCGAAACCGTGCACGTATGTGAATGGTGCGGAGCTTGCCGGACCTGCCATACAGGACAGGTAAAGGAAAAATACTGACCGGCCTTTACAAATCCAAAGCAGCCTTCAGTGTTCGGTACCTGTTGTAATCGTCGGCCAAGATCTTGGCAAGTCTTTTGGCAATGTCTGTGACTGACAGCATGCCGGCTATGGAGCCGTCTGTTTCAAGCACTGGCAGCCTTTTGATCTTGTTCTTTGACATAAGAGCGGCAGCCGTATCGACCGAATCGTATGCCTTGATGGTTATCAATGGCCAAGACATAATGTCTGCAGCCTGAATGTCCCCCGGCTTTTTGTTCAGGGAAGAGACTTTTTTAATAACATCCCTTTCAGTGATGATGCCGGCTGGTTTTCCGGCCTTAAACAGCACCACGGAGCCGACCTTGCTTTTTATCATCATGTTGGCAATATCCAATACAGAGGGGTTGGATTCTACGTTTGCTGTTATCACGCCCCTTGACATGATCTCGCTGACTGCGCTCATCGGTCTGCCATAAAGGCTGTTCTTCTTAATAACTCTGTTTGCAGAGCAACGCGCTGTACCCTATCTTGATATTAATATTTTAAACAGCTGAAAGCATAGCCAACGTGAACACTGTTGCCGATAGAATGGGATGTCATCATCATCGAGAACATCATCCTAGCCGCCATCATCTACGGCGCCATATACATCGAGCTTCGGGTGGAGAAGGAAATAACCCGCAAAGAAGAAAGAAAACACAGAAAGCAGATCATCCAATTCGTCACCAACGACCTGAATAAAAAACTGCGGTTTATCGACGAATCCATACAATACCATGATTTCAAACCATTCTTTACAGACATGTGGGATTCCATAATACTTGGAGGCAAGCAGACCCTGCTCCCCTTTGCATTGTTTGAAAACCTGCAGCATACCTACTCGTGGATGAAATACTACAACAATGAGATAGAGCAGCGGGAAAAGGATGATGAAGAAAAGGTGGTCCTGGAAGTTCTAGAAGAAGTGAGAAAGTCCATCAACCAATCCTTGCAGCTGCTCAAAGAAGGCAACCTGTGAAACGATTGCAGTGTAATGCACGCCGTTTATTATTGTCTAAAATCCACATCCGGATATGAAGAGGCTTGACATAATCATCCCGCACGAACACATGGTGGAGGTAAACAACCTTCTGCACAAGCACAAGGTAGGAGGCATGTCCTTTTACGACATCAAGGGAAGGGGCAAAGCCAAGCATGAAGCAGTGGCTATAGGCAGGGGAGTGATGACTTATGTGCCAGAGTTCGGCTACCGCACAAAAATCGAAGTGCTTGTTCCGGATTCAGTTGCCAAGGACATAATCGACGACGTGCTCAAGATGTTTGGCAACGGCTCTTCGGCCATCGGCAAGATATTTGTCTATGATGTTGCTGAAGCCTACGACATCGGCACGAAAGAGAAGGGAGACAAGGCCCTCTAGATTATTTGTATATCCTTTCTGTTTCCGGGCGCACTGTTGGTTGCTCGTACTCTTCCATGGCTTTTTGTTGCATCTTTAAGAGTTCTTCCAGCTGTCGCCTTATCATCTCTGCTTCCGCTTTGAGGGGCTTTGTATCCGTCTTGAGATTTGGAACTATATCTGAAAGTGCCTCAAGCAGTATGGCCGCCCCGCCGGGGTCCGGCGCTGCCCCAACAGAGGGGATAAACATGCCCCTGCATTTTATCTTGTTTGCAGCACATGAGGCCAGCAGCGCCCCGCCGATGCCCACCACGAAGGCCGTGGTTGGCACCACAACCTTGCCTTGTTTTTCGTCGACCGGCTTTTGCTCTGCCACAGATTCGGCGCCAGCATTATCTTCATCCTGTAGGACCAGCGCACTTCGGGACTTTATGAAAGACGGGCTAACATTTGTTGGCAGTATTCCACCCATCACCGTCAGATCGGAGGCGTTGAACTGGACAAGCCAGTCAACAATAGTGTTTACTATGGAGCGTATGCCCCTTGCCAGGATGGGAACTTCGCATATCAGGGCGCAGACGTTTCCCTGGTCGTTGGCGTATATCCTGAAAGGATGGCGAAGTTTCCTGCCAATGAACAAAGCGCTAGCCATTATGTACTGAGAGTCAACAAAGGCAATCTGGTGCAGGTGCAACTGCTCGATTAGGTGGTTTATGCAAATAGAACCAACCATACTGTTGTCTGGAAAGCCGGCCACCACGAAAGGGTTCTTCAGGACTATTTTTGAAGAGCTGAGCGGCGATATCAGCGCGTGATCATCTTCTGCCGTATGATCTATTATGGAACTATGATCAACGCCTTTCCCCTTTTTGGGAGCCATGGTTCAATAGTCAATGACGGGTCGCAGTTATAAAGTTGCACGATCATGGAAGAGTCAGGTAAAGGCTGTACCGTTTTTTGTTCTGGTCTACGTATGACCACATGGACTCGTCGACGTCAAACTTTACAAAGGTCCTTGATACATGCTCAGGAAGGTTGTCCCTGACCGATTGACCCATGATTATCCTGCCTGTCGGAACAATGGCAAGCATTTTGGCCGCCATGCTTATACTTGAGCCCACCACGTCGATGTGGGCGTTTTCAAGGCTCTTGCCGTAAAGTATCACTAGAACATCGCCGCAATCAAGGGAGATCTTGACCCGGAGCTCTGGCAGGCCGCGTGACGCCAGGGCAGGGTTGATACATTTGCTGATAACGTCAAGCATCATTTTGCCACATTCAAGGGCCTGTGTGCATGCCTGTTTTTTGTCATGCTCTGCCGGAAACAAGGATATCACGGCATCGCCAACATACTTTAAGACGTAACCACCGTAGTTGGCAACCACCAGGCTCATCTCTTGGGAGAAGAGCTGGAGGATTCTGGCCAGGTTTGTCGATGAAACTGACAGCGTCATCTGGGTAGACCCATCGATGTCAACGTAAAGCACCACAACGCTTGTTTTCTGGTTCGCATGCCTTCGCAGGTATCTTTTGCACATCGAAGTCGACAGGTCTATCTGGACTCCTTTTTCCAGGGTTTGATCAGCCCTTGTCTGGATCTGCTTCAGATCCATGGTAGGAGAGATCACGCTGTTTTCTCCTGCCAGAAAGATGGCGATTTATGCAATGGACCCGCTAATGCAAAGGCTGGATAACTCTCTGTACGGTACACGGCGCCGACATTATTGCTTGTTTTGACCAGTATAAAGATTATGGGCATGAAAAACTGTCCGCACTGTCGAATTCAAGGCTTCAACAACTAGTCGTGCTTTTCATGGTCGATTATCGTGGCAAGTGCAGCGTTTTTTGCAGCCAGTTCTGCAGTCTTGACATCATTTTCCGCGCTCCCTATGATCACTGCATCGCCTTCCTTTGGATCCAATTTTTCAATCAACTCTCTTCGTAGGTCCTGTTCTTTTTTCAGTGAATCCTGGTTGCTGTTGGGCATAACAAATCTTCCGTCCTTGAAAAGCAGGGTTGTTGCGCCTATCGCGCCCATCTTTATTGCAGCATCCCGTTGTTCTATGCCTGATTTGATTGCAAAGCCAAACTCGTGTAAAAGCACGGCGTAATTGTACCTGCCAAGGGCAACAGATGATCTTGGCAGGCTCATCTCCGACGGGATTGAGGAAGCAAGGTCATCGTAAATGCCCTTTCCCTTAAAAGTCATCCGGGTGCCGCCGTTTGACGTCTCTACCAGACCGTGCATCTTCATGTGCTTGACCAGCGTCTTGACTGCGCCTTCGCCCAGCCCCAGTTCCTTGCAAAGGACGCTTCTGCTGGCATGCCCGCGGCTTTGCATCAGCTGCATTGCAACGAATACATGCACCGCGTTAAACGAAAGCAGCCGGCTGGGCGCGTATCGGGTGGCAACCTTTGTCAGGGTCTTGACGTATGTGTGCACGGATGGCGGATGGTTGAACAACGATTTATTCGTTGTACGGGAGTTGGATAAACCATCCAGGTTGGACAAACTAGCCTATTATTTATATAACACCGCCTTGCACTCGAAAAGCATGTCGTTTGCTGAACAGATCACAAGGGCAGCCCAAGGCGTACCAAAGATAGCTGTTGGCGTCTTGCTTGGCGTGCTGGTATTCGGCATCTTTATGATGGGTTTTGACCAAGGCCACCTCTTTAGCGTGGCTCAGGGAGACCAGGCCTACGGCGATATGTGGATGCACGAATTCTACCATGACATGAGGCACGCCGCTGGATTCGCATGCCACTAACGCTGAACTGGGCATGAAAACTCTTACTTTTATTGCAATTGTTCTTTGCTCCGGTGCGATTGCCGGCACGATTCTTGCACTCATCAATCAGGGTGTTGTTGAACCTTTTCTTGAAAAGGCAATAGATCTGGAAAACCAGAAGGCAGCCGCTGAAGGCGAGATAATCAACCCCAATGAAATTGCTGCTTACCGGCTCTGGCAGAAGGGCGGAAGCATAGCAGGCGGAGCAGTTCTTGGCCTGTCGTACGGCGCCTTGTTTGGCCTGGTGTTTGCGTATGCAAGAAACATGATGCCGGGACAAAACAACACCAAAAAGGCGCTGGTGCTGGCAGGCATCATGTGGTTCGTGCTTTACCTCGTAGTTGCGCTAAAGTATCCGGCCAACCCACCGGCTGTTGGAAACCCAGAAACCATCTACTACAGGCAGGCCCTGTACGTGGCAATGCTAGCAATCTCTGGCATGGCAGCCCTTGGAGCAGGATTCGTCTACCGCAGGATGAAATCAGAATCAAGAAAGTTCATCGCACCTGCAATATACGCCACTGCAGTCATTGCCGCCTTTCTGGCACTCCCACCAAACCCCGACACCATATCTGCACCCATGGATCTGGTGATAAGCTTTAGAGTTGCAAGCGCGGCCACCATGACTGTCTTCTGGGTAATCATGGGTCTAATACTGGGCGCATTCTGGGACAGACTCAAGCCGCATGAAACAACCAGAATAAGGACGATCTAGACATCATCAAATATATCACCATCCGCCATAGCTTGAGGCATGGTCACAATCAGCACCAGCAGGGAGATGGCCGCCCCTCTTGACAGGGTCTGGGACATCGTTTCTGATGTTGACAACGAGTCCAAGTACTGGCATGGGACAAAATCCGTCAGAAACATCAGCAAAAACGGCAACGTCATTGAGCGCGAGGTGGTAATAGCGTTCAAGGATTCCAAGACCCTTCAGACCGTGACCCTGAATCCCAAGCAGGCTATTGAGGTCAGAATAACAAAGGGGCCGCTTACCGGCACAAAGACAGTCACCGTCAACGCAGCTGGCGACAAGACCCGCGTTGATGTGGTATGGGACATCAAGCTATCAGGGATGTTTGGAATGTTTACCGGCATGGTCAAAAAGCACATAGCTGAGGGAACCGAGCAGGCCTTAGATAGAATAGCCCAAGCAGTAGAATAGTTACAATGGACCCCATCAATACGATCATCGCAATTGCCAGCCTAGTACTGGCCGCAGTACTGGTAGGGGTTTTTGGTATCTGGGTATACTTTCTTTCATACATGATCAAGTCGTTTAAACTTGCGCCGCGGTTAGGTTCAAACAAATCAGCAGGCAGACACCCAAAGGTCAGCGTTATCCTGCCAGCAAGAAACGAGGAAAACTATATCTCAAGATGCCTTGACAGCCTGCTGGCCCAGGATTATCCGGATTTTGAGATCGTCGCAATCAACGACTCGTCAAATGACAGGACAGGCCACATAATGCAAGAGTATGCTGCAAAAGACAGAAGGGTGGTTTACGTAAGCGCTCCGCCAAAACCAGACGGCTGGGCTGGCAAGAACTGGGCCTGCTTTCAGGGTTACCAAAAATCTTCCGGCGACCTGCTGTTTTTCACCGATGCAGACACCGTGCATGCACCGGACACCATGTCTTCTGCCGTCAGCCACATGGTATCCGAGAATCTGGACGCCCTGACTGCAATACCAAGGCTGATCTGCAACGACTTTTGGACAAGGATAACCCTGCCTTCGCTGTCCACGTTTTTGCACACGCGCTTTTCCCCGCTGCGGGTCAACGATCCGAAAACAAAGACAGGGTACTTTTTTGGAAGTTTCTTTTTCATCACCAAAGAGACATACAAGGTAGTTGGAACGCACGAGGGTGTGCGCCACGAACTGGTCGAGGACGGCGCCCTTGGAAGCAGGGTAAAGGAAGGCAAGTTCAAGATGAAGATGTTCCGTGGAGAGGAAAAGGTGGACGCGGTCTGGGCCAGGGACTTGCCAACCCTTTGGCATGGATTGAGAAGGCTAGTCGTCCCGCTCTACCACCAGAACAGGGCCGGTGCGCACCTTATGGCGGCGGCAGTATTTTTCATCTTGTTTGCACCATTTGCCTTTTCCGCATTTTCCATACCAGCGTATCTGCTGGCATCCGGGCTTGCAGTCCAGATTTTGCTTGCCGTCAACATCCTGACCGTTACACTGCTGGTCATCACGACCGCGGTACAGTGCAAGCTGGGCGTATTTGAGAGTCCGGCCTACGCCCTTGGCTCACCGTTGAGCGGCGCGCTCATCTCTTTTGGGTTTCTCTCGGCTATAGTAAACGCCAGAAAGAAGGATGCTGTCAACTGGCGTGACCGGCAGTACACTGTCAATGAAAAGCAGCATTTCTTGCGCTGAACAAGCGTTTTCCGGCATCTTGCAGATCAGTTGGACAAGATTTGGCAAAAGAATTATTAGAAGAAAAGGGCAACTTTTATTGAATTGAAAAAGGCCATTTTGGCAGCGTCTGTTGTAATAGCCGCGGTTGCTGTCTTTTTTGCCTACTCGCAGTTTAACAGCTTTGATTTTACAGATAGAACAATCCCATCTATCAGCGACCTGACCGGTACTAGCAGCGTTACTGACTCTAGGAAAGGCGTTGATAGCGAAGCCTTCCAGGTGGGGCGCGTCAACACCGTTGAAGCAGCAGAATCCGAGCTTACACTGCCGGACCTGTACACCAGGACTGAAAAGTCGGTGGTGCAGATAACTTCGATGGAATCAAACGACCAGACCAGACTTGGCACCGGCTTTGTTTATGACGATAACGGTCACATTGTAACAAACAGCCACGTCGCCGCAGGAGAGTCTGAGCTTGATGTCACCTTCGCTGATGGGACCATCTACCGCGCCACTGTGCTGGGAACCGATCCCTCCACCGACCTTGCCGTCCTGTACGTCAAGGATGTTCCAAAGGAAAAACTGGCCCCCCTTCCGCTGGCAGACTCGACCAAGATCAGAGTCGGCGAGCAGGTTGCAGCCATCGGAAACCCCTTTGGACTTTCAAGCTCCATGACCGCAGGAATAGTCAGCGGCGTGGGCAGGCTAATCCCGTCGCAGGATTCCGGCCCGCTGCAGTTCTTTATTCCAGACATCATCCAGACCGATGCCCCCATAAACCCAGGCAACTCGGGTGGCCCGCTTCTTAACACAAGAGGGCAGGTGATAGGCATCAACACAGCCATACGCTCAAGCACCGGCGAGTTTGCAGGTATCGGCTTTGCAGTGCCATCAAACACCATAGCCAAGATCGTACCCTCGCTGATAACCACCGGCACGTTCAAGCATCCATGGGTTGGCATCTCTGGCACAGACATGACCCCCGGCCTTGCCAAGGCGCTTGGGCTTGCAGAGCCAAGAGGCGTCCTGATAGTCGAGGTTATGTCTGGAAGCCCCGCAGAGAAGGGCGGCCTGAAAGGAGGCGACAGCCCCACCAGGATCGATGGAAGGAACGTGAACCTGGGCGGCGACATCGTGCTTGAACTGGACGGCAACCAGATAAGGAAGCTGGACGACATACTGGTCTACCTGCAGCGCGAAAAGACAGTGGGCCAGACCATGGACGTGACGATCCTCAGAGACGGAAGTATCCAGCACCTCACCATAACACTGGAGGCCCGTCCAAACCAGCAGGGCACCCCGTAGTACAGCGTTTAAAGGTTCGACAGGTAGCAGGATCACCTGATCTGCCTTGCAAACCAATCGTCCAGAACTGCTCAACAGGGCCATCGAGCGTCCCGGCATGCTGACGGTTTCAGACGCCAAACAGCTGATGGCAGAATGCCCGACGGACCAGCTTGTAGCTGCCGCCGGGTCGGTGCGGGACGTTACAAGGCCAGAGATCATCACGTATTCACGCAAGGTGTTCATCAACCTTGTCAACCTATGTCGAGACACCTGCTCATACTGCACATACAAAAAGGAGCCTGCCGACCCGCTGCTTTCGATGCTGGGCCCGGACCAGGTGATGGCCATAGCAGAGGCCGGCAAGAAGGCAAGGTGCACCGAGGCCCTCATCGTTACTGGAGAGCGGCCGGAGCAAAAGTACGCCCAGGCAAGGGCATGGCTTTCCACGCTGGGCTATGGCTCAACCGTGGAATACATAAGCGAGCTAAGCCAGCGTATCCTTCAAAAAACCGGACTTTTGCCCCACACCAATGCTGGAAGCCTGACCAAGAAGGAGATGGCGCAGCTGCGCGACACCAACGTGAGCATGGGCGTGATGCTTGAATCATCAAGCCAGCGGTTGATGGGAAAGGGTATGGCCCACGAAGGCGCGCCAAGCAAGGACCCAAGGGTGAGGATGAAGACCCTTCAGGGCGCCGGCGAACTGCACATCCCGATGACCACAGGAGTGCTGGTGGGTATCGGCGAGACTCCAGATGAATTGGTTGAGTCGCTTTTCGTTATCAAGAATCTGCACAAAGAACACGGGCACATACAGGAAGTCATCCTGCAGAACTTTGAGCCAAAGCCGGAGACGGGGATGGCCAGTTTCCCATCAACCCCAAAAGAGTACTTTTTGCGCTCAGTCGCCCTGGCAAGGCTTGTGATGCCCGACATGAACATCCAGGTGCCGCCAAACCTGAATCCCGGCATTTACAGCAGGTACATAGATGCAGGGATCAACGACTGGGGCGGCATTTCGCCGGTAACCATAGACCACGTCAACCCCGAGTTCCCCTGGCCGTCTATTGAATCGGTAGAAAGCGTGACTGCCAGCAGGGGAAAAAGGCTGCGGGCAAGGCTTCCTGTCTACCCAGAGTTCATCAAAGGTGGATTTATATCGGAAGGACTTGAAAAGTACACGAGTTTGTTTATAGACCAATCCGGCTTGGTGAGGGAGGACTATGTCCATGGCTTTTGATTCTATTCTCAAGAAGGCAGATCCTGTAATTGCTGCAGCACTTGACAGGGCCCTGGACGGCAAGGACATATCTGTGCAGGAAGCCGTTGAACTGTTTGACTGCAATGGTCTTGAGATGAACCTCCTTGTGCTGGTGGCCGATGAGCTGCGGCGCCGGGCGGTTGGCGACATCGTTACTTATGTCGTAAACAGGAACATCAATTTCACAAACGTCTGCATAAAGCAGTGCGGATTTTGCGCTTTCAGCCGGGATTTTCGCGAGGAGGAAGGCTACTTTCTTCCCACCGAGGAGATAGTGAGGCGGGCCAGGGAAGCCGCCAGCCTTGGCGCAACGGAAGTTTGTATCCAGGCGGGCCTGCCTCCAAACATGGACGGCCACCTTTACGTGGATCTGCTGCAGGCCGTCAAAAAGGAGACGCCGGACATGCACGTCCATGCCTTTTCACCGGAGGAAGTGCTCTACGGCGCCGTAAGGTCTGAAGTGTCAACCTACGAATACCTGAAGATGCTCAAGGAGGCAGGGATTGGAAGCCTGCCGGGAACCGCGGCCGAGATACTGGACCAGTCGCTTCGAAACGTCATCTCTCCGGGCAGGATCAAAGTCGACGAGTGGGTCTCGATAATAAAACACGCGCATAGCCTTGGTATACCCACGACCTCAACGATAATGTACGGTCACATCGAGACCTCAAGGCACAAGGCAGAGCACATCGCTCTTTTGCGGGAGATCCAGAAGGAGACCCACGGCTTTACCGAGTTTGTCCCCCTCAGCTTTGTGCACACAGAAGCGCCCATGTACAGCCACCATACCGTCAAAAATATCAGGCCGGGCGCTGACGGAAACGAGGTCCTAAAGATGCATGCCGTGGCCAGGGTGATGCTCAACAACCACATACCAAACGTGCAGGTGTCCTGGGTAAAGGAAGGCGCCAGGATGTCCCAGATATTGCTGGCAGCAGGTGCAAACGACTTTGGCGGCACGCTGATAAACGAGAGCATATCTACTGCCGCCGGCGCGCAGCACGGTCAGCTGATGAGGCCCAAGGAAATCAGGCATCTAATCCGGTCTGCCGGCAGGATCCCGGCGCAGCGCTCGACGACGTACAAGCTCCTAAAGGTGTTTGCCGACGAGGATAGCGAGGCCGAATCTGCCCTGGATGGCGCGGATGCCTCGCAGTTTGGCTCTTACCACCAGCTCATCAAGCTGGACAAGTTCCGGTACCAGGATTCAAGGAAGTAAAACTCGCAAGACTTATAGAGACATGTCTATGCTATCCATAGCACGATGCCGATTTAGTGGGGTCGTAGCGAAGCCAGGCATCGCAACGGGCTCCAGATCTAACAAACGGGCTAGTTAGACAGGAAGAAACCCGTGGGTCAAGGGTTCAAATGATGGCGGTAAATGCCGCGTCAGAACAAATCCCTTCGGCCCCACCTTTTGTATCGCCTACATACGTTTTGTGGGCAGAACAATCTAGGAGGCTCCCAAAGCTGTACTTGGGAGGTCCCATTTTAGAGGACTCGCCAATATTTCGACATATCCAAGCCCAACTTCGCCGTTTTAGAGAATCCTCTGTAAAATATATCTAGCAGAGGAATCCTTATGGAGCCGATGCCTGTCAAACGACAGAAGCGTACATACCAGTCGCCCCTATGCGAGATGCTTGGTTGTGGCGGACATGTGGGGCTTCCGAAGATATCCTAATGTTCAAGAGCGAAGGAATGAAAAAGGAATATTGGGTGTGCACAAGGCATATACGGCTACCTGACAAGGTAGTACTCATCCAATTTCTGTCCACTAACCCTGCTTCAAGGGATACCGTGTGACAGTTGAAAAGTACATTCAAGGCAGAAACAAGATGATGTCCTTCGTGCAGCTAACATGCAGCAACTGCAGCGGTCTTGCATTTGAAACTGAGCCAGGTCATGGCCATTGCACAAGATGCAACACGTCAATGGTTGAAAGACAGACAGTGTAAGCATCTCTGAAGCATTTTTCCACCACCGAAATCACTTAGATGATATAATGAAGCGATTAAGCGTTCAGAGTTAGGTAAGTGCAAACAAGATAGAAAAATTTAATAGAATTTTGTATCGATTATCGTCAATGAGCTCTTCTTCTGACTATGATGAAGCAGTCAAAACCGCAAAGAAGGCAGTCGAAAACATTGAAGAACCCTACAAAATTCCCTCGTTCACCGTAATTTTGGGTCATATTCTAAACAGTAAGTCATCAACAAAGACTACTCAGGTGCCAAAACAACCAAGACTTCTGAACCTAAATCAAAAAGATAACTTGGAGGTCCGTCCAGGTCCAAAGGCGTGGACCAGAGAGTTAATAACAGAAGGATTTTTTGAGAAGCCAAAGAGTTCGCGTGAGATCTTAGACGCCCTGAATGAGCGAGGTCACATATTGACTCCACAGGATATTACAAAACCTCTGGCCGATCTTGTTGACGAAAGGCTTCTTAGAAGAAAATCAATGATGCAGGAGGACGGTAAGAAGAAAGTAATGCACTGGGTAAATTGGTAAGGGAATAGGCATAAGAATTTGAAAGCAAAACAAGCCCCAACTCTTTCGCACATTGGACAACAATTGCAGGCCAGCATACCGAAAGAGCTTGTAGACGATTTACTAAACTCCTATGAAAATCTAAGGAAATATTATTTTCTGAAAGACTACATTTCTGCAGGTGTCCGTGCTGGTCGCTTCTCCGAGACAGGAATGAGAATACTGCAACACATTGCTTTTCAGTCTTACACTCCACTAACAAGTCAACTTAATTCGTTTCCAGCCGAAGTCAAACGACTAGCCGATGTCCAAGCAAGCTTGCTTAATGAATCAATCAGGCTACTAATTCCTAAAACACTCCAAGTCGTATACGATCTCAGGAACAAACGTGATCTTGGACATGTGGGTGGTGATGTTGACAATAACTTCGTCGATGCAACCTTGGCTCTGACATGTTGCAGCTGGGTTATTGCAGAGCTTCTTCGAATGTACTACACCGCAAATATTGAAGAGTCTCAGGAGTTAGTAGATTCTATCGTACAAGTCAAAATACCTTTAATCCAAGAATTTTCAGGCGACTTGAAAATCCTAAAAGGAAATCTACCCGTATCTAGCAAAATATTGGTATTACTTTTCTATCGTCGTAATAGTGGTTTAACCTTCGATAAACTGGTTGATTCTATTGGAAAGAAGCACATTAAGAACATCAGAACAACTCTGTGCAACCTAGATGATGATGGATACATCTACAAAGACAAAAAGTCAAAATACTTCATCACAATCAAGGGTGAAAATTATGTTTCAGAAAAGACAAGTTTCGAAATTTAGTTCCCCTTTTCTGGTCAGATAATCTCCAAATAGATCATTTAGCAGAGGACTTGGACTTGGCAACCCATTGCTCGTACATCTTTAAGAGGTGGTCGACGTCTTCGCCGTTTTCAGAGTACGTGACAATGACTCCAAACTTGCCCTTTGAATCGTGACCGCGTGCGTAATACCCCCAGAACGTGTCTGGCAGTTTTTCAAAATTCCCCTTTGTCATAGCCACGCCGGCAAGATTCTTTGCAAGAGCATCTACAACCCTGGCCGCGTCACTGGCATCTATCATAAAAGATCTTGCCGGTGCACGGAATTTAAGTCTCCCGGATGGGAGTGAAAAGGCGTGTCGTGGTTCTTTCAGTTCTAGAGATTTTTGGAGGCGTGCTTTCAAAATTCATGCTCAAAATATGAGCCCATTTTAAGATGCACTAGCATTTCATGCCACAGGACGATCCGCACTGGCAACAGCCTTTGTGGCAGATGCCTTGGTTATCGTGGTACCCGTATTCATGCGCACATGTCGGGCACAGCATGTACGAGTCCTTGCCTTCGGTCAATGAAAACCCATTTACAAGTATGTCTAAAAAGGGTTTTGACCGTCAAAAACGTGTGCAGTGTAGTGCAAAATTGCACCCCTTTGGCATTAGGATTTTATCTGGCCTGCCAAAAAATACAGCCCATGATACTTTCCGGCGCAAGAGGAAAGCTGCTAAGCATAGATGCAGACAGCAAGACCATCAAGCTTTTCAGAAGATCCAAGGAAGAGAACTATGAATACACCGATGAATTTGATGCCAGCAAGTACTCTTCTCTTGTGGGCAAGAACGTGGATCTAGACCTGTGCGATTTCGTGGTAATAGGCATCACCGAAAGAAACGACTAGCCTAGGATCCGCGCTATCTCTCTTTGGGATCCAAAGGTGTTCTTGGCTTCAGGGATATGGTGTTCGATGGCCTTGTGGGCCGATTCGATGAAAATGTCGGCAGGATCCCACTTTTTGACTAGCCGGAAAAGTTTGTTGTTAGAAGACTGGATCTTGCCAAAGTAAAGGGCAGAGCTTTCCTCAATTATCTTGTCAGCGTCGTTGCAGGAAATGCCGTTTTTCCTGAGATGCTGCTCTAGCTTGCCAGCAAACTGGGCAAAGTGAATCGAATACGGATTGTCATCGTATGCAGACATACCCGCACCCATTGTTACGTAATGCAGACATTTACATTTTGCTGAAATCCCAGGTTGAAAAGAACCGGGGTGTCAGCTCTATCAACACAGAGTTGCCATTCTTCACGTTGTCAAGGAGCGTCTTGGCCATAGGGTGTTCAGCCGAGCCCAAGTACTTGACCATTATCTTTTCTGCTATGGGCAGGTTCTTTTGTGGGTCTTCAGATATCCGGGCATCGGATTTTCCCTTGACTCCCCTGTACGGAAAATTTTCATCGTCAACGGAAAAGTATACCGTGGATCTTTTTCTGATGTTCTGAACCTTCTTTGAAACCTTGGATGTCTCTACGTACATCTTTTGGGCCTGCCTATCGTAGTAGAACCAGACCGGCTGGATGTTTGGATCTCCCTTTTCGTCGATGGTGGCTATCTGGACGTTAAGCTTGCTGTCAAGGAAATCATCAACCTCCGATGGGCCCATTGGCTTGCCCATACCCGGAGTAGCATGAAGGATCTTCATTTTGATAAAATGCCAAAATTTACGATATAAAGTTTGATCTTGCACAAAAGTTAAAGGCTTGTCCTAGCATAGTCAGGGTATGTCTGAAAAGAGCGTTGGAGGACAGGAAGCCTTTGTCTTGCCGTTTGCCTTTGGCAAGGCGGCATGGGAGATATCCATGATTGTCTCTATTTCTATGGCCAAGATGCTGCAGATAGCCTTGCAGTCTACAGAGACGGCGCTGACAAAATACATAGAGCTGACGGAGCAGGAGATCAAGCGAGGCCAGCGCCGCGAGACTGTCAAGGTCGAGTAATCTTTCTCAGGTGCCTGTTGTAGGCAAGGCCAAAGCGGTGGGCCTCGTCTCGGACATGCTGAAGCATCTTTAATGCTGCGCTGCTCTTTGGCAGCATCATCGGCTCCGAAAATTCCGGGTGGTAGATCTCCTCATTTTCCTTTGCAAGGCCGATGCAGGGAATGTCCAGTCCTACGCTGTGAAGTGCAGATATAGCAGAAGCCAGCTGGCCCCTGCCGCCATCGATGACTACCAGGTCCGGCAGATCCTTTGCTGTCCGGTATCTGCGGGTTACAAGCTCGCCTATCATGGCAAAGTCGTTCTGGCCAAAAACCGTCTTGACCTTGAACCTGCGGTATCCGTCCTTGTGCGGCCTTCCGTTTACGAACCGGCAGCACGCCCCCACCGCGATGTCAGTGCCAAGGTTGGAGACATCAAAGCAGTCCACTATCTCCGGCATAGTCGACATTTTTAGCGCGTTTTTCAGTTCAACCACTGCAGGGCTGTACCCCCGCTCAACATACATTGCAAGGTTTCGCATTATCAGGTCGATTATCTTCTGCCTCTCGCCGGACCGCTGTTTTGACACGTGCACTATCTTGACAGGATGGCCTGCAAGTTTTTCAAGGGACATCTCCAGGACTCCCTTGGATTCTGGCTCTTCGCTGACATAGATCACGGCAGGAATTCCGGGCGCTGACGAGTAGTATTGTAGCAAGAAGGATGAAAACGAGTTGTCTGCCACAAGATCAAACTCGAATTTCTTTCTGTCGCTTATCACCCCGCGGGTGCGCTTGAACATCATGACGTGGGCCATGCCCTTCTTTGCGTCCCGAAGTATGCCAACAAACTCCTCGTTTGCTATTTTGCCTATCCTTTCCATCTTTTGTCTGACACGCAGGTTGTCAAGCCGGTAAAGGGTGTCCCTGATCTCTAGGGCCCGCTCATAATCGCCGATGTCAGACGCACGGCGCATCTCCACTTCCATGTCTTTTGTGAAGGAATCTATGCTGCTTTTGCCCTCAAGGATACCGGCCAGCGCGTTTACGCCTTCCATGTATTTTGCGGCAGTCACGTTAGCTATGCAGGGCGCGTCGCAGTTTTTGATGAAATACTGCAGGCACGGGGATTTTGGAAGCCGGTTGCAAACCCGGACCTTGAACAGCTTGCGCAAAAGGCCGATGGTCAGGTAGCGCGAACTGCCGCGCACAAACGGGCCGTAGATCCTCCCCTTTGGACCCTGGAACTGCCCGCCGCGGTTTCTGCGGGCCACCACCAGCCGGGGAAACGGCTCGTCGGTTATCTTTAGATACGTGTACCGCTGCTGGTCCTTGAGCTCGATGTTGAAAACAGGCCGGTAGCGCTTGATTAGGTTTGATTCAAGCAAAAAGGCCTCCATCTCGTTGTCGGTGACCACAAACTCAATGTCTGAAATCCTGTCTACGAGCTTGGCAGTCTTCCAGTCTGAACCGTGCTTTGTAAAGTAGGAAGTTACGCGCTTGTTTAGATCCCTTGCCTTGCCAATGTAGATTATCTTGCCATCGGAATCTTTCATCAGATAAACGCCGGGATCGTGGGGGATCCTTTTTTCCTTGAGTGCAGGGAGGTTCATTTCCTTGTCAGCTTCAGGTCTGTGGCCAGTTTGGATTTCAGGTACGCTCCCGTGTAGCTTGCCGGCTCTTCTGTTATCTGCTCCGGTGTTCCTGAAGCGACTACCTTTCCTCCAGCGTCTCCCCCTTCAGGCCCAAGATCTATAATCCAGTCGGCAGATGCGATGACGTCCAGGTTGTGCTCTATGACTATTACCGTGTTGCCAAGGTCCACAAGGCGTTTGAGCACGTGTAAAAGCTTGCTTACATCGGCAAAGTGCAGGCCGGTGGTAGGTTCATCTAAAATGTAGATGGTCCTGCCGGTATCGCGCTTTGAAAGCTCGGCGGCAAGTTTGATCCGCTGGGCCTCGCCTCCCGACAGGGTGGTGGCCGGCTGCCCAAGCCGCAGGTAGCCAAGGCCCACATCGTTTAGCGTCTGGAGCTTCCTGGTGATGGCCGGGATATTGGAAAAGAACTCGGACGCCTCCTCAACGGTCATATCCAGCACGTCTGAGATGGTTTTTCCCTTGTACTTGACGGTCAGAGTTTCAGAGTTGTAGCGCTTGCCCTTGCATTCATCGCAGGTAACATAGACGTCTGGCAGAAACTGCATCTCTATCTTTTTCACGCCGCCTCCCTCGCAGGCCTCGCACCTCCCCTCCACGACGTTGAAGGAAAACCTTCCAGCATCGTAGCCAAGCTCCTTGGCATGAGGCGTTTTGGCAAACAGCTCCCGGATGGGCGTAAAGGCATTAACATAAGTAGCGCCGTTTGACCGGGGCGTTCGGCCTATGGGGGACTGGTCTATCCCTATCACCTTGTCTGCGTGTTCAAGGCCGGATATCCGTTCATGCTTTCCGGGCTTGTCCCTGGCGCCGTAGAAATGCTCCGCAAGGGCCTTGAACAATATGTCGTTTACAAGTGTTGATTTTCCAGAACCAGAAACACCGGTCACAACTGTAAGGCAGCCAAGGGGAAAACTAGCATCGATGGCCTTCAGGTTGTTTTCGGAAGCGCCGTGCACCGTAAGCCAGTTGGCCATCTTCTTGTGGTCGTGGGGATGAACGACAACCCGCTCTCCGCGCAGAAAGGCGCCGGTTATAGAATCTTTATTGCCTAGGATGTCCTGCAGCCTTCCTGCAGCAACTATGTGGCCGCCGTGCACGCCGGCACCCGGGCCAATATCGATTATCCAGTCGGCGTTGCGTATCACTTCCTCGTCATGCTCTACTACGACAAGGGTGTTGTCCAAGTCGCGCAGCCTCTTTAGTGTCTCGATAAGCCTTGAATTGTCGCGCTGGTGCAGGCCTATGGTCGGCTCGTCAAGCACGTACAGCACGCCGGTGAGGTTTGATCCTATCTGGGTTGCAAGCCGGATCCTCTGGGACTCGCCCCCAGACAGAGTTGCGCTCATCCTGTTTAAAGTCAGGTAGTTGAGCCCGACATTGCGCAGAAATTCAAGCCGCGACATTATCTCCTTGAGCACTGTCCTGGCTATGTGGCGTTCGGTCTCTGAAAGCTCTAGGTTCTGAAAGAACCGGTAGCAGTCGTCGATAGAAAGGTCGCAGACCTGCATTATGGACTTGTCGGCGATCCTGACGGCCAGGGCCTCCTCTTTGAGCCTCCGTCCGTTGCAGCGCTCGCAGGGCCGCTCCCGCATGAACTCCATGAGCGCCTCGCGTTTTCCGTCCGACTCGCTTTGTCGGTAGATGCGCTCAAGGTTTGGAATTACCCCCTCAAAGGTGCTGCTGTACTCCCATCGGCTGTCAGAATACCGAGACTCGTAGCTGTAGTGTATGTTCTCGTCGGTTCCATACAGGATAACCTGGAGCTGCCTTGGAGTCATCCTGGATATCGGCGTCGACAGATCAAAGCCAAACCTTCTTCCGACGTCCTTGAGCATGGAAGAGCGGAACGTTGCAAACCGGCCTGTCCACGGCCGGATGGCGCCCTCAAGGATGCTTTTCTGCTTGTCAGGTATTATCAGGTCCGGGTCAAACTCTATCTTGATTCCAAGGCCGTTGCACTTGGGGCAGGCTCCAAAAGGCGAGTTAAATGAAAACGTTCTTGGTTCTATCTCGCCGATGCTTATGCTGCAGTGCGGGCAGGCGTTGTGCTGCGAGTACATGGCATCCTTGCCGTTTGCTGACACGACAACGACGCCGTTTCCCACCTTGAGTGCAGACTGGATAGATTCAAAGAGCCGGCTCTTTTCCTCGGCTGAAGGTCGCAGCCGGTCAACTATTACTTCGATGGTATGCTTTTTCTGCTTGTCAAGCCTCGGAGTCTGGGGCTTTTCCTCGTCTTCAAGGTTGACTATCTCGCCGTCAAGGCGGATGCGGGAAAAGCCTTCCTGCTTTAGTTCGTCGAACAGTTTTTCGTAGGTGCCCTTCTTTGCCTGCACCACCGGACCCATTATCATGGCGTTCTGCCCCTCCACAGTCTTGAGCACGGACTCGGTTATCGAGTCCACGGACTGGCTTGCAATTTTCCTGCCGCAGCTTGGGCAGTGAGGGATACCGATCCTTGCATAAAGCAGACGCAGATAGTCGTAAATCTCTGTAACAGTCCCAACGGTAGAGCGCGGGTTTTTGCTTGTAGTCTTTTGCTGTATGGAGATGGCCGGAGAAAGGCCGTCTATCGAATCGACGTCCGGCTTGTCCATCAGTTCAAGGAACTGCCTTGCGTAGGCCGACAGCGATTCTACGTACCGCCGCTGCCCCTCCGCATAGATGGTGTCAAAGGCCAGAGTCGACTTGCCGGAACCAGAAAGTCCGGTTATGACCACAAGTTTGTTCTTTGGGATCTCTACATTGATATTCTTGAGGTTGTGCTGCCTTGCGCCTCTTATGATTATCCTGTCGTGCATCATGACACCTCCGATAGGGGATTTGGATCTCCAAGGGCCTTCTTTATCTTTGCCAGTTTTTCTCGGTACATTATGGCCTTTTCAAACTCTAGCTGCTCGGCGTATTTTTTCATGGTGGCTTCAGTCTCCACGGCAAGGCGGTGCAGATCGTTTCTGGTCATCGATTTTGTTTCAGCTGCTATGGCCACATCTGCCGACGCCGCGCTTTCAGGAACAGGCTTGATTATTGTTCTAGGTGTTATTCCATGCTTTTTGTTGTATTCCATCTGTCGCCGGCGCCGGCGCTCCGTTTCTTCGATAGCCTCCTTCATGGACTGGGTTATCCTGTCAGAATACATTATAACGTGGCCGCCGATGTTTCTTGCGGCCCTGCCAAAGGTCTGGATGAAGCTGGTGGTGTTGCGCAAAAAGCCCTCCTTGTCGGCATCCAGTATGGCAACCAGCGAGACTTCCGGGATGTCAAGGCCCTCCCGGAGAAGGTTGATGCCCACTATAACGTCAAACTCGCCCAGGCGCAGCTGGCGTATGAGTTCAGTGCGCTCAAGGCCTTCTATCTCGGAATGAAGGTAACGGACGCGCACACCGTTTCTGGCAAGAAACTCTGCCAGGTCTTCTGCCATTCTTTTGGTCAGCGTAGTCACAAGCGTTCGCTGGTCTTTTTTGGCCCGGCTCTTTATCTCACGGATCAGGTCTTCCATCTGGTTCTTGGTGGGCCGGACCTCGATTCTGGGATCCACAAGGCCGGTGGGCCGGACCAGCTGCTCCACTACCTGTGCACTTGTCTTTAGTTCATAAGCCGCCGGCGTTGCCGAGACAAAGATAACGTTTTTCAGATACTTCTCAAACTCTTCAAATTTTAGAGGTCGGTTGTCAAACGCGCTGGGCAGCCTGAAGCCAAAGTCCACCAGGGTCTTTTTGCGCGTATAATCTCCGTTGTGCATGCCGTGAAGCTGGGGAAGGGTGACATGGGATTCGTCAATTACAAGCAGAAAATCATCCCCAAAGAAATCCAAAAGGCAGTACGGCGGCTGTCCCGGTGCTCGGCCATCAAAATGCCTTGAATAGTTTTCAATACCGCTGCAGTAGCCAAGCTCCTCTATCATCTCCAGGTCATAGTTTGTTCTGGAGGTCAGCCGCTGCCTTTCAAGCTCTGAAGGCAGGTGGGGGAGCCATTCTTCCAGCTCGGCCCGGATGGACTGGACTGCCCGTTCTCGAGTGTCTTCTGCAGTGATGTAATGCTTGGCAGGAAATATCCTGACCGACTGGACGTCTCGGATCTTTTTCATGCTTACATGATCATGGATGCTTATCTTCTCGATCTGGTCGCCAAACATGGAGATGCGGATTATATCATCAGAGTAGCCCGGTATGATGTCAACGGTGTCGCCTTTAACTCGGAAAGTGCCCGGCACAATGGCCACGTCGTTTCGCTCATACCGCGCGTCTATCAAACTTCGCACAAGTTTTTTCCGGTCGATAACATCGCCGGCACTTATGGGAATTGCAGTCTGCTCCCACTCTGTCGGTGAGCCAAGGGAGTAGATGCATGACACGGTTGCAACGATAATAGTCGGCTCGCCGGACATGAGCATTGCGGTGGCCTCAAGGCGCATCTTTTCTATCTTCTCGTTGACCTCCGTGTCTTTTTCAATGTAGGTGTCTGTCTGCGGCAGGTAGCTTTCCGGCTGGTAGTAATCGTAAAAACTTACAAAATAGCCGACGTTGTTGTGGGGAAAGAATTCCTTGAACTCGGCATACAACTGGGCAGCCAGAGTTTTGTTATGCGATATCACCAGTGTGTTTTTGCCGGTCCGGGCAATGACGTTGGCTATGGTGAAGGTCTTGCCGCTTCCAGTCACGCCAAGCAGGGTCTGCCGGCCTCCTTTCAGGACACCCTCGGCTAGCCTTTCGATAGCGTCTGGCTGGTCGCCGCTTGGCGCAAACGAATTTTCTGCTAGGCGGAACCTTCCTGAACTGGCAAGCAAAGCGTGCCAGTAAAGTCCCAAAACGCGAATATATTGTTTGAGACAGACAACTGGACCGCGGTCTGTAAATACGTCTGAAATTCAAGAACAATTATTCAGGGCCAGAGCAAAATGATGCCCGTCGTCTCTCAGAATAATGTCTATACCAAGGACAAGGTCTGCCTTAACCATGTTCAGCCAGTTTTTTATATCAAACTGCCCATTACATAGTTGGAAATACAACCCCTACTTCATTGCTGGCCCCGCTCCAGTCCGGCATTTCCACCGCTCACTCCCGACATCGGGGCGGGGCCTCAAAGTTCCACTTGGTTATCGAAGACCCTGTCAAAACCATCCATTATTCACCGTCTAATCGATACGGCTTTCAGGACAGGTTTTTAGACGACATCAAAATAATCTTATTTATGTATCCAATCATTAGATACATATGCAAGAATTGAAAGTTGTTGCAAACTACAGGGCCCTGTCAAGGCTGTTGGTAATTCTATTGGAGAAAGGCGAGTTGCCTACAAGGAAGCTTTTGTCAGAATACGGTGCAACAGGTTATGGCCAGATCCTGATAAAACAAGCGAGAAGGCAGGGTTTCATCACTAGAAAAGAACAAGAACCAGAAGGAAAAGGCAATCACCTAGTGGTTAATGCACTGACAGCAAAAGGAAGAAAGGTTGCAAGACTGGCAAAAACAGCCTACAGAAAGATGCGTAAATGAAAATATCAATTTCAGAAAGCTCACAAAAATCTGTTTTCACGGAATTGTGAAATTAACTAGACACGAACATCCTGCCCAAACAAGCCTTAAATATTTCCAGTTCACGGAACTGACATGAGTCATCCCCCAAATGAGCAAATGATTCCATGCTGCCCTCCCCTTGATATCAAGCCCATTTGCGATATACTGGACTACCATTACCGCCTAGTGCACCAGCAGCAGTCCCGTGTCCCGGTCGAAGTCATAGTGCACGCCCGCATGCAAAGGTGTCCCGGCCCCCTTTCCCTTGGCGACCTGGTCTACTCAACCACCCTTTTCCCGGGCGAAAAAGTCCGGCTCTTTACGACAGACAGGCGCACCCGCTTTACCTTTGACAGCGCGACCAAGGTGAGCTACAGAAACGAGCAGACGCAGGAAGAGCACTTTTACATGTCAAGCTGGTCTGACTTTATGTCCGACCTTTCCATAAAGGACCACTCGCGTTCGACCAACACCAACAAGGCGCACACTGACACGCACGGCGAGACAAGCGGATTCTTTGAAACGATCTTTGGTGGCCCGTCAGTCGACGTCAGCGGCAACTACAACGCATCGTCTACAAGCGACTTTTTGCGCGAGCTCAACCAGCATGCCCGTGCGTCGCACCACAGGGCAGAGATGGCAGCCAGGGCGTCAAGTACCGTGTCTATAGGAGAAGTCCAGACCCGCACCCACGTCCAGACAGAGTCGCAGGATCACTTTGAATCGTCTTCACGCGAGTTTGCAAACCCCAACAAATGCCACGCAGTCACGTTCTACTTTTACCGCATCAACAAGATCCAGAACATCAAGTTCTCCATCGAGTCGATAGAAAGAAGAGTGATCGATCCTGCGGCAGACACCAGAGTAACAAACAACCCCTTTGCCTCACGCGGCCTTGTTACTGCGATTCCCGCGGCCGTCCTTGCCACTGACAAGGAGCGCCTGAGTGTTGAGGCGGCGGGCCGTGAGAGTTTCCTGAGAAGCCAGGCCGCAACTCCCGCCGCTACTGCGGTGGGCACCGTCCAGCCCGGCGTGTTTATCGCCGCAAGGGCAGTCAACCTGCAGCCGCCGCTTACGGAGGCCGTGCGCAGGGAGGCCCTAGAAGACGTGGACAAGCAGCTGATATCCGCAGGTCTCCTTGAAAGAGTAGGAACCGACGTCAGGATCTCACCTGCTACACAGAGAAAATACTCCTTTGAACTCACGTCTGCACTGCCGACACCCGGCATGTTTGTCAGGGGCTGCGTGGACGACTGCAACATCTGCGAAAAGGAGCTGATGGAGCAGATGGAGTTGGACCTTGAACGCAAGAAATTAGAAAACGAGAAACTGAAAAAGGAAATAGAACTTCTGGAAAAGTCGCAAGAGTACCGCTGCTGCCCGCCTGGACCGATGCCCGAAGCGTAAGGGCATCTTTCTACTTTTTGACAGCAAATCTTTTTTCGCACCCCTGCCTTATGATATTATGGTAAAATCCGAGCTGCCCTCAGCAAGCAAAGAAGAGTTTCTTTCGTTCCTTGCAAATCATGGCTTGCGTATAGACAACATGATAGAAGGCGCCGTCGAGACCGCCGAAGACGTGCACGCAGGGCTTAAACGTGAAGATGGTACATCTTCATTCCTTGAAACCCATACATGGCCTGTAACCATGGACGTGGTAAGGCACTACCGCGCAAACAACCGCAACATAACCAGCGTCGAAGTAGTCTCAGCCATCCTGCACGACGTGATGGAAGACGACGAACGGATCTTGAACCTCTACGAGTCCAAGTCGTATGGTTTTGAGGCGTACCTCGCCTACCGTTTTGGCAACAAGGTTCAAAAGATTGCCAGCGACCTAAAGATCCAGCCTCTGGAAAACTTTCCCGGCAGTACCGATGCCGAGCGTCAGACGGCGCGTTTTCATGATTACTGCGACATCCTGCTTGAGGCGGACTACGACGTCAAGGTCATCAAGCTGGCCGACAGGCTAAACAATATGAACTTCATAAAACGTGTTCCAAATCACGATAAAATCCGGCGTTACCTTCGAGAGGCTGAGGACTTTTACATCGCATACACCATCATTCCGCCCAAGATGCCTGAATTTTACAAGAGGCTACGGCAAGAGTACGAAGAGCTGCGAACCATAAAACAAGTAATAACCGCATAAAACATTCAAAAACCATTTAAAGCCATCAAATGGGAGTAACAGGTAGTGCAATGAAAGAACTTAACCTAGCGGTTATAGTCAAACTTGAACCGGACTTTTCTGAAGGAAACGTCAGCTACAACGCCGACGGTACGCTTAACCGCGCCGAGACCAAGAGCATCCTTGGGCCGCACAGCGCCATTGCCTGCAGTGCGGCATTTTACGCCAAGGTCAAGTACGGCGCAAGGATCTCTGTTGGAACCATGGGTCCGCCGATAGCAGATGCCGCCCTGGCACAGGCTCAGCAGATCTGCGATGCGGACGAGCTCCATCTGTACAGCGACCGGTTGTTTGCCGGCGCAGACACCTGGGCAACTGCCGAGACTCTTCGGGCCGGCATCGCCAAGATGCAGGGCAAGATGGACATCGTGTTTTCTGGTCACCGTGCATCTGACGGCGAGACCGGCCAGACGGGACCCCAAACGGCGCTGAAGCTTGGATACACGTTCCTTGGCCACGTCATAGACTACGAGGTGGACATGGACCGGCGCGTCGTCCGTGCAAAACGACTGATCACGTTGCAGGGTTTTTACGACGTCATCGAAGAGGTAGAGGCCCCCCTCCCCGTGTTCATTGCAATAGACCCGTCGTACAAACCGTCCTTTAACACCGTCTCACAAAGGCTTGCCTACGAAAAATACCAAAAGGAGGCCAAGGCGCGGGTTGCCAACTACAAGCAATACCTCAAGGTATTCAATGCGCAGCAGCTGGAAGTCGACCCCAAGATGGTGGGCTTGCCCGGGTCGCCGACCATCGTGTACAAGGTGGAGAAAATTCCAAAGGCAAAGGCAAGCCGCAAGACCGAGGTAATTGACGGCTCAAACCGCGCCGAGCTGAGAAGGGTTGCCATAAAGATCCACGAAGTACTGGGAGGCATGGTAATCAAATGAAATACGAACACCTGTATGTAGTAATGGAACACGAGGGCGGCAAGCCAGTGCCCGTCAGCCTCGAGATGCTGGGTGAGGCCCGGCGCCTTATGGACGGCTACAACAAGAGATACAACGCAAACGAGAAGGTCGTAGCCGTCGTCCTTGGCAACAACGTCCGCAAGCTCTGCGAGGAACTGGTCTATTACGGGGCCGACGCCGTCATTTACGCTGACAGTCCGGAATTCGAGTACAGCCGCAACGTGGTGGACACCAAGGTTGTAAGCGCCATCGCAGTCGACAAGAATCTGGTCTTAAAGTTCTCGCCACAGTCCACCGATTTTGTCAAGCCGCACTACATGTTCTTTGCGGCAGATAACATCGGAAGGCAGCTGTCCTCCACCGTTGTGGGGACCCTGGATTCAGGCCTTGCATCAGACATCAACAAGCTCGTCATAGATGACTTGGAGATAAAGCACGAGCACAAGACCAAGGGCCAGCCAGTGATGTACGAGCGCACCCTTGAAATGTACCGTCCTGACTTTTCCGGGTTTCTGTGGACTACGATCCTTTGCCTTGACAACCGCAACCCCGCTATCCAGCGGGATTACCACCCGCAGGCATGCAGCATCATCCCCGGAGTCTTTGCACCCATTGCCCGCGACGCCTCAAGAAAAGGGGTCATTGTTGACTACACACCAACGTTTGATCCTGGCGACCTGCAGGTAAAGATCCTCAGCAGAAAGATAGTCAAAAGTGCCGTAGATTTTGACAGCAAGAAGGCCGTAGTGAGTTTTGGGCGCGGCATCAAGGATTCCCCTGAAGCCAACATCAGGCTTGTCACGGAGCTGGCCAAGGAGCTGAATGCAGAAGTAGGCGTTTCGCTTCCCATGTCAAAGAAGCCGTTTCCAGTAAGCGAAAGCGTCAGCTCCACGTACATGATCCCCGACAGGGTGGTTGGGACCAGCGGGCGCAAGGTAATTCCGCTGCTTTATATCGCGGCCGGCATCAGCGGCGCAATGCACCATCTGGCAGGCATGAAGGAATCAGAATTTGTAATTGCCATAAACCCGGACGAAGAGGCCAACATCAAAGACGAGTCTGACATATTCATCAAGGGAAGGATGGAAGACGTCATACCTGTCTTGATCGAGGAACTCCGCAGTGTCAAACCGGCAATGGAGGTAAGAAAATGACCGAGCACTACGACGTTGCCATCATCGGTGGCGGGTCCGCAGGACTTGCCGCGCTCAAGCAGCTGGCAAACTTGGGCAAGCAGGCCGTCCTGATAGAGGCAGGCAAGCAGGTGGGAAGCAAGAACGTTTCCGGCGGAATACTTTATTCGAAAAGACCCAAGCGCGGTAGTACCCACAACGTCGAGGACGTTTACGAGAACTTTCTCTCAGAAGCCCCAGTTGAACGCAAGATAACCAAGTACATCTTGCACGCCGTCTCCAAGGACAAAGAGTTTGCCATCGACCTCACCTCTGCCCACGAGTACCAGGCCAACTTTGCCTACTCTGTTCTTCTAAACCGGCTCAACGGCTGGTTTGCAAAGCAGGCAGGAGAGGCTGCCGAAAAACAGGGAGGCGGCATAGTATCTGGCGTCCATGTACGGTCAATAACCTTGAATGACGAAAAGACCATCATAGAGACCGACGAGATTGAACCGTTTGAGGTAAAGGCAGTGATAGCGGCAGATGGCGTCAACTCTGAGATAGCCCAGCTGACCGGCGCCAGGCCAAAATTCACGCCGGCGCAGCTGTACCAGGGAGTTAAGGTGGTAGTCAAGCTACCAGAGGAGATAATCGAGCAGAGGTTTGGCATCGGCCCGGATGAAGGCGCTGCACACCTGTTTTCCGGCGACATCACGCTCAACCACATTGGCGGCGGATTTCTATACACAAACCACGACACCCTTTCTGTGGGCGCGGTCTATCATTACGACTCGCTTTTGGGCAGGCCTGCAGAGCCGTACACGCTGATAGATGCCCTGCTCAAAAACCCCATGGTATCGGAGTTCATCAAAGACGAAGTGGCCGTCAAACAAGAGATAGACAAGAGTCTTCCAAAGGAAGAGCAGCTGCGAATTCGCTTTGCAGTCAGCAAGCTGGTAAAGACGTGGAACGAGCTTCGTGACGCCCACTACTCGCCGGCGGCAAGAAGAAAGCTTGTCGAAGCCGGCAAGTACAAGTCCGAAGACGAGATCAAGGCAAGGCTGGACTCGATTAGAAACGAGCTTCAGACCAAGTACGCCACCAGGTTTGTGACCGATTACGTTGAGCTGGAGTACTCTGCAAAGCTCGTGCCTGACGGCAAGCGCTGCATGATGAAAAAACCGTACCACAAAAACGTACTTTTCATCGGCGATGCCGCAGGACGGGGAGTTTTCATTGGCCCCAGGATCGAGGGCATCAACGTGGGAATCGACGACGCTGTCAGGGCCGCAAACTCTGTGGCAAGGGCCATTGACAGAAACGACTTTTCAACCCTTGGAGAGCACTACACCCAGCAGGTGGAGGAAAGCCCCTTTACGCGGGATATGCGCGAGATAGACAAGGACTACCTAAAGACATTCCTTGACGCGGCCAAGGACGTTCCAAAGGACATCGTGGGCCAGCGATACGGCATGATCTTTAGGCTGATGTCAAGTGGCACTTTCAGGGGCCTGGCGGTGGGGTTTGCCAACATCCTTGGCTACGACAAGCTCTTGCCCATGGTAGAATCCGAAGAAACGTACGTGCAGGTTCCAATAGAGATAGCCGAGCGTCTTGGCCAGACAGTGACGGCGACGTACACGCCCACCATACCGGGCGTTGCAGAGCGCATCGCACGGCTGAAATACGACGACGACCGGCAGCCGCACATCAAGGTGCTGGACCCAGAATCCGAGTTCATGAAAAAACTGGTCATGCTATGCCCCACGTCCTGCTACAGCCTTGAGGCAGGAAAGGTGATGCTGCAGCATGAAGCCTGCATAGAGTGCGGCACCTGCGCCAAAGAAACCGAGTGGCGCCACCCAAGGGGAGAAAAGGGAGTAATCTTCCAGTACGGCTAGCTCTTCCACTTGATGGAGCAGCCGATGGAAGGATCAAAACCCTTTTCCAATTTTTCGCCTTTGAGGAGCTTACGAACGTTGTTCTCCATCACAGGAATGGTTGGCTTGGCTTCAGGGTCCATGGCATCGTTTATCCTGCCATGGAAGACCAGCTTGCCGTCAGCGTCAAACAGAAACGGGTCCGGCGTGCAGACCGCGCCGTATGCCCTGGCAACATCCTGACTTTCGTCTATCAGGTACGGGAAGTTTAGCTTGTATTGCTGTGAGAACTTGACCATGTTGTCAAAGCCCTCATCCTGGTAATTGGGATCGTTGCTGTTGATTCCAATCACCTGAAGCTCGGACGGCTTGAACTTTGATTGGAGTGCCACAATATCGTTGATCCTTGCCTTGACGTACGGGCAGTGGTTGCAGATAAAGACCACAAGTTTTGCCCCGGCCTTGTACTCTGACAAAGAGTGAGTCTTGCCGTCAACGCCCTTTAGCGAAAATTCAGGAGCTTTCATTCCTGTCTTGAGAACCTGCGGTGATGATAGTGTCTTGGCCATGCTCCAAGATCGTTTTGAAGATATTATATCTATTGCGATAATTTTCGCATTCTAAAACGAAGCAGTATGGCGATGATTCCGACCGCGGCTGCCAGCGCAGCCGGTGCCGCGAATTCTGGTGCAACGTGCGTCCCGATTATCTCGATCCTCCTAGTATTGCTGTCAAAGGCTATGGAAAGCCGCCGCTCGTCGGGGCCAACAACCTCGCTTACACGAGTAAGCTCTATCACGTCGTCGTTTGCTTCCTGGCCGTTGACAAGGACCGTGTACGCTGCATCGTTTGCACCGTCCGACGCCTGTATGAGGCTTCTTGGTAGGTTGATGTAAAACTTGCCGTAGCTTGTGGCGTTGAGGTCAACTACCAGCGCCTTGGTGTCCGGGTTTAGCGTGATGCTATTGACTTGGACAGTCTTGGTGTCTGTGCCAGACTTTTGGTAGGCGGCTACGCCATAACTTAGAACGTATGTCTGCTCTCCAACGACAAGTTCGTACGTGCAGCCGCTACCGCACTCTGCCACCGGCCGGACTTCTGATTCTTGCGAGTAAAAGTAGGCGTAGGCAGACGGTGCGCTAAAGATAAGGATTGCAGACGCGGTGATCACCGACGCATATGATGTCCAGTTCACATCATATCAGGACTATTAGCGTCGATCTTGCTAATTAACTTGATCTGAAGAGTTAAAAGACAAATCGCCGTATTTTGTAGTGATGTCCGGCAGACAAGAGAGCAAGACATTGCCGATAATACTGCTTGCATTGTCAGCCGCAGCTATAATCGCCACCGTTGTCTTGTTGTTCTACGGCATCTACTTCTTCTTTTTCTTCCTCCCCATCACCTTTGGAATACCCTGGTCGGTAAAACGGCTCTGGAAGAGAAACGCCAAAAAACAGTGGAATGTTGAGGATCTGCGCTAAGGAGAGCCAGACTAATCATCGGCGAGCTGTAGAAATCAAGAAAAAGGATGCAGATAAAAAAAGCTCTGCTACGTTCGTAGGCCCCCGAATTTGTGGAATCTTGTCGTCGCAACGATTGCTCCAACAATCGCGATTCCCATTACCAGTATTCCTATCGCGCCAAATTCTGGTACTATGAAGGTACCTATCATCTCGATTTCCCTAGCTCCATTCTCGAATTCAATCTGGAGAACCCTAGCATCGGTGGTAGGATCCAGTTCAATGAAATTTCCCGATTCACCATCAACGAGTACGGAGAATTCCTCATCTGCGTCTATCACGTCACTTGGGAGCCAGACAGTTAGTGTGCCGTCTGAAGTGGAGGAAATGCTCATCATTAGACTCTTTGAATCGGTATCTGCGGTCATACCTTGTACAGAGGCTTCGGTGACCTCGTACGGAATCTCGTATGTCTGTCCTTCTATCTCTACAGAAATTGTCTGTTGTGCAGGTTCTTCTCCTCCCACCATGAATGTACCCACTATCTCGATTTCCCTAGCTCCATTCTCGAATTCAATCTGGAGAACCCTAGCATCGGTGGTAGGATCCAGCTCGTCAACGACAAAATTCCCGAATTGACTGTCAACGAACACAGCGAACTCGTCGTCTGCGTCTATCACGTCGCTTGGGAGCCAGACAGTTAGTGTGCCGTCTGAAGTGGAGGAAATGCTAAGTAACAATGTCCGCACTGCTGGGTCTGCATTCAGCTCGTCTAAAGTACCTCCACTGATCATGTACTGTATATCAAATTCGTTGCCACCAATTATTAGCGTGGCAGTCGCTGACTCTTCGGGGAGGGGAGGAGACGGCTCGCACGACACTTGCCCTCTAATTTCCCCATCAGTATTCGCCGCGGTGTGAATGTTAATGTACATCTGCCCGTCGAGCAAGAAAGATGCCTGCTCTGGAGTTAATTCAACAGACCCCTCCATTGGTGAGACGAGGCCCGAGACGTCTCCTATATTCACTTGTACCCCGGTGTTTGTTCCGGCAGCTGCAGGCCCATGGAAATGCGCTGCAGTGGCAGGACCTGACAGCCCAGAAAACTCTATAGACCAAGACAATTCGTTACTGGACGGATCAAAAGTCATCGTTGCCGATCCGGTACCCTCTGTCTCAACAGGTGGCACTTCTTGTGAACCATCGAGAGACGCTGTACATGCGGTAGAAACGGTTGCATATGCTTGCCCCAGGTTGTTAATAGAAATCATTCCAGTCAGGAGCACCAAGCTTAACGGTATCGATAATACCTTGAGGTGCATTACTAATAAGGCATGGTTTCTATTTAAAAGACTTATGCTGCCAATGGAGTTGTTGCCTAATTGTTGTACTTTCACACACAGGTGTAGAGTATAACAATTCGCGCCCATCATTGTTAACAGAGTTCGGTGCAGTACTTCTTACTGCGTTAGAGCTGAGTGACTTGTCTATTACGCCACAGGATAGAGACACAGATCACTTGAGTCAACCGGAGAGAGGCTATGAAAGGCGAGCCGATAATTGTGGTTAAACCATATCACGCCTCATATCTTGACGGATTGATACCCTATCAATAATGTATTATAGCGGATGATTGTCGATAACCTGCAATGTCCCAGGCAGACTCCATCGATGAAATTCTGCAGCTGCCGCAGCGCAAGTTGGTTGTTGCAAACAACGACGTGTACCTTGACAAGCAGGGCGAAAACGAGATCTTTATCCTGATGGTTGAAGAATCCAGAGGTTCGGCCGGCGGCAGGGCTGCGGGGTCTGGCCATAGAAGGATAAGCATGGTTCTTGGTTTTTCATGCAATAACGGCCAATGCACAAAGTTCTTTGAAACCGGCGACCAGCAAAAGATCGAGCTCTTTGACGTGCCATACAGCGCGGTGGCCATGGACATCCGGCTTTCAGACGGCCAGCCCTACGTGGTGCAGGGAATAGTCGACCCTGAATTTGTCAGGGCTTACCGGGACGTTATAAGCAACCTAAAATAGCCTGCAGAACGATACGATGCGTAAGTGTCAGATCAAGAGCGTATTGAAGAGATGGCCTCGGCCATCGAGGACCTGCTGTACATGGGCGCCATCAGGCTTGAGAAAGACAAGGCCATCCTGTCGCCAAAGTTCTCTCTAGTCGTGTCCAACATAAGGGACAGCATGAAGATGCAAGTCGCCAGCCGAGAAGACGTGATGAAGATGATGTACTATTCACTTTTGATATACATGAACGAGCAGCTGAAACTGCCAAAATCCCTGACCATGGCCCTTGGAAACGACATGGAAAGCCACCGGGAGAGCATGGAATCCGGCACGCTTGTAACCAACTACGTTGCCGTGCTGTCTGAGATCTGGTCGCAGAACAGTTCGGTACAATAAAAACAACTTTTTTAAAGCATCAAATTCTACAGACCCCCTGATGTTTGTCCGGTCTCTCAAGCCGCGGCTGATCCCGTCCATCAAGATTATCAAAAAACCCCAGACGGAAAGGCAGTCAAAGAAGGTCTGGATAGAGGCCTACGGCTGTTCTGCCAGCATGGCAGATTCAGAGATGATAACCGGGCTTTTAAAGGGTGCAGGGTACGAGATCGCCTCAAGCAGAAAGGAAGGCAGCCTGAACCTCATAGTGACGTGCTCTGTTAAGGACACGACTGAGCACAAGATGGTTCACAGGATAAAGCAGTTGAGCAAGACCGGCAAGCCGCTGGTTGTTGCAGGCTGCCTGCCAAAGGCCGACAGGGGCAAGGTGGAACTGCTAAACCCGCAGGCAAGCCTGATGGGGCCGCATTCCATAGACAGGTCCGTGGATGTTGTCGATTCCACCTTTGCCGGCGCCAGGCTGGTGGCCCTTGACGACTCGACCGCAGGCAAGATAAACATTCCAAAAGTCAGGCTAAATCCCGTGGTAGGCATAGTAGAGATTGCCAGCGGATGTATGAGTGAGTGCACGTTCTGCCAGACCAAGCTGGCCAAGGGGTGGCTTCGCAGCTACCGAATCGGAGACATCGCAAGGCAGATCAAGACCGACGTGGAGGCTGGCTGCAAGGAGATCTGGCTTACCTCCACTGACAACGGTTGCTACGGCCGTGACCATGGCTCCAGTCTTACAGAACTGCTTAGGGAGTGCTGCAGCATAGACGGCGACTTTAAGATCCGGGTAGGCATGATGAACCCGCAGTACGTGCCGGAAATGCTTGATGAGCTAGTAGACGTTTTCTACAAAAACGACAAGCTGTTCAGGTTCCTGCACGTGCCGGTGCAATCCGGAAGCAACCGGATTCTTGGAAGGATGAAGCGCGGCCACACCGCGGAACTGTTTTCAGACGTGGTCCGGGCTTTTCGAGACAGGATGCCGGACTTTACCATCTCAACGGACGTGATAGTGGGATTCCCAACCGAGACGGAAAACGACCTGCAGAAAACCATCGACCTCCTCCGAGGGACAGAGCCGGACATTGTCAACATCTCGCGGTACAGCGCCAGGCCGGGCACCGAGGCGGCGAAGTGGAAGGGAGTGCGTGTAAGCACCAAGGTTGCCAAGGAACGATCCGAACGCCTGCACACCGTTGCAAGGGAGATATCCAGAAAGCGAAACGCGCTTTGGGCAGGCTGGCAGGGCCAGATAACAATAGACGAGGCGGGCAAGGCGGTTCAGGGCCGCAACTATGCCTACAAGCCGGTCGTTCTGTCCGAACCAGCGACGCTGGGCTCAAAACTGCAGGTGCAGGTAGTCGATTACACAAGTCTTTCGCTAAAAGCTAGAGTTCTTGCATAGCTCAAATTTGTTAAACTACAGGCAGCCTGTAATTAACCTCCAAAGCTTTTTAACCAAATCCTTCCATGAATGTCGGGGGATCTCGGGAGTATCATGTCAGACAGCCTTCCAGTAAAGGATCCGTTGTTAATTGTTGGGATTGGTGGCGCCGGAAGCAGGATTGCCATGGCGGCAAGCAAATCCATCGGCTGCAGGTGCCTTTTGATAAGCAACGACAAGAACGACCTTGTCAACGACAACCACATCCTGATAAAATCAGGGCAGTGGCTCAACCCGTCAACTTACAAGCTTCGCTCTTTTGCCAGCGGAAAGGAAGACCAGATCAGGTCGGCCGTTGAAGGATTTAACACGATAATTGTTGTTTCCAACCTTGCCGGCCGCGCCGGGGCCGCAATGGCGCCGGTTGTCTGCAGCATAGCCAAAGAGAGTTCAACTGTCATCTCCGTGGCAATAATGCCGTTTGGCTTTGAAAAGGACAGGATTTTTGCATCCGGCGTCGCTCTGAAAAGGGTCCGCGAGTCCTCCCACTCTGTCGTTGTCATGGACAACGACTCTTTTCTTGAAAACAACCCCGAACTGACAAAGGAAGAATGCTTTGCCATAACCAACACTGCGATCGTTGAGGTGCTCTCATCCATTCATACAGGCGGAATAGATCCCCAGATGAGCCTGCTTTGCACCAGCAAGGAGAGCGGCGACTCTGAAACCGCGCTGCGGGACTCGGCTGCGATGCTGCACCAGCAAATCTCCGATACCGGTGCCATCAAAAGGGCAATGATTTACGTCGCAGGCGGAGAAAAGCTGCCATTAAGTTCGCTGGACAGGATTGTCAGTTACGCTCAGGGGATATTCAAGGAGGAGGGCACCACACACGTTGCCATGTCCACCATGGCCTCGTCTGGCGGCATAAGGACCCACATGGTTGTTTCGGCAACCCAAAAGACAAGGTTTGATTCCTACGACCCGCTGGGCATCATCCCGACCGACAATTATCTGGACTGGAACGAACTGGAATCCACGCCAGACATCCAGCTGGCAATCCCCGTCCTTGAGTAGGTTATTATACCAACAACCACAATTGCAAGGGCGTTGGAGATCGTCTGCGGCTGTCGCTGCATAGTTTGCAAGAGCAAGGATCTTGAGGGCAAGAGCTTTGTCGCCTCAGACGGCTATACCGATATCCACCACACCTGCAGGGCGTGCGGTGCGCATTTTGACCACCTTGACGGGACTGTGTTTGAAAAGTGCGATATCTGCGGATTTAAGACTTGAACGAGTCGGTTAGCTTCTTGTGGTATATTGTAACAGGTTTAATTCGGCAAATGACTTATCCAATCCTGTGAATTGGTGAACTATCCGTTAAGGGCATACCCGTCACTTAGGAAAGCAGGTAATATCGTTCATACTGCAAAGTTCTACAACAACATGAATCCCAACATAGCCGGTTGCAACTAGGATTCATATGTTATAATTTTAACTCATTTGAAGGTCGATGACCATTTTCCATGCAGGAAAGAAAATTGTGGCAGACAACATGTCTGGAACTGGCGAAGTTATCGTATGTACGATACGGTTTACATTCTTGGTAACAGAGGCGGCTTTGTTTGGTTATGAGAATCCTTATCTATTTGGTCCTTATATAGCAATATCGACGTGGCTGAAAAGAAAAGCCGCTCTGAAGGTAAAATCAGTAGACGGACGCTTGAATTCAATTTTATTGGAATTAAACCTGATGAGAAACAACCAAAGATAGCGCTATTTGTAATAGGCTCGAAGGGCATCATCAAGAAGTTCAAATCGATCGAGGGTAACAGTATCGAAGCAGAAGAGTTATCCCGTCTTATAGCATCTCAGAAAGGAACCTTTGCAATAGGTCCAGACATAGATGAGAAACTGGTCACAAAAGAGATGCTTGTAACATACCGAGCAAGCAAGTTTGATGAATGGAAGAACAGTGGAATAATTGAAGTCATTCCAAAATGGAGAGACTGGCTATTCATCTACACGTGTGTCCATGGGAGTGTCAGGAAATGCACCCCAATCTGGTGGCCTTTGGTTATTACAGACAAGTTGTTTTCGAAGTTCGAGAGGAGCATAACAACGAGAGCTTTGAGTAAGAGCATAGCTGCACGAGTAAAAGGTGCCGCAATAAATCCAGAGATCTCTGAGCTGAAGACATGCGCCCCTATCTGCAACGCCGTAGTTGAGATCTACCAGAAGACTTGCTGTTGTGATCCACGGATAATAATTGATGAGTGTATACCGTGCAAGATCTTTGAATGGCTGGAGGAGCAGCCTCCGATACCAGATCCGGGACCAATATTTGACATACCGCCAAAGCCAGAACCGATACCGAAACCCGGTCCAGGACCGGATCCAGCACCATTCAAATTACTCTCAAAATCGCTAAAGCAGACGCTTGCAGTAGGTAAAGAACTGCCTCTTGGGAACATACCAGAGAGACTGATTTCAGATGCCGTTGTAATGAGCAGACTCGCTCCTGAGAAACAGCTTGAATACATAGACGAACATTACTATCTGAAACCACTCTTCTGCAGCTGTAGTTCAAAGAAGATTGGAGAAACAACCGTGAATGAAAGTGGCGAGTTCAGCTTCTGCTTCCCTAACATACCTAAGATACGTCTTAAGATATGCACGACGACATATTACTACAAGGTTAAACAGTTCCAGGTAAACAAGTGGGTGTACATATATGATGGCAGCACTGTCAATGAATATTTCAAGGCAGATGAGGAAGCTGCTATAAGCACATGGAAGGGACAGGCATGCCAGCCACCAAGCGATGTCCCGGATACTGGTGATGATTTCGTATTGCTTGAATATGTTGGATCAACACCAAGCTACAAACTTCAAAGCCCTGATCAGGATTCGGAATATGGCGTATCATCAGCAGATCCAACCGACGGGTTGCTTGACAGTTATTATGATGGCAATACAGGTACCATCACAAATGCTCCATGGGGTCAAACGCTGGCATTAAGACTGAAGTTCACAGAAGGGTTGAAGGTCAAGGGCGCCAAATATTATAAGGTAAGTATTGTGGAGTCAGATTCAGATGGGAATCCCATAGGCACTCCTGTATCTTTGCTTGGCAATGTTACATGGTACAAATGGGAAAACGTGGGTGGAGACATAAAGCCTGTACCAGTGCATCTTGGACCCGACGCAGATGGATTTATAGAGATACCATACGAGGCTGATGCACCTCTGGGATGGCTTTGGTTGCAGTACCATCAAAGATGGAATACTGTGTCATCAGATACCACATCGTCAGATCCAGGAATTGGTTTTATCAGCAATGGCAAATACCTTGTAATTGTTGAGATATTTGATGCTGCCAAGAATAGACTGAAACCAGGCGCAGCACCTGGAGCTGGTACTGGAATTGCGTTCAATTACAGAAAATGGGAGGATTTTGACAATACAGAAGTGGTAAATTTTGCAGCATTGACACACATGTTTCATGTTAATAACGTGCATTGCTATGCTGACATCGTAGATTTCAGGAAGAACGGTATTGCGTCGCTGGAAGAGTGCCAGTATATAGTAGGATGCCCGGCTGATACCTTCTCAGTAGGATTCTATGCCTTCCATGAAGACGAATTCATGAACAATTACATTCTTTGGTATCATAGAGGATTGAGCGGAAATGGAGGTACTATAGAGACTGGAACTAGCAATGCGCCAACTCCAATACCAGCTGTCCTAAACTCTACAAACGCCAAGGAATCCAATGCGTTGGCGTTCGAGGATATGCTCACCGATACTTCAACCACGCCGGATACCGTACACATAAGGTGTACCTTCGCCATAAGACTTTATGCGTATGCAAAGCACACAAATGGTTCTAGCAGAATTGAAGGTTATGATAGTCAAGACACCGCTGCAGTGTCCTTGGATCAGAGCTGTCCGAAATGACGTATAAAGGGTTCCTCCTATTTTCGAATGTGTCATTGCCATATCTTCGAGCTTTTCTAACAAGCTCTACCTATCGACAAGTTTCTTGTGGTATGTACTTTTGCATGGCTGGTCAGGGCTGAGCCGCACTTCCTTCATCTTTTTCTTATCGTAAATCGTCTGCAGGAACTTGTAGCAGACAGGACAGACGTCGATTGGCACGCAGTAACTAAATTGCCTTTTTTTAAAAACTTACCTGCTATCTCGAGAAAGCATTGATCACAGATTTCCGGCATATAGTAATCATGTCTGTTATTTTTACATAATTTTTGCCAGTATCTATTTCCAGTAATTTTATTACAAAGTACCTGTATTAGGTTGTAATGAAGCACGAACTAATTGCAAAAGGAAGAGAAACATTCTCTACAATTTCTCCAAAAGATGTTTCAGAGGAAGACACAAGGAAGATCCTTGAATTTCTCAACAGTGCAAAGACTTCAAAAGAGATAGCCGAAGCGATCGAGTTTCATGGCGAGAAGGACATCGGAATCAAAGTGGCCGAGAGGATTATCAGCAGGAGGGCAGAGCTTGGCGGCCAGTTCAGGTCTTTACAGGACGTCGAGGACGTCAAGACCGTAGGACCAAAAAGGTTTACAGACATTGTCCTGGCAGCCGCTGGTAGGAACATCCAGGTTGAGCCGGAGAGGCTGCAGTTCAGAGCCCTGATCCTAAAGAACCCCAACTACTTTGGCAACATCAAGGCACCATTTGAACCAGTCAAGATAATAGCTTCAAACACCAGCTACGAAGAGCTCAAGTGTGTGGGTTACAACCCGCAGTTTGAACGACTTGAAGCAGTGGTCCACATCAAGCAGCAGTCCGGCTACGGCACGGGCATATGCTCTGTTGGCACGCCGGAGTACGTGCGCTTTTACATTGACTGGAACAATAACGGAACATGGACCGACCTGGGACTGGTTAGTTTTAACGCGTACAACATCCCCGGCCTAAAGCCGCTGGAATACGACGTCACCCTGAACATCGACCCGACTGAAAAGTTTTGCACCGTTGAAAACCTGCCCAAGGTTCGGGCCATACTTTCATGGAACTTTCCGCCGCCGGCCAACACACCGGGCTTCATACCGGTCTGGGGCAACGTCAGAGAGTCGCGCATACAGATAGACTCGATCAAGTTCATACTCCCCAAGGACATATTTGACATCCTGAAGGTCAAGATTCCAGACATAGGACCCATAGTTGAGATTGAAAAGCCCATCCCGATTCCAAAGCCCAAGCCCCTCGGCGTAGTCCAGCTGGCAGAGATGTACAAGGAAAAGGGAGTGCCAGTGCACCGCTTTGCCTTTTCAGAGGTAGCCAAGATGATGTCCAAACCGGCATTTGCAGAACCCCTGATGCTGGCCGGCCCCAAGACAATCTTCCAGGGCCTTGACATAAACCTAGCAGACATAATAGACGTCATCATCAAGACGGACGGCGACACAAGGTATGAAGAGTTAACATGCGTGGGCCTGAACAGAGATCAGGATACTCTGGTGGGCATAATCAAGGTGAAACTGCCCAACGGATATTCCGGCGGCCCCTGCTCGGCAGGCAGCACAGAGTACGTGGCCTTCTGGGTGGACTGGGGCGATGGGGCAGGATGGACCTATGCTGGCACCACTTCAGTAAACACCCACGACTTTAGCAACATCCCGGTAGAAGGGCTTGATTACGCCGTGTTCCTGCCGCTGAACTCGTTTAGTCGGCGCAGGCCGTGCGGGCTGGGAGCTGTTACTCCCAAGGTGCGGGCAATACTTTCCTGGCAGACTCCACCACCGCCGGCTGATCCGAACTATGTCCCCACATGGGGCAACAGAGAAGAGACGCGGATCCAGATACTGCCGGGACCCTCAGTCACGGTCTACACGCCGTTCATCGAGACTGTTGGAAACATGTCCGTGGCAAGCATTGACAGCCTCACAGGCCTAGCCGACGGCCCGGCCGTAGGGGCAGGCTTTACCGCAAACGACAGCCCGTTTGGAGGCTTGATTGCCATCACTGGCCACATCGCGTACCCACCGGACGTGGTGGGAGGAGGCGCGGCGCCTGTAAAGTACAGGGTGTCGGTCAGCGACGACGGCGGCCTGACATGGCAGCGGGTGAACAACAAGTTCACCATATGGCTGACAGAGCTTACCGACGGGATATGGACCGGCCCCACTGCTGCAGACCAGATTGCCGACGACGAAGGCTGGTACGAGTACAAGGAGGACCTTACTGGAGGACCCGGAAACCCACAGCGCTTTGTTTCCCAGAACGTCCTGGCACACTGGATAACCAGTGGCGGCATGAACGGGATGTGGAAGATCAAGATAGAGGCAAAGGATCCTGTAACAGACATCATCTACCCAGGAGTTCAGACCATCAACGTCAGACTCGACAACGTGGGACCATCGGCCAGCATCGCAATCACGTCTGGAGGAGGCGGTTGCGCAGACTTCCTCATCGGCGACACGATATCGGGCACGTATTCTGCCGGCGACCTTCACTTTGGAAGCCTCACCCTCACGGTCTCGCCCAACCTGGGAGGGGTCAACTTTACAAGCCCGTCGCCACTGCCAAGAGCGTACCCCGTGGTGCCCACGACTGGAGAAGCTGGAACCTGGTCTCTGGATACCCTGCTGATGCCAAGGTGCGGATACGTGGTAACCCTTCACGTGTGGGACAGGACGATAGTCAACAGCGGCTTCGTAGGCTTTTACGCGTCTGCCGTGGTTGGCCTCTGCCTGAGAGAAACACAACAGTAAGGGTTGGAGGTTCAACCCCTCCTATTTTTGTAATAACAAAGTTCAAGATTTTTGTACAGTTGTGTAAATTAGCATCAACTATATTTCAGGTGAGAATGTTTTCGTTCAACGACATTGATGCGCTGATATCTTGTAATTTTCCATAATCTTAGTTTTATGGACTTAAGAACCCACCATCCTAGCAACCTCTTCAAGGAAATGTTTGATGTTTCTCGCAATGCCAGGTGCATCTAGCAAGCCGCCCATCCTTGTGTTTATTTCCATTACTTTTTTTGTATCTTTGCTGTTTAATTCAATATTATTCTCCATGATACATCTTAATATTTCCCATGCATTATCAACAACCTTAACAAGCTCAGGATATTTGCCTTCATAGTTTTTCTTTATTTCAGATAGCGTTGATCCATCCTCTGGAGTAACACGGAAAAAGGAATGGTTCTTTAGTACGTATATTCTACCTTTTTTTGGCGATGTGAGAAGGGCGTTGTTAAAACTCCTTGCACCATGTTCTATCAACTTGTCGCGCATGGCAGACAATTGTCCATACCATGCAGTGTTGTCCTTTAGAAATTGTGAATAAGCAGGATTGTAGTGATGGTTGTTTGGCGCGATAAAGAAATCCTTATGTTTTCCAAAGGTGTTACCAACCGTCTTGTCGTCATTAGACTTAATTATTCGCTCTATGAATTTGCCGGCCTTATCCATGAACCTATTAGAAAACATAATGAAACTTTCGGTATCCATCTGAACAAGAAGCACGGTTCGGAAGTATTCTTGAATGGCTCCATCATCGTTTTCTATGCCAGCATCCATCGATTGATCAAGTTTCTTGGCATAGGAACCCAATCTGGCGTAATCTTCTTGCAACCTTCGCCACGTCTCAACCAAGTAGCGAAAATAATGCTTGTAATCATGGTATGCTTCCGATATAGCTGGCTCACCGTATCTACTCAAAGAAATCCATTCTAAGGGATCGTGGGTAAATACATCTTCTAGTACGTATACATCATCATTGGACATATTTTAGAGTCTTTAGATTATTCCTATGCGAATCTCATATAGTTATTCCTCAATTATGTCGATTATCCGCTTCGTTCTTTTGAACGGTTCGACCTTCAAGTATTCCTGTAACTAAAGAACCTTTGTCAAGCCGACTTATCAAAAATGATAAAATGCCGGCATGTTTTTGCAAATAATGAGTGCTTGCTCTCATTTACTTTCTTCGGTCTTTTCAGTCGTTTCTGCCGGCTTGCTTTCTTCAGCGGGTTTGCTTTCGATAGCCGGAGTCGTACTGACGGTTGTCTCTGGTTCTTCATACAACGAGACAGTCACGACATCGTCCTCGTCTTTGACCATTTTGACGCGGACTTTGCGCGGCGGATTGGTCTTGCCCCTGCTCCAGACCTGCCTGTTGAGGTCCTGGTCGAGCTTGATCTCGCTGCTCTTCATGTGCTTCTCTGCGAACTCTTTGATCATGTTGACCACCCGGTCGGTCCTCCTGTACTCTGGAGTGAGCCAGGCCCTTCCAAGGTTTATAGTGTAAACACGGGATAGACTTTCTTCTGACATTTTTTATCACTTAACCAACATTTACGTCTGACGCGCGCCAAAGCCTCCGCTTTGGATTGGTTCTTACCTTGCGATGAGTCCTGATGATTATCCATGCAGGAACCGGCTGGTTCTGCTTTGTCTTCTTCATCAGTCGCTTCTTGCGCGACGTGTTCTTACGCGCAGCCATATACGTTCGTAGGATGGTTTTCTTCCGCTTTTTAAATGTTGGTTTAGGTGGTTCTGTAAAATCTTCAGATCATCACTGCCTCGCATGAACAGCTAAGATGACATTTCCTATACGACGGAGAATCACCAGTGTCTAGAGTATTAAGACGGCTGCACTTAGAACCGTTGTCCAAAGGCCATCCTTGTTTCCTTCTGCTGACTGCGTAAAGTTTTGTGTTCTGTAAATCTTGCCCGACAGCTTCCACTGTTCTTCTCTCTGATCCCATGTAAGGCTAGGATCGTCAGGCAAGCCGAGTGTCGTTGCAAGCATTTCCATGGCCATATCTTCCGCGTAATCTCCTGCTTTCTGAGCGGTTTCTCCAGTACTATGATGCTCAGACAGATAACCATGATGGCTCGCATCATCGACAGGCCTTGCAAGGCCAATTGATGCTGCAATTAACCTGTTGGGTTCATTTGTGGACGAACGCGCCGTAATGGCAAATACTATTTGTCCCGGCACAAGATGCTTCCTTCCTTCCTGAATACTAACTATCTTGCAGCCAGGAGGCTTTATACTGGAAACACTCACTAGATTCAGGTCTGAGATTTGTGCATCGCGTAACGCTAGCTCAAAACTGGTAAGATGATCTTTATGGATCCCTTTTCCTTTTGTGAAAAACATGATCTTAGGAACATAAAGGAAGGGATTTGCCAACGGTATCGTTGTTGCGGAATCAGATGCTTCCACAATTTTTTTATTTTGATCAGAGGCTTGTTGCTCAGGCATATCCATTCAGGTCTACGATATTCGACTTCATAAGAGTTAAGGCCTTACCCTAGGAGGCCAAAGAAGATCGACCGATAAGGCCGGCGCGGGCGTGATCCAGAAAGACGGTATTCTCATAAGGTTCTATTTGGTATGTACTTTCAATTCTTCATCCGTTGGGTTCTGTAACATCTTTGGCTCATTCTAAAGGTGCAACAGATCGGCTCAGGGATATACACTAATTATCAAAATAGGTAGTGTGATGCTTAATTTCGCATAGAGTATCTCTCTAGGGAAATGTCACGTTAGCTGTTCATGCGAGGCAGTGATGATCTGAAGATTTTACAGAACCGTTTAGGCCGCGACCGTTGATTATATTTAGGCAGACGTACCATGCCAGAACAATGGTCGGCTCAGAGATACAGGAAAATGTCCACCGGCATTTTGCTACAACTGTGGGCCTCATCACCACTAACGGCAGGCATGGGCCAAACGTCATGGCCGCAGAATGGACCATGCAGGTCTCGTACGACCCCATGCTTGTGGCTGTTTTCGTCCATGACTCGCCCACCCTCTGGAACATAAAGGAGACAAGAGTGTTTGGAGTCAACATCTCCTCGGACGGGCAGTCAGGGCTGGTCAACGTAGCCGGCGGATACTCTGGCACAGAGATCCAAAAGCTAGAGATCCCCGGCACCTTCAAGACGTACCGGGCCAAGAGAATCGACGTGCCCATGATAGAGGGTTGCGTCCTTGATGCCGAGTGCAAAGTCAAGTCCATCAGCAAGGTCGGCGACCACGTTATGGTGATAGGAGAGGTGCTAAGGGCTAGGTTTGATGAAAGCAGAAAGCCCCTGATTTACACCCGCGGCAACTACTGGAAGCTTGCCGGCAAGATCCCGTCAGGAAGAAAAACAATTCGCATCACCAAGTCGCAGATGGCCGAATTCAAGAGGATGGCTGCCGGCCAGTTTGTCTTGAAGGCAGCAGCTGCCATGGTAAGAAAGGACAGCAAGACGCTTTTTGTTAGGTTTGGCAGGTCATGGACAATACCACTGGTTGCAGTCGACAGGGGCAAGGACTACAAATCAGCCATCAGAGCACACCTTGAATCTGTGGGAATCGATGCCAAAGTTGTGAAAATGCTAGGAATAGAACGGAGTGTGTTCAAGGACAACAAGTCCAGTCTCAGGGCAAATATCATCGTCTTTGAATGCAAGCTCAAGTCCGTCCGCGGCTCTTTTGCTGGAAATTGGCTTGGGGAGCCACCAAGAAACACGGTCCTAAAGAGCCTTGTCAGGTTTGCTTGAACAGGCCCGAGTCCACTATGTCCTGGGTGGCGGAGAGTAGTTTCTTTATGTCTGACTCTTCATGAACGTACGAAACGGCCCCCATCTTTGTTGGCAGGAAGAACATGCCGTGCTCTGCCATCAGCGCCATATGGTACTGAATCAGCTTTTTCTTGTCAGAGGTTGCCACATCCGTTGCATTGGCTATGGACCTGTCATCGCTCACAAAGTGGGTCAGGAACACCGAGTGTGTGCCCGTTACCCTGCACGGAATCTTGGCGTCTGAAAAGATCTTGGACAGGCCGTTTCGGGCCATCTCGCCAAGCCGGCTGATCTTGGGGTAGATGCTGCCCTTGTTCTTCTTTAAAAAGTCCAGGGTGGCCAGACCGGCAGTCATGGTGACCGGGTTTGCCGAGAACGTTCCGCCGCCTATCGCGCACCGGGCTTCCTTGTCTGGCCTTTGGACCGGGTCGGCAAGGGACATGAGCTCCTTGCTTCCGCAGACAACGCCGATTGGAAGGCCGCCTCCGCAGATCTTGCCCAGAGTGAACAGGTCCGGCTCAAGGCCGTATACGCTTGCCGCACCATTTGGAGAAAGCCTAAAGCCGGTGACTATTTCATCCAGTATGAACAGCACGTCGTTCTTTTTTGCAAATTCCTGCAGACCCTGAAGGTAGCCGGCCACCGGCGGTATGCATCCTGCCCCGCCCAGAACAGGTTCAATGATTATGCAGGCAAGGTCGTCTTTTATCGTCTCAAGCACCTTAAGCGATGATTCCAGATCGTTGAACTGCAGGGATTCGACGTACTGGCCCTCGTCCTGTACAAGGCCGGGGCCTTCTTCCACCTCGTAGGGGTAGTTCACGGTCTGCATCAGCGTGGTGTTAAAGCCGTGCCAGCCGCCTATCGCCTTTGCTATGACACGCCTACCGGTCTTGGCCCGGGCAAGCCGGACAGCATACATTGTGGCCTCAGAGCCGGTGCTGCAGAACCGCATCATCTCGGCACGGGGCATGAACTTTTGGATGGCCTCGCCAAGCTTGACGCTGACATCGTTTACGACGCCATAAAGCGTACCATTTCTCACCTGCCGGGCAAGGGCCGACGAGACAACGGCCGGAGAATGCCCAAGTATCAGGGCCCAGTGGCCCATCCAGTAATCGGTATAACGGTTACCATCAACATCACGAAGGTACTTTCCCTTCGCAGAGTTGACGTAGAAGGGGTAGGGCTCAAAGTATCTTATGTTATGACTGATCCCGCCGGGGAAAATATCAGCAGACCTGGAGTACAGGCGTCTTGACTTGCCGGTCTTGCGTTCATATTTTTTTAGGTAGTCGTCATACTTCATGAATGTAACCGCGTGAAAACGAATTGGCGTATAATCTTTTGTTTCACAGCATTTATCTTACAGTTCTGCAATGTCCCCATGTCTTGATCTGCATCAGATGTCACCACGCCCACCAGGTTCATGAATTTGATGAATCGCGGATAGACTCCCTTCTGCGGGTAGGCAAGTGTCTTGTACCGGGTTGCGACTGTTCCCAGTACGTTGACAGGATACAAACTATTGACGAGGATCTGCTGTAGCTACTTGCCCCTTAGGGAAGGTGGGATCTGGGCTTCTTCTGGCGTTATCTGTTCAAGAGGCGGAAGTCCATACTGCTCGCGCAGGGTTTCCTGCTGCTCTAGCATCACCTCATCGGAGAATTTTGGACCGATGTATCCAAACCACATCCAGAGAAGGAATATTATGGCAAGGGATATCCCCATGACCAGAATCGAGGCAGCCACAGTAGTAAGATGGTAGCCACCTTGCGACTTTTCTTGGTGCGCGCACATACTCTGCCATAATTGGATCAGATGCTTTTTAAAAATATTCGCTTTTTTGAGTAAGGTACATAACGACATCCTTGCTTCATACCGGCCATGACAGTAGAAGACACCCTTTCCCAGCTTGGAATCACGCTTCCGTCTCCCCCCGCCCCCGCTGGCTCTTATGTGCCCGTCGTTGTCAGCGGCAACCTGGCCTTTGTTGCAGGACAGATCCCCATGGAAGCCGGGCAGGTCAAGTTCAGAGGCAAGGTGGGTAAAGACCTGTCTGTGGAGGCAGGCCAGCAGGCAGCCAGGCTTTGCACGATAAACGCGCTGGCACAGCTAAAGTCCGCGCTTGGAAGCCTTGACAGGATCAAGAGGTTTGTCAAGGTAACCGGTTTTGTCAGCTGCGATCCAACGTTTAGCGATCAGCCCAAGGTCATCAACGGCGCCTCTGATTTTCTGGTCCAGGTATTTGAAGAGAAAGGCAGGCATGCGCGGGCAGCCGTAGGAGTGAACAGCCTTCCGCTGGACAGCGCAGTCGAAGTAGAGTTCATAGCAGAGATCTAGGAAATCCGGCTGTCAAGCAGGCGGACGAATTCATCGAGATGGTTCTTTGGAACCACGGCTCCACAGGCCTTGTCGTGGCCGCCGCCGCTTCCACCGATGCCTGATGCAATCTCGTTTACGATCCTGCCAAGGTGCACTTTGCAGTCCTTGGACCCACGGATAGACACCACGTACGAGTCAAGGCCGTTTTTAAGCTTGTACACCATCGCTGCCGGCTTGCCCGATGAGCCAAGAACAAAGTTGACCACCATGCTTGAGGACAGGTCCACTGTGCTCTGCGCGTGGGCCAGGTTATCAAGCTTGATTATGGATTGCTGTATGGTTTCTACTGCTTCGGATACTTTTTTGGCGTATTTTTTGGCCAATTCAAAACCGCCCTTGATTTCATGAGGGTACTTCATCCTGGCAAGGGAGTCGACCATCCGAACAAGGAAGTCTTCGTCCTTCTGGCTAGACGAGATCATGTAGGACAGGGCGCCGGCCTCAAGCATCAAGAATTGCCGGTCGTAGCGCGAGACCACCTTTGAGGCAAAGGGCTTTCGCTCCATGTAATCGGTCAGCGCGCCCATGGCGGCAAGAAAGGCTGCATTTTCTGGAAGGCGGTCACGGTATTTTCTATAGACCTGCGCGCTGGTGCATTCGTTTATTGTGTGGATTACTTTGACGCCGGCCTTTCTAAGCGCCTGCAGGATCGCCTTGCCAATGTCATGGTGATCGATGTACGTTATCTCTGTCCCGGCAGAGGCCATTTTTGACAGCAGCTGGACAAACCTTTCCTCGTTCCTTTTTGATAGTCCGAGGTCGCAGATGAACAGCTTGTCCACATTATTCTCAGACAGGCGCTCAAGTTTTGGTATGAGGGACGGGTAATCAGAAAGTATTGTTTGATCGGCTTTAAATGCCGCCTTGACAAGCGCGGCGGATGACAGGCCATCAACATCTTCCTTGTGAGACATGCAAACAATAGACATATCCAAGGTATCCTCTAGGTGCCTGATTTAATGCTTGAGGAAAAATGAAAAACGGTTGACCGTCATGCACAGGATACAGAAACGAGCCACAAGGGCCTTACCACGCTCTTTGCGTGTTTCCGGGACTGATTTCGGTGCGTCCATGATCACGGTGTAGATGGCTAACCACCAAAACCGAATTACGGACAATCCGGTTCAAGTGCGTTGGGCTATTGGGAATGGCAGGCTGAACACCTCGCCGAAGCTTGGTGCTTACACCTCCATCCCATCAACGCCATCTTCTATGGCCGCCCTTCTCCTTACGGAAGGCTGTCTTTTCTCGGGAAAGGCTTCCTCCTTAGATGCTTTCAGGAGTTATCCTAAGCAGCTTAGCTGCTCAGCGTGCCCTGTCGGACAGCTGATAAACCAGAGGCTGCGCCGCCCTGTTCCTCTCGTACTAGGGGCGACTTCCCCTCAGACAACCGCGCCCCTGTCAGGCAGAGACCGACCTGTCTCACGACGGTCTAAACCCAGCTCACGTTCCCCTTTAATGGGCGAGCAGCCCCACCCTTGGCTCCTGCTGCAGAACCAGGATGGGAAGAGCCGACATCGAGGTACCAAACCGCGGGGTCGATGGGAGCTCTCGCCCGCGACGAGCCTGTTATCCCTAGGGTAACTTTTCTGTCACCACCGGCCCCCAATAGTGGGGACACGATGGATCGCTAAGCCCGGCTTTCGCCTCTGAATTCCGTATCATTGGGAATCCAGTCAGACTGGCTTTTGGCTTTGCCCTCACCGGCGGAGTTCTGTCCCGCCTGAGCCAATCTTTGGGCCCCCTCGATACTTTTTCAAGGGGGTGCCGCCCCAGCCGAACTGCCCACCTGCCGATGTTCCCGTGAAAACGGGTTAGCGATACGGTTATGAGTGGCTGGTGTTACAACGGCGCCTCCGCCAGCCCCGGAAGGCTGACTTCGAAGGCTCCCAGCTACGCTCTGCATCCACAACCATACCGCAACAACAGGCTGCAGTAAAGCTCCACAGGGTCTTCTCTCCCCGACAGAGGTTCGTGGACTGTTCGTCCACGTTAAGTGGCTTCACCGGGCTGCAGGCGGGGACAGCGGGGCCCTCGTTGTTCCATTCATGCACGTCGGAACTTACCCGACAAGGCATTTGGCTACCTTAAGAGAGTCAGAGTTACTCCCGGCGTTTAGCGGCCCTTAGCCCAATTGAACTCAGGTTTTAGGTACCGCCACTGGCCAGGATACAGAGGCCGTACTCATCCTTTCGGACTAGCGACCACCTGTGTTTTTATTAAACAGTCGGGACCCCCTAGTCACTGCGACCTGCAGTTCCTGCTCCACGCAAAAACTGCAGGCACCCCTTATACCATAGGTACGGGGCTATTTTGCCGAGTTCCCTCGCCTTACGGTATACCCGAAAGACCTTAGGCTACTAACCCAGGGCACCAGTGTCGGTTCTCGGTACGGTCATGAAGAGTTCTCCCTGAACCTGCTTTCAATGTCTCCTGGAATCAAGCGAACCCTCCTTGCGGAAGGCCATTCACCACTCGTCTGAGATCTCGCCATTACAGCACTCCCCCAGACTCGTAAGCTTAGACAGAACGACGGTTCTGCTCGCCTTATCCTGAAGCAACAGGTCAGGTACAAACGACCCCTCCATGGCACTGGAATATTAACCAGTTTCCCATTCGGACAATTCTGTTGAGATTGTTCTTAGGACCGGCTAACTCCCGGCTGATGACGCATTGCCGGGAAACCCTTGCCCTTGCGGTCGCCGAGATTCTCACCCGGCTATGCTGTTACTGCCACCAGGATCTGCAATAGTTAGATCGGTCCACTGGACTTTACAGCCCAGCTTCTACCCAATCACTACGCCCACCTACCACGCACCGGCCTCGCCGGTGGTCTAAAGTATCGGTAGTCTGCTTGAGCCCCGTCCATTTTCAGGGCTTCCGAGCTCGGCAGGTGAGCTGTTACGCACTCTTTGAAGGATGGCTGCTTCTGAGCCTACCTCCCTGCTGTCTTTGCTCGAAAACACCTTTTTGTTTGACACTTAGCAGACATTTGGGGACCTTAACTTTAGTCTGGGTTGTCCCCCTCTTGGTTATGAGGCTTACCCCACATAAACCCGCCTCCTGGCTTCTACGACGCTCGTACATTCGGAGTTCGAATGGTTGGCGAGCCCTTTCGAGCCCTTACCGACCGATCGGTGCTCTACAATACAAGCTATCTCCACCAAGGCAAGACTGCGATCTACTTCGGTGGGAACTAGCGATCACCGGACTAGATTGGTTTTTGACCCCTAATCCCAGATTTGGGGACCGATTTGCACGTCAGGACCCTTGCGGACCTCCAGCGGGCTTTCGCCCGCCTTCGTCCTATCCAGGACTAGATCGTCCGGTTTCTAGCCTTACTGCTATGACTAAAGACCCTTTCAGATCCTTCGCCTCGCCGAAGCTGCGCGAATTTGGTTTCCCTTCGCCTTCCCCTCGTCGGGTTAAGCTCGCCATAACAGCAATCTCCCTGGCCCGTGTTTCTAGACGGATCGTACGACCCTAGAAGGCTTCAGTCCCTTGCGGGACCTCCACCTGACTCCTTTCGAGCCGTACACGTCTGTAACCGGTTGGTTTCAGACACTTTTCACCCCCCTTCCGGGGTACTTTTCAACTTTCCCTCACGGTACTAGTGTGCTATCGGTCTTGGTTAATGTTTAGCCTTGGATGCTACTTTCACCCATAGTCACTGGCCACTGCCAAGGCCAGTTACTCTTACCATGGCAGAATCCCATTCCCCATTGCTTACAGGGGTATCACCTTCTATGCCGACACGTTCCAGAGCACTTCAGCTCAGAGAACAGCATCCAACGCCATGGCACACCACATCCCTACCACGTTACCGTGGCAGGTTCAGTTTGGGCTCTGCCGTTTTCGCTCGCCGCTACTAGCGGTATCTCAATTGATTTCTCCTCCTCGTCCTACTCAGATGCTTCACTTCGGACGGTTCGCCCTCCCAAGCGCAAGCAAGGGAGTGTAAAGAGAGACCTCATTCGGAAATCTTGGGTTCAACGCTCACATGCAGCTACCCCAAGCTTATCGCAGCTTGCCACGTCCTTCATCACTTACCAAGCCGAGTCATCCTCCAACCGGCGTCTTTGCACTTGTACACCGGCCAACACCTATTGCAGCCCCGGAAACTTTACGCGAACGGTTTCCGTAAAGCCACATAGTTATCCTCTATCGTTTTGTGGCGCGTTTCTGTATCCTATACATGACGGTCATCGCAGACAGCGTCTGCTGCGTCCTTCATCCCGCATTCACATGAGGGATTGCATACTTGGTCACACGTGCATACAACAACGACCCTTTACACACAAGATGTCCGGCCTCGAAACTAAGGAGGTGATCCAGCCGCAGGTTCCCCTACGACTACCTTGTTACGACTTCTCCCCCGTTGCTGACCCCAGGTTCGATAGCGCCAATTAGGCGCCACCTCGCCAAGAACCAGCTTCGGTGAAGCGACGGGCGGTGTGTGCAAGGAGCAGGGACGTATTCACCGCGCGATGATGACACGCGGTTACTAGGGATTCCAGATTCATGAGGGCGAGTTTCAGCCCTCAATCATAACTGAGGTAAGGTTTGTGGGATTGCCTCCTCCTTTCGGAATCGGAGCCCGTTGTCCTTACCATTGCAGCCCGCGTGTGGCCCGAGGGTTTCGGGGCATACTGACCTGCCGTAGCCCCCTCCTTCCTCCGCCTCAGCGGCGGCGGTCCCTCTAATTAGCTCTGCTGATCCTGAGATCAGCAGTAGCAACTAGAGGCAGGGATCTTGCTCGTTACCTGACTTAACAGGACACCTCACGGCACGAGCTGGCGACGGCCATGCACCTCCTCTCAGCTTGTCTGGTAAAGTCTTCAGCTTGACCTTCACTCTGCTGTCGCCCCCGGTAAGATTTCCGGCGTTGACTCCAATTGAACCGCAGGCTTCACCCCTTGTGGTGCTCCCCCGCCAATTCCTTTAAGTTTCAGTCTTGCGACCGTACTCCCCAGGCGGCAGACTTAACGGCTTCCCTGCGGCACTGGGTTGGCACAAAGCCAACCCATCACCGAGTCTGCATCGTTTACAGCTGGGACTACCCGGGTATCTAATCCGGTTTGCTCCCCCAGCTTTCATCCCTCACCGTCGAGCGCGTTCTGGCAAGCCGCCTTCGCCACTGGTGGTCTTCAGTGGATCAGAGGATTTTACCCCTACCCACTGAGTACCGCTTGCCTCTCCCGCCTCCTAGCCCTGTAGTATCCCCCGCAGCCCATCTGTTGAGCAGGTGGATTTAACGGAAGACTTGCAGAACCGGCTACGGATGCTTTAGGCCCAATAATCGTCCCGACCACTCGGGGTGCTGGTATTACCGCGGCGGCTGACACCAGACTTGCCCACCCCTTATTCTACACCATTTTTAGAGGTGCCAAAAGATGATCTTAGCGATCATCACTCAGAGTAACCCTGTCAAGCTTTCGCCTATTGCAGAGGTTTCGCGCCTGCTGCGCCCCATAGGGCCTGGGCCCTTGTCTCAGTGCCCATCTCCGGGCTCCTTCTCTCAAAGCCCGTACCGGTTACAGGTTTGGTGGGCCATTACCTCACCAACAGCCTGATCGGCCGTAGTCCAATCCAGCGGCCATGTAGATTTCAGCCATGATCCATTCCAGAAATCGTGGCCTATCGCGGTTTAGCCTCAGTTTCCCGAGGTTGTCCACGTCCACTGGGCATGTTGACTACGTGTTACTGAGCCGTATGCCACGCCTTGCGGCGTTGACTCGCATGGCTTAGTCCCACTCTGATAGCAGTCGGGTCCGGCAGGATCAACCGGAGTCAATCCTTTTTATACATAAAGAGTACGGCCGGACAACTTGGTTATTGTGCGGATCGCTATTGTCCCTTAGCGGGTTGCACGTGTGACCTATGTCGGATCCAATGTTGACATCGGATCCCCATGTTATGAGCGCAACTGGAGGTCAGTGAATCACAAAATGGCACAACACCAACATCATCACTGACGCCGCCTTGATGTTACGTTCGTCACTAACCTTTACAGCCCAGCGATATAAATCTTTTCAACGAGCGTAAAACGTGAGACAACACATCAATACAGCCCAATGCTCTTGCCGGATTTAGTGTTACCTTAAGCTTGGCAAAGCTTGTTAATAAAGTCTTTGCTCAAATTCTCCTTTTTGCATCATGATTTATATGGATCATTTATAACCGCCCGACCCGCAGCACAATACAAAGTCTAAATACTGTCAGGGCAAGATCCCTCTCGATGCACGATCGTGCTAATCTCGGTAAACCAAACCGTCTTGCAAAGGAGACAAGTCCATATCTTTTGCAGCATGCATACAATCCAGTGGACTGGTATGCGTGGGGGCAAGAAGCTCTGGAGCGGGCCAGAAAGGAGGACAAGCCCATCTTTCTCAGCATCGGTTACAGCTCATGCCACTGGTGCCACGTCATGGCCCACGAGTCGTTTGAAGATGAGCAGACCGCCAGGATAATGAACGAGAACTTCATCAACATCAAGGTTGACCGAGAGGAGCGCCCAGACATTGACGATATTTACCAGCGGGTATGCCAGCTGGCCACAGGGACCGGCGGCTGGCCGCTTTCTGTTTTCCTGACATCGGATCAAAAGCCCTTCTACGTGGGCACGTACTTTCCCAAGGACGGCAAACACTACGGGATGCCGGGATTTACCACGGTCCTGACCCAGCTGTCCGAGGCATACAAGGCCAAAAAGCACGAGATAGTTGCTGCCAGCAAGGAGTTCATGGATGCCCTGGTGCAGACGGCAGGAGATGTTGCCCTGCCAGGCAAAAAATCCACCCTTGAGCGATCCATACTGGACGAGGCCGCCGTTGGTCTCCTACAGATGGGCGACACCATCTACGGCGGGTTTGGGCAGGCTCCCAAGTTTCCAAACGCGTCCAACCTGATGTTCCTGCTAAGATACTACGATATATCCGGCATCAACCGGTTCAAGGATTTTGTGATCTTTACGGCCGACAAGATGGCCGCCGGCGGGATACACGACCAGCTGGGAGGAGGCTTTGCCCGGTACTCGACGGACCAGAAATGGCTGGTGCCGCATTTCGAAAAGATGCTTTATGACAACGCACTTTTGACGCAGCTGTATGCTGAGCTGTACCAGATCACCAAGGAACCAAGGCATCTGACCACGGTGCGCAAGACCCTAGATTTTGTGGTCCGCGAGATGACCCACCCGGAGGGCGGATTTTACTCCGCGCAGGATGCCGACTCGGAAGGCGAGGAAGGCAAGTTCTACGTCTGGTCAAAAAAAGAGATCCGCGAGATTCTGGACTCTTCATCAGTAGACATTTTCTGCGAGTACTATGGCGTGACGGACGGCGGCAACTTTGAGGGCAAGAACATTCTAAATGTCCGGTCGACGTTCAAGAACCTTGCCCAGAGGTACGGCAGGACCGAAGCCGAAGTAGAAGAGACGATAGCCAACGCGTCCGCCAAGCTCTTTGAGGCAAGGGAGAAAAGGATCAGGCCGGGAAGAGACGAAAAGATCCTTACCTCGTGGAATGGGCTGATGATCTCCGGCTTTGCAAAGGGGTATGCAGTGACCGGTGACAGCAGGTATCTTGAGGCAGCATTAAACGCCGTCAGATTCATAGAGACAAGACTTTCGCAGGGCGACAGGCTTGTGCGGACGTTTAAGGATGGCCAGTCCAGGCTGAACGCGTACCTTGACGACTATACTTTCTATGTAAACGGCCTGCTGGACCTGTTTTCCGTGCATTCCAAGCCAGAACTTTTGGCCAGTGCAATCCGGTACATGGATTTCGTGCTCAAGCACTTCTGGGACGAAGAGGAGGGGACGCTTTACTTCACATCCGACGATCACGAAAAGCTGATCGTGCGCACAAAGAACTTTTACGACCTGGCCATTCCATCTGGCAATTCCATGGCCGCATCCAACCTGCTGCGGCTGTATCACTACACGCAAAACAACGACTACCTGGACAGGTCTGTAAGGATAATGACGGCAGGAGCCAAACCGGCGGCAGAAAACCCGTTTGGGTTTGGCCAGCTGCTGATGGCCATTTACCTTTACGTAAAAAAGCCAGTCGAGGTCACCATCATAACGAAATCCAGCAACGAGATGTCGCGATGGCTAAACGGCATCTTTCTGCCGGACGCCATAACGGCCGGGGTAGGCGAGCAAGATTTGAAAGAGTTGCAGAACTATACTTTCTTCAAAGGCCGATCAGCTGAAAGCGCCGAGACTGCCTTTGTGTGCAGGAACTTTACCTGCTCGCTTCCCATAACCGCCCAAAAAGAGCTGGCAAGGCAGCTGGGCCAGCCGGCTACACCTTCCTGATGTCTATGGTCAGCTTCTCGCCGACCCTTGGGCTGCCTATCTTTTCATAACGCCGCTTGGGCATGGTGATCTGTATGACGGTCTGCGAGTAGGTCTTGATCACCGTCTGCGGCTGGGACCGGAGTAATGCCTCAAGTATCGGCTTTAGCTGTTCCTTTACCTCCTTGTCAGCAACGGCCCTGTCCACTGCCTCAAGCATCATCTGCTGCTGTGATACCATTTCAAGCTCCACGTCTTCAGACAATGCCAAAGTCACGCTGCTTCCAGTGTCAGTAAGCTGGGTTATCTTGAACCTTGCCGAGTCATCCTGCATGGCAGTAGGATGTCAAAGGCCCCTACTAAATCAATCCCTGAACAACTCTTCCTCTTCTATGTCGCGTTCTTTTCTGGTAAGGTAAACTAGCAGGCCAGCACTGATGCTAAAGACCACAATGTTTACGATCAGGATGGAAAGGTCAACGCGCAGGTTCATGATGTACAGGCGCGTAAATGCGTAGCCAACCGCGGCTATCATTGCGGCTATGCAGCCAAAAATCCCAAGGCGGATAGTCCTTTTCTGCATCGCCGTTCTTTCGCAATGCTGGCGTATAACCTTACTTGCGCATAATTTTTAATGAACGATCAAGCCATTTGTATTGGATGCAGCTGCTCAAGAAATACGAAATTCGCTCAAAACAAAAGATCATTGACTTTCTCAACAGCCAGCCAGCTGGCAGGATTGCATCCATAGACAAGGACGGATACCCGCAGGTGATCCCGATGAATTTTGTTTATGCCAACGACGCGATATACATGCACTCCCACCCGGTTGGAGAAAAGATTGACAACATATTGCGTAACCCAAGCGTGGGCTTTGAAGTAGACCAGCATGTCTGCTTTTTGCCTTCATACTACTTTCATCCCACCGACGCTTCGCAGGCCGACACCCTGTACATCAGTGTGGTGATAAAGGGAAGGGCGGTCCTGGTAGAGGACAACCATGAAAAAGCCGTGGCGCTCAACGCCCTGATGGAGAAATACCAGAAAGAGGGCCGGTACGAAAGACTGGACGAAGGTATGCCGGTGGTCAGGGAAGTTGCTGTGATAAAAGTGATCCCAAAAGACATGCGCGGCAAATACAAGATAGGTCAGCAGTGGTCTGCTCCCTATAGACTGAGAATGGCCCGCAGCATAATTGAAAGGGAGGGGTTAGAAACTGCCAGACCCATCCTTGCCATAATGGGCATTGACGTGGACAGGAACGGCAACCTTGAGGCAAGAAACGAGCCGGAGATGTGATGATGGCTCCGTGTCCTGTTCATACCGACTTTTTTGACGATACTTGCAAGGATTGCCGTCAGGAATACCTAGAGATGAAGGGTGCCGGCGAGCCGGCCAGTGTTGAAAAGAAGTACAAAGAATTTACAGAAGAGAGGGCAAAAAAGTTGTACGAAGAGGTCATGCTCCAATACCTCAAGGCCGGTTCAACTGAAGAAGAAGCCGCAAAGAAGGCCAGGGCCATAGTGCGCAAGCAGTGCGCCATTCGCGGCATCCCCTACTGGCCATGGCTTTGAAGCCTATTCAACGTCCACCTTTTCTTTGCGTTCCCTTTTCCCATCCTGCTCGTCTAGTTTTTTCAGCTCTGAAAGCAAGAACTCGCGATATTTCTTCCGCTCATCTTTAGTCATGATGTCCGGACGGGAGGTCAGAGACGAGCCAATGGTTATGACCCGGTCCACGAGATCGGTTGCGACAGCCGCTCCGATGCTGCCAACGCGGAGCATGACATCCAGCTGTTTTCTGACGACGTTGTTCAGCGATTCCAGGTCTTCCATAATATCCAGTCCTTTTTTTGTGATGGTATACTTGCCACTCTCGTTTTCGGCCACAAGGCCGTCATCCAGCAGCCTACCAAGCAGAGGGTAAATGAGACCGGGCGACGGCTTCCACCGGCCTTCCGTCTGGGCTATGGCCGTGTCTATGATCTCCTTGCCGGTCATGGGCTTTTCCTTGAGCAGGCTCAAGATGTAGAACCTGGAAAAACCTCTTGGGACAGCGCTTCCAACTCTTGAAAGCCATTCACTTATCATATCACTAGTAATATCACTAGTGACATATTAAGATATCGCTAGCGACAAGACCGCATTTACTTAACTCTTTAGTATCATTTTGCCGCCGGATAAGTAAGGTGAAAAAAATTGAGAGCAACGGTATCGGAAGCAGGCAACGTTGGCCGGCATTCAATACTGAGAAACAGAAAGCTTGGCGTCATGGTAGGCGTAGCGCTTATGGCCATAGGAGTGTGGGGAATGATTTCAGTAGGCTCTGACACTCTGAAGACCATCCAAGAAGGAGATTATACAGCCGAGCGAGGCAAGGTGTTTGAAATGAATTCATACGTGTTCCTGTTCACCATCGTGGCAGGATTGATAGTACTGTTATACTCCGTGGTCTCCATTCAGGCAGAAAGCGCATCGCGGCGGGAAATTGCCTGACTGGCAGATTTCTCGACATCTAATCTGCAATACCTACCTCCCGTGGTGCAACAATCAGTTAAGACGCCCTAGTATGCAACAGAAGTCTAGCAACAGGCTGCGGTGGCAAACAATCCCAGCCGACGGAATTCTAATTGCATGCGCCGTTCATGGGACTTGCTGCTTGCATGCCCTGCCGGCTTCACAACCATCACATTTTACGGCTTTGATTGCTTCAACACACCGGTCAGCCCTCTAAAAACGCTGTTGGCACTCACGTCCAAAAGGTTCAGCGTCCCGGTTTCCCTTACAACCTTCTTTTCGAACTTATCCTTGACTGCAAAGACTACCGATGAATAATGGATAACCCCTTTCAGCTTCTCCTGAACGACGCTGTCGGTGTCCGGAAATATCGTGTGCTGAAACACGATTCCGTTGCACCAGTTCATGGACGCAATTCCACCGCCGGCAGCACGGGACTGGGAAAGCACGATGTGCACCAGTTCTTCAAACTCGTACTCTATCACTTCATGCACCACCAGCTTTTTCCACGGTTCTATTGATACTTCCATCGCTGCGCCGCGTAAAGGCGTCCGGTTATAGAAAGGAATCGACGTGTACAAAGGTATAATAGATGTTCAGTGGTGTTTGATGGTAATCGTTTTTTGGACAAGTCAGAGGTGTTTAAGGAGGCCAGAAAGGCAGCATGGGTTTCCATCTGGACACTGGTAAGCATCGGCGTTGTAGAGGTTCTGATATCGACGTTTACCGGCAGCCTTACCCTTTTTGCAGACGGCCTTGACTCGCTTGCAGATGCGCTGGTCTCCTTCGTCGTCTGGTTTGGGATCAAGATGCTTCACAAACCACGGAGTAGGTTGTTTCATTTCGGGTACGCCAAGATAGAGAGTTTTGCAGCTTTTGTGGCAGCGGTGATAATTCTTCTCCTTGGTGCTTCAATCGTTTACAATGCCTATCTGCACTTCATAAAGCCAGAGGAAATCACCAATCCGGAGGTGACCATGATCGCCCTGGCCGGAGCAGGAAGCGTGTCCCTTCACCGCGCCTTCAAGGTAAGAAGCATAGCAAAAAAGTACGACTTGATATCGCTAAACTTGGATGCCAAGAACTCCATCAAAGACGGGACTGCATCCTTTGTGGGTCTTGGCAGCATAGCAGCGGCCTACTTTTTTGGGATACCGTACATGGACGCGGTGGGTAGCATCATGATAGCAGGATACATCTTTTACATGGCATTTTCTGCGCTCAAAGAATCGGCACTGGTGCTAGTAGACGCGGTCAGAAATCCCGAGCTTCAGGCGCAGATGGCTGAACACATCCAGTCAAGGTACAACGTCAAGGTCGAAAAGATACTTTTGCGTCCAATAGGGCAGGACTTTTTTGCGCAGGTTCACATTGAACTGGACAGGAATATGACTCTGGACCAGGCAGACGAGCTAATGGCCAAGATACGGGAATCGCTGATCAAAGAGTTCCAGACCGAAGACGCCGTCGTCGTTCCAAAACCAGTCTAAGGCATATAATGTGATATTATAAATATTACATTAAACATCCAGCCAGGTCTATTATATTATACATCCAATGTTTATTATCCCATTAAATCGATCGTACCCAGAATAAAAGCAGAAATATTACATTCACTAATATGTTACATGCATCCGCAATCGATCTCTGGTGTCGATGTAGTACGAACTGGAATAAAGTACGGAGCAATAGCTGGACTGATAGCCACGTGGTCGATATCAAGCGCTATAGCCGCTTCCGAGCTTGAGCTTGGACTGCCGATAAGCACCTTTTACGCAATAATGGGGATGAGCCTTGGCTACAACGATTTCGTGTCAGCTGCCTATCTTGGTTTTGGACTGCACCTCCTCACCGGAGCAATTCTGGGCATCATCATTGGCTTTGTTTCAAGCCGTCTTATGGCAAGGGTTGTGCTGAATCCCTACAAGGCCGTGCTGATGGGCATGGCCACGGGAATGGCAGTATGGCTGGTCCTGTTCCTGCCAATCACCGCACTTTTGGTCCAGCCTTCAATACAGAGGATAAGTTTTCTTTTGGCGGAGAGTTTCCCCTCCCAAAGCGCGATGCTTTCTGGCAACACTGGCCAGATGGTCTGGGGCATTGGTCTGAGCGCAATAGCATTCCATCTTGTATGGGGTGCGATCTTTGGCTACATTTTTAGCTCGCTGGTAAGGATCAAGGCTTTCCGTGTTACGCGCACCAAAGGAGAGACAATGCAATGACGGTTTCAGAAAAGATGGGTCCAGGCTCCAAAAGCAAGGGAAAGAACGTATTGACCATCCTTGGATCCGGGGTTGCCGCCGGACTTATCGCGTCACTGGCAGTAAGCGCGCTGATACTTTTGGCAGAAAGGGTGGCGCTGCTGCCTGTAGGGACATTCTACCTGATGCTTGTATCGGCAATAACGCAGACGCAGGAGTACAGCCTCTTTTCCATAGCCCAAGGGTTGCTGCTGCACCTGGCGACCGGTTCGGTAATAGGGCTCATCATGTCCATCCCCTTTGCAGTCTCGCAGAAGGCGTACGTATCGCTTGGCAAGTATGCCCCGGCGTACGGGCTGGCAGCAGGAGTTGCAATCTGGCTTGTGCTCTTTTTGCCAGTAACCTATGGAGTTATGCTACCCCTGCTTCAGTCCCTTGATGGCCAGGCAGAGATAAGCCAGCGGGCACCCATCGGCGACCTGTTCAGGGCTGCAACAAGCGAGCTGCTGACCATGATAGACCGCGTCGTGTACATGGCCCTTGTGTTCAATGCATTTTACGGCCTGCTGGCGCTTATTCTGACAAAGTCCTTTGCATCAGCCATACTGGAAAGGAAGCCACAGGTAGTTTTATAAGACCTGCATCCAATCCTTTGGTCCATGCGTCAGAGGCGCGTTCTCCGTAACCAGAGAAGAGTGGGAGAAGCAATAACCATTGTAAGTGGAATAGGCCTAGGAATACTGGGTTTGGTTCTTAACATACCACAGATTTCATATGGAGGCCTCTGCATCATCGGTCTTGGCATCTTTTCGATATTCTGGAGATAGCAATCGATGGTGGAAAAAAGACAGCCAAAGAGCATTGTCATTGCTGCCGTAGCGGCTGGTGTAATTGTAGTGGGCTTATTTGCCGCCCTGATGTCCGGTGCATTTGCTCCAAAGGCCGCCGGTGGCGATCAGCAGGCAGGCGTGATACTGGCAAAGCTGACCACGCCGACGATTCCAAGTGCAATGGCCTTGGGAAGCGATTCTGCCAGAACAACCATCGTCGAGTTTGGGGACTACCAATGCACATGGTGCATGCGTTTTCACAAAGAAACCCGCGATGACATCATGACAAACTATGTGGACACCGGCAAGGTCAGATTCCTTTTCAAGGACTTTCCGATAAACGACCTTTCAGACAGGGCTTCGTCACTTGCAGCCGAGGCTTCCTACTGCGCTGCCGATCAGGGCAAGTACTGGGAATACCACAACGAGCTGTACCACAACTGGAACGGAGAGAACACAGGATGGGTCACAAAGGATAGCCTTAGGCAGTTTGCTTCAAACGTCGGCATCTCCGATCAGGCGGCCTTCGGCCAGTGCCTTGATTCCGGCAAGTATGCCAGCGTCGTACGTGACAACTACATCCTTGCCAAGAACATTGGGTTGAACGCAACTCCAAGTTTCATAATCATCCCCGAAAACGACCAGCCGCAGCTGCTGCAGGGAGCATACCCCTACCAGACTTTCCAGCAGGTGCTTGACGAGGTTTCTTAAAGGCGTATTGAATATCTCTTGCCTGCAATCGAAGAAAGTGCCTGGGATGCTTCTGATAGCTGTGACTGTATCTCCTCGCTTCTTTCCTGTGCCTGCTTTTTCTGCAGGGCCAGTTCACGTCGGTACTGAGCAAGATCTTCTGTATAGAGGGCTAAAGAATCCTCCATCTTCTTTACCTGCACGACCAAGTCTTTGGACCGGCTGTCGCTGCTAAGGCTTGCATGTTCTTCAGTAAGAGCCTTGGCCGTAGCCTGAAGGTCAGACACGGATGCAAGGATGGCGCCGATGTGCCGGAGAACCCGCTCAGAGTCCTTCAACTGGATCTGACCAGAACTGATGGATTTCTGGATTTCAGCAAGAAGCGCGGTGTACGGCGATACGTCATCTTCGTACAAGATCCTCCATGGCTCATCGGTCATGACAAGGAGCCGTTTCTCTGTCTCCTTTGTGACGCCGTAAGAGTATTTTCCAAAGGCTCGCGAAGCGTGCGAAAAGAGATCCGATACGCGCGTGTGGAATTCTTGTATGCGCTGCTCGACTCCAGAAAGCTTTGCAATAGATGACTCTGCCTGCGCAAAGTCCGGAGAACCCCTAATCGAATCATGCTCCATCTTGGTTTTTTCCAATTCTTTTTCTGTCGTCTGGATCCGCTCAGCCAGGTTCTGCATAGACACCTCTGCGGATTTTGCAGACGAGGCTTTCTGCAGAACCGTGTTCAGTATATTGTTGCACTTTACTACTGGTGCGCGGTCTTGCTCAAACTCGGCCATAACGGACCGGGTATCCTTCAGTAGTCCGGACAAGGTCTCGAATTCTTCTCTCATCTTTTCGGCATACTTGTTCATAAAGTAGTTGAGAACCTTGCTGTGGGATCCGCTGACTTCTCCGAAACGGTTCATGGTAGCTTCCAGCCTATCGCGGAACTTTTTGGCATCGTTTATTGACTGCGGGTTTGGCAGTTCAGATGATGCTTCCCGTCTTAAGGTCGAAACAATGGTCTTTTTAGAATTTTCAACGGTGGAGCCGAACCTTTGTTCAACGTTTTCAAGCTTGAACTTTTCACGCTCCATTTCCTCCGCTATTCTGGCCAGGTTCCTGAAGGACGCTGATGCAGAACTGCGGATCTCTGCCAGACGTGAGCACAGCACCCGGACCTTTGCATCCTCTACATCCTGCAAGAGCGTCTGCGCTTCCTGTATCGCAAGCTCGCCGGCTTCAGGCTGATCCTTTAACCCGGCCATGGCAGGGTTTGCCGGGCTGTCTTTGTCGGGTTCTGTTCTATCTTTTTTCTTGAAAAATCCAAAAGGTGGGGCCACTACCCTGAATCTGCAGACGTTCCAATAAATTGTTATGTTTTAGAAATGCTTAATGCCCAGTTTTGGGTAAAAACACCATGGCAGGAAAACCTCCTGCTCAAAAGTCACCTGGCGCCATTCATACATGGTTTCAGAGGCACAGCTCTACGTTACTCTTGGTCAGCGTGATCAACATCGTTCTTTTATCTGTCTTGCATATTTTCATTTCAACTTTTTCTGTTGTGCCGGCCATGGCCGGCGTGGTCCAGGTATTTGCAGTGGTGATGGTGTCTTTTATCTTCCTCACCGTTGTGTGGAAGGGTATCATGCCAGCCGTCATCTGCATGTTGGGCATTGTTCTGATGCACAACGCAATAATTCTTCCATTCTTCCCGCCGGCCGATCCTGTATTTCCTGAATTTTTCTACAGCCAAAATCCGACAGCAAGTCCCTCAACGGAGGTATCCATCGGCGTTGCCGCCCAGATGCATTTCTTCTTGGGACTTGCAATGGTTGCATTCAGCATCATCACTGCCTACAAACCATCGCTCTTTTTTGCCAAGAATCGTCCAAAACCTCTTGAAGACGCGTGGTCTCAGTACCCCATATGGTACGACAACGTCAAGCTTGTGGGAGGATTCCGAGAGAAGATGGTGCCGGTGAAAAGCTTGATGACGGACCAGGACCGCTACCTGCTTTGGAGGTACGAATACGTTCTGGCAAACATCTACGGGACGCCGCACCTTGTCAAGCCAACAGGGCTGGTGCCAAAGGACGATACTGCCTTTGTACGCGACAAGGCCAGCGGCCTTATCATGGGCAAGGCAAGGTACACAGGGTACTTCATGTGATTGTGCAATATTTTTAAAGGGTTCGAACATTACCGTGCCCTATGATATCCAGCATCGTGCTTTTCATACTTGTTTTTGCAGCTCTGGGCCTGCTTCTTGGATTTGCTGCAAGCCTTGAAACCCAGCCGCAGCAAGAGCGCACAGTGGAATCTTTGGGCACAAACAGCACCGCTGCTAGCATGGAAGAGCAGACTGGCGCGGTGATAGAGGAAAATGCAGGCTAGCCTGCCATTACATCATATTTTTAGCAATCCTTTTAGAATTTCTTATCGTTTGAATCCAAAGATGCAGAACAGATAATCTTGCATGAAGTCAATGCAGATTCCTGCAGAATAAGAAAACGGCTGCGCTGCCTGCTACGTACTGTTAGACAAGATGCAAACGTTGATGCAGCTGACCTGCCGACTGAAGTCTTGCTGAAAAACTGGCCTAAACAATCAAGTTCATCAAGATGGCGGAATGAATACAAATGGCTGCGCCAAACAGTCATTTATTATGGCTTGATACTATCAAAAGGCATGGTAGAACTAGATGATAACATTACAGAACAAGCTGCCAGCATAATCACCAATGAGATCTCTAACGTCAACCATAATCCGTCTGTTATCAAAGGAAATGGATGTGCTGCATGCCACATTCTTTTTACCATGGCGGATAAGATGAAGATCAGCGAACAAGATGCTGCAGATTTACTTTCTGAAGTATTGTTAAAGAATTCGGAGTTAAATGACCAGTTTATCGAACTAGTGGAGAATATTCATATGAAATCCAGGTTAATGGGTACGGGATTTGTAATAAAGACCAGAGAGGCCAAGGACAGGTACATTGATGCCAATTTCAAGAATGTTTTGGCTGAATTGCAAGGAGACGCTTCCAGCTATGGCCTTGAAATTGTCCTCAGAAAGCTGATACTGGCCCATATGGCTATAGCATTGGCGCAGAATCTGGGAATAGACTATCATGCAGCCACAGAGGAGCTGTACTACCATATGCGAAAGAAAGACGCGGAGACCCATGAAGAATTGATGCAGCTGATTAATTCGCTAATGCGCAAGTAGTGGCTACAGTACTCTATTAGTCTTATCCAAACATGCAATGCTAGGAGAAAAAATGAAGGTTCTGGCGGCCAATATGTATCCAACAATTAGATGCGTATGCAAGAGCTGAGGGTTGTTGCAAACAACAAAGATGCTGGTTGTTCTATTGGAGAAAGCAAAAACCACTTGGCTGAAGACTCGTAGAGGGACAACAACTGCTGTTCTACAGGTAGCTGAGATCCAGCAACTTTGCATGAATTTGTTCTCCTTATCATAACGTCATCCAACGTGGCAGTTTCCGAAAACATTCTTTATAATCCCAGTATTGGAATTCATTTATGGGATTTGTCGCTAGATTTATCTTCGTCAATGCCCATATTGCTATATGAAAAAACAAATCTCGGGCGCGATTTTTGCAATGGCAGCCGCGCTCATGATTTGGTTAGGTCCCACGATAGCGTTCGCAGCAAATAATCAAGCAGTATTTTCTGGAGCTGCAACTGAGCCATTGATTGGCAGAATCTCCAAAGAAGATCCGAACCATAGCCAAGAGCAAGTAGTATTTTCTGGTTCTTCAACTGGAACTTTTGGTGGAAAAGAAGGAACAGCTGCTTTCTGGATTTGGTGCAAGAATACCGAAGGCCTGAATTCCCATTCATATGAAACGGATTGTCAAGGTGCTATGCAATTCTCTGCACTGGGAATCACAAAGGGAGTGACGCAGGAGGAAGGAATAACGAAGCCATCTGAAGGCGCCTATGTCATACATGTTCAATCCCGTAATGATGACGGGGAATCGGTTGACTGCACACTTTCAAATGTTCCGCCCATTACGAGCGGTCCTACAAATACTGTAAATGTTCACTGTGTAAGCGCACCAACTAATGGGGACGGATCGACTGACACAGTGGTGGTTGCTACCGGTCCAGAGTGAGGGTAATCCTAACCCCCAATTCTTTTTTTAAAGCACGGTAAAAGGACTTTATTGTAAAAAAATTCAACCAATTTCGGCTGATTAGATCCGATCAAGAAAAATGCATATTATGAATACAGTTTAACGATCTATGGGAAAACATACATGAAGCAGAAGATGCAGGCCGCTGCAGATGAGCGTTACTATTACATGATGAAAAACCATCAACAGACTCAAGAGCTTGTCATGAAGCTGGTCACGTCCATTCTGAGCAGGGGTGCAAGAAAGGAATGAAGGAAAAAGGCATGATATTTGAACTGGAGGACCTGCTATCCAAGATAGAAAAGGGGAGCTATTTCTTTGACTTTCTGAAGATAAGGGATCTGGAAGCCGGCGTCCTGCGCCTTTACCCTGGCCAGGAGGATACCCAGGAGCCGCACTCTGCCGATGAACTGTACTTTGTCGTGGAAGGCGACGGCTTTATCGAGATGGGCGATGAACGCAAGCCGGTGAAGCGGGGCTCGACGATCTTTGTTCCGGCAGGCATGAACCACCACTTTTACGGAAACAAAAAGGAACTCGTCGTGCTTTACATGTTTGCAGAATAGAAAGGTAAAAATCATCCTTCCCTATAAGCAAGCAAGACTACAATGCCAATTACTGATGCAGCCAAGAAACAGATTGCTCAGCAGCGACGGCTGTTCTTCAAGATCTGCTTTAGGTGTGGAGCTAAAAACCCGATCTCTGCAGGAAGATGCAGGAAATGCCACAGCGACCAGATGAGGCTGAAGAATAGAACGCTGGGAGCCAAGAAGTAAAACTGGCCTTCTGGCCCTCTTTTGGTTGATGTGATTTAGGGTAACGAAGACCCTTTATTCATGTGTACTTTGATATCAGGTTCCTTCGCTAAATCCTTCTAGGTAAGCCTTTTGCTCTGCCGTTAACTGGTCTATTTCCACGCCCATAGACTGGAGCTTGGCCATGGCAATCTGCTGATCCTGCTCCTTGTCTATATTGTAGACCATTGGCTTTAGGCTGCCCTTTGACGCCGCCAATTTCAATACTGACAGGAACTGGTTTGCAAAGCTCATGTCCATGACCTCCGATGGATGGCCCTCTGCTGCGGCAAGGTTTACCAGCCGCCCCTCGCCTATCAGGTAGACTCGGTTGCCGGTATGCAGGTCGTACTGCATGGTGCTGTCGTTGATGGATTTTTTGGCAGTGGATTGTTTCTCCAAGTCCGGGATAGAGATCTCGACGTTGAAATGACCGGCATTTGCCAGTATTGCGCCGTCCTTCATCTGGGATATATCCTCGCCCAGTATCACGTCCTTGCATCCAGTAGCGGTTATGAAGATGTCGCCAATCTTTGAGGCGTTTTTCATTGTGGCGACAGAAAATCCGTCAAGCTTGGCCTTGAGTGCTGCTATGGGATCCACTTCAGTCACAATCACGTTTGCGCCAAGGCCTGCCGCTTTGCGCGCCACGCCCTTGCCCACGTGACCGTAGCCGGCCACCACCACGTTCTTGCCCGACAGCAGGACGTTGGTGGCACGGATTATCCCGTCCAGCGCGGACTGGCCGGTACCGTAAACGTTGTCAAAGTCGTGCTTTGTCTCCGCATCGTTTACCGCAATTATAGGATAGAGCAGTTTGCCGGCCTTTTGCATGGCCCGCAGTCTAATAACGCCGGTGGTGGTTTCTTCCGTCCCGCCGAAAAGGGGTCCGGTCAGGCCACTCTTCTTTCCCTGCTCAAGGGCCTTGTGCATCTCAACTGTGAGGTCTGCCCCGTCGTCGATGGTGATATGGGGATTCAGCCTCATCGCTGAATGAATGTCATCGTAGTATTCCTCCGTTGACACGCCCTTGCTTGCAAAGACGGAAACCTCTTCATGTTTTGCTAGGGAGGCTGCTACGTCGTCCTGGGTGCTAAGCGGGTTGCAGCCACACCATGAAATCTCGGCTCCAGCAGCCTTTAGCGTCCTGACAAGCACCCCGGTTTCCTTGGTGACATGCAAACATCCAGCCACCCGGATTCCCTTGAGGGGCTTGGTCTCACCGTATTTTTTGCGTAAAGCAACAAGCACGGGCATGTGTGATTCTGCCCAGTCGATCCGTCTCCTACCCTCTTCTGCAAGGGAAATGTCCTTGATACGATACTCCATCTGGATGGGCAAAGTACTAATGACCTATAAACTCAACTTTAGATCAATTTATTTTCGTGCATCAACTGGCGCACACCCTGTCTTAATTTTAGTATCCGTTTCTTTAAACGGATTTTCAAGAATTCACATGCCAAGTTGTGTAATTACGCAGATACCTACTCCTATTGATCTTATTTGCTGTACTGGCTGGAAACACGTTGTCGTCTTCGTCCCTGAGTACCAGAGCGGTCCTTTACGTCAGGTTTTGGTTCTGTCTTGTGCAGATGTTCTAATTCTGCCCTCGCAGGAGCCATATCTCATGTAGCGACAAGTGAAGCTGATAGCGGGTTATGTCGCACCAGTATTAGCAGATCCTCCTTTTTCTATTGTCTTCTCGGCAGCTGCAGATTCATCACTTGAACCTTTGTCTCCCCGGATGACCCTACTGCTGAATTCCGTGAGCCTCTGTATCACTTCATTGGTAACCAGACCGATGGTAAAACTAGTTGCTGCCAAAGTCCATTTTCCGCTCTCGCCTTCAATGCCGCTTTGATTGAGGATAAACCATATCGCTATGGCAAGCAGGGGCGCCAGCAAGAACAAAACAACATCGCTCAAGGATTCTTTGAATTCCTTTGCTGCAGAGTTTTGTGAGTTTTCAGTTGCACTATTTTCATTCTTGGCTTTATCCCATCCCCCCTTGGCAATATCATACAAGAACCTCAGATAGCCACCCGCAATGCCAAATACCACTATGTATACTGGAATTTGAATTCCAGCAGTCTCGTCTCCGGGTAGTTCATTAAGAGCAGTCTGATCGACGAAATCCCCGCCGATATTTAGAACCCACTCAGGGGCTTTACTATCGGTATCAACGTATGTTCTAACTAGACCTATTGGCCCATATCCGAGCTCTAGGTCATTAAATAGGAGGCTCAAGATCGGGGAGACGGCTATTCCTGAAAGAAGGATAAGCCTTCCTACTTTTTTATACAAATGAATGCAGCTTTGATTTTTGTCTGCCCTCCAAGCAATTAACAACATCAGAGAGATAAAGAATCCCGCGCCTAGATACAAAAAGAATGCAGATTTATGCGTAAAATAATCATAAACTTCAAAGTTCGATACGGCGGTTTCAGTCATGTCACCGCTTGTGACAGAAGCTACAACAATATAGGAACCGGCTCGATTAGCATTCAATCCGTTGTCTAAATAAGAGAGAGTCCGTACTTTGTTCTGATTGATGTTCGAGAATGCGATTGAATTCTTGAAAAAATTAGTTTCAAAGATGGGATCCGAAGGGTTCTTTTGATATGACGTTAGAACTGTGTCTGTATTTGATTCGGTTATCTCATTAGCATCTTCTAACAACTGGGAAATTGTGTAAATGCCATGCATCTCATTACTGTAGAATTTACTAAAACAAACAACCACTGTGACTTTGACCGGGTCTGGCGATAAAGTGCGTACTTCACCACTAATGCTAACGAGCGAATCAATAAAATACTTGAACTTGTCCGTGAGAACAGTTACGGAAAGGTTCTGACTCAAATCAATTTTTTTGTCGGCAGATTTGCAAATTTCGCTTTGAGTTATGGTGTTGTCAGAATCGCCCTCCGCATACGCATGACCTGCAGTTACTATAAAAATAGAGGACAAGAATCCAAAAGAAATAATGAATGCTAACAAGCTGTACTTTGAACCAGCTAATTGTTTTCGCGTTATTCCCATGTGTTATATAGTACAAAACTTATATAATTAAACCGCTATCAATCTATAATTGCATACTTTATACGATTATGATAGGATATATTCAATGCTAAGTAATAACTAACAAATTATTTAATTTAGTGACATTACACATAGAATAATAGTAACTGTTTAGCCCTCCGAGGCGCGTACAACTCCATGACAACTATTTTTGACCCATAATTTTTGCCTCCAAAACCTGCTAAGTGGTTTTCAAGTTGCTGCACAACACTATAATTCTGGAATGCCGATGCAGGATTTGTGCGCAAGATACAGATCGCTGTGATAGGTTACAACGGCGACAGATGCACCGATGTCGCCAGAGATGTTGCCTACTCTACAGGCATAGAGATTGCAAAGGCCGGAGCAGCGTTGGTATGCGGCGGGCTGGGTGGCGTCATGGAAGCCGCCTGCAAGGGTGCAAAGGATGCCGGCGGCACTGCAATTGGCATCATACCGCAGGATGACTTTTCATACGCCAACAAGTACTGCGATATCGTTGTGTGCACCGGCATTGGTTTCGCCCGTGACTTTGTCGTTGCTTCCTCTGCGGACGGGATAATCGCCATCGGTGGAGGGGTTGGAACATTGATAGAACTTTCAGTGGGCTACATGATAAAAAAGCCGCTGGTCGTGATATCCGGAAGCGGAGGGACTGCCGACTCGTACGGCGGCAAGTATCTTGATGAGCGAAACCGCGTTCCCATCATGATGGCAAAAGACGCCAAGACGGCCGTCCAGACCATACTGGACAGCATAAAGAAGGATTGAGAAACCGAGTTGGTCCTTGAAGACTCGAGGACATCGCCTTCAGGGCTACCACCGTTGCAACCCTGCGATTGCTGCCCTTGCCGGAACACAGCAACAAATGCGCCACAAGACGCCCTTGTTTTGTGTTTCGGCCATCTCCATCAGGATGCTGCGAGCCTATACCCGCTGCACTTGCTGACAGAGTCGGTTCTCCTTGGACCGCTCGGCATATTCTATACGTATTGAAAGGATATAAGATTTTCTGTATGGAATTTCAGCAAGCCATCGAATAATCTTTAAAGCCTCAGGGAATAACTAAGACTGAAGCATTGGATATAGAGAGTTTTGTTCTTGACGTCACACACCTTGCAGACAAGATGTCCGCCGGCGAGCCGCCTGAAACCGTGGAAAGACTAGATTTTGTCAAGAACAGGCTCATCGAACTGTACCAGAGAAATCTGGTGAAGATAAACCACTCCGTCATGGAGCTGGTCTGCGCAAAGCACCTCATCAAATACGGCTACACGGTGGATGTAGAAAAACAGCTGACAGACATACTGGTCTGCGACGTCTACGCAACCAAGGGCGACGGCGCGGCCATCGTGGAAATAGAAACCGGCTTTATCCCGCCGGAACACGCGCTGGACCCGCTGTCGTACTATGTTGCCAGAATTGCAAGCAAGATATCCAGGTACAGCAAGTATGCAAACCAGTTTGTTCTGGCCACGCCGCCGGTAAGCGTGCTTCCCATACCAAGCCTGTTCAGAAAGCCGCCCCGCGACAGGAACCTAGAAGACGTCAAAGAAGTCAAACTTTTCTGCGACAGATACTACAAGAACCCGCCGGTCACCGAGGACGATGTGCTAAATGCCAGGCTGCATATGGTGTACATAATCAACACCGATGCTGGCCGGGTGGCTGAGATGGACATAGACTCGTACCTGGAGAACGTCGGTGGCATGCTTTCAAGGGGAATGTCCCGTCTCTAGTACTTTGTAATGGTCTTTTGGCCAGCAGACGGCCTTCTTGTCTTTTGCCGCGGCAGCTTGTCAGCGTCGCCTTCTTTTTCTATGGCCGCCCTGACGGTTTTGATGACCTTGTCGTCCTTTGTATCGTTGACGTAGACGACGTACACTAAGGCATGCTCCTTTCCATCCACCTTTCTGACCACCCTGCCTATTCTCTGTGCCACCTGGTTCATGTTAGACGTGCTGGCAATGATTATCGCAATGCCCACCTGCGGAACGTCGTAGCCTATCTCCAGGGTATGCACCGAGAGCAGCGGGTAATAGTCATGGCCCCAGCTTTGCAGGATCTCTTCTCTTTCCTGCCTTTTGATCCCATTGTGGATGGTCCTGGCAGGTATCCCGCTGCCTTCAAGCATATCGCGCAGCTGCTGTATTGAATCCACGGTCTCGCTAAAGATCATTATCCGCTCTTTGGGGTGCTTCTTTACCAGCTCCAGGGTTCTGATCAGTTTCTGCCGGCTGGAGCTTAGAACCTCCTTACGTTTGCGGACCATGGCAAACCAGGTCTTTGCCATGGACGCCCTTGTCCCGCCCCGCATCAGTATCCTTGTCATCTTTTGCGGGTCGTATGCCTGCAGTTTTCTAGAGATCTCTTTTATTGTAGCGCTGGTCTCGTCGTAGATCTTTTGCTCCTCGCCGGTGAACGCAACCTTTTCCTCTATCACCACGGGCTTGGCAAGTCGTCCGTCGTTTACCGCCTCCTTTATCATGTACTTTTTGACCGGCGGCACGACCACCATGATGGTCCGATAACGCGGGTCTTTTTCATCGATGGTGGCAGTCAGCCCAAGCAGGGCCCGGCGTGGGTCTTCAACTATTACATCAAAGATCTTGTCGTACTCGACTGCGCTTTCGCTGGCAAGGTGGATTTCGTCTAGAACCACCATATCGGATCTGCGCACAAGATCAAAGTTGTTGATGACGCTCTGGTATGTGCTGATGGTTATCTCCCGGATTTCCTTGCGCTCGCCGTAGTACGCGCCGACCGAAGCCGCGTCGACGCCGTAATTCAAAAGCCGGCGAATGTTTTGATTGATAAGCACGATGCGAGGCACCAGAAACAGGATTGAAAACCGGTCTTTTTTGTAAAGTTCCGCAGCCCTGCGCGCACATTCAAACGCGATCTCGGTCTTGCCGGTGCCGGTGCTAAAGATCACAGAGCCCCGACAGTTGTTCTGGATCCATGCTTCCACTGCTTCGAGCTGGTCCCTCTTCAAATCGAAGGGGAATCTGAGGCTTGAAATTGCCGGCACGAATAAGGTGTTTGAAAAGAGACTAAAAACTTTAATGATTATTCTGCAGCTAGATTATTGTTGAAGCCCCTTGTCTACATGATGCGGCAGGATGACCCATTCAAGTGCACGGCCGCAAAGCTTGTCAAGTTCAGGCTGGTCGAGCCTGTCCGCACCATCCGCAGTAACTGGATAGTGCTAAACCCGTACGCCTCTGATTTCCTACTGAAAAGCGATGCAACAGTGGCAGATTACATCTGCGCCATCGACTGCTCCTGGGAGAAGGCAGACGGCGAATTCAAGCACCAGCGGATCATTGCCGGCGGGATAGGAAGAAAGCTTCCGCCTCTGTTGGCGGCAAACCCCATTAACTATTCAAAGCTGGGCAAGCTGTCCAGCGCCGAGGCCCTGGCAGGGGCGCTGTACATACTAGGCCAAAAAGACCAGGCGGCAGAATTGATGGACAAGTTCAAGTGGGGCCATACATTTCTTGAGCTGAACGCCAACCTGCTTGAGGACTATGCGCAGGCTCAAAAACAGCAAGAAATACCCGAAATAGTTGTCCAGTATTTTCCAAACCTATCTTAAAATACCTAGTTTGGATATCACATCCTGCGAGCCAGTGAGCGGGTAACTCGAGAAGAGAGGAAACTCCTCCCTCGCTGCAGGCACCCGAACTAGCGATGGTTAGCCGGAGACGGCTGGCAACGGAACAGAAAAGAAATCCATCTAGAATACACGGTGATGGCGCATAGCCTGAGGTTCCTAGCCATGGAATGCAACTGCCGACCCGGGTGGAGCAAGGCCAAATCGAGCGCAAAGGTCCTGCACCGGCTCAGGTTGGCTGCTCAGCGGAATCCCGCCTAAAACAGAAGGAGGGTTACAGCTGGCACGCATACTTTTTTGATATGTGTTTGTATAAAGCCTGCAAGTACAAAACGGGGTCTTGATATTTAAAATCAAGTCATGTGCAGGCTTGTCCGCAAACACAAATCTAGACATTCTTCACAGCGTTAAAGAACTAGGCTGTCCGCAAAAGACGAAGACATGTCAGAATACACAACAAAGACAAACTGAATAATCGTTACAGCAAATCGTAAGTTCGTTCTAGATAGTACGGCTATTTGTAATAGAAGACAAAGAATGGTGTGAAATACGCCCGGCTATCATATTCTTTTTATTTAGCAATGTTACAAATCATCGAGATTGGCAGACGATAAGCGCTGGGTAGAATTCAATTGCCCGTGGTGCGATGCGTATCAAACCAGAAGCGTCTATAAAGGCGCAGAAAGTGAAGTCATATGTATTGCCTGCAAGAAATTGGTGGGCATAGTGGTAGACAGTTCTGGTGCGCCTATTCGCATAGGCAGACTAATCGGCGTTGAAAAATTGATGCAAGCGCGCTATCAGCAACACACGCCCACAAGCGGCGACACTCACACTAATAACCCTTCTATAAATATCGGTAATGTTTATGGCAGCGTTGCTTTCGGCGGCGACGTTAACACAACAAACATTTACAACGAAACAATCGAAATGATCGATAAGACAAACAGTATTAGCGACGACCAAAAAGCGCAATTAAAAGGTGTTTTAAAGCACATAAAAGACTATGCTGCTCCATTTATGCCGATTTTTGCAGACACCGTCAAAAAAATAATAGGGCTTTGAAATAATATGGAGATGCGCAGGTTATTTCGATCAAAAGCCAAGCAGAAACATGGTTTTTATATGTAATTCAATGCCTGTGATGTCAGTCTGGTGCGACTTTTTGCGAGGAGTTTATTCAATCAGACAAGCTGCTACATGTACAGCCCATCTTATACACAAAAATGCATTAGTTCGATAAAGCTGCTACGATGTTAAGATGTTCTGAAATTGACGCTGGCTTAATTAGATACCTTAGTGAGAATTTCGATATGGTATACGATTTTACATTAGAACGGGCCATATTCTTACATAGTATAGACAACCCGCCACACAAAGACCTGACTTGTTCTATTACGCTGAATCAAGTTAATTCAACCGACGCATTCCAATTGACAAAATATGGCGGCGGGTATCAGACAGAGTACATACTAGAAATAGAAAATCCGCTGCAATTGGGTTTTTCAAACAGTGGCGATCACGAAATAGAAAATGGTATGACAAATCTAGTTCTAGCAATGAACTTGTCATTGACACATACGTGTGTATTGCCAACAAAGATAGATTTTGGTCAGAATAATGTAAAATACAAACCATTACCACAGAAACCAGCGGCTGTTAAGCAAAATGGCAATCATTTTACAATCGAGGTGCAAGACACTATTCTGTTTACAGATTATGTCAGCATTGGCTTTGGTATGAAAGAAGACCTCGACGAACAGAAGGTAATTGCAATATTTCGCAACTTGCAAAATTCTGATAGGTTCAAAATTACGTCAACCTCTACGATTGTAGCGGCGAATACAGCTAAAGCATTAAAAGAATTTGAAAACGCCATGAACAGTCTTGACAGGTTAATGATTTTCAAGCACCTTTACAACGCAGTAGAATTGGCCGCAAATTATGATGGCAGTAAAGATGGCGGCACAGATTTAGACAAGAAAATCAGCGCATTAACTGGTGCAGATGAAAGTGATGTGAAGTTGTGGCGAGAGTTGTATAATAGGTCCAAGCACGTCGATTTCAAGACTGAACACGTTGATGCTTTTCTTAAAGGTCGTGACCAATTGCCGCAAATGAATGTAAAAGTTCGAGATTGTGCAAAAACCATGCTGCTGGCAAGATTATAATATGCCAAAATTGCGCCGATGAAAAGCTATTACACTACATTTACACTTTGCCATCTAATTAGTACCTCTTCTTGATCGAGTTCATTCTTTATTTCCTCTTTGAGCTTCGCCAGTTCGCCTTCGCCATTCTTCTTAATTGATCTAGTTAGTTCTGTGACAATAGATAGGACATGACATTCGGCGACTTCATCATCACCATTGGTCGGCCTGTAATAACCTGTGCCATTTAGCACCGTCGCACCTCTGTATTTAGGCCAAATTTTGTTTATCATATCTTGAACTTTTTGATCATCGATCTTTGTGCCTGACCGTGTTCTCGTAGGTATGTAACAGGTGAATTCAACCATATGGCGCGAGGTCATACCATGTTCTGTTGCGCGAAGGCTGTGTATTAAATTATTTGCGCCCAATCCTGTTTCTCCATTACGAATAAAGCTGTCGTTTAGTCTGCCACCACCTCAATCTCTGCGGCATCGTCATTTTTTTCAATGTATCTAAAATCCGATTTTTTGTTAACAGCTTCGCCTGTTGAGCACCACCAAGAGCCAGCAATGCACTTTGCAACATGTTATGTGGTATTTCGCAATACAACCACACAGGCCAAAAAACCCAAACGTGAATTTTGCATGTAATTCGACCTCTGCGCTAGGGAAAAAACAAGCATAAATGCTCTGTAGCTTTATAGACTTGTTACCGCTATGGCAGAACACTAGTGCATGACTGACCGCCCTCGAACGATAAAGATTGATTTCTACATACCTACAAAAACAAAGGGTGGCGAGAATATAGACCCAGAGAAGGTAAACAGCATAATAGATCAGATCTGGCCCAAGTACCAGGGTGCTACAAAGTTAACAGGCATAGGCTATTACCGCAGCAAGTCAGGTAAAGACGAGATCACTGAGAGTTATGTGCTTTCCATAATTACTGAGCACGATAGATCTTTTGAAGCTGATTTGCAAAAGTTCAAAGAAAAAATAAAAAGCGAGCTGCGTCAAGAGTCCGTCCTGATAACATGGCATTACGTTGAAGAAGTTTGTTAGTTGCAAGCAGGGTTATGGCCTGCGCACTTCATAGTTCCTAACCAAAAGCTCGCGGTATCCTGTGCGGGCATTGCCCTTGCAACTTATAGCCCTTTGGACTGGGATGGACTTGAACGGGAAGCCGGAATACAGATTCCTTGTAAATTCCGTGTCGGAATTGCTCAAAAGCACCTTGCAGCCCTTCCTGTCAAGCTCTCGGAATACCTTAGCCAGCTCCACTTGGTCCTGCTGGTCAAAGCCATTGTTGGTGTACTGGGTAAAATCCGCAGTCAGGCTAAGCGGGCTGAAGGGCGGATCCAAGTAAACAAAGTCGCCGCTTTTAGCGTCTTTCAGAACGTCCTTGTAGTCTCCGACAAGCATCTTGGTCTTGGAGCGCCCAAGCGCGGTGCTGGCCTTTCTCAGCTGGTGGCTGTCGCATATCTTTGGGTTCTTGTACCTCCCCATTGGGACGTTGAACACGCCCTTGCTGTTGACGCGGTAAAGCCCGTTGTAACAGGTCTTGTTAAGCGCAATGAATCGAGCGGCATTTTCAACCGCGTCTTTGATGTCAGTCTTTGAGCGCAGGCGGTAGTAGAAATGATGTGGATCTTTTCTGTAACTTTGTTCGTATCTTTGAAGCAAACTTATCAGCCCCTCCACGTCGTCTCTTACAACCTTGTAGGCATTGATCAGGTCGGCGTTTGCATCAGAGACGCAGGCAGTCAGTTTTGTCTTTGAAATTATCCGAAAGAATAGCGCCCCTCCTCCCAGAAAGGGCTCGAAATACTTTTCAAAGCTGGGCATGTGCCGCTCCAATTCCGATAAAAGCTGAGTCTTGCCTCCGGCCCACTTGACAAAGGGGCTGGCTTCAATTTCCAAGGATTGGGAATCCAAGACTTTAGGCATCATTCATCAGGATTTGCATCCAAAGTATAACGAGCGGGGTTATTTATCGGATTGGGCAAGTCGATTTTCAAAAAAGTTTATCAACTAGAAAACCCCACAAAATTTAGTGGCAAAGCAGAACAAAGATTCTTCCAAACAAAAAAAGCAGAACCACCTGTACGATGATGAAAAGATAGAAAGCATGATACGCTACTACAAGCTGGAAGATAATTATGAATCGTTGTTCCGCTATATAAAAAGCCAGAACTTTATGAACGAAGATAAGTAGATCTTTATTACAATCTTTGTTCAAATTTCCGGACAGATGGAAAGGAAAATTCTCGTCGCGGCCATAGCTACCGTGGCCGCGCTGGCCGGCGGGTATTTTGCATACTCGACTTTGAATCGGCCGCAGTATGCCCTTGAAGTGGATGCAACGAGGGATACCACCGACATTTCTGGCACCCTTTACAGGATAAGGGTAACCAACGTCGGAACTGAAGAGATAACCAACATCGTTGTGGACTTGGGCGGCAAAGACGTGCAGACAAAGGACTCCCTCAAGGCAGGACAGTCGTATTACTTTTATCCAGAGCCAGAAACCGAAACCACCACGGTCAGGGTAACCGCCGACCAAGGTATAGACGTAGTTACGGATTACAGAACCCCCGTCAAGGTTCTGGGCCTTCCTGGTGCCGGAAGATAGTATAAATCCTGAAAATCCCTGTATCAACACTGCTTGGCGAGAATATTCCCCGAATCTTCCAGGTCAGTTTCGCTGGCCAAGAAATACGGCTACGATTCATGGCTGGTAAGCAGATTCCTAGAATATGTGCCAGACGTGGAAGGATTTCTTGGCAAGATGGAGAGTCCGCCCACCCGGTATATCAGGGTAAACACACTGAAGACGAGCAAGGAGGCCCTCGCCGATAGGCTCCGTCTAAAAGGTTTCAGGCTGCAGGAAACGGTGATTCCAGAAGTGCTTGCCGTCAAAGAATCGCCGCTTCCGTTGGGTGCCACAAACGAGTATTTGCTGGGCCACTATTACATACAGGACCTCGGCTCGTGCATGGCAGTAGAAGCCCTTGATGTCGGCGAAGGACAGTTGGTGCTTGACATGGCAGCTGCACCGGGGGGCAAGACCAGCTTTATGGCCCAGCGAATGAAAAACACAGGGGCAATCATGGCTCTTGAGCCCAGCGAAAGGCGGATCAAGTCTTTGACTTTCAACTTGAACAGGCTTGGAGTTTACAATACCTCTGTCTGCGCCATGGACGGCGGCATGTCTGAAAGCCTTGGTATCAAGTTTGACAGGGTCCTCCTTGATGCCCCCTGCAGCTGCGAAGGCGTCATAGCAAAGGATCCCACAAGAAAGACCGACCACAGGCCGGAGGATATCGATTACTGCTCCCAGAGGCAAGCAAGGCTCATTGAATCTGCCATCAAGGTCGCAAAGCCTGGAGGCTTGATCGTTTACTCGACATGCTCCTTTGCTCCCGAAGAAAATGAGATGACAATAGACAAGATAATACGCATGTTCGACAACTTGACTTTAGAGCCCATGAAACATGGGAATGAAGGCCTGACTATGTTTGGCGGTACAGAGTTTGATCCAAGTTTGAGCAACACGCGCAGGTTCTATCCCCACGTCCATGACACGACGGGCTTTTTTGTGGCCAGGTTGAGGATTAGGAATTGAATTCTGTATCCCACCGGAGTATGACTAGGGAAGAGAGAACCATTGTGAACCGTTCACTGGACAAATGGGGTGTATTTGATGCTCTAAAAGACAGTGTTTTTCTAATCAGGCAGGAGGGCGTGTCAAAAAAGCTCTGCCTCGTCAGCCCAGAAATGGAGTCGATAGTTTTACAGAATAAGCCTTGTCTATCGGGTCTTGTGATAGGCGAGATAACCAAGCAGTTCACTCCCACCCTTCAAGGCATGGATCTATTTTTCAGGGCTGGCGCAAAGAGCCAGCACTACATCAAGATCAACGAGAATGCAGAAAACCTGGTGCTGTATGGCAGAGACGTAATGGGCGACTCGATAATTGAAGCGCCGGAAGCCCTTACAGAGAATTCGTTTGTGGCCATCCTAAACATGCGTGGCGAAGTGATAGGCGTTGGAAGGACAAGGTTTGCAGGGCGGCTTTTGTTTCAAAAGGGCAGGATCACTGTTACGACAATCAGCGATGCAGGCCTTTACCTGAGAGACGAAGACGAAGAAAAGAGATCAAAGCTGACAAGACGCAGCTAGACGGTCTCCAGGGTTATGTTCTTTAACACATGTTCGATGTATTCCGGCGCGGCATCAAGGCGCTGTGAGATGGTTTGAATCGACATCCCGCAGTCATAAAGTTCGAGAATCTGCTCATCTAGCGTGCACTTTGACTCTTCAGACCTCATCAAAGGAATATTGCATTTTTCTAATAATAGAATTATCGATCTGCAACTTGTGCACAATAAAGTAAAATAAAATTGAGTGAGGGGAAAGCCCCTACTTTCGTGCTTTGAACAGGATGAATATGGCGATTGCGCCCATCATTCCGCCCAGAACCAGAAGCACCTGTATCGGAAATCCGCCTGTGGCTGCCTGAGCTCCTTCTGGAGCTTCTACTGTTACCATCGCGAATTCACCGCTTTCAGACGTCTGGATAACTGAGAATCCCGCAACCTGTATCTGACCGCTTGGAGCCGGGACCTGAGAGTGGAAGAGGATTTCCTGACCATCAATGTTTGCCTTGACGTCTTTTTCTTCTGCTTCAAACGTGCCTTCCCTGAAGCTGCTCTCACCCAGAGAGTAGATGGAAGTGACTTTGGCTCCACTTTCCTCTCTAAAGAATGACGAGGTTTCTACCAGACTTCCAGACGGATCAAATAGGAAGTGCCATCTTTCCATTGGCAGGTTGAATGCATTGAAGTTCAGGATCGGCTCATCAAAAATCACGTTAGCTCCAGAGCTGTCGATCTTGTCGGCCACTGCAGGATGTGTTGCCTTTATCAGATTAATCGGCTTGTTGACCTCGATCATACCCAGATCCGGCGATCTCAGGGTGATCGGTTCGGTCACCACAATGGATCTCCATTCCAGGTCTACAATGTCGGCAGCCCTACCTCCCTCAGTACCTTTTTCTATGACAAAGTTTTCAAGGAATGGTTTAGTCTCAATCTTGTACGATATCAGAGTACTGGTCGCTTCGCCCTTTATTGTAGCGGTGTAAGAAATATCCATCTTTGTAACGTGAACAGGACTATTTTTGTCTATCATTGCCTTGTTAAAGGCTACTATGGCGCTTGCTACGCCATTATCGGTGCTGCTGGGATCACCGGTGAGGGTAAACTGGTATCTTTCATTCTTGCCGTTAAATTCTTGGGCCAAAGTGCTGCCTTCAGGGTAACGAATCTCCAGATTATAGAATGCAATGTAATGACCTTCTGCGATGTTACGCTGTGGGATCAGAACTGCGTTCATGTCGTTAGCGAACGCTCTTGGAACGAAACTGAATGTCAAAAGCGCGGCAAAAGTTATGGCTACTGCAGTCGGTAAATACTTCACGAGGGGAATTTTGCCTCTGCTCTTTATAATCTTTGTTGTCCCGATATTGAACGAATTTCTTTACGCTAGACAAATATAGCAAAATAAGTATCTTTTGAACCGTTTGATCGTAATACTTGCTGGCGGGACTGGCTCTGTAAAACTGGTCAGAGGCCTGGCCAAAATAACCGACGACCTGTCGGTGATATCCAACGTGGGCGACAACATCTGGTTTTATGGACTGTACATCTGTCCGGACATCGATACTGTTACCTACGGGCTTGCAGGCATCCTAGACGAAAAGAGAGGCTGGGGAGTAAAGGATGATACCTTCTTCTTCTTGGATCAGCTTGCCAAAATGGGCCAGTCTTCATGGTTCAGTCTTGGCGACAGGGATCTAGCTACGCACGTCGTTAGAACCAGTATGATGCAAAGCGGCAAGAGTCTTGTCGAGATCACCGATTGGATGAGGGAAAAACTTGCGGTAAGACCAAGGATAATCCCTGCCACAAACAATCAGGTTGAGACAAGGATCCAGACAGACAAAGGCGAGATGCACCTTCAGGAATTCTGGGTCAAAGAGAAAGGATTACCTTCAGTAACTGCAGTACGTTACAAAGGTGCGAAAGAGGCAGAACCCAGCACGGAGGCCATAGATGCCATCAGAAAGGCCGACAAAATAATAATCGCCCCGGCCAATCCAGTCTCCAGTATAGGACCCATCGTTGCACTTGACGGAATAAGAAAAGAGCTGTCAAAGGTCAGAAGCAGGGTGGTGGCAGTCTCCCCCCTTATAGGCCAGTCTGCAGTCAGCGGGCCGGCCGTAAAGTACATGAAGGCAGCAGGTTTGAGAAGCTCGCCGGTCGGCGTGGCAGAATTCTACCGCGATTTTGTAGGCTCGATGGTTATATCTGAGACGGATCATGAAATGGCCGGTCAGATACGGGAGCTTGGCATGCAGGTGTACGAAACAAACATAACCATGTCAGACAGACAAGACGAAGTCAGGCTCGGCCAGTACCTCCTGAATATTGGAAGTCTCTGAATTGAAGACGTTTGCTATAATACCCGTTAAAAAATTTGAAAATTCCAAGACCCGGCTTTCTCCGATCCTTACCGCAGACGAACGCGTCGCCCTTTCAGGACTAATGCTGCAGGACACCCTTGCCACTCTTGCCAATTCCAAACATCTTGATCAGATTCTGGTGGTCTCCAGCGACATCCGCGCCAAGAAAATTGCAGAAGAGTATGGCGCTGGATTCATCTGTGAAGAAAAGGATAGCGGCGTGAATTCTGCTGTCATGCGTGCAGACAGGTACAGTACTGATGCGAAAGCAGATGCGACTGTAGTAATTCCGCAGGATCTGCCGCTGCTGGATGCAAGCGAGATCGACAGAATCTGCGGGGCGGCAGGACAGGACTCAAGATGCATAGTCATCTGCCCGTCAACTAGGTACGATGGGACCAACATACTTCTTCGCAAGCCTCCGACAGTAATCAAGATCCACTATGACAACAACAGCTACAACATGCACGTCAAGGCTGCCGCCGAGCTTGGAGTCCAAGCAAGAGTTTTTGAATCGCAGAAACTGATGTTTGACATAGACAAGCCGGATGATGTGCGCCAACTTGCAGCCATGCCCGATGAAATGATAACGGCCAGGCGGACATCCTCATTTTTAAAGAAAGTTCTAGACAAAGCTGCCTAACGGATGATCCAGTACCCTCACAGTAGCGCTCTGCAATGATACAAGCAGCCTTATTTCTGAGCCAACCTCCACAGAGTCTGCGTCAAACTCAGACACAGGGTATTGGACCACTGTCCCCCTTTTTATGTCAAAAACCCGGTCGTCGTCTAGGATGAACACCGATATTGTGTTTGTTATTCTGGGTTTTCCATCAAAATCAAGTATCCCGATCCCCTTTTCGATTACCTTGCCCCTTACTATGGAAAAGGAATTGGCCGATATGGAAAGCGCGGCAGCCCCAAGGACCACAAGTGCCATACATAACAAGGCCGCAAGATCCCTCCAGTCAAGCACAGAGTTAATGCGGATGGTCCAGCTTATTTTCTTTTGTACTGCAGTTAAATACCGAATCATGCCAGTATCGGCGATGAATCCGGACCTGCTGCTAAGGGCCTTGTCGGCAATAAATGATGGTGTTACCACTGTAGAAGAATTCCAGTCCATTTCTGGGATCGCAAGCAAGACCGTTGCAGACGGTGTGCTGGAATTTTTGCATTCGCAGGGCATTGGCAAACTTGGCAGGTCCATAGAGTTTTCCGGCGCAGACAGACTTGATGCAGCGCTGCTGTGCATCAGGCATGGCTGTGACGTTGAGCAGGTTTCAAAGCATCTCCGGTGGCAGGATTTTGAAAGGCTGGCCTCAGAAACCCTCAGGTCGTTTGGTTACAAGACCAGGACCAATGTCAGGCTCACCAAGCCCCGCATGGAGATAGACGTACTGGGTGTTGACAGCGGCCTTGCAATCGCAATTGACTGCAAGCACTGGAAGAGAAACAACCTTTCTTCGCTTTCCCTGTATGCAAGAAAACAGGTATCAAGGACCAAAGAAGTTGCCAAGCGGAACAACATAGGTCGCGCGATTCCTGCCATAATGACGCTGCATGCCGAGGCTGTCAAGTTTATCGATGGCGTGCCCATAGTGCCGGTAAGCCAATTCAGGTCGTTTGTAATGGACATCAGAGGATTTCTTTCGGATGTTTGTGTGATTTATTCAGAATAATGCCGCTGGTCAATGAACAATGCTTAATAATAGGCCCTGTGAAAATCGTGGTACCTGATGGCGGTTATCTGCAAAAAATGCGGCCTCCCAGACGACCTGTGCGCCTGCGGTGAGCTGGACAAGGAAGAAGCACGAATCGTTGTCCGCCGGGAAACAAGACGTTTCTCCAAGACAACCACCTTGATTGAGGGGATAAACCCAAAGCAGAGCGATATGCACAAGATAGTCAAGGAACTGAAAAGTACCTTTGCCTGCGGCGGCACTGCCAAGGACGGCTTTATCATGCTGCAGGGAGACCATAGGGATGATGTGCGCGATTACCTGGTCAAGATGGGCTTTAACAAGGCAGCTATTGAGGTACAGTAACAAGACAACAGAAATACCTGTCTGCCATGATAAACTGTAGCCTCGATTGAATCCCGCTTTTGACAGCGTAAAGGACAGGATAAAAGCATGCAGAAAGATGGTCTTTTTTACCGGTGCCGGCATATCTCAGGAAAGCGGCCTAGCCACCTTCAGAGGCAGAAACGGCTACTGGAAAAAATATGACCCCATGAAGCTGGCCACGCCGGAAGCGTTCTTTGAGAACCCAAAGCTGGTATGGGAATGGTACTATGAAAGGAGAATGAAGGCCCTTGAAGCCAGACCAAATGCTGGCCATCTTGCCATAGCCGGCATCCAGAATTACAAGGAAGTGCAGGTTGTCACACAAAACGTCGATGATCTGCACCGTGTTGCCGGCAGCAGAAACATCATCGAGCTTCACGGAAACATATTCAAAGTAAAGTGCACCGCCTGCAGTTATCACGGGAGGATGGGCGATGGATTTCCCCCACCGCCACCGTTGTGTGAAAAATGTGGCCACATGTTGAGGCCCGACGTTGTCTGGTTTGGCGAGCCGCTACCACAGGACAATCTAAAGCAAGCAATAAAACATTCTTCTGACTGCGATGTCATGGTCATAGTCGGCAGTTCCTTGCAGGTATCGCCGGCCAACAGCCTGCCCATCTATGCAAAGAAGAACGGCTCGTACCTGATAGAGATCAACATAGAGCCCACCGCGTTGAGCGGGATGATGGACATTTCAGTCCGCAGCACTGCTGCAGAATCGCTTCCCCTGCTGCTAAAGGTACTAACGGATTAAGTCACCACCTCGATACGGGCGTTCCATCATAAGATAACAATGTAGACGGGCTGTCCCTGAACACCAAGTCTTCTGGCTCGATATTTAGCTTGCCACTTTCAAGAAATTCGTCAAGATGGTGAATCGCCGATGCACGTCCTTTAACCAGAAATTCTTCTGTCAAGAAGCAATGGTCGTGATTTTTTGCAAGAAACTTTTTAAAACCATCATTCAGGATTTTTGCTTTTTTCTGGACTGCCCAATTGCGCTGCCTGCGGTAGATCTTGGGCAACGCCAGAGATCCAACATCCTTTTTGGGCTCAAGAGGCGCGCCCCTTCCGCGATACAATAGTTTGAAGTTAAATCTCATCGTTTTTGTCATGCGGCGCCAGAACTTTGGATGGTTCTTTCGTCCAAGCTGAGAAGCTTCAAGGAGAGTCTTGATCTCTTCGCCATTCATCGAAGCATAAAAGGCTGGGAAGGCCAGCCCGTTTTCCACCAACCATTGATTGATGTTTACCTTCTTTCCATCGATTTCAACTTCAATGTCTCCCACAAGTCTTGCATATTTATCAAACACGTCGTTTGGTTCATTTACAAATGTCCTGACCACGCATGGAACAGCACTTGTTCCGGACTTTTTTAGCATCTCGTAAAGTGCAACGACGGAAGATTCTGCAAAGTATTGGCGGTATTTTTTATCTAGTTTCTTGAATTCATCTTTTCGTGCTTTGTTCAGGGCTTTCAGCGCTTTTTTTGACAGGCTTGTCGAGTCGCAGTGCAGTTCCGGCGTATCGACACCTTGAAGGCGAACTGTAATCCTGTTTTTGCCGTCCATGACTGGCACCTTCTTGTCATCTACTTTCATCATTGCTTTGTCAAAGGAATGGGTTACCTTGAATTCAGACTGCAGGTTTTCTTGGAATTGAAAGGTATCCTGAACAAGTATCTTGATGGTATCTGCGTCTGATTCGCCTTTCGGCCAAAATTGGTCAAGGTCGATAAAGCCGTTTACTTTGAGAAGCCCCACGAAGCTACAATACCCGTGAACTATTTAATAATAACGTGTCTATGCCATGCAGTTCATGTTTTAAAAAAGGCGCTGTCATGTTTATCACAGCTGTTTTCTGTGCAAATAAAGGGCGTAGCAGACTATCCAGTTTCCCAGTATCCAAAGACCCAGAATCGGACTTGTCCGATCATAGCTGAAGATGGAAGTGTAGTAGTAAATTATGTTGGCCAGCGTGCCTATGCCCATACCTGTAACCAAGAGCCCCCATGGGTTGCCCAGCACGGTCTTGCGAAAAGTCCGAACCCCGATCAGGTTCCAAGACAACAGTGTGGTGGTAGTCGCGCTGTAGTACATACCCATGTAAAAGCCGTTCCAGAAAGTCTGATCGTAGGGAGGAGTCTCCCCTATAGTAAAGTTAGAGATAACAACCGGAACCAAGTCCACAGTTGCGTTCTTGTCGTATACCTGTTCGTATCCCACCAGACCTGTCAGATTCATTGGCACAAGGTAATACGTTGTGTCATCCACTATGATGCGCTGGTAAGAATCAGAGACGCCCTCATCGCCAGTGGCCGGGATCAGTTTAAACGGTCTGTCTCCGATCCATAACACTTCTGACATGAGGTCTGGTACCCCACCTGGAACAGAAACCGGGGTAAGCAAAGCGAACGCGTATACAAGGGTTATAGTGCCCGGAATTGCAACAATCAGTATCTTTTCTTTATTTTCCAACTTTGGTTTGTAAAGCCGGATATTCCTGTACAGATGGTAGAACGCAAACGGAAAGAAAGAGGCAAAAAAGATATCCGAGTAGTATGGGTACGGGTTTGATATTCCGGCCAGTTGATAGTACTGAAAAAGTTCATCACCGATGTGACCCAGCAGAAAGGCAATGCCTAGCGCCAGGTACGTCTTGCCAAAGACCTTTGATCCCCAGTACCTTTTTGCGATTACAAAGCACAGTATTACTGGCGCGGCTGAAGACATCAGGTACACCAGCTCAAAGAAATCAAGCTGGCTGTCTATCTGCGGCTCAAAAGAATTGGCGATAACAAACAACAGGACAAGTAGGCTTATGGCTACCAGAACGTAGTAGTTTATCTTGCCTTCAAGCGGCTTGCTACGCTCAGAAAGCATGCCAGGGCCCGCCAGAGCTTAGTGTTTGCTTTTTGATTAACTTTTATTTCGAATCGCTTGTCTTGGGAAATAATTATTTTTATCACACAAACCGGTGATACCAATCGAAAGTTTTTATGAATTTTTTTATAGTTTTGTGTACTTTTGAAAGCTATTGAAGTCCGGCTTTTTACAAACGGTTGAATCAAAATGACATCAAGCTCTGAAGAAAAGATCATCTATGCAGCATTCTTCTTTGTCGACATAGTTGGCCTATCGGATCCTGCGATGTCGACCAGCACACAGATAAGAAAGATCCGGGCTTTGAACAGAAGCATTTTTGAATGCATGGCATTCAGGTCCACCCCCAGAGAAGAGCTGTTGATTCTTCCCACAGGAGATGGAATGGCAATAGGCTTTCTGAAAGGACTGGACAAACCCCCGAACTTGGCCAGGGAACTGCATCTAAAACTAAGCCAGTACAACGCTGACAAAAATCCTATTGATGTGGTAAAGGTGAGAATCGGATGCCACGACGGCCACGTCTTTATTATCCGTGACATCTATGGAAACCAAAACATCTGGGGGCCGGGAATAATACTTGCAAGAAGAGTCATGGACCTTGCCGATGCAGGTCACATTCTGATGACTGCCAACATGGCGGAAAGCCTCGTGGAGTTATCCGATGAGTACCGGCGGATAATCCACCCCGTTCAGGACTTTCAGATAAAACACGGCCAGAACATCCTTGTCTATTCGGTTCACGGCGAGGGCTTTGGAAATCCATCCAGACCCTCAAAGGCGCTCACTGTGGGAAGCAAGATAGCCGGCAAAGTCAAAGATATGCAAAAGAATCTTTCGATAAGAAGTGTGGAGTTTGACCTGAGTCTGAAAGACTACAAGGCAGGCCTTCTAAGTCACAAAAGAACATACCGAATAATCAACAACTCCAGAGAGCCGGTCTTCATGGTATACGAAACCATCAATGATGTTGAAATGCCGATCTCCGAGATCAACCTTCAAGCATTTGAAGAAAACAACGGGCTCAAGATACAGGAGATAGTTTCAGACACCCCAGAAAGAAAAGAGATTATTGTGAAACTGCACAGCCCGGTTTTCAGAAGCGAAGCTGCCAAGGCCTATTCCGTGATGTATGAAACCGTCGAGCAGTCAAGAAAGCACAACATCTTGTTTTTAGGCAACACAAACAGCCTTGCCGTTTCCTTTAGTTATCCAGAGGCAGATAAAGACGAGGTCAAGCCCGTGTTGTATTTGGTCAGTCAGGACAAAAGGATGGTCGTCAGCATGGATTCGATGATGACTGCCAACAACCGCGTCATTGCAAGGTGGAGAAAGGAGGACAAGAATTTTGTCATCCAGGAAAACGATGTAATTAGTTTGGAATGGTAATCCGGGCGATATTCACGTCGAGGATGTGCTGTAACCCAGCAAGACCCTAAATTTCTTGTCGTTTCTCAGACTGTCAAAAGTAGGATCTACCCTCAGCAACCTTTTGCTGGCAGAATCCAGATCACAGGCTTTTTCCAGCAGCTCTATGCATTTTTCTGCCCCACTTGAAAAGAGCTCGCATTTGGCAAGGCTGTACACTATTGCAGAATCTCTTGGATTCAGCGCGGAAGCATTCCTGAAACAATCCATTGCTTCGCTATATCTTTTGAGTTCGTACAGGGCAAGGCCCATGTAATACCAAAAGGTATGGTCGACCTGCTCTGTTCCCATCCCCCGGGAAAACTTGACAGCATCTTCAAACTTTCTGTACGTTTTGAACAGGTCGAGCTTGCTGGCATGTTTCAAGCCTTCAGCATGCTTGATCTCGTATGCATTTTGAAAGCATTCCACGGCCTCGACGTAACTGCCCAAGGCATACAGCGTGACCCCCTTTGCAAAGTACGTGTCAAAACTTTTCCCGTTAATTTCAAGTTCGTTGTCAAAGCATTTTACTGCATCTTCATATTTTCCCAGCTCAAGTTTGTCAAGCCCTTTGTCTTTCCAATAGTTCTCGGGCTTTTTGCTTTCCTGCATGACGCGCGCCTTGTTGAGAAGTTCTAACGCATCTTCGAATTTGCCGGCTTTCTTGTATTGTTCAGCCTTTTCTAGCAACAGCCCTACCGCGGTAAAATCATCGTCATCATCGTTTTTACTCATGCATCCGCGTTATCATCAGCAATCAAGATAATAAGACTATCCGTGGTACTAGAAAGTGATGATTTCAAAGGTCCCATCGTTTTTGGCCTTATAGTAGGCATTGGCCCTTCTGGTGAAGATGCCCACTTCAAGCACGCCGGCTATGTTTTTGAGATCCATTTCCATTCTGACAGGATCAGATATCGCTGCAAACGTGGTGTCAAGTATGACATTTCCGTTTTCAGTAACAAACGGGTAGCCCTTGTCCAAGGTGCGTAGCACTGGCTGGCCTCCAAACTCTTTAAGCTTTCTGGCCACCGCGGTTCTTGCCAGAGGGTGCACTTCGATGGGAACCGACCGGCTAAATGACTGGACGAACTTGGACTCATCGGCGATTATCACCACCTTCTTTGCTGACGAGATGAGGATCTTTTCCCGCAAGAGCGCGCCTCCTCCGCCCTTTATCATGTTGAATTTTGAGTCTATCTGGTCTGCACCATCAAACACCACGTCTATGTCCGGAACGCGGTTTTCGTCTGCAAATTGAAGTCCGATCTTTTCAGCCTCCACCTTTATCTGCAGAGATGTCGGCACGAATTGCATGGCATATCTGTTCTCAAGGCTGGCCATTTCCCTGACGATAAACGCAGCCGTGCTTCCGCTGCCAAGGCCTACGACCCGGCTGTCTTTGATGTATCTTGTAACAACATCATACGCCAGCTTTTGAAGAGCAACCTGCAGCGACAAGGACAGGTTAGCGGCGTCGGTATTGATATAAATAGTTAGAACCGGCGCAGCTTGTTTCTGTCAAGACCTGCCGGCCAGTTGATGGTAGGGTTGAGATGTCCGCTGGCCAGGTACTTTCGGATGTCGTCAGCGCCGTTTGTCCTGCCGGCGTTCATGCGCCTTGCAAGACTGCCAAGGTCTGTAAGACCCACTCCACTTGTCTCGTCTTCGATGATTTCACAGAACAAGCCTGTTGGCAGGCAGACAGCATGGGCACCGGTATTCCTGTTAGTCCATCTTAGCATACCAAGGTCAGAATCAACAGACTTTACCCAAAGCGGATCGTTTTCCACGACCCATCTTGGAACGCGGGTCTTGTCTTCCATTGATACACGCATCACACCCAATTCCATTTATTGTTTTTGTTGAAAATAGAATATATAGCGTGTTGATTTCTAATTCCTGCAAGATGCCAAAGAAGAACAACAAGACCCACGCCTACAGCGCCCAGCGGTCTGGAAGCAAAAAGTACGCCAAGGCAGAAAGACGCAAGCGCAGCAAGCCAAGGTAACATACCGAAAGTTTAAATATTAGAATAAAATATTTATATAAGCCTGCAAAGGGAAAATGAAATTTCGGTGAGAGGAAATTGGTAAAAGATATCTCCATGTTTGGTGACCGCTGCCCACGTTGCGGCAGAGGATCCATGGTAACAGACAACGCCACCGGCGAGATGTTCTGCGGAAACTGTGGTTTTGTAGTTAGCGAAAGGATAGAAGAGTTAGGACCAGAATGGCGCGCCTTCTCAAAGGAAGAGCACGAAGACAGGAGCAGGGCAGGAATCCCCACGTCCCTGGCGATGCACGACATGGGACTTGCCACAATAATCGGCCCCGTAGACAAGGATGCTTCCGGCAAGCCGCTTTCAGCATCCATGAAAAGCACCATTGAGAGGCTCAGGACCTGGGACAGCAGAAGCCAGGTTCACGAACCGGTGGATCGCAACTTCCGCCAGGCATTCAGCGAACTGGACAGGCTCAAGGACAAGCTTGCAGTCGGAGACGCAGTGATTGAAAAGGCTGCATACGTTTACAGAAAGGCTCTTGAAAAAGGCCTGGTCAGGGGACGCTCCATCTCCGCGCTGGTTGCCGCTGCTCTGTACGCTGCATGCCGTGACACAGAGACTCCAAGAACCCTCAAGGACATTGCAAATGCAAGCAACATAAAGAAGAAGGACGTGGCCAGATGCTACAGGCTGCTCATAAGGGAGCTGGACCTCAAGATGCCGGTAGTAGACCCGGTGAAATGTGTCGCCAGAATAGCAAGCAAGGCAGGCCTGTCTGAAAAGACAAAGCGCAAGGCCCTTGAGATCCTAAAGAAAGCCGAGGAAGGCAAGATATCTGCCGGCAAAGACCCCATGGGACTGGCAGCAGCCGCGCTGTACGTTGCCTGCGTCATGAACGGAGAGAACAAGACCCAGAAGGACGTGGCCGAAGCAGCCGGTGTGACAGAGGTCACCATCAGAAACCGTTACAAGGGACTAAAGACGCACCTCAAGCTTTAGAGGCGTCTACCAACTCTTTTCTTTGCTTTACAAGTTCTTTTAGAACCGCCGTTGATTTGGCCAGCGGCTTGCCGGATTTCATTTCTTCATCGATAATGGCAAGGCACGTGACAATGTCAGCGTCCACAGACAGGATGGCGTCAAGTCTGTCCCTGCGGATTTTTCCGTTGGGTTCCAGGACTTTTGCATACCCTTCCGACATTACCGATGAAACAGCATCAAGGACAGAAGACAGCTCGGCGTCTTTATGCTGCATGGACGTTTGAAGGGAGCGCACCTTTGATCTGATGTTCTGGCTTGCAATCTTGGAGAGCGCCTGCATTTCTACATGGCTTGATCTGCCAGCATCGACACCCTTCTGTACCATGGATGCGATCCTGATAGTCTCGTTCAAGTTGCTCCCAGCCTTGCGGCGCCTGACGTTGTTCTTGTGCACTGCCTGAAAAACACACTTCCCCGGTTAAATGCCTTCTTGTCAGGAAAGATATAATGATAATTTGTGTCAATAGATTAGGTCTGTCTACGAAAAACATCTGCCGCCAAACAAGGCGGCATCATTCTGATCTTTTATATTCGGGTTTTAACAGCAGTTTTTGCACTGGGCTGGTAGTTCAGGGGTAGTAATGTTCGATTCGCAATCGAAAGGTCGCGGGTTCAAATCCCGCCCAGTCCACTTTAGTGGGGGATTCATATACTTGCGTTGGTACATGAGTCCTGTCCACTTATGTCACTACAAATGATCCTTTCAAGGATTCCAAACATCCCAAATTCCACAAATGCCAAGCTGTTAAACGACTCTCATGATTATCTAAAGACTATTGGCTCAAGCGACAGCCACATCAAAAACGAGCTCCACCAACATCATCCTTGCCCAACACCATGGTACCAGGATCACATTCTTGACGTAAACGACAAGAAACAAATTATTGAATTCCTTGATACCAAGAAAAAGGCAAGAGACTCCGGGAAGAGTCGCTACAGCTGGAAAGTCTCTGCAGTGAGTATTCTCTAATAAATAATCAAAAGCTTCGGCAAGGTCCTGCTATTGTCAGCAGTCTCCAATTCTTCTATATGTATCTAGTTATTAGATACATATAGAAGAATATCTGCTTTCAAGACTACAGGGTCAAAAAAAAGGCAAGAGCTGTAACAATGAGTGAATCATGAAACCCTTCTATACATCCATATTTTTTGGGATTTCTTGGTAGATTGTTCAAATAATAACTTCTTGTAATAAGATGCTTTTTGTTCATTTGTTTCCAGTATCACATATCTACAGGCCACTTTCTTTCCCACTTCCTGAGCCAACCCTAAGCAAAACTGACATATCCGATATCCTATTCCCTGGTTTCTGAATCTTTTATCCACACCCATCTGACCCAACAGGATGGCAGGATAGGAAACGAGATTCATATCTCCGATCTTTTCTTTATCATGAAGCTCCTTTACCTGTATCGCAAACATTGAAAGCGCAAAGAATGCAGCAAGTTCACCATCAACCCTTACAGTGTAGATCGCACTCAGGTTGTTTTTCCTGTATCCCAAAGCCTTCTGTTTTAGAAAGATATCAACGCCGAGCGGGTCAGTGCCGTCGTTTTCTGTAAAGTCAAGGTTTGAGAAATTGTCTTTATCTGAAAGAAGAGAGAAATTTAACCTGACAGGATCAATCATGGAATCTCGCAGTGTTTCTTGTAGAAATCATGAGCTGCCTTTAAGGATTCCTTCTCCTCCGTAGTGAGGTCCCTAGAGTCATATTTCTGGAAGTCTGCAGCATCCTTGCCTTCCAATACCGGAACTTTAAATTCCGTGTGTGTCATGCTTGCATTATAACATGCCGGCATTGGACTGATAAATATTACTATTTTTCGGACACCGCCTCCTCCTTAACCTCCGAGAATCCTTAAAAGTACCTATCAGGCAAAAAATAGGCTTTTGAAGTGTTTAAGAAGGTTAAATCAGGTGCGACTAACAACGGTCTGAAGAAAGGTTATGCATCATCATGGTAGGGAATTCGCACAAGTTTGTTAAAATCATGCGTTAACTGCTGACACAACGTAAGAAAAGCAGGGGAGGACGAAGACCCGTGATAGTCATTCGTCCGATCTTGCTTGTATCAAACCTCTGCAAGTTTCTTGAGCGGTGGTACCCAGTTCCGTAGTCTGTACAACGTGAGCCCATGCAGGGCCAGTGCTGCTGGTACAGCCACGGTAGGAACCAAGATCCAGGGGAATGTTGTCATTGTGGAAGTTCCAAAGTCCGGATTGGTGATGAGCCCAAGACTTATCGCATTGACCAAGTCCGCGATGCCAAGCACACTCCAGACTACCAGGGCATACTTTGACCAACTATACCCTTTCCATAGAAAAACGGCGAAGGGGATGGCCGTCACCCCTATCAGAATATCTCCGACACCGGCCGGTATCGCAAAGGCTGGATCCAAGATTCCCTGAGTCATGCCCCACAGGAAGGCTATGCCGGCGATCCTCCAGGTATGGACGGCTATTAGAAAAGAGGTTGTCTTGTTGTATTGCATTTGTTTTGAATAGTCACCAAGTGCTTTCATTTTCATATCTAGTATTGAAACCATAGTTTATTAGTCTCACGTAACCAGATCCATACTTGGTTACCGGACAGGTAGTGGTAGAATGACCCATAGCAAGTGTTCAATAATAGAGACCGTTTACAACAATCAGGAGCTCAAGTCATGTCCGATTGAAACGACTTTCAGAGTTATAGGAAAAAAATGGGCAGTCCTAATCATAAGAGAAATGTTTAGAGGAACAAGGCAGTTTAACCGCTTTTTGGAAAACATTGAAGGCATTACTCCAAAGGTTCTAACCGAGCGTCTGAGGGAGCTTGAAAAGTTGGGTATTGTTGAAAGAAGTATTGTATCAGACTATCCAATCAGGGTGGAATACAAGCTGACGGATCTGGGGAAGGAGTTTGAGCCAGTGCTACTTGCCGCTGCTTCTTTTTCGATGAGATACATTCCAAAGCTTGTATTCAAGGACGGAAGGCCGAGGTCATTCATGGAATCGAAGCTTCGTCTGATATAGACGCAGCATTCAGCTAGTACTGTCAATTCTGACCATGGTTACTTTTGCAGACGCATATCCCGTAACTACAAGACGACCAAGTTTGGCTCTAATACTGTCTGAAGTTGCACACCGCCCAGCCTATTTTTGTCATGAATCCAAATTCTGTCGAGCCTATCTTTGGTATTGCAGTGCACAGCACAGTCTTGCTCAGTACTCTCACAGATTATAGTCAGACAGCCATCTAACAATGCTTGAAGAAACTAAATGACGTACAGCCCAAAGTACGGTGCGAAGCGGAGCGGCGGACTACAAGGATTTTATCCAGTCGGCAGTGTTGCCCAGCCGTCGGTATAGAAGGAGTTTGTCATGATGGAAAAAGATACGCCCAAAGAAACCGAGGTCAGCAGCAATCAAGTAGCAAAGGCTGCCATCGCTGACGGCAAGATCACCTTCCTCACCGAAGACATAACCTTTGATGAGATTCAAAAGCTTTCCACGTTGGTTCTAACTGCCAGAAAGATGGTAGAGGAGTACTTTGGCGTCAAGACAACCTTTGATATCCTGATATGCAAGGGAAGGTGGGAGATGGAAGTTCAGGTCATGTCCAGAAGAGAGGGAAGAAAGGGGCCGATCAATGGGAACAGAAGGAGCAGCACCAACCTAAGGGGCGAGTACTATGATCTATCAGGCTCTGTTGGAATCACCGACTACCGGCTAGAAGAGATCATAATCAGATACGACATTGCAAAGTTTGGCCACTACCTTCATGAGATGATACACGCAGTCATAGTCAAGGACTATCCGCAGCAGCTAAGAGAAGGCCTGGCATGGTACTTTACTTTGAAGCTTACGGAAAAGCACAGGTATGTAAGACCGCAGTATCCTGCATGGGTTGAACGGCTGTACATCTCGCCGGTAAGAAAGCTGGCGCAGATTCTTGGAGACGACGACTTTCTCAGGGACTTTGCAGTGGGCAGAGCGTCGTTGGAAGAAGAGGGCATAAAAGACGAAGAAATACAGGACATGTTCCTGCCGGCAGAGCTGTTTTATTCAAAGAAACAGAAGCAGCGCGACTAGTTTCAACAGGGGTCATCAAGAGAAAAATTCTGGTCAGAAACTTTAGACCAGATCCGAATTGTCTGGTGCGTTTTTCTTTACTTCTTCTAGTTTAACGGATATTTTGTACCATTTTCCCTTGTGTTCAAACACATGTGTTGAAGCCGGTTGTTTGTCTGTCTTTTGGTAATAGCCGGCGACAGAGCGACCAAACCCGGAAGCCTTTTCCAGCAGCCTTGACCGCAGCCTGTCCACCTGGTACTCCGCAACCATCAGGTTTCCGATGATATTTTCTAGTTCCAGGTCCCGTTGCTCGTAAAATGGAGCATCAATATCGTTTTTGTCAGTCTGCGTTTTCAATGTACAGCTTGCTCCCTATCCTGTAGTGTACTTCATCGATGTGCTGAACTATATCGATGACCGGGGTTTCCAGATTTCCTCCGCATACCGGGATTCCTTCCATGTAATTGCCTTCTTCCTCTTCTTGCTCTTTTTCGATAAGTATCGGATGTTCGTTCATGGCTGAGTTATTTTCAGCACAGATAATAACCAGTAGGAATTCATTGCAATGCAAAGTAATGCATTTTTGTTCTCCCTGTCAGGATAGCTCATTTTAATGACTTCTTTACCCTGTCAAACTTGTCTTGGAAATGCTTGACTGTCTCTTCATCGATGATGCAAAACTCGATGCGCTTGACCGGCGCGGTCTCGTCCCGTAAAAATCTAATCGCTTCATCAACCAGAACCTCAGCGCACCGGTCCTTGGGAAAGCCAAATATCCCGGAGCTTATGGCAGGAACGGCCACGCTTGTGTACCCCTTGCTTGATGCAAGGGAAAGGGCGCTTTTTAAGGCAGAACGCAATTTGCTGTCTTCGTCGCCCTCACCCATCATTGGGCCCACTGCGTGGATCACGGCCATGCAAGGCAGTTTTCCAGCAGACGTGGCTGCGGCTGACCCGACAGGGACGTAGCCGATCCTGTCGCTTTCCTGCTGTATTATCCGGCCTCCCTTTCTCACTATGGCGCCGGCCACCCCGCCACCGTGCTTCAGGTAGGAGTTGGCGGCGTTTACTATCGCATCGACATGCCTTTCCGTAATATCGCCGTGTACAAGTTGTATGCTGGTAAGGCCGGGAAGAGATATTTCATCTACCACGCTCACGGATAGTTCATGCAGAGGCAAAATAATTAATGCTGCTTTTGCCAGTTCGGCTTTGGCAGCATCTGCATAGAACTGGAGTTCATGATTATGTCGGTAGGTGTACAGGAAAACCTTTAAGATTTCATTTCTTCATAAAACGTCCAATTGCCTCAGATAAGCGAGGACGTGATGCGGCTGATCATCAAGCAAGAGCATTTGGTCATGGTAGGTACCGTCAACTCCAACGGGGTGCCCAACATCTCACCAAGATATGTTCTTGGCGTGCTGGAAGGCGACAGGCTACTCTTTGCCGACGCGTTTGAGAACAAGACTTTTCACAACATCAAATCATGGCCCAAAGTGTCTGTGGCAGTTCTTGACAGCAGCACGCTGGGTGGATACCAGCTTAAGGGTGATGTGGTACAAGTCACTGATCCGCAGTTGATCTCTCATGCAGAAGTCAAGCTTAGGGAATTTGGCATCAATGTCAAACCCGTCAACGTATGGACCCGACTGGTAAAGGAAGTTTACTCCCTTGAGCCAAGCGCAAGATCAAGGTTTCCCCTTGCGTCGGCTTATTCGTAGCTCTGACCAAACAGCCCAGTTAAAACATTCAATTTATCATCAGGATTCTCTGTTTTATTTAAAGCCTGGGCTGATTCTCTGATCGTAGAGGCTGCTAGTTTGCTTAAATAGAAATCTCTTTTTTGCTGAAACTGCTATGAGAAACAAACTTTTGTACAGTGCAGTTGCCGTTTCGCTCATGCTGACTGCAATGATTTTCATAGCGCCCTTCAATGTTTCGGTGAATCTGTTTCAAAGGGCGCTTGCAGACAGTGGCAGCGGCGACTCAAACAGGGTGCAGTTTGACCTGACCGACGAACCCGGAAGGTGGTTTAAGAACACTGCCGGAGACATCACGAACAGCGGAACGCAGTCACTTGCCGTTGGAACGCCAGGTGTAAGGGTAGACTTTAACATCAGGTCAAACACGGTTCACACGGTAACCAGCCTGATATTTCCAGAAAACGCCCAGGGAATGCCGTTTGACCAGCCAAGGGCTTCCAAGAGCTCGCAGTCTGTGACGCTTCAAACACCAGGACTGTATGTCTTTACATGCAAGGTGCACCCCTACATGTTTGGCGCAGTAATTGTTGACGACCCGGCGACAGGGGGCCTTGACCTTGGTGAAAACATCAGCCTTGTCAACGGAATTACCGTCCCAACCTCAAGCGACTTGGCAACAAGGCTGCTCAGAACATTCTTCATTGCAACAACCCCGTCAAACTGGCAGGACTATACATCCAACCAGCCATGGCATGTGACATACCCAAACGTTGATGTCAGAATAACCGGCGGAGCTGTGGTAAACCTTCCAGCTGTATTGAATGCAAGGTATGGAAATGACATCGACCTTCCGGACCTAAGTGATCCAGCGACACCAGGTGTAGGTGATGTATGGATTGACACGCAGTTTGAGCTTACCTCTGGCAAGACAAAGCCTGGAACTGCTACCAGAATTGACGCCACAACATGGGATGTTGAAAGAAAAGTTGCGCTGCCATCAATCAACATGAACAACCCGCACAACATGTGGACCGACAGGGACCAGACTTTGATTTACCAGACCCAGTGGTTTGACAGCAAGCTAACGGTCTTTAACGCAGAGACCGGTAAGCTGGTCAAGAACATTTCCGTAGGCGAAGCACCATCCCACGTAATGACCAGGACAGACACAGATCAGATCCATGTTGCTTTAAACGGCGAGGATGTGGTAGTCGAGCTATCACTCAAGGCCGGCAACATTCAAAGAGAGATCCCGATGCAAAACGAAGGCGAGCCAGAATCACACCCGCATGCTCACTGGATGAGTTCTGATGGCCAGAAGATGGTGACACCAAACGCCTTCAGCGGAGATTCTACTCTGTATGGCTTTGACACAAACAGCATTGAAGCAAAGCCAGCGACAGGAGCCGTTCCGATCGCTACAGGCATGATGCCAGATGACAGCAAATACTATGTTGCAAACCTGCTGGACAGCACAATCAGCGTAATCAGCATGCAAGGCGCGACAAAAGGTCAGGTGATCAAAACCATCAACCTCATACAGAACTATGACCCGATAACCGGCGCGGTTACCGGACCGGTCGGAGCTCTGCCAATTCAGACACCAGTCAGCCCAGACGGTCAGTACATGGTGACTGCAAATACACTTACTGCGACCATTACGATCGTCGACACGGAAACAGACAAAGTCGTGGCTATGCTTGGATGTGATGCAGGATGCCATGGAGTCAACTTTGGAGCCAAGCAGGGCGGCGGATACTATGCCTATGTTTCAAGCAAGTTCTCCAACGAGATGATCGTAGTTGACGGTGACCCCAACAACGACGGAGACCCGTCTGACGCAAAGATCGCTGGCAGAGTGGCACTGGTTGCATCAAGCAGCACAGCAAAGGATGCCAGCATCACCGGCAACAAAGGCATGGGCGGACAAGGTGTTCTTGCTATACCAGTAGTGTACAATGGCTGGGTGCAAAACCTGCCGGACTCGTTCAAGAACCAGCTGACAGCAGAGCAGCAAAATCCTGTACAGAACTAAAATACACTCTCCTTTCCTATTTTTTATTTTCAGTGCAATTTCTAAATCCAGGATTGCGAAAATAATTGTGCATCTATCCTGAAAAATCAGGAAAAAGCTATCAAGTTGTTCTGTCGTTGGAAATCTAACATCAAATTATGGATCGCCGGCCATTTTTGGCGTACGAAAGCATAAATTTGATTATACGTTCCAAAAGTTTCGTGAACGTCGAAAAGACGTTGACTCTGGCAGAGACCATCGAGCCCGGGAAAAATGCCGTACTGTTTTACGACAGTAGCAGGCTGCTTGAAAAGTTCCTTCTTTCGTATGTAGAGGCGGGTTTGCGCAAACGCCAGCCAGTAATTTACCTAGGCGGGCTCAATACAGAAGACATGATCAAGGAGAAAATGCTTGCACACGGCATAGATGCGCATTCTCTTGGCAAAGAAGGCCTTTTGCATATAACGACCCATGATGACGTATTCCTAAACAAAGGCAGATTTGACCCGCTTCGGTTGCACAGCATCCTTTTCAAAAAGGCGGCAAAGATCCATGACAGACATAATGGCCGTAGCATAAGGCTGGTCGCCGAAAGCAACTGGTGGCTTTTGTCAGATCTTTTCGAAAAAGGCTTGGAAGTTGAAGAGCATTTCGATGTGGCGCCCTCCTACCTTTCCTCGGTTTGCACGTACAACATTGCAGAACTGATCAAGTATGTCAGCATCTACCATTTGGCTAGGCTGTCAGAGCTGCACGATAGCACGCTGCTTCTGACCAAGAATTCCCTTGCAAACAGTACCCAGTTCTATTCTTCCCTTGGGAATTGCATCGTTCAGGCAGTAGAGAAATTCGATGATTCAGTCAGACCTAGGAAAAAGCATTCCAGGTTCATTTCAGAGCTGCTGATGGACCTGCATCTGAAGTTGGGCACAGAGAAAATGGCCGAGCTAGAAAAGCATGTCGAGGAAAGACTGTCCCGTACGCTTCTCAGAACTTAGCTATTTGCTTGCCCGGACTTCAACGTTGGACCCTTCATAGTTAGCAGCCATATTCGTATATGGATACTGTCCAAGGTTGTAATTGGAAACATTCCCTTCAAAAATTGCGATATTCGTCGTGTTGTCATATGCTTCCTGCAGCTGCCTTCCTCCCCCTAAATTATACTTAAAATGCTCATCAGAGATCAAAAGCATGTTTCTGGTTTCAATTGGATAGAAAAGCAGATCTCTATAGTCTGTGAGAGTGTGTTCCTTGTCAAATACGTAGATGAATATCCACGAATAGACAGGGCTGGATACTATTGTAGTCTGACCATTTTCACTCCCTGCAACAAGGGCTGCTGCATCAAACTGGGCAGAGGTGACATTTGTTGTGACAAGCAAAGCCGTAGAGACCAGTCCAAAGATTCCAATCGCGGCAATTGCTGCAAAGGGCAGGCGCTGCTTTACTACAGACATCTTGTCTATCATTCTGGCACCGGCTATGGAAAAGACAGGAAGAACCGGTATCCAGTAGAAATACTGGACGTATCCGATAACAGACATAAAAGCAACAAAGGGGATGATCCACAACAGTACAAAAAATTCCTTCTTTACGGCAGCGTATACAAAACCAGCCGCGCCCAAAATCAAGAGAACCGGGTCGAAGAACAAGAAATCTCCGATTATGGATGTGAATCCTTCACTCTGCCTCTGCGTCTGCCACACAACGTCTCTTTGCCACAAGTCAAACTGGTCATTGGCAATGCTGTAAATCGGCCAGATCATGGGTATTAGAATTACAGGAATGAACCACAGGCCCAGCAATCTGGGTTTGCCAGATCCCGTGCTGCTTGAATAAACAAGATAGCCTACAAGTGGAATCATTGTAAAAGTCGGAATTTTGGTGAACATGGCGGTCCCCAGGAAAATACCTGAAAGCAAGACCAGCGCACTTTTTTTACTGCCTGTGGCACTTTTTGCATAAACTGCAAACAGTATTGATGCAAGAAGAAAGGGAAGTAGAATAGAGTCCAGCAGTATCCTTCTTGTCAGCCATGTAATTGGCATCACTGCAAACAAGATAGAGGATATTAGCGCAACCCTCTTTCCGTATTGTCTGGCCGATATCATGTATATGAGAAATGTATCTGCCACTGCAAGGATGCCCATCCAGATTCTTGGAACGGCATACAGCGACTCAATTGATTGCACGGATGGTGTAATGCCAAGAGAATCAGGGTAGCCTGTTATGGCAAGAAGACCGGCCAAAAATAATTGCCCGAAATACGGATGATCGTAAAAGGAAGATTCCTGCGGTCCATGCCCTTCCAATACATGCATGGCCCTTCGCATGTATACCCCTTCGTCGTAAAAGATATCCGGAAAACCAGCCGGGTTCCAAAGATGAACAAAGGACGATAGCGCAAGGGGAATAAGCAAGAACACGATGCCGTGTTTTTTGTTTGCCACAGTCATCGCATTCAATGTCATGCGTCAAGGTTGGAAGGGTGTCATCATATTTAATCCCGTCTAATGATGAGCGGTGCATCCTTGTTCAGTCCATTGGTGAGAACGGCGGGCAAGTTATACAAAAGGAGTGGGCCCAAAGGGATTCGAACCCTTGGCCGACCGGTTATGAGCCGGTCGCTCTAACCAGGCTGAGCTATGGGCCCGCGTACAGCAAAAAATCTAGACAGTATCTATAAAGGTTTGGAGAGGTCAGCAGCCTACGCCGACGTATTTTTCCTGCACAGAATCCAGAAGCAGGTTCTGCGCCCTAAGCGACTCCACCGCGGCCCTGAATGCCGATTCCTGCTTTTCCTCCGGCAGGCTTTTCAGGATCTCGCGCCAGACCTGTGCGTGCCTCACGTCTGCCTCTTCATGGATCTCAAAGTAGTTGGTGGCGTCCTTGCTGTGCATATCGTAGAATTTCTTTAGGCCGTCTATCTTTGATCGGCTGATCTTTGGCAGCTCGGCTTCAAAGGCGTACATGGCGGCCACTGCCTCCTCAAAGGAAGACGATGAGAGCCGCATGATGGCTGCCACTGCCTCGTTGGTCTTGGCAGCTCCTTGGTAGTCGGCCAGGTCGGCAGTCGGTACGCCCATGGCGTTGCCAAACCTGATCCAGGGCTCGATGTGCTCCTGTTCTTCTTTAAGGTTGGACTCGATATCAGGCCTAGAAGACGGATTAGTGTTGGCAGAGGCTATGTTCTGCACAAAAGCCGGGACTGCCTTGACCAGCTGAAAGTACTCTTTTGAATATCCCTTAAGGTGATCGATTTCCAGCCTTCCTTCAGACCACATCTGGTAGAAGGGATGTTTTAGCAGGCTGCGCTTTTCAATCTCTGCATCGATCCTCTCGACAAGGTAGTTATTCATGGAGTAATTCACTTCGCGGGCCATAGAAAAACCTTGTGAAAAATCAAGAAAGGATTTTATGTGAAGGTTTAATGAGGTTTAGGAAGTGCTCCGGTGGTGTAGTAGCCAGCCAAGGCTGCACAGTCCGGTCAAGCATTGTGGCCTTTCGAGTCGCAGATCCCGGGTTCAAATCCCGGCCGGAGCACTCTATGTTTACCTTAGTTTGGAGACATAGCAGTAAATTAATATGGTCACAAACTTGAACTACAAGATAGGGAAAGAGCTGATTTTTGAGTCGAAGAAACATCGAGGCAAATCCTTTGACCGACCGGTTTGCTGATTATTTGACAAAAATTGAGGATACTCTCAAGCATGAGCTTGATCTTTACTCCTGGTCTGAGTTTCATGCGCCGCTCAGGTATGCCTGCGAAGGAGGCAAGCGCATAAGGCCGCTGATACTTGTTTTGTCTGCAGAGGCGATCAATTCCAAAAAGGTAGGCCAGGACGCATACCTTGCCGCGCTGGCCATAGAGCTTTTGCACACAGAATCCATCATCCACGACGACATCATCGATGAAGAAAAGATGCGCCGGGGCAAGCCAACTTTCCATGTAAAATACGGCTACGACAGCAGCATCCTGACGGCAGATTTTGTGCTTGGCATCATCCTAGACATCGGATCAAAGCTGAACAACACGCAGGTAGTAAGCGAGCTGGCCAATGCCGCCACCAGGATGAGCGAAGGCGAGATGATGGAGATAAGGCTGGGCAAGGCCCAAGAGATCACCGAAGACGATTACATCAAAGTCATAGAGTACAAGACTGCAGCTCTGTTTGAAGCCTCTGCAAAGATAGGTGCGATCCTTGGCCACGGCAATGAAGACCAGGTTCGCGCCATGACGGCCTTTGGCAACCTGCTGGGCATCGCTTACCAGATACACGATGACCTGATAGACTGGAACAACGAAGACAAACTGTTCAACATGCTGGTAAAGCAGAACCACAAGTCCAAGGAATTCGTCGAGCGCATGGAAGACCTGTACCAGTCATATTCCGCAAAGGCAAAGAACGAGCTACGCAAGATCCAGGGCGGAAACGAAGCTCTGCGGCATCTAGAACACCTTACTGACTTGGCATCCGTCCAGGTATGAACGGCTGATTAAGATTCAAAGACTGCGGGAATATTTCATTCCTTTTCCAACTACGTTTGGGAGATTGAAAAGAATACCGAGAGTAAGAAAACCTTTTCTCGGTTTTGTTCCAGATATTTTACGGCAGGTTACCTGCTTAGGGGACCGGGCGCAGCATTTGATACAAAGCTGAGGTCTGGCACTGCCTGCGACGCAAAGTCTATGAGCGGCGCGTGCCAGATGCCAAATCCAACCATAAAGACTACGGCGAACACCAGAACTGCCACCATGGCCTTGGGCTCTTTTACCTTGCTCATGTCCGGCCCTTCTTCCATGTACATCTTTCTCATGATCCAGGCATAGTAGCCAAGGGAGAGCGCGCTGTTAAGCACACCGGCTATGGCAAGCCACGGACCCCATTCCGCCACAGGCCCGGCGTTTATTGCAGCCCCAAAGAGCATCAGCTTGCTCCAGAACCCGTTGAGCGGAGGAACTCCGGCAAGGGCCAGTAGGGCAATCGATAGCGTAATTGCAGTGATGGGCATGCGCCTTCCAAGGCCGCGGTATTTTTCCAGGCTGTAGCTGGCAAGGGCAACTGCTACCGCCGCGGCGGCAATGAAACCTGCAGACTTCATCACAGCATGGTTGATGATGTGGAACAGCGAGCCGCTCAGGGCCTGATCCGAGTACGGCGCCAGAGCGATACCTATCATTATGTAGCCGGCCTGGGCGATGGACGAGTACGCCAGCATCCTTGGAACGCTTCTCTGCATAATTGCTCCCAGGTTGCCGATGGTCATGGTAAAGACCGCCAGTATGGCCAGGGTAAGCGTCCAGTCTGCGTTGAGGGCAAACATGCCCAGCACTACGACGCGCAGGGCTGCTGCAAAGCCTGCCTTCTTGGTTCCGGCGGCCAAAAGCCCGCCAATGGTTGTCGGTGAGCCCTCGTAGGCGTCGGGAAGCCACATGTGGAATGGCACAAGTCCCATCTTGAAGCCGAATCCTGCGATGAACAGCACGACGGCAAGAAGTCCCACCGGCATAAGCGTCGGGTCCAGGTTTGTCATGGCCCTTATCGAGTCGCCGATGTTGGTCGTCCCAGTCATGCCGTAAACAAGACCAATGGCAAAGACAATAAGCGCCGAGGACAGGGCGCCGAACATAAAGTATTTGATGGCCGCTTCGTTTGAGATCGGGTCACGCTTTGAAAATCCGGCCAGCGCGTAGGTGGGAAGCGACATCAGCTCCCAGGCCACAAGCAGCATAACAAGGTCTGTAGAGTATGCAATCAGCACCATTCCTATGGTGGATAGCAGTATCAGCGAATAGTATGCAGCCGGGTTTGACCTGCCCTTCATGTAGTTCCATGAAGAGGCAGTTATCATCAGCGATACCAGCAGTAGCGCAACGGCAAAGAACGAGCCAAACATGTCGTCTACCAGCACGCCCTCTGCAAAGGCCACTGCCGGCAGGACCTCGCCGGTAAAGACGCGGAAGAACACTATACCAAGCGATACTATCAGCGCACCAAACGCGATGGCGCTGTAGATCTTGTTTCTGTTGGTGCCTTTTTCCCTTCTTCCGGCATCTATGGCTGGTATAGCAAGGCCGACGACTCCCAGGATTATCGTCACAAGAATTGGCGTGGATAGCAGGTCTACCATTTTTTCCATCCTCCTACAAGAACATGAGCATCAGTATTATCATGATGCCTACTGCGAACACGAACAGATATGTCTGCGTGGTACCTGTCTGGCCTGCCTTGACTACCTTGGACATGTATGCCATAGAGTTCTGCAGTGCAGGGTTGATGCCGTCGATGATCGTGCTTTCAAAGTACCGCCAGATGAACCGGTAAATGGCAAGTGGCCCTATCACGCCGCCCCAGTACAGGGCAGTGTTTAGGTACCATCTGTTGTAAAGGAATTTCCATATAGCACGGGTCACGATGTTTCTTCCAATCACGGCTGGATCGGCCTTCCTTGCAATGTAGAATATGAATCCAAGGGCAGCGCCGACGCCAAAGGCTCCCACCGATGCTGCGGCTGCAATGGGGTTAAGCCCAAACACGGTCCTGTCTCCCTCCGGAGCGATCTGGATGCCTCCTTCCTCTTCCTCGCCGTGTATGCCAAATGATTCTCCTAGGTATTCAGACAGCAGGTGGTGGATCTGGGCTTCAAACACAAAGCCCACAACACCGATGGCTATGCTAGCAACAGCCAGTATGGCAAACGGAACCCACATGGTGGGGCCTACTTCATGGAGATGATGACCCTTGTGCTCCATCTCCTCCAGGTGTTTGCTTCCACGGCCAAAGAAGGCCATGCCTATCATCCTGAAGGTGTAGAAGGCAGTCATTATGGCGACGACCACGGCCATTATGAACAGCGGCATAGAATAGGTGTAGCCGGATTCCAGCACTGCAGCAAAGATGGCATCCTTGCTCCAGAAGCCGGACGTGAACAGTGGCGCGCCGGCCAGCGAAAGAGCTGCCAAGAGCATGAATATGTACGTCTTGGGCATGTGCTTGCGGAGGCCGCCCATATCGGTCATAAAGCGCGATCCCACGGTGTGAAGCAGCGCACCGGCGCCCATGAACAGCGATGCCTTGAACATGGCGTGGCTCATAAGGTGGAAGAAGCCTGCCGTGTAGCCGTCAGCAAAGTTAAGCGAGATTCCGGCAATTCCAAGGCCCATCATCATGTAGCCGATCTGCGAGCCCGTCGAGTATGCAAGGACCTTCTTTATCTCCGGGCTTACAAGGGCCTGCGTAGCCAGCAAGAACGCGGTTATGGCGCCGGTCCATGCCACCACCTCAAAGAACTGGGACGTGTTAAGCGCCGATAGCGCAAAGAACAGCGGGCCAATCCTTGCCACCAGGAAAACACCGGCCTTGACCATGGTTGCCGCATGGATAAGGGCTGACACTGCGGTCGGGCCGGTCATGGCCTCAAGCAGCCACTCGTTGAGCGGGAACTGGGCAGACTTGCCAACCGCGCCGCCAAACAGCAAGACAGCTGCAGGTACCAGCAGGTTCTGCTGGGCAAGGGTTTCAGCCCATGTCTGGTCGGCAATCAGCTCCTTGAACCCAAAGGTGCCGGCGTGCATGAATATGAGAAACATTCCGGCCAGCATCATGACGTCTCCGGCCTTGGTCATCAGGAACGCCTTCATGCCAGCATGGGTCGGCGATGTCCACATCGGTATGCCTCCGGCGTAGTGACCCTCCTTGCCAACGTAGTCTTTCTTGCGGTCGTAGTACCAGAACCCGATAAGGGCATAAGAAGCAAGGCCCACACCCTCCCATCCAAAGAACACCATGAGCAGGTTGTCTGAGATGACGATCAGCTGCATGGAGCCGATGAAGAACAGCATGAAGAACCAGTACCTAGTGAGGTCCCTGTCGCCATGCATGTATCCCACAGAGTATACCATGATGAGGAACGAGATCCAGGCCACGATGTTGGTCATGAGTATGGCCAGTGGATCTGCCAGAACACCGGCCTTCAGGCCCAGAGCAGAGATCCACGGGACTTGGCTGTGCACTTCATGGCCGGCAAGTCCTAGGGGTATCAAGGTAGCAGCCGAGATGGCGCTGGCCAGGGCAAACCCCACTGCAATGTAGTCCCGAGCCCGGCGGCTGCCCTTGGCTATGGCAGGCACAACAGCAGCGCCGATAAACGGCAGCATCCAGATCAGCCAGACGTTGATTGATTCGTTAAATCCTTCCACCATTAATGACCGCCTCCCTCCTCGACTGCAGAGTCAGGTGCAGCCGGCACCACAGACTCGGATATAACCAACCCCTCACCTTCAGGGTCTGATGCCAATTCTACTCCAGACGTTTGGGGAGCATCCAGTACTCCGGGATAGTCGGCAAACATGCCGTCTATGTAACCGGTAATCGGGTTAAGGAATGCATCTGGATAGATGCCTATTGCAAGCGACAGAGCAGCAAACACACCCATCGTGACAGTTATGTAGCGGTTGGAATCCTTGACATGGGCCAGTTCTTCTGGTATCTTGCCAAAGAACACGCGCTTTATCATCCAAAGTATGTATGCAGAAGACAGTATGGTGGCCATTATACCAAAGCCAAACATGGCGCTTCTAAACCAGTCACCGTCATTTGCGGAGGTCTGCAGGACGCCGTTGAACATGACCCATTCTGCCATAAAGCCGCTGGTGGGAGGAACCCCCATTATAGTAAGGGCGCCTATCATGGCAATGACGGCAGTGTAAGGCATCTTGCCGGCAAGGCCTCCAAGCTTGGCCATGCTTCTTGTGCCGGTCTGAAGTATGATAGAACCGGCCATCATGAAGAGCACAGCCTTTCCAAGACCGTGGGTCACATAAAGCATTGTTGAACCTGAAATACCAAGTATGCTTTCTGATCCAAGGCCAAACAGGATGTAGCCCATCTGGCTGATACTGGAATACGCAAGCACCTTCTTGATGTCATCCTGCATGAGGGCCATCGCGCCGCCGTAAATCATGGTAGCAAGGCCCCACATGTTGATGTAGATGCTGTACTGCTCGTAGCTTCCAGTCAAAAGCTCCATCCAAAGACGCAAGAGACCGTACGCGCCGATACCGATCATGGCCGGAGAAAGCAATGCTGAGACAGGAGTGGGCGCTTCCGCATGGGCGTATGGAAGCCATATGTGAAGCAGGAATGCTGCAAGTTTGACCCCCAGACCGGCAACGATGCCAAAGACGATTAGCGGCAGCCAATCAGCAGGTATTAGAGAGGCGTTGGCCCTTATCGTGTCAAAGTCAAAGCCACCTGCAAAGAATCCCATGGCCAGCAGGCTGAGCAACAGCACCACGGCTCCGGCATGGGTCCAGAAGAAGAACATGAGGGCAATACGCTTCCTCGCACCATATCCGTAAAAGGCCACAAGGAAGAAAGATGGAACCAGCATCAGCTCAAAGAAGACATAGAATTCAATCAGGTTGGTTGCCAGAACCGTTCCAAACATGCCCATGGAGAAGGCAAGGTAAAGCGCAAAGTACAGGCCCATCTGGTTGTTGACATGCTTTTGCACTTGAACAGTGGTCATTGCCTGCGAGCCCTCTGTGATGTGGGTTTCAGAGCTATGTCCAGAAGTCGGGTTGCCGTGGCCGCCGTGTCCGGGCAGGTCTTCCATTATCTTGTGAACCATGTACGGCTTGGAGTACAGCGCCAGCACTGTGCACAGTATGTAGATTATCAGCGCAAACGGCAGGCTGAGCCCGTCAAGACGCAGCCCAAAGTCGCCAAACTGGCCCCATGCGTACTTTTCAACATAAGCTGACTGGCCGCCATGGAGTGCCAGAGTGGGTATGAACAAGAGACCAGTCGATATGGCCAGCACGCCAAATGAGAACCAGGTGGTGGCATTTACGCCGGCCCTTCTCCCGATGATGTAGGCCACCGGAGCAAGGAGAAGAGGCAGAAAGGTCGCTGCCAACAGGAAAAATGATTCTGCCATCTCGAATTATCCCCGCATGCTCCTGAATTCTGCGACATCGATCTCTTTGTACAGCCGGTATGCCACGATTACCAACCCCAGGCCTATGGCTACCTCTGCCGCGGCTATGGCTATTGAAAACAGCGCGAAGACCTGGCCCTGAATGTTTCCGGTGTACCTGGAAAACGCCACAAGGTTCAGGTTGGCGGCGTTGGCAATGATTTCTATAGATATTAGCATCCTGATCGCGTTTCTCTTTACCACGATCCCGTAAATTCCGACGGCTACCAGCGTCACCGATACGATAAGGAAATCAATTAGTTCGGTCATTTTGTTGCTCCACATCCTCTCTGCGCGCAAGTGCAAGCGCGGCTATGACGGACCCTGCCAGCGTAAGTCCAAGTACAATCAGCACCGGTGCATAATAGGTCAGCATCTCCTGGCCGATGGCCATAAAGTCCACCGGCGGGGCGGTAAAGCTGTTCTGCATGTTCAGGCTTGACGACAAGAGCACAGCTCCGGCTCCACCCATGATGAACAACAGCAAGGCGATTCCGGCTCCCTTCCTCTTTCTGTCTTCTTTTGTGGTGAAAAGTGCTTGGGTCCTTACCAGCATGACTGTGAATATGATGAGCACGGCCACCGCGCCAACGTAGACAGCGATCTGAAACATCGCCACAAACGGTGCGTCAAGCAGCAGGAAAAAGCCGGCAATCCCCATCATGGAGATGGCAAGGCCTATCGCACCGTAGATGAGTTCCTTTGTTTCAAGCGCGATTATGGCCGAGCCGATGGTCATGACTGCCAGGCCGACAAATACTGGGTCAACCATGTGTAGCACCCCTGTCATCGATGATGATTTCAACGTCGCCTTGGTACTTGGGTTTGACTTCAAGCTGCTGCGGTGTGTATATCAGGTGTTCCTTGGTAAACGATGAAAGCTCGTAGTCGTCGGTCATGAACAAAGCGTAAAACGGGCAGGCATCCACGCAAAGACCGCAGAACACGCATTTTCCGTAATCAATCTGGGGCATGATGCTCTTCTTGTTCTGCTTCCAGTTCTCGTCAACCTTGACCATGCCTATTGCCTCGGCGATGCCCTCACAGGCTATCGAGCAGAGGCTGCATCCGGTGCATTTATCGTGGAACAGGATATGCCGGCCGCGGTACCCTGCAATTCCAACGCCACGTTTTGGATCGAATTGGTAGCCGTCTCCGACAAACTTTAGTTTCTGCTCCGGATACCGGAAGGTAAACCGTTTTATGATCAGGTGTTTGGAACCTGATTCTATTGCCTTGATAAAGCCTGAAGCTGTATTCATCGCACCAGCAGCCCTCCCGGACCAAGTATTCCGCCATATATTAGTGCAAGGGCGATAAACATGTTGATGAACGCCAGCACTATCAGCTTGTACCAGCCTGTGTGAAGCAGTATGTCTATCCTGATTCTGGGGCTTATACCTCTGGGCAGGAGCAAGAGCACTATCATGCCAAAGGTCTTGATGGTGAACCAGAACGCTGCCGAAAGCGTGACTGGGTTGTAGATCTTTTCTCCGGTGTAGCCTGGCATTATCTCTGCCGGGAATATCACTGGCCCTGACCAGCCGCCAAGGAAGAACACCACGAACAACGCTGCCAGCGCATATAGCTTTAGGTAAGTCCCAAGCTGAATCAGGCCGTAGATCATGCCCGAAGTCTCGGTGATCCAGCCGGCCACAATCTCGCTTTCAGCTTCTGGCAGGTCAAATGGGATCCTCTCCAGCTCTGCCAGAGACGATATGTAGAATACAAACGCGCTTATCGGTAGGAAGAAGACAAACCAATATGAATTGATCTGGGAATTCGTGATATCCGTAAGGTTCAGAGAGCCGGCCAGAATTACCACAGACAGGGCAGATATGATGAATGGGATTTCAAACGCGATTATCTGATGCAGCGCCCTCAGGCCACCGATGAACGGATACTTGCTGTTGCTTGCCCATGAAAAGAGCAGAGCAATGAGCGGGAAGAATCCAAATATCGCAAAGACCGCGATCATGCCCACATCGATATCGGCAACCACCCAGCCGGGTGCGACAGGAATCAGTGCAGTGGTAGCGGCGGCGGTGGCCACAAATGCAATGGGCGCGGCCCAAAAGATCGGCTTGTCCGCTCCGGACGGGACGATGATCTCCTTGGATATCAGCTTCAAGCCGTCAGCCATCAGCTGCAGCCAGCCTTCAATCTTGCCCACATAAAGCGGACCAATCCTGAGCTGCATCTTGGCAAGGAACTTGCGTTCAAAGTAAATTGTAACAGCTGCCAAAAGGGCTGCATAGGTGAATCCGGGGAACGCAGTTACCCTGAACAGGTCGGTGTGTATCATGTACTTGATGATCGGAACTGTCCTGGTCGGGTCTACCACCATCGTCAGGAACAGATATGGAGTGAGGACTTCATCTCCCATGGGCGGCAGTGGCACGTAGAACAGCACCACGAAGAGGAGCGGCAGCCCCACCATCGAGAATATGATGACCACCCAGAATATCAGCCACAGTACGCTTCCCACAAATTCTCCAAACCGGAAGGACTCAGTGTACGACGCCATTTACCTGTCTGCCTCCACCGGCCAGTAGTTCAGCGACCAATACACTGCAGGCATGTCTGCCAGCTTTTGACCAACCAACAAGAATGGAAGTGCCAGCATGTTACGGAATGAACCAACCGAGATCTTGACCCTGTACGGCTTGGGTGTGCCGTCGCTGACAATGTGGTAGCCGAGGGCGCCCCTTCCGGATTCGACCCTCTTGTAGGATTCGCCTGGCGGCCCCTTGGGGTTTGGCTGGAGCTTGGTTCTCACTTCGCCAGATTCTGGCATCTTGTCCAGCAGCCGCCGGACTATGTGGCAGGACTCTTTCATGTCCAGAAAAGGAACGTACGACCGGGCAAAGGAATCCCCGGTCTTCATGTACTGAACCTTGAAATCGATCTCGTTGTAAACATCGTAGGGCTCGACCTTCCTAATGTCGTAGGGCACGCCTGAAGCCCTCAGCACGGAGCCGGTAACACCGAGCTTTATGGCATCTTCCTTTGAGAGAGGAGCAACGCCTTCGGTCCTCTGCCGGAAAAGCGGATTGTTGTAGAAAATATCCTCGTATTCTTTTAGACGCTTCTCATAGTAGTTGATATGCTCAAGGCATTTCTGCTTAAAGCCCTCAGGCATGTCGTTTCTCACGCCGCCCGGTATGTTGAAAGCGTGGGTAACGCGAGCGCCGGTAAGCCTTTCGAGAAGATCGATAAAGAGTTCACGGTCTCCGGCAGGCCACATGAACATGGTGGAATGCCCAAGGAAGATGCCGTAGATGGCCAGCCAGTAAAGCGTGTACACCTGCCGGTTCAGCTCTGAGGCTATTGCACGGATAAACTGGCCCCTGCGGGGGACTTCGATGCCCATAAGCTCCTCGACGGCAAGGCTGTACGAGTATGTAACGTTGGTAGAATCGTGAATCACGGGACGCTCAAGATGCGGGATGTTCTGTATGATGTTGCGGTACTCACACATCTTTTCTTCGCCGCGGTGCACGTAGCCGGGGTCCGGATCGCAGTAGACGATGTAGTCACCGTCCACCTTGACTGTAAAGCGGAAGTGGCCTGAACCTGGATGCTGCGGGCCGACGCTGAGCGTCATCAGCCGGTCCTCTTCGGTCTCCTTTACCACCTGGAGTCCCAGTCTCCTTGTCTCTTCTATTTTTTCTTCGAGGCTTGCCATTTTTTATCTACCCTTTATTCTAAAGTCCTTCCTAAGCGGCGGTATGTCTGCCCAGTCTTCTGGAAGAAGGAACCTGTCGTTCCTTGGATGACCGTCAAAGTAAACGCCAAGCATCTCATAGGTCTCCCTTTCATGGTATTCAACGCTCTTGTAAACGTTGATCAAGCTTGGGATGCGGGCATCGTCCCGGTTAGTCCTAGTAGCAAGAACCATGATGTGCGCAAGCAGGTCGTCGTGGCTGTACGAGCCCAGATGGTAGTCCACCTCTATCTGATTGTCCTTTGGATAGTCGGTACCTGACGCGGACTCGGCGTGATCAAAGCCCATGTTATCCCGCAGAAAGGTTGCAACCTCGACCAGATTGCCAGGGTCTGTCATTATCTTTATCCTGCGTGGTTTTATGTAGAGTACCTTGACAACATCACCGAACCGTATGGTTATCTGCTGGGCAAGGCCCTTCTCAAAGGCAGGCGGTTCTGGCTCCTTCTTTGGAGGTGGTGCTGCAGCTGCTGGTGGCTTGGCCACTGCTGGTGGTGCTGGTGGAGCTGCCGGTTTGGCAGCGGGAGCAGGTTTTGGTTCTTCTTTCTTTTCTGCAGCCGCGGGTTCTGCGGATGGCTTGACTTCTTGCTTGGCAGGTGCAGGTTTTGTTTCAGCCGGCGGTGCCGCATTTTCCTGCGATGGCGGATTACTGTTAGAATTAGCTGGCGACTTGGCAGATGCCTTTGTCGCCTTTTTCTTTGACTCTTCCTTGCTGTCGTTGCTCATGTTACCTGATCTTCTGTCTCTTGATTTTTTCTTGAAGCAACATACAGCCCTGTATCAGGGTTTCAGGTCTTGGTGGACATCCTGGCACGTACACGTCGACTGGCACGATGCCGTCTACACCAGGCAGGACGTTGTACGAGTCTATGTATAGTCCGCCGGTGATGGCACAAGCCCCCATAGCTATCACGTACTTGGGTTCTGGCATCTGGTCGTACACCATCCTCAACCTTGGTGCCATCTTTCTGGTCACGGTACCCTGAACCACGATGAGGTCGCACATGCGCAGCGAGCCAAAAGCCTCGATGATGCCAAACCGCTCGACATCGTACCTCGGGCTTGAAGCCGCGCCGAACTCGACGCTGCAGCATGCAGTTTCAAGGTGAACCGGCCACAAAGACCAGATCCTGCCCCAGTTTACCGCATAGCCAAGGGGTCTGTCTAGAGCCCTTACCAGCACGTCGCTGAGCTTCGTGACAAAGACATTGAAGTTTGTCGGGCTAACTAGCTCCTTCATTCCTTTCCCTCCCTGACTCTGTTTTCCACATGACTGTATTTAAAAGGTGTTAGCGAGATTACCAAATTCCCTTCCTCCCGGCAAGATACAATGCGTAACCCATTGCTGCAAACATGATTCCAAGAAAAGCGATTATTGGTAGAGTAGCGGTCCTTGGAATCGAGAAAAGGGCCGAGCCCCAGGCATACAAGAAGATGGACATGACGTCAAAAACCACGAACATGAGAATGTAAGCGTAGTACTGCATCATGAAATGCGACCGGCCTTCTCCGGTGGGCATCTGACCGCACTCCATTGGCAGGAACTTGACCGGGTTGTACCTCCTTCTTGGAGCGATCAGCCTTGATAGAACCAGGGCTGGTACGGCTGCCACAAGGCCGAAACCAAGCATATACAGAATTGGGGTAAAGTCCGCAGCGGTCTCTCCAGCCAAGTCAGTCATGCTGGTTTTTACAAGATATAAAAACTTAACGAGCAGACTGCGACAATCGCAAAATCCTTCAGCTTTTTAGCACCATGTTGAACAGCTGACGGGCCGCCAACCGGGGATGGTGCAGCGCCAGCTTCATCATCTTGCCGGCGCTAAAATCAGCTTTGATAAAGTCCAGGAACTCGTCTACGGTCATGTCGCGCAGTATCTCTATTTCCTTGTCCCATTCCTCGTCTGAAAGCCCTATCCACCGGGACTGGACCTTTAGGGCAGAGCTTATCTTTGAAGCAATTTTTGATTTCCAGACTTTTTCGTATTCCATAAGGGATTCCCTGCGTGCTCCTGCTGCAATAGAGTTTGCCCCGACCTCGCCGGCAAGCCGGCCAAATTCTATGGCGTACCTGATCCCCTCCAGCACCAGCGGGTTTGCCTGCCCTGCAGAATCGCCCACCATCATCAGCCCGTCTGAGACCGTGGCCTGCCTTACCCCCTCGTTTGGGATAAAGCCGTAATGCAGTTCTACAGGCTGGACCTTGCCCAGCCTGTCCAGTGGCCTGAGCCGGTTTTCCATCAAGACTTGAAGCTTTTCTAGCGGGTCTGCCTGCGATTCGGGCCTTCCGATCCCAACACCGATTCGAACCCTGTTACGGGAGAGGGGAAAGACCCACGCATAGCCGGCTTCCGAGTACTGCTGGCCCACCATCAGTGTCCAGGTATCGCTGTCGGCATTGTCGCAGTAGCATTCGTACTCGGCTCCGACGCCGTAGCGCCTCCATTCGCCGGCAAGGCCTGCTTTTCGGCCGATGGCCGTGCTAAAACCGCTGGAATCGATGACCAGTGCGCAGTTTACCGTCAGGTCACCGGCCGGGGTGCTGGCCTTGACGCCAGTTACCCTGCCAGCATCATCTCTGACAACGTTGATGACGTTGCTCCTTACCTTCAGCGCGGCTCCGGCTTCTGCGGCAAGAAACGCCAGGTGTTGGTAGGTCTTCCTTACATCCAAAACGCATGAACGTGGCGTGTCGCCGGAGATCAAAACCTCGTTTGCCGGCGAGATGAACTGGTAGTTAGATATCGGGTTGTAAAACTCGCTTGTTATGCCCAGCTTTTCCATTTCTACTATCCAGCTGACGCCGCTGGTCCTGACGCTGTGGGCTATGGCCTCATCCTTTTCAAACAGGATCACCTTTGCTCCTTTCCTGGCAGCAGCCCAGGCTGCCGAAAGGCCTGCCGGGCCCCCGCCAACCACAGCAATGTCATAATTTTCCTCCATCTTTTTCCACCTACCCGGCGGTAAAGGATACGCCGTCAATCCGGGTGTACGGCAGCACAGAGGTGTGAAGGATCTTCCTCTCCCTTGACAGTCCGGTGATGTTTTTCAGGCAGTCAAACACGTTTCCGGCGATCATGACTTCCTTGACGGGAGGGCCGATTTCACCATTGTTGATGAGCCTGCCGCCCTTGACCACGCCGGAAAAATCCCCGTTGACTGGATTGACGTTTCCAGAAAACCGGCTTACAAGGATACCGTGCCTCATCTCGGAGATCATGGCCTGCAGGCTTGGCCTGCCCGGTCCGACTATAAAGTTGGTGGTAGAGACGTTGGGCGGCGAGCTAGCAGATCCGCCGGCGTTGCCGGTGCTCCTCACGCCGTCTTTCTTTGCAGTGTACGAATTGTACAGGAACTTTTTGAGCACACCGTCTTTGATAACCACGTTTCTACGATGCGCAACCCCTTCCCTGTCAAAGCTGGCGGCCCCAAGCCCCTGGGTGTTGGTAGCGTCGTCTTCTAGGTTCAAGAGTTCTGATGCAACCTTCTTTCCAAGCTTGCCGGCAAACTGGCTTGACTTTTTCTGCACCGCATCAGAGTTTATCGAGTTAACCAGCACATCTTCTACAAGCTCTACAAAGGCAGAGGGTGTGAGCACCATCTCGCCTTTGAAGCTGTCAATCTTTTGGGCCCCAAGGGAGTTGATGACGGTTTGGGCAAACTCCTTGGCCGTTGAAGCGGCGTCGATGTCCTTCACACTGTGGGTGCCGGCCGACTGGAAGTCAAAGCTGGAAACATCGGCGCCGTCCAGGGCCATGCCCATTATCGACCAGGAAAAGATGCTAACCCTTTCCTTCAGATCAAGGCCGTTAGAGTTGGCCAGCCGGTGTGTTGCAAGCACAGATGAAAAGTTGCCGCTGTCCACGCTTACCCTGCTGTCGGTGGACCGGGCGGCATCAAGCATTTCCTTAGCCATTTTGGCAGCGTCTGCCGGCTCAAAGGATTTGGCCTTTCTATCGTATATGCCTCTTAGTAGCTGCACCTTGGACTTGCCGGGTATCACGCTGAACCGGTCTTTGGGGCTCACCCTTGCCATCTTGACTGCCTTTGCAGCGGCCTGTCTTATCCTGTCAGGGTCCAGGTTGTTTGTGGAGTAAAAGCCCAACGAGCCGTTCAAAAGCACTCGTATTCCAATCGAGCTTGCAGCCTGCGATTTGGCCTGCTTTAAGTCGTTGTTCTCTATGAACACCTCTGATTCTTTTGCCGCGACCAAGTAGACTTCGACGTCGCTGGCTCCAAGCGACTCGGCTTCATTGATGGCAAGGTGCAGGATATCTGCCATCACTGCATGCCTCCAACTATTGCGGTGCACCGGATATGCGGGCCGCCGCCATCCACCTTGGCTGGCTGGTACTTGCCACAGTAGCCGGTCCCGATGTCGTACTCGAATTTATTGCCCACCATGTCAACCGACTTTAAAACGTCAAACGCGTTGCCGGATATGCTGGCGCCCCGCAGGATGCCCTTTATCTCGCCCTTCTCTATCAGGTAAGTCTCCTGCGCGCCGAACATGAACTCGCCGTTAGCATCGGCCTGGCCGTTGCGGGCGCCCTTGACCAGGTAACCGTGCCTGGTCTCCTTCACCATCTCGTCAAGGCTGTCAGAGCGCGGCTCGATGTAGGTATTGCGCATCCTGATAAGCGGCTCGTCGCTGTAGGCAAACGCCCGCGCGTTGCCGGTTGAAGCCGTGCCAAAAATAAATGCTGACTCGCGGTTATGCAGGTACGATGTAAGAACGCCTTCCTTGATAACCACTGTCCGGCCGGCCTCGACTCCCTCGTCGTCGACGGCTATCGTGCCGGCGGCATTGTCCGCGATATCAGATCTCCCACTGTCAACCAGTGTGACTAGGCTGCTGGCAACCTGCTGGCCCATCTTGTCCTTGACCACGGAGCCGGACAGCACAAAGTCGGCCTCTACCGTATGGCCGATGGCCTCATGGCAGAGCAGGCCCACCATCCCCGGGTCCAGTATCAAAGTTGTCCTTTCCCCGGCAGGATGTTTGGCTTCAAGGAGTTTTTCTGCCTTGTCTGCCGCCGTCTGGGCAAGCTCAAGGTGACTTTTCTTGAACAGGTCTTGCCATCCGCCGGTGATCCCAATGCCTTCGTTGGCAGTGATGTTCTTGCCCCCCTTCTTGGCGATGGCAACTATATTGAATTCAGGCTTTGAATCGTAAAGCTCGACGGCCGCGCCGTCGCTGTTGACTAGGATCTTGTGGTCCAGTATCTCCCGGTACGTGGCAGAGGCAGTCTTGATGATGCTAGAATGCTTGCGGGTGGCGGCCTCTGCCTCCTTGGTTACCCGGACCTTGTCCTCGATGTCAATGTCAGCCAGGTTCCCACGTACCTTGGCTGAAAAAGTCCCAGTAGCCATCTTTGACTGGGCAAGGCCCTTCACCTTTTCTTTCTTGGATTCTGCAAGCACCCTGGCCACGGACAGGGCCTGCTCAAGGGAATCTCGAAGGCCTTCTGCCGCAATATCGCTGGTGCTGCTAAACCCCCAGCAGCCGTCCACCAAAACCCTGATGCCGCAGCCGGCGTTCTCGACAGTCTTTATCCGCTCAAGGCGGCCGTTTACAAAGTTGACCTCAGTCACAAGCCTTGACTGGTAGCGCGCCTCCACGTATTTGCCGTTTGACAACAGGGACTGCAGCCTGTCCATGATGCCGGCATCGCTTTTCATTGCGCATGTTTTCAGGATATTTGCAGTAAATTATGTCTTGTTATTCAAACCAGACTGTCCTACCTGGTTTTTTGATCTGAATGTGGGCAAAATTCTTACCCTTAACGGCGCCATGCCAATGCCACACGTATGCAGGAACACAGACAAAATCGCCCTGGCTGAGGTGATGAACTTCGTCCAACCGGACTTTGGCGGTGTTCTCGTCTGTCATCTCGACTTTTGTCTGCAGGACCACAATACCGTCGCCTTCAGTTGCAAGCAGCACCTGATCCGTTTCATGGTAATGCAGTTTTGTTCTTGCGCCATCCTCAAACGTAACAAGATAAGTTTCAACCTCCTTGCTGGTGGCGTCGGTGATCATCTTTCTTATCTCGACTCTGCCATCAAAGTACTTGAGCATCGACTGGTCAGGCGTAACGTCCTTGATGTTCATCTTTTGCATGGCTGCAAGCATTGCCTGCAGGTGCTAAATGTCTACTGACTGGCCGTTATGGAACCGGTGATCAAAGATCATCTCCACTATTCTGGTCGCTACCTGCTGCGGCCTGAGCATCGTGTGCCTGTTGGCCTTATGATATCCCGGGTCGAAATCCTGCATCCTAGTGTCCACCTCGCCGGGGCATATTGCCATCACCCTTATTCTATGGCTTGCAACCTCCCATGCAAGGCTTTCCGTCAGACCCATCATGCCGAATTTGCTGGCGCAGTACGCCGACAGGTTTTCAAAGCCAGTCTTTCCGGCGCCGGAGCTGACATTGATTATTGTGCCGCTGTTGCGGGCAATCATGTGCGGCAAGACTGTCTTTGAGCACAAAAACGCGCTTTTCAGGTTGCAGTCCATGATTTCATCCCATTCTTTTTCAGAGGTTTCCGTCAGGGGCTTGACAACCAACACGCCGGCGTTGTTGACCAGAATGTCTATGGTTCCAAAATGCTGCACAGCCTGTTTTACCAGATTGTCAACGTCAGACAACACAGACACATCGCATTTGATTCCAATGACATTGCCATGAACCTTGACAAGATTTACAGTCTCGGACACTTCTTTTTCGGTCCTAGAGCAAACAACGACATTGATGCCTTTCTTGGCAAGCAAGATGGTCGTCTCCCGGCCTATACCTCTGCCGCTTCCAGTCACAATCGCAGTTGGCAACGCATTACTTAGAAAATGGCCCTAAAAACATGTTTCCGCGGTTTTTCACTGCAAGTTTGATGAAGGAAAAATTGCAGGTTGCCCTACTTGTTGTCGTGTTCTTCTTTTGCTTTTTCGTAGCCCTTCTTTGCGGCGTCTCTGGCTTCCATGTAGCCTTTGGTTCCCAGCTCCGCGCCCTTTTCAATTCCCTTCTTGCCAAGATCAGCACCTTTTTCAACACCTTTTTCTGCTGTTTCCTTGAGTTTTTTCAGAAGGCCCATAGATGGGATCATCTGTGTCCGGTATATAAAAAGTCGCGATTAGATCCAATTCCACAGCCACAGTATCTAACAGTTATATCCTGCAGAACCGCCAGACAAGACCGTGCAACTTATTCCTGCCACGCCAGCCCCCGAATTCAAGGGGATCACTGGATGGGCCAATTCCGACTCCATTACCATGAAATCCCTTAAAGGCAAGGTGGTGATACTTGACTGCTGGACGTACACGTGCATATTTTGCCTCCGCACTATTCCAATCCTAAAAAGGCTACAGGAAAAATACGGCAAGCACGGATTGCAGGTGGTGCAGGCCCATTCTGCTGAATATCATTTTGCCACGGATCACGCCAACATCCAGCGGGCCTTGAAAAGGTACAACGTTTCTTTTCCGGTTGCCTTTGACACGGCCAACAAGACCTGGGAGGCGTACGGCAACATGTACTGGCCAAAACACGTGGTAATCGACCATCGCGGGTTTGTCCGGTACGAGCATGCAGGATACGGCCAGATACAGGAATTCGAGGCCGTCATATCAGAACTGCTCGAAGAGATGGGAAGCAAGCCGCAGCTTGATGCAGATGACAAGAACCCCGATGACGAGATCTTTGACACCTACGGCATGCACTTTTCTGGGATGGCGCCAGAAACATGCGTTGGATACTCGCGCCTCCGCAGGTTTGGGAACAACCAGACCGCAAAGCCTGACGAGGCAAACTTCTTTACCGATGCTGGCGTCCATGCTGACAACACGGTTTACCTGCGCGGCAAATGGATCTGGAACCGGGAGGGCGTCAGCTACGTTTCCGGCGGCAAGGAGCGCAGCCCGGCGATAATGATGAAGTACAACTCTGCTAGCCGCGTCCATGGCATAATGGGCACGTCAGACGGCAAGCCGGGCAGAGCAGAGATCAAACTTGATGGCAACTACCTGACCAAAGAACAGCTTGGTAAGGATGTTCGGCTGAATGAAGGATCAAGTGCAGTTGACATAGAGTGGACGTTTATGCACAACCTGGTCAGGACGGACAAGCCCGAAGTCCATGAAATAGAGATCATACCGCGGTCAGACAACTTTGTCTTTTACACCTTTGTCTTTGGCTAAAGTTTTTTATTTTCGCCCCCTTCTTTTGGTAGGTGATGACTGAAAACATTCTGGAGGAGGGAACTGCGGCTCCGGACTTTTCCATGAGGGATGTCAAGGGCAAGGTTTTCAAACTATCCGATCTTAAAGGCAAAAAGAACGCGGTGGTTTACTTTTATCCCAAGGATTTTACGCCTGGCTGCACCACAGAGGCCACAGAGTTCACCCGTGACTACAAGCAGTTTGTCGATGCGGGCATCGAGATAGTTGGCATAAGCCCCGATAGCGAAGAATCCCATGACAAGTTCAGGGCCAAGATGGGCATCCCATACCCGCTGGTTGCAGATACAGAAAAAGAGATATCCAAAAAATACGGTGTTTACGGCCTGAAAAGCTTCATGGGCAGAGAATACATGGGCGTGAACAGGTCCACCTTCCTTGTGGACAAGACCGGCAAAATTATCAAGGTGTTCAAGAAAGTCAAACCGGCCGGCCACAGCAAAGAAGTTCTGGAAGCCTTTGGCCACTGATCACTTGGCCGACTCGACCAGCTCGGACAGGTGCTCCAGTATCTTGACGTGATGCTCCTCGTCAACGCTTATGCTCTTGAGGATCTCTGCTGTCTCCGGATCGTCGGCCATCTCGGCGCACTTTAGCAGGGCATCGCGGGACTGAGCCTCGTCGGCGATGGACTCTTGGATCCCCTTCGTGGTAAGGCTTGAGCTGCCCGTGGCCCCCTCTATGTCGGCCATGATGCGCGATATGTACTCTATGTGGCGCAGGCCGTCGGTGAGAAGGGTGTGCAGGTATGTCCTGACAAGGTTGTTCTCAACCGATGTCAGAATAGACATGTAATGCATGAGCTCCTTGAGCTCCGTTTCATGCTGAGCCTTGAGCAGAGAATACAGCTTTTGCTTCCTTTCAAGCTGCTTTAATCTGGGGTCCATCCATGAGTGAAACAAGGTACGGCAATAAAAGAGTGATCATGTTTACATGAAAATCACTGCGGCGTTATAGATTACAAGAAATGCTAATCGCCTTCAGAAGTAAACCGCGCAAAATCCAAGAAATCCTTAATCCAGCTGAAATACGCCTTTACTCCTTTCTCGGTTATTTGATAGAACGTGGCGTTTGGAGTCTTGGTGGATGTTATAAAGCCATTCTTCTCCAATGCGTCCATTATACGCGACACCCTGTCCGGTCGCTGCTGCTTTATGCCTGGAACTTTTGTAATGATATGATACTTGCTTACCGGCATGTTTTGCGTGTTTGTGCAGAGGTATTCCAGAATTGAAAGCATTGTAAATTCCGAGGAGTATCTTTTTCTTGAAGGCAATAACTACATCAGCTTTCTTGGTTTTAGGCGGCACTGCTTTGTTTTAAGGTCTTTCTATAAACAAAACATCTCTGGCGATTTGCTCCTGATTTGACTTTGTGATGGCAAGGGCTTCAGGCGATATTTCTTTTCCAACAATTATTACAAGACCTATAGCGTCTTTTTTCCGCTTGCGCAGCAGGTATTTTGACAGTGAATCAGAAAGAGACTTTATTTCATCTTTGCCGACCGTCCCATCAACTACCTTGACCATTATTGCACCGTAACTCTCTAGCTTTCTTTTCAAGCTGGGGGACTTGCCCTCGACGACGGTGTCTTGGTCGATGAGCACATCAAAAACGTCGTATCCTGTATTTACATCAAACAACTCACGCGGATCCCCCTTGCCCAGATATTCATGCAGCGGCTCTTCTAATTCTTGTACCGCATCGGCTATTGCATAAACAAGGTCTTCCTTCGTTGAGGTGATTAAAGACATGCTTATGGAATTTCTAATGGAATTGCGTTCAAACATATCTGCCCATTCTTCAAGGGACTTTCTTGAATTAAGCAAGAGGCGCAGCATGAAGAACAAGGCTGCCAAAGAAGCGATAGAAAGTACAGCTATTATCATATCATCTAGATTCTCGCCAATAAGATCGGTTATGCCTAGAACTTCAAGGGTATCAATTACCGATACTAAAACAAGGACTGCGATTATCCCTATGATGATGAAGATGTTCTTCTCTATGGATCGGATAAGACGGGCAGACTTGTGGGCGTACTTAGTAACGATGGTCGGAGAGGAAGAAACCGGATCATTATTCTGGTTGCCGGTTCCATTTTCCGTGCTATTCATGAAAGCAAGAGTACTTCATTTTTGCATACATAAAACCGGACCAGTAACTAAGTTAATAGGCATGCCAATTAAGTTCTTTCAGAATTGATATAATTTAGCAGATATGCCCTTTCCATGCAAAAATCTACCATAGTCTATGCGCTGGCAGCGTTGATGCTGCTTACAGCAGTCATCTATTTTGTTGCAGCTGCCGAAGAATCGACAGAAGGATCAGAAGACGAGCAAGCAGAAAGAAACATTGACAACGACGAACGGGTCAACGCTGAAGAAGACGAAGAGAATGAAGGTGACGGCGTTGCAACACAGGTACAGACGGCGTTCTTTACCGTTACTGGATTGGCCTACGCAGCTGTTGGAGGATGGATACTAAAGGACAGAGGTAAGACAAAAGCCCCCTACGTTATCGCGATGGCAGGCTCTCTTGCAATAATTGGACTGTATGTTGCGTCCAGAACAGTTGCACTCCCGGTAGTCGGCTTGCAGGACGATGTTGGAACTATAGACATCCTAAGCAAGATACTGCAAGGAGGTGTTATAGCACTGGCTGCATACTCCATAAACTTCAAGGTCCCTGCAAAGATGACTACTAGATAGCAAAACAAGGTTTTTTTCCAACATCTTTTTGTTTCTGACCAACCACGATGCAGAATTCAGTTGCCATGAAACGTTCCCAGTACATCGAACACATCCCTTCATTGGCATTTCCTTGATGCGCGATGGGATGGAAAGATATGCCAATAAAACGCCGCTCTGGGAGATTATATTTAAATAACTTTTCAAGGATGGTTTTGACGGTTGTCAACTACATCCATCTGTGACTGCCCCTGCCACAAAAAGTACGGAGAAAAGTCCATCTGCGGCAAGTGCATCGACCGGCACAAGACCTCGCCTTATTACCAGGTTCTAAAGAAGTTTGAATAAGTGCGGGAGGTGGGATTTGAACCCACGAACCCCTAAGGGATAAGAGCCTCAGTCTTACGCCTTTGGCCAAGCTGGGCGACTCCCGCTCTTGTTAAGACGCCTTCACCGCGCTAATTTGAATATTTCCTATTGTTGATGGATGCAAGCTACGACTTGATTCTATCACAAAGTATCTAGGAAATGAAAAGTAATGTTTTTACGCTTTTCGACGTGCAGCAAGATAAACACAACATCACTGGCAAGGCCTTCGGTAACCCTAATCGCTTTTCTTTCCAAAATTAAAGTAGCATGAATAGCAGTAGTCCTTGCCGTATATCACGCCGGAGTTGCCGCATTTTATGCATCGCTTCTCATGCTCAACGGTGGAATCAAGCGATTTGGCCTTCTGCAGGCACTTGCCACAGATCGGAGCTTCCAAGTCATAGCTGGACAGAAAACCTGCTCCGCATTGATTGCATCTAAGGCTATACATCTTGCCCTTTGGTTTCCAACTTCTAAACAATCCCATGGTTTATCTGCAGTTCTCCTTCATTCTTGGCATTTCTTGCTTAAAAATGAACTGTAACCTAGTTACCTAAGATTATGGTTGGGCTTTTTCTTCTTCTTTTCTTGCCCTTCCAAAAGACTGCATGACAAGCCCGCTGAATACCAGTGCGGCGGTCAACGCAGATGATACGATGACTTGTTGTGGCGGCAGATGCAGCACAAACCCCAAAAGGAACGATATTGCAGCGCCTGCCGCACTCATCGGTATCCACTTTGATACTGCCATCCTTGCTCTATCTACCAAGATTTTTCGTCTCCAAGTAAACAATTTGCAATTTTCATACTTAAGCCATACGTACCTTTGTTACGTGAGACGCTAGAAACGATGTTTAACTGGCAGATTTTTGCGCCAGAGATTGTCAGGGTTCTGGATGCCGGCCAGCAGCAATGGTTTTTATAGCGCTCAATTTCAAAAACTGTAGATGCTTGTTCCGGTTCGCTGTTTTACATGCGGCGGTCTTATCGCAGACAAGTACACAGAGTATTCGAATCGGATCAAGGCTGGCGAAGACCCGGCAAAGGTTCTTGATTCGCTAAACGTCAAGCGTTACTGCTGCAGAAGGATGTTCATTGCTACTGTCGAGACCATCTACCAGATTATCCCGTACTATGAAGCATTAAGGCGTCGCATGTCCGAAGTCCAGACAGAGATAGAATAAATATCCACGGTAATGGCATTTGGTACGATGCCAGCTATCACTTCTCTTGACGGTAGACTAGTATTCAACAGCAGGGGTTCAAAAACCATCGAGATAGATGTTGTAACCGATAAGCAGTTTGTCGGAAGGGCCTGTGCACCTTCTGGCGCCAGCGTGGGCAAGTTTGAAGCCCAGAGCTTTCCAGAAAACAAGGCTGAAAAGGCACTTGCTGTATTCAATGCAAACAAGAAAAAGTTTGTCGGCCTTGACGCCGGCGACATGAAGCAGGTGTACGATGTTCTGCGCTCCATCGACAAGACAGACAACTATAGCACCATAGGCGGCGCGGTGGCGTACGCGGTGAGCATAGCCGCTGTGGATTCTGCCGCAAAGGCAAGGGATGTTCCACTTTTCAGACTTTTGAATTCAAAGAAGCCCTACAGGTTTCCGTTCCCCCTTGGCAACATACTTGGTGGTGGCGCGCATGCCGGCCCTGGAACCCCAGACATCCAGGAGATCCTTGCCTGCCCGGTGGGGGCCAAGAACATAGTCGAGGCCCTGGAGATGAACTTTAAACTCCATTCTGAACTGCGCAAGGTCATCGAGTCCATAGACAGCAGGTTCACCTACGGCAGGGGCGACGAGGGTGCCTGGGCTCCCAACGTCAACAACGACCAGGCCCTGGAGATAGCTGAAAAGGCCGTCAACAGATGTGGATTTACCTTGGGCAAAGACATGGCCCTTGGAATCGACTTTGCCAGCTCGTCGTTCTGGGACGAAGAAAAGAAGGTTTACGACTACGCCCGGCAGGGCCTTGTCCGGGATACCGGCGAGCAGATCGAGTTTGCCAACAAGCTCATCCGCGATTACAAGCTTGTGTACGCCGAAGATCCAGTTCAGGAAGGAGATTTTGAGAGCATGGCTGTCCTGACAAAGAAAAACCCCAAGACGCTGGTTACAGGCGATGACATGCTTGTTACCAACGCGTCCAAGGTCAGAGAGGCCGTCAAGTACGGCGCTTGCAGCGGCGCAATCCTGAAGGTCAACCAGGCCGGGAGCCTGTACGACGCGATGCAGTTTGCAAAGGAATGCACCAAAAACGACATCAAGCTGATAACATCGCACCGGTCCGGCGAGTCCGTGGATTCGCACATATCCCACATTGCCCTGGCCACCAGCTCAAAGATGCTCAAATCTGGCGTCCTTGGCGGAGAACGCATTGCCAAGCTCAACGAGTTGGTGCGGCTGTCAGAGTATGATTTAATAGATGGTATGGCCAAACTGTCCTCCACGACATGAGCAACCCGGAAGAAGGTTCTGGCATCCAGGATACGGAGGGCAAGGTTGAAGAAACCTCCATGGTTGACAACCCGGAGGGCCAGGAATCCGTTGATACTGACAATTTAGAAAAGATGATACTTTCCACAGGCATCAGAGTAGGAACACCCGTCAAGACAAAGTACATGACGCCATTCATCGTGCGGGCCAACCCAGAGGGCCTGTACATTCTGGACATAGGCAAGACGCTGGCCAGAATTGACGTTGCCGCCAAGTTCATCGCAAGGTCCGACATCTCCAGGGTGGCCGTCACATCTGCCCGCGAGTACGGCAAGACGCCGGTCGAAAAGTTCTGCGAGCTTACTGGTGCAACCCAGATCCTTGGAAGGTTCATGCCCGGCACGTTTACCAACCCGTCCCTGCCAGACTACATGGAGCCGGAAATAGTCATCATCACCGACCCGCAGGCAGACCAGCAGGCAGTGATAGAGGCAACAAGGGCAGGAGTGCCGGTGATTGCGATATCCAACAGCGATAACGTGACATCCAAGGTGGATTTGGTCATACCTGCCAACAACAGAGGCAGAAAGGCGCTGGCCACTGTATACTGGCTGCTGGCCAGAGAGGTCCTGAAAAAGCAGGGCAAGATCAAGTCTGACAAGGAAATGACTGTTTCAATCGACGACTTTGAGACAAAGTTAGTCGAGGAAATGGCTTGAGCAGGCCGACCAAAAGACCGCCGGCCGTTGCCGGCATGTTTTATCCTTCAGATCCAGCAGAACTGCGGCTGGCCATCGAGCAGTCTTTTCGCAACCAGAGATTCGGTCCAGGAAGACTGCCACCTTCCACGGGACGCAGGATATATGGAATAGTCTCGCCGCATGCCGGATACGTGTATTCTGGCGCCGTTGCCGCCAACGGGTTTTATGAAATTTCGTCCCTTGATTTTGACAACGTCGTCATGGTGGGCCCAAACCACTACGGGATCGGCTCCGGCGTGGCCACGATGCGTTCAGGGGCATGGGAAACCCCCCTTGGGCAGGTGCAGGTCAACTCCGAATGGGCCATGGAAGTGGCCAAGAGATCAGGGATAATCGACTTTGACGACCTGGCCCACAGCCGCGACCACTGCCTGGAAGTGCAGATCCCCTTCTTACAATACATCGGCAAAAAGTTCACGATTGTGCCTGTAATCCTCATAATGCAGGACATAAACACGGCCTTTGACGTCGGCAAGGCCATCTCTGACACCATGGCAGAAAGGAAGGATTCAAAGACAGTTCTTGTTGCGTCGTCGGATTTTACCCACTACGAGCCAAACGAGCAGGCCCACAGAAAGGACGGCGAGCTGATAAAGGCCATCCTTTCGCTTGATGTTAACAGGTTTTATGCTGTCCTTGAACGGCTGGATGTCTCGGCCTGCGGGTACGGCGCCATAGCGTCGATCATGATAGCGGCAAAGAACCTTGGTGCAACGAAAGGCGAGCTCTTAAAGTATGCCACCAGCGGCGACGTCACAGGCGACACAGACTCAGTCGTGGGTTATTCATCGATAGTGTTTGTATGAAATCTCAGGCAACGGCATCAGCGCCGGCAAAAGTCATACTGTTTGGCGAGCATTTCGTCGTCTACGGAAACCCGGCTATCCTGGCCTCCATAGACCGGCGGATAACCGTCAGGGCAAAGACTGCAGAACATGACAAAGTTTTCATAAAATCAGATATAGCGGAAGGCGAATTTTCTGGCGCCACCGTCAAGGGTAGCGAGAATGCCGAGGCAGTCTTGAGGCCGCTGTACAGCGCAGTACGGCAGGTTCTTTTGGAGAAAAAGCACGAACGCGGACTAGAGATCGAAGTAAGGTCGGACATCCCCCACGGGATAGGGCTTGGATCGTCAGCTGCTTCCTGTGTTGCAACGGTGGCGGCAACTTGCTTGCTTTTTGAGCAACCAGACAGACAGGCGGTCTGCGAAAGGGCCGTCGAGGCTGAAAGGTTGATCCACAAGAACTCGTCTGGAGCCGACTGCTACATCAGCACTTTTGGCGGCCTTATCTACTACAGCAAATCTGAAGGGTTCAGTAAGATAAGATCCGGTGCAGAGATGTATATTGTAATAGCCGATACCGGTATCAAACATTCCACCGGGGACCTGGTTTCAAGCGTCAAGAGCTTGAAGGAAAGAAATGAGCAGGAATTCTCTAGATGGACAGAGCAGGCTCGCAGCATATGCGGCCGGGCTCGCAGCGCGATTGAGGCAGGAGACATCAGGCAGATGGGCGCGCTTATGAACGAAAATCAGGTCCTGCTGTCCAAGATAGGCGTCTCCCATGATGTGGCCGACAGGCTGATAGAAATCGCCATCAAGAACGGTGCACTGGGCGCCAAAGTCACCGGAGCCGGAGGCGGTGGTGCAATTATAGCGTTGGCTTTAGACAAAGACAGCAGATCTGCCATTGCCGGCAGGATCAAAGAGGCCGGGTACAACGCGTTTGAAGCCAGGATAGACTATGACGGCCTGATACTTGGCTAAGCGTTGAGCGGAGATATCAGGTGAACGGGTTTTACCAGGTCTGCCACGTCGACCCAGCATCGGGCTATCCTGTCCATCGAATATGCTAGATTTAGGATGGCAATGGTCGACTCGGGGTTCTTGTGCTGTGCCGTTGTCGAGATGTCTTTTATCGAGTTCATTATCTCGTTGAACTCGGAGTACATGTTTACTACCGTCAGAGACTCCGACCTGTTTTTGTTGACAAAGGCGGCAACGGCCTTCTCCTGCATCTTCTCCACCAAGTCTCCGGCCTGCACGAACTTGTCGACAAACTCGATAAGCGAAAAGTTCTGCATCGATGCCAAGTCGACGATGTAGTCGCCGGCGCTCTCAAGATGGTTTGCAGTGATCCTGTAGTCAAGGATGTCGATGTTGCTAAGGTTCAGCTTGCTAGCCAGCTTTTGGTCCATCATCGCGCTTCGGATAAGCCTCACAAGCAGGAAGTACTGCCGGTCAACCTCGTCATCCCTGCCGGCCACCACCCCTTCAAGGGAGTTCTTTGATTTTATGGCATCCGTCATCTCACGGAACATGCCAGCGATAAGGGAGTTCATCCTGCGCAGGATCTTTTCTGCATCCAGCGTTTTTGGGTCAAGCAGGAACTGTGATGAGATGTGGAACCGGTCCTCTTCAAGGATCTCAAGGCCCACGAGCTTTCTTATCGCCCTCTTGATGCGGTCCGAGTCCTCAAAGGAGATGGGTGTGTTGCTGGTCCTTATCTGTATGACGTCGTACCCCAAAAGATATGCGCCGTAAACCTGGTTTACAAGGGAATCCATGGACGCCGGCGAGTATGGTATGATCACCTCCTTGACCTTTTCAGAAGCACCTTCTGACGGGAATATGGAGATGCTGTTATCGCGATTGACATCTATGGGAACTATGCTTCCCTTCTTCAGGTTGTTGTTCTTGATCCACTCGCTTGGCAGCGAGATCAGGATGCTGCTTCCAATCTGCTGGAGGCGCCTTACGTATCTAGCCATAAATTGTATAAATCCATTTAAACTAATTAAACATTATTTTTATATTGACTGCCAGTTATAAACATCTAAATGGCATCAGCGGTGATAACGGTCCCGTTAGCTGTAGCCAGAGCTTTTAGTCCAGGCCATATAACGGGGTTCTTTGAAACTGCCAACAAACAAGAGCACAACCCGCTTTACAAAGGTTCTAGAGGCGCTGGCTTTTCCATAGACAGGGGCATATCAACCGCCGTTTATGTTTATGAAGGAAGGTCTGGTTCCGAGATATGGATAAACGGCAGGCTTGTAAAACCGCAAAAGGCCGAAGTCTCGCAGTGGGTTGTTGACCACTACCTCAGCAATGCTGACAGGCCGTATTTTGTCAAGGTAGAACACGATATCGACATGCCAGTTGGTTTTGGCCTTGGCTCTAGCGGCGCAGCTGCCCTGAGCCTCTCTTATGCTCTAAACGAGGCCCTTGGCTCAAAGTTGAGCACCGTTGAAGCCGCACAGCTGGCCCACAGGGCAGAGATTGCCTGCAGGACGGGCCTTGGCACTGTTATCGCAGAATTCGCCGGTGGCTTTGAGATGCGCACCGGCATTGGCGCGCCGGGCATTGGCGCCGTTGAAAAGATTGCGCTGGACGGCTACAAGGCAGTTGTCCTCTGCCTTGCGCCCATCTCTACCAAGTCTTTTCTTGCCAAGCGTCTTGAATCAATAGACGGCCTTGGCGGCCGCATGCTTGGCAAACTATCTGAGTCAAGGAGCGTCGATGATTTTATGAAGATGTCGTACGAGTTTGCAGATATGCTTGGCCTTACCGATGGGAAAACCAGAAGCCCCGTCAGGGCTCTCAGGGCCAAGGGCTTTGAAGCAAGCGTTGCGCTTTTTGGCGAGACGGTGTTTACCCTCGTGCCAAAAGATCGCGCCAACGAGGCTGCAGAAGTCTTGAGCGGATTTGGCGGCACGCTTCTTGTTTGCAACATAGACGACAGAGGAGCAAGGTTGCTCTGAGCCAAAAAATCGCCATCCCAGCAGATCATCCCCGCGCCAAGTCGCTTTATACCAGAGAAAAGCTTGTCGACGGCTTTAAGAAAGGGCTTGTAGTCCCCGAGGGCCTGATTGCCCATGGAAGGGGGGAGGCCTTTGATTATCTTTTGGGCGAAAAGACAACGGTCCATGCCAGAAAGGCCATCAAGGCCGCAGCAGCACTGCTCTTGCTGTCAGATCATCCCGTGCTTTCAATAAACGGCAATGCTGCAGCATTGTGCCCAAAAGAAGCAGTCCAGCTGTCCGAGGTAACCGGCGCAGGCCTTGAGGTGAACCTGTTTTACAGGACCGAAGAGCGAGAAAGCGCCATCAAGGCCGAGCTTGAGAAGCACGGTGCAAAGAAGGTTCTTGGCGTGGGGCCCAGAGCATCGGCCAGGATCCCGGAACTTCAGAGCGAGCGCAGAAGAGTCGACCCCGAAGGCATATTCATGGCCGATACCGTGTTCGTGCCCCTTGAAGACGGTGACAGGACCGAGGCCCTGGTAAAGATGGGCAAGAAGGTCATAACCGTGGACCTAAACCCGCGGTCTAGAACTGCCATGGCAGCCCATATCACCATCGTCGACAACCTAGTCAGGGCCATGCCGGCGCTGATAGAACAGGCGCGCATGCTGAAAGGCCGCGACAGAAAATCGCTGGCAAGAATTGTGAACAGATTTAACAACAAGAAAAATCTCGCACAATCGCTTAAGATCATAAGGAGCAAAGCCTAGTTGCAAGAGCGGAAAAAGATCTCGGTAAACGACCTTGTCGCCATGAAAGGAAGGGAAAAGATAGCTGTCCTTACTGCCTACGATTATTGCTCTGGGCTCATCGCCGACAGGGCCGGCGCCGACGTGCTTCTGGTCGGCGACAGCGCGGCCATGGTCGTCCTTGGCTACCCAAGCACGCTTTACATTGGTATGGAGGAGATGCTTGTGTTCTGCGGCGCCGTCGCCAGGGGGGCAAAGCGCCCCATGATAGTAGGCGACATGCCCTTTGGCTCGTACCAGCCCAGCACCAGTATGGCCATTGAAAACGCCGGCAGGTTCATCAAGGCCGGCTGCGACTGCGTCAAGCTGGAAGGCGGGATGGAGATTGCCGACAAGATCCGGTCCATAGTGGATGCAGGTATTCCGGTGATGGGCCACATCGGCCTAAAGCCGCAGACGGCATCACTCTGGGAGGGCTACAAACTGCAGGGCAGGACTGCCGAGTCTGCAACACGGCTTATTGAGGATGCAAAGGCCCTGGAAAAGGCGGGAGTGTTTAGCATCGTTCTTGAAATGGTGGCCAGCGAGGTGGCCGAGATCATCACAAAGAATGTCTCCGTTCCAACCATAGGCATCGGCTCCGGAGTGGGCTGCGACGGCCAAGTCCTTGTGCTGCATGACATGCTTGGGATATACGAAAACATCAAGCCCAGGTTTGTAAAGCGTTACGTCGAGCTTTCCAAGTCAATCTTTGATGCCATCTCGGCATACACGCAGGATGTCAAGGCATCCAGATTTCCAGGGGAGCAGAACACATTTCACATAAGCCCGGAAGAGCTTGACAGATTAAGGAAGAAGGAGCGCAAATGAGCGGCAGGCCAGAACACCCATCCAAGGAGATAACCGGCTCCGAAGGAAGCGAGCTCAAGGGAAAAAAGATCGTGCTTTGCATCACCGGAAGCGTGGCGGCGTACCGCGCCATAGATCTTGCCCGGCTTTTGATGCGGCATGGCGCGGATGTTCATCCAGTCATGACCGAGTCCACGGCGTCGATGTTGCTGCATCCTGACATGATGAAGTGGGCCACCGGCAACGACGTGATTACCAGGCTGACCGGAGATCTGGAACACATCAGGCTTGCAGACCATGGCATGTCAGACATCATAATCGTGTATCCGTGCACTGCAAACACCATCAGCAAGGCAGCAAACGGCATAGACGACACGCCGGTCACCTCGGTTCTGAGCGTGGCCCTGGGATCAAAGATCCCCATCATAATTGCTCCGGCCATGCACGAAGCGATGTACGAAAACCAGTTCATCGAGCAAAACGTAAAAAAGCTGAAGGAGTACGGCATCAGATTTGTAGAACCAAACGTCGAAGAGGGAAAGGCAAAGGTAGCCGAGCCGGAGCTGGTTTTAGACGCAGCAATCAGCATCATCAGCGGCCCCGGAATCCTTGCAGGCAAGAAGATCCTGATCACTGCCGGAAGCACCGTAGAGTACATTGACCCGATCCGAGTCATAACCAACCTTAGCTCCGGCAAGATGGGTTTTGCAATTGCAAGGCAGGCTCAAGCCATGGGTGCAGACGTCACCGTCGTCTATGGCCATGGCACTGCAGACGCCGACGGCGTTAGAACCATCAGGGTTACAACCAGCCAAGAGATGCACGACGCTGTTGTTTCAGAACTTGGCAGGAACTACGACGTTGCCATAATGGCCGCCGCAGTTGCAGATTACACGCCTGCAACAAAGTCTCCCGAAAAGGTCGACACGAGGGCCGGCAGGCTGGACCTCTCACTGGTCTCGACAAAAAAGATCATCGACGAGGTCAAAAAGATCTCCAAAAACACCTTCCTTGTGGCGTTCAAGGCGGATTACAATGTTTCAGATTCAGAGCTGGCAGAAAAGGCCTACAAAAAACTCGTCGAATCAGACGCTGATCTGGTGGTGGCCAACGATCTTGGGAGAAAGGGTTCTGAGGCCGGTTCTGACAGAAACGAGGTTTTGGTGATAGACAGGAACAAAAAGATCGCTCACATCCCCCTTGACAGCAAGACCGCGGTGGCCAGAAAGCTCCTTGAGATTGTCTCTGAACACTTAGTCCTTAAATTAGACGCTGCAGAATGAACTGTCCAGTTGTCTTGCAAGGCCTGCAGCGTATACAACGAGAATTTTTTCAAGCAGGAGCTGGTGAGCTGTGTCAGAACATTCTTTTCAAAAGGCATGGTCTCAGTCGGCGGAGGAAACCACAGTTTCAGGTCCGACCAGCCAGGGAGGATCTGGATAACTCCGTCCGGATATCCAAGATCGCATCTTGTGCCGGACGACCTGCTGCTGATAGACCTTGACGGAAACGTCGTGCACGGCAGCCTCAGGCCCACGATAGAGATGCCCTTTCACACTGAGGTTTACAAAGTCAGGCCAGACATCAACGCGGTCTGCCACATCCACAACCCCTATACGCAGGGATTCTTTCTGGCCTCAAAGCTGGCTCCAACAGATATCGATGGCATCTACACACTGGCAGACAAACCCCCAATAGAATTCCCCAAGGTTCTGGGCAATCCGGTTGCAATTGAATACAGACAGCTTGGATCAAAGGCCCTTGGCAGGGCCGTGGGTATGGCCTGCCGCCTCGAACCGAAGTCGGCTGGTGTGATAATACTTCTCAATCACGGCGCCATTGGAATTGGCAGGTGCATCCATGAAGCCAGATTCCAGGTAGACCTGCTTGAGGAATGGGCAAGATGCCTTGCCGTCCTAAAGGGGCTGCCGTAAGTCATAACTTGTCCAACCTATTTCTTGTAATGGCAAGCATCTGCAAAACTGCATCATGCTGGCCTGCGGCAACCTGCGCGCACAGGCTTGAAAGGCGGTTCCAGTCTTGCAGCAGGTCTGGCCTTGAACTGTGCAGCCACTCCGTTCTTTTCTTCCATGCTTCAACAGGATAGTCGTCGTGGAAGTGCAGTCCATCTTGCGCACAGTATGCATCTATTACCTCTTCAAATGCCCGCAAGACGGCATGGCATGCAACCCAGGCGTTCTTTTGCACGGCTGCAATTTCCAGCATCTGCAGCGCAAACCTTGCATGCCATTCAGGGGGCGGCAACTCTACTCTTCCTCATCTGGTCGCTCAGATTTTGTCGGGTCCGGCAGATCGCCATATGCTGCTTCTGAATAAAACATGGTAGTGTTGCAGTGCTGTGGCATCTCTATTGTATGGCCGCAGACCTGGCATTTGAGGTATTCAATCTTTCTAAATGACCCCGATAGGCTCCAGACCATGGGCTTGCCATGATGCGCCGGTATGTCCTCGCTTACAAACTTGCAGACTTTGCACACAAGCCGCCGGCGGATATTTTCTGAAGGAACGTCTCTGAACATGCCTTTCCCTCAGCATATTCTTGGTATGGGATCGCCGGCAGGCTGAGAGACGATCCTTTTGCCACCAATCGCAGTTTCAAGTGCCACAACATCGAATTCGTCTGTTGCTTCTCCGATTATTCTTGCATCCCTACCATTTTCTGTCTCCCTCAATGCCTGCAGGACCTCGTCTGCCTTTTCGGCGATGACGGCCATGCAGACCTTGCCCTCGTTACCGATTTCAAGCACGTCCATCCCAAGAAATCCCAGGGCGGCCTTGACGTTCTCCTTTACCGGGATCTGGTCTTCTCTGACCAAGATTCCCACACGGGATTTTTCTACCCATTCATAGAGCAGGTTTGCAAGCCCGCCTCTGGTGGGATCTTTGATGCTCACTATTCCACCAACGTCAAGGGCTTTTCGCAACATCTTGTTCAGTGGAGCAACGTCTGATTTCACGTCTGTCTCAAAGCCGTAGGTACCCCTTGCTGACATTATCGCAGTGCCATGGTCTCCAAGCGTGCCGGAGATTATTATCTTGTCCCCGCTCCTTACGTTAGAGTCCAAAAGCCAAGATGAATTAAAGTCTGTCCGGTATTTTCTGACAACCTCAAGATTTCGGTCCAGCGCGTCGCTTCTTTTTCCTATGCCAGAAGTGTTTATGATTATCTTGTCCAGCGCGCCCCTTTCCACGACCTTTGTATCGCCGGTTAGGACGCCTACGCCGGCCTCCTCGCATGTGTCCGTCATGCTCTGCAGGATCCTCTCCAGATCGTTCATGGAAAAGCCCTCCTCTATCACAAAGCCGCTGGACAGGGCAATAGGCTCGCCTCCCATGACAGCAATGTCATTGACTGTTCCGGCTATTGACAGCCTTCCAATGTCGCCGCCCGGGAAGAATATCGGTTTGACGGTGTACGAATCAGTAGTAAAGACTATGCCATCGACGACTCCGGCATCGTCCAGCGCCTCCAAAGGGACCTCGAAATTTTGGTTGGAAAAATGCTTCAGCATGCTGTTTTTTATCAGGCGCTGCATCACGACTCCACCGGCACCATGGGCAAGAGTCACTGAGTTTTGCATAAGACAGAAAAGCGGCTGATGATTATATCATGTTTTTGAGTAACTGTATTGTTGACTGCTCGCATGAATCTTAAATACAGGAAGGCGATGAAACCTATCGGATGTCAAGGAAGCTAAGGGTCGGCTGGTTCTCCTTTACCTGCTGCGAGGACAGCACCATGGTTTTCATAGAATTGATGAACGAGAAATTCTTTGAGTGGAGGGACCTCCTGGATTTCCGATACTTTAGAACCCTGAAGGGCAGAAACGACATGACGGACCTTGACATTGCCTTTGTCGAGGGAGCAATCTCAAACAAAAAGGAAGAAGAAACAGTCAAGAAGATAAGGCAGAACTGCAAAAAGTTGGTCGCAATAGGCAGCTGCGCCTGCACCGGCGCGCCGGCCAACCAGCGGAACTTTTTTGACCAGTCAACGAAGGAGGAGATCCAGTTCATACTGGACAGGTTTGAGCACAGAGAAAAGGTGTCACAGCTCTCCGATGTAGTAAAGGTGGATGATTTCATTTCTGGCTGCCCCATGGACGAGAAGTTCTTTCTGTCGAAGCTGGACCAGTATCTCAAGGAGTTTGGCTTAGTCCATGCATGACAGCCTTGACATCAACATCGAGCAGATAAGCAAGACAGAGGGTCATGCAGATCTTGAAGTAAAGGTGAGGGCCGGCAAGGTCCAGGACGTCAAGCTCAAGATAAGCGAGAACAAGCGTTTCTACACGCAGGCGGTCAGAAACAGGCATTTTGTTAGCGTGCCCCAGTTCGTCTCCAGAATTTGCGGCACGTGCAGCATAGCGCACCTGACATGCAGCACAGAGGCCGTCGAAAAGTGTCTTGGAATAACGCCATCCCCCCAGACGGAACTGCTGAGGAAGCTGGCAGTCTATGGCATGATGATAAGGGACCATGCAATGCACCTGTACTTCTTTTGCCTGCCGGACATCTTCAAGGTCGATTCGGTCTTTGAATTTGACAAGTCCAAGGACCAGCTGGTTAAACAGGCCTTTGCAGTCAAGGGCGCCGGCAACAACCTCTCCAAGGTGGTGGCCGGAAGGGCAATCCACGCCACGTACGAGCGGATCGGCTCGTTTTCCCACATTCCGTCCAAGGAAGACTGCAAGGTTATGATCAAGGAGTTGAAAAGCGCCAGGGATCATGTTCTTGACCTGATCAAGATCTTTTATGACTGCGACTTTGCCTTCAACAGAAAGACGACCTTTGTGGCCCTTGTGACGAAGGACTATAGCTTTCTTGAAGGTGAGATACGGAGCTCTGATGGTACCGTGATAAAGGAGGAGGATTACTGGGATCATCTCAGCCGCGTCGTGATCCCCTATTCTCAGGCAACAGGCTTCAAGTTCAAGGGCGACGAGTTCATGGTCGGCGCCCTGGCAAGGATGAACCTGAACAAGGATTCCTTGCACAGGAACACCAGAAAGGACATACCAAAGTATCTGAGTGTGTTTCCTTCGTACAACATTTACCATAACAACCTTGCCCAGGCCATAGAGATACTCCATTGCATAGACCATTCAATCCAGATGCTTGAGGAAAACGAATTCAAAGAAGAATCGCCTCCTGCCGTCAGGTCAAGGAAAGGCAGGGGCATCGGAGTTATCGAGGCTCCAAGGGGCACCCTTTATCACATGCTTGAGCTGGACGGCGACGGCAAGGTAAAGTACGCCAATTTCGTGATACCCACCGCCCAGAATCAGATAAAGATGGAAAAGGACATCGCGCTGGTTATACCTCAGATACTTGACATGCCCAAGCACGACATACACCACGAGCTTGAGAAGGTGGTAAGGGCATATGACCCCTGCCTGAGCTGCGCCAGCCACTTTCTTAGGATAAAATGGAACCGATCTTTTGTTTGAGCTGCCTGACGGCCTGATCCTTTCTTATCTTCATTGGCACTCCAAATATCACGACTTTATCTACCATGTCCATCTTTTTCAAAAGCTTCAGTGAATAAGCAAGGTCAAAATCATGGACCGAATAGATCTTGTTGACTTGCAGCATGTCAATGTCTGTTATCACCTCGACCTGATCTATCCCCTCAACAGAGTCTAGGATGTAGAGAATTTTGCCTTCCTTTTGCAGGTCTTCAACTGCATCAAATTCCTTGAACTCAATCTGGGGGAAGGCTTTTCTTAACTCTGGCATCAGCATCAGGGGAAGCCTGTCCTTTTTTACTAGCGGGTTGCCAAAAACAAGGATCGTTTTGATGGATGCCAAGCAGCCTGCAAAGACACATCACGTGTAATTTTCCTTTCGGCCGTCAGCGGACAGGAGACTGTCGGCCTCCAAACTTTATAGACCGTGCATAGCGGGCACCCAGACTTCTCAGCTGCTCAAGGGTCAGAACGTTCAGAGACGACCCATGCATCCGGGCAAACATCTTGAACATAGCCCATTCCTCAAGTATCTCTACAAAGGCGCGGGCCTCATGGATGCATGCGCCCAGCCCCAAGGCGCCTTTTCTTTTCAAAATGATAGTCCTTATCGGCCGCAGGGGCTCGCCAACGCTTGCCCTTGTCACCGATTCGCAATCAAGATCATTGTCGATGAGGGGTATATCGCCAAGTATCAGTGCCGCTTCGCCGTGAACCTTCTCCAGCGGCCCATCAAGGGTTGCATAGACAGTATACGGATTTCTGGTGTGGCATATCGCGTTTACATCTGGCCTCAGGTGGTATATCCTGGCGTGCAGCGAGATCTCGTTTTTGTCATACCCGGAGATCTGACGTACAGGATCGCCGATGTCTATCTTGAAGGCCTGTCCCTGTTCAACATTTGCGCACAGCATCCAGATCGCACTTGAGCCGGGCAGCCTGGCACTTTGGAGGGCGTTTGCAGGAAAGGACAGACCCTTGGCCAAAAGGCCTTTTGAGCACATCACAAGTTCGTCGACCAGTTGATCTTCGCTGGTTTGGCAGAGTCTGCAAAAGCTGTTGCCGATAAAAAACGCCATGCCGAGAACTCCTCATTTGATCATTTCTTGCTGCTTTTTATGGACGTTATAACGCGGTGCTCTGCCCAGATCTTGCAGGTTCCTTCAAGGGAGATCATCGTCGGACCCTTGGGTGTCTGTGGCGTGCACTCCTTCATGTACAGCGGGCATTCCGTCGGTTCGCACAGCCCCAGTATTACCTCACCGCACCTTGCGCCGGGGATAAACTGTTCGTTGGTGCCTTTCTTTTTGAGCCCGTACTTTTCGTATGCATCAAGGTTTCTGTACTTTTCTTTTAGTGCAAAGCCAGACTGCGGGATAAGCGCCACACCCCGGACATAGCCTTCGGCAAGGTCGAAGACCTTGTCAAGGGAGCTCTGGGCCGCAACGTTTCCCTCCCAGGTGACGGACCTTGTGTACTCGTTTTCAAGCTTCGGCTTGCCCTCTTTTAGTTGCCGCATCAGCATCAGTATTCCAAGCAAGACGTCTATGGGCTCAAAGCCGCAAAAGACCTCGGGCTTTCTTGTCTCCAAAAAGTCCGGGTAGTATGGCTTCATGCCGGTCACTGTCGAGGAGTGGCCCGGGTTGATTATGCCGTCGATTCCCAAGACCGAAGATTTTAGCACGGATCCAACCAGGGGCGGCATGTACCGATAAGACAGTATCAGAGACAGGTTGGGCGGCAGCCCCTGCAGGATTTCATACGCGGTGGGCGGTGCGGTGGTGTCAAAGCCCACCGCAAAAAACACGAACTCTTTTTCTGGCTCTTTTCTTGCGGTGATGACGGCATCGTGTATGCTGTAAACTATTCGCACATCGCCGCCTGACGGCCTTGTGTCAAGAACGCTCAGGCCTTTGGATCCTTTTGATCTGGACATGTCACCGTAGGCAAGGATCGACTTGCCTTCCTGCGCCAGCTGGACTGCCGTGTCGATATCGTCTGCCGGTGTGATGCATACCGGGCATCCGGGGCCGGACCTTATCTCCACGTTTTCCGGCAGCAGCGAGCGTACGCCATGGTGGGAGATGGTCCATTCATGCGAGCCGCAGACATGCATGAAAAGCAGGTCTTCGTCTATCTCTTTTGCGTACTCGTGGATCTTGTCGCTGATCTTCTTGGCCAGCTGCGGATCGCGAAAGCCTTCAAGCACCACGGTTATTTCACCTTGAAGCTGGCCTTGTTCTTGAAGTTGATGTCTTTGACTATCGCACCCATGGAGCATTCATCGACTATTTCGCATCTTTCGCACTTCCAGCTGACGTTGGTCTGCCAGTACCTCAACATGTTTTCAGCTTCTTCCAAGTCCAGCACCTGTATTGCATACCCAGCGTGGATGAGGACATAATCCCCCTCCTTTGCCGAAACGTGCGATATATTGATCTGGTCCTTGGTGGTGCCCCCACCAAAGTCGATCTTTGCAAAATCCCCCTTTACCTCCACAACCCTTCCGGGAAAGGCCAAACACATTTTTGGAAAATGAAACTGCATCCATGCCTATAAGTCTTCATCAAAGTTATCGTGCATGCTGGCAACGTAAACTTGGCCCAATGAAATACCGGCATCGCCGGCAGGCACGCTTTCATGCTGCAGGAACTGCAGACCAGACAACTCGACTTGTTGTTTCAGCAACCGGGTAACAAGCTCGTTGTAGGCAACGCCGCCTGAAAAGCCGATGACTTTGATTCCCGTGCTGCGCGACTGGCTGCATGCAATCTCTGCAAGCCCCCTGGCTATGTAAGAGTGAACCGAATAGGCAAGGTCTCTTGGCAAATGTCTGCCTCTGTTTTCGTATACATACTGCAAAAGAAAGGTCGTGTCCAGCACGCCTTTGTCAATCCTTGGCTTGATTCTGAGATCGTTTCCACCCACGGCCAAAGACTCTAGCTTCATGGCCGGCTCACCTTCGTACGTCCTTTCATAGCAAGCCCCAAGGAGGGCGGAAGCAGCGTCCAGTATTCTGCCAGTGCTTGTAGTCATCATGGCTGACTTGCTCAAATTTTGCAGTACGAATTGCACTTCACTGCTGCCGCCAGGAAAATGACCTGATTTTGAATGGAGATATTCATCCAACCCATCGACTTTGCCGTAGAGTATGCCGGCAACCATCCTCAGTGGATAGCAGGTGGCAAGGTCTCCGCCCACCATCGGCTGCTCGGCCAGATGCCCGGCCCGCTTGAAACCCTGCTTGTTGCAGCAAAGTACCTCTCCGCCCCAGACTTTTCCATCAAGACCGTAGCCGGCCCCGTCACAAACAATTCCTATCATCTCATCAACACCATGCTCTGCCATCAGAGATGCCGCATGCGCGTGGTGGTGCTGTACCTGGACAAGGCGGAGATCAGAGCCGGCCATGGCATGGGCCAGCCTTGTCGTGTGCATTGTCGGGTGCAAGTCGCATGCTATTGTGTCTGGCCTTGCATTGACCATGCCGGCCATATGCCGGACAGCGTCTTTAAGAAACTGGTACGTCTCAACGCTTTCAACGTCACCGATGTGCTGCGACATGAAAGCCTTGTTGTTCACCAAGACAGAGAATGTGTTGTTAAGCTCAGCTCCAAGGGCAAGAATGCAGGAGGACTGGCTTTTCAGGTAGATGGGAGTTGGAACGTAGCCCCGTGAACGCCTGACCACGTTTGCTTTGCCGCAATTAACCCGCACGACTGAATCATCGCACCGCACTGCAATCTGCCGGTTGTGTACAAGAAAATAGTCCACGAAATCCATCTGTCTGAAGGCCTCATCGTTGTCTTTGACCATCGGCATGCTGCTTGGGTTTGCGCTTGTCATCACCAGCGCAGGACTGGGCAGTTTATCAAGGAGCAAGATGTGCATGGCAGTGTAGGGCAGCATTACCCCAATGTTGTGAAGCTGGGGGGATATCAGCGGTGAAAGAAAGCAATCATCGCGTTTTTTTAAAAGCACGATGGGCCTTGCAGACGACAGGAGCAGCTTTTCTTCAACGCTGTCAACGATTGCAAATTTTCTTGCCGACTCGACGTTTTTTGCCATGACCGCAAAGGGCTTGTTTTTCCGGTTTTTCTTCTCCCGAAGCCTGGCGATGGCCTTAGAGTTGAGCGCGGATGCTGCTACATGAAAGCCGCCAATGCCTTTGACGGCGATTATCGAGCCTTCCTCCAGCAACTTTGCGGCAAGGCCAAGAGGATCCGCGCTGTCGATGGTCGTTCCCTTGCTGTCGGTAATGGATAATTGTGGTCCGCAAGCCCCGCATGATATGGTTTCTGCATGGAACCTTCTGTCCAGCGGGTTGCAGTATTCGGCGCTGCAATCCCTGCAGAGGTCGAACTCACTCATTGTTGTGTTTACCCTGTCATAGGGCAGCGCCTCGGTTATAGTAAAGCGCGGGCCGCATTCGGTGCACGTGTTAAAGGGGTAACGGTTCCGGCGATTCTGTGGCATTTGCAATTCTTCGATGCACCGATCGCAGATAGAAATGTCAGGTGGAATGACAGAGCCAGAAAATTCGTGGCTTTCATTGCTGGCAAGTATGGAAAAGCCGTTGAATCTTTCTTCTTTGTTTGTCTTTTCTACGACAAAGCCGTCGTAACGTGCCAGCACCGGCTTTTTTTCCTTGACTTCTGAAAGGAACTGGTCGATGTCTTGCTCCTTTCCCTGCACCACTATTTCGGCGGCTGCATCTCCGCGGTTTCTAACAAATCCAGCCAGTTTGTTAGCAGTGGCCAGCCGGTAAACAAAAGGCCGGAAGCCAACTCCCTGGATGATTCCGCCGATGACTATCTTGGCAAGCAAATTTGGCAGGCTGTAATTGTCAGGCTGCTATTATAAACTCCTACCAACGGTTTGCAATAGATGCATCTTGGCACAAAGATACGTGCAATCCGGTCTTTGGTTGCTATGCCACCATAAATTTGCCTGTAACAAGATTTTCGCAAAACCGGCCCATGTTTGCAAGGTTGTCTTGTACCACCATTGCTATCTCTTTTGTTATTCTTTCGCGGTCATTTTCATTGACACCTATCGGCTGTACAATTACTGCTCTTGGCTCGTTCACTTTACTTCCTATCGTGTTGTACATCCATACAGACACTTCGTCAATCCCGCTTACTTTGCGATAGATCTCATCTGCCATGGAAAAGCACATCACGTTGTATATCTTGCCGATATGACTGACCGCGTTCTTGCCGGCCGCCGCTTCAGAGCCCGACGGCCTCATCAACGAGATCACTTGGTTGACCCGGTTTCCTCGTCCTACCTGGCCGGAATCCGAACTGTCAGCAGAGGTTCCTAAAACAGTCAGATAAAGGCCATCTGCGCCAATGCCAGATTTATCCAGATTGTTGATGACAATTTTCGTGTCTTTGAAGTAGCCTTTTTCATCATGAAACTCTTTTATCGCTTGATGCATCTCTTTTTTCCTTTGAAAATAGCTGGCCTCTGAACTTACATATGCATCAACAAAGGCCATGGCTACAGTAATATCCAAGCTGTGGCCATCTCTGAACCCCATTACCTTTACGTCCTCCCCGGATTCCGGAAATTCGGATTTGAACTTGCCCGAATTTACGTACCGCTCGGTTTCCAGTACCGCTGTTTCGGTCTTGGTTAGCGGGGCATATCCTACAAGGGCAGAGGTATCGTTTGCCATAGCTGCGCCATTATGCGGCTTAAGTGTAGACTGGAGCTCCGGTGAAGCAGTACCTATTACAAACTCAAACTCGATATGCTCCTTCTTGACAAACCTCAGGTTCCTTTCAAACCATGAAACGGCCGTCTTTGCTCCAATCTCTTCGATGGGAAAGGTATGATCACCATCCCTGTAAGTGGCCCTGTCGCCAAGTATCAGCTTCATGGGACGGGTGATCTTGCCGCCCCCAAAACGATTTTCACTCTGCCCTGCCGCCAGCATGGCTTTGTCCAGATTATGATGCAGAACCCGTCCAGACTCCTTCAGGTAGAGCCGGGATAGCTCTGTTGAAATTTCATCCATCAACAAGTCGCACATGGTGTCTGGATGGCCGATACCCTTTCTTTCCACGATCTCAAACCGCCGGCCAAAAACAGGCATAACGTTCAGCGGTTCAACAACGATTCTACTATCCACGAAGTTCATCTTTCCTTAAATGAAATAAGGTTATCGGACGGCATGATCACATTTCTGCAATGGATGCAATGCACCCGACTGCAACCATACAAGACTTATAATAAATAAACGATCCATCTACCAATGTCGCAGGCAGCCGGGAAAGAAGCAGTATTGTATGTAAAGGAAGGGGACAGGGTAAAGTGCACTGCCTGCCCAAGGTATTGCAAGATACCGCAGGGAAAGATCGGCTTTTGTGGCATAAGAGGAAACGTAGATGGTAGATTGTTCCTGTTTGTTTATGGCAAGGTCATCGCTGCCAACGTTGACCCTATCGGCAAAAAGCCTGTAATGCATTATGCTCCCGGCAGCTGGGTGTATTCCATCGCCACAACGGGTTGTAACTTCATGTGCCAGTTTTGCCAGAATTTTGACATAAGTCAGAGACGGAAGGTCGAAGGGGTGGATATGAATCCCCGTGAAGTGGTAGAAAATGCCCAGAAAACCAATTGTCAAGGAGTAGCGTACACCTACAACGAGCCATCCATCTTTTTGGAATTTGCAAGGGACTGCGGTGTGCTGGCCAGAAAGAAAGGCCTATTCAATGTTTTTGTTTCAAACGGGTACGGCACTCCTGAAAGCGTTGGCATGATGAAAGAATTTCTAGACTGTATAACCGTTGATTTCAAGGGAAATGCGGAACTAAAGTTTGTTAGAAGGTATATCGGGATACCCGATCCCCAGCCCATATTTGACACCATCAGGGAGATAAGGGACAAAACCAACATCCACATCGAACTTACGGATCTGGTCGTACCGGAGGTAGGCGATAACCTTGAAGAAGCAAAGAAGTTGGCGAAGTTTGTTTACGACGAGCTTGGTCCGGACATGCCCATTCAATTCCTGAGATTTTATCCGGATTACAAGATGATGGATTATGCCCCGACATCTATAGAGATGCTAGAAAAGCATTACGAGGTTGCAAAAAGTGCAGGATTGCGGTACGTCTACGTTGGAAACGTACCTGGACACAAATGGTCCCATACCTACTGCCCGGGATGTAACAGCATGGTTGTTGGAAGGTTTGGCGCATTTATCACCAAATGGGAGCTTGACAAGAACAATCGCTGCAGCAAATGCGGTTACCAGATTCCAATCATAGGCCAGTTAAAAGAGCCGCTGTTCAACTTTAGGTTCGCATAATTTCAGACAGGTTCTTGTAGCTTTGTAATGTCAGGTTTGGCAAAGCACATACTTGATTATCGACTTCGATTTGGCCGGCTTTTCAGGATTGGATTTCTTCACGCGGCTCTTCAAACTTATAGATAGCTTCAAGAACGGTCAGTTCCTTACCAAGGATCTCTCTTCCAACAAACATGGCAATGTCGGTGACGGTGATAAACCCGATCACCTTGTGTTGTTCGTCTTCCACTGCAAGGTGCCTTACCCTGTTTTTGACCATCTCTACAGCGGCCACTTCAAGGGTGGTGTCCTCGTTCACCGTTATCACCGGTGCAGACATTATCGCCGTACCGGGAGTCTTGCTTGCAACAAGGTCTTTGGCGCAGACAAGGCGCGCAAGGTCGCGCTCAGTCAGGATGCCGACCGGCTTGCCACTGTCCACCAGAATTACGGAGCTGACCTGCTTGTCTGCCATGGTCTTTGCTATCTCAAAAACACTGTTATCACAATCTATTACAACAAGATTGCTGCTCATTATCTCGCGGACAGGCACGTCTTTTATGTTTCGCTCAGCTGACACGATAAAGACGTGTTCGTGTTTCGTTATATGCTGCTGGACTGCCCTGCATTACAGTGTAATGCAACACACTCTTATCCACTGGAAATTGCGTACGTTGCAGACGTATTCACAGGGCAACAGCTAAGTCTCAAGTTCTGGCTGGGAGACTTTTAGAAGGTTTATCTCCTCATCCAATCTTATCCAAAGGGCATCAAGCCTTGCTATGATGTTTATTATCTCCGCGGCCCGCTCCTTTCTGCGCACGCACAACTCGTTTTTAAGTGATTTGAGCAGGTCTACAAGCTCTTTGCTAGACTGGTCCAGCAGACGCTCGTACTTTTGCCTGACGTCCGGCGTGAGCATCGACATAACGCCGGAGGTGCCAAACCATGATACCACCATTCCAGCAGAGGTCAGCGGAGAGGACAGAGCAATCAAGGAATTGTCCTTATTTATCATGCCCACGGACCGAAACAGGTTGCCAAGGGACTGTATCTTCATGCCCCTGTTGTTCTGTACATCGACGATGCATTCGTCTATGAGGATAGAAAGCTGTTGCTTTGAAAGCACGACCTGCTTCATTTAAAGTCACTTGGCAACCAGCACAGGACAAGGCGCATAGGTGACCACGCCGGAGGCGACGCTTCCAAGAAGCAGTTTTGTAAACCCAGACCGGCCCCGGGTGCCAATGATGATAAGGTCTGCCTTTTGCTGCTCTGCAAAGTTCACTATCGCCCCCACCACAGACAGCGGCGTGTCAATGACTTCAAACCTCGTCCTGACCTTGTTCTGCTCGGCGTTTCTTTGTATTTCATTGAACCACGTTGCTGCTTCATTCTTGGCTTCCTCAACTTTCTTCTTTATGGGCTCCGGGTAGGACAGCCGGTACACACCAATGGACTGCAGGTACTGGTCGATGTTCACCACGTGCAGGACGATCACTTCTGCATCGTACCTTTTTGCAACCCGCAAGGCCAAGCTGGCTGCCTGCATTGACATCTCAGATCCGTCTATCGGCACGAGTATCTTGGAGAATTCTTTTTCGCTCAATGCGTTATGGTATCCTGCACCTATTGATAAAAAGATAGGCGTGCAGTGCAAGAATCTGCATACATGCCACGATATGGATCTTGAAAGACGCACTAGTCCAGCAAGTTAGTTTGCTTGCGATGACGGCAGATCCCACGGCCTCAGAAGATGAAAAATACCTACGATGCAAGGTTTTGCGTCATATGCAATGGGCGGTGTACGCATAGTTAAATACAAAGTAAGTCTTTACTGTCTTATGAGTTCTAAAAGCTCGCATATCACGATAGGCAGGCTTTTGTTAGAACAGAGGTACAACATAGCCACACAAGGAGGGCGATTTTGAGATGGGCGGCGACGACAAGACAACGATGGTCGAACGGATAATGACGCCTCCTCCATTGCAGACCACAAATGAGTCCACGGCAGTCAGCGATGTGTCCAAGCAGATGAACGAAAGTGGCAAGGGCTCGGTGGTAGTAGTCGACCAAAATAACCGGCCAATCGGCATCGTTACCGAAAGGGATATCGTGAGAAAGGTTGTGGCCCTTGACAGAGACCCCAAAAAAATTACAGCATCGGAGATAATGTCCAAACCTCTCATAAGCGTGGGACCTGAAGCATACATCTACGATGCAGCCTTGATAATGACAAAATACCGCATCAGAAGGCTCCCCATAGTCAGGGACAACACATTGCTTGGAATGGTCACGGCGACAGACTTGGCAAAGCGCATGTATGAAGAGAACAAAAAAGATCCGACCCTTGCGGCCATGTCAAGATTTGCGCTCATTGAGCAAGCCTAGGGAGCTTTTGCGCCGCATGTATGTGAATCTTGACGCAAAGCACGCGATGTGGAAGGCCATTACCGTGGAACCTGGCAAGACTATTCTTGATGCTAGAAACATCATGCTCAAGTACAACATCAGCAGGGTGGTAGTCGCAAAGCAGGATAAGCCATTAGGACTGTTGACTGAAAAAGACATTGCACGTTTTCTGTACAGGGAAGTGCCTTCCAGACGCATCGACGAAATAACAGTAGACGAAGTGATGAGCAAAAACCCGGTGACAGTAGATGAAGATGTCGACCTGAGACGCTGCGCCAAGCTGATGCTGGACAAGGGCATAAGCTCCCTGGTCGTGGTTGACAAAGCCGGCAGTGTGAAGGGAGTGATCACAAAGACGGATCTGATGGATGCTTACGTCAGGCACTTTGCAGGCGAGCACCTGGTCAAGGAATTCATGACGAAGAAGGTTCTCACCATGGCTCCCGGCGAACCCATACACATGGCCATGCTCCTAATGAACAACCACAAGGTTTCCAGGATAATTGTTGCAAAGGAAGGCCAGGCAGTAGGCATCGTTACAACGCGCGACCTGCTTCCGGTCAGCGCGATTTTTGGCACAGGCACGGTTGGAAGTTACTGGACCACAAGGGAGGACATGGTTGCAAAAAAGAAGCAGCAATGGTACATACCTACAGGCGTAAAGGCAGTGTTTGTCGCCACCGATGTGATGACCAGAGACCCCATCACAATCACCCAAGATTCTGATCTGGCAGATGCAGGCTATATCATGCTAAGAAACAGGATAAGCGGTCTGCCAGTGGTAAATAGAAACAAGAAACTTGCCGGCATCGTGACAAAGACTGATGTTGTACGGGCCCTTGCCGCACACGGGTGATGCTGCCATGGGCGATTCTGGCGAGACCGCGCTTTACATCAAGATACTTTCGCTGGCAAGGGAAGGTGCAACGAAAAAACAGGTCGCGGATGCATTGTCCATATCGTACGCGCAGTTAAGGAGGCACACTTCTGCACTCGTGGATATGCGTCTTCTGCACTACGATGAAAAGCGGCGCGTTTTGATCACCACGGAAAAGGGGCACATTTTCCTCAAGCAATCCACATCATGAACAGCCGCATATCACCGGAACCCTTTTTGGAATGCCTCGACAAGATCCCTTGCCGTCACGATCGCCACTATCTTGCCCCTTGACGTCAACGGGAGCCGCTTTATTTTGTTAGCCATCATCAGTTCGCTTGCACCCTTTGCACCCATGCTCAGCTTTCCCGTTATGACTGGATGAACGCAGTAATCCCCTACCCGCTCTTCAACATCGACATTTTTGGTCAGGACTTTGTTCAGCAGGTCCCTTTCGGTAAAGATACCATAAGGGCCGCCATCTGCTGTTACTAGCACGCTTCCTATCCTTCTTTTAAACATGATCTTGACTGCATTGAGGATGGTGTTGTTTGTATGCAGCGAGTAAACCTTGCCAGTCACAAACCCCTTCAGGGAAGGATTTCTGCCGGTTACAAGAAAAGCCCTCACCATATCAGACGCCGTGATTATGCCTGTCAGCTTTTCTGCTTTGTCAAACACCAAAAGACGCGACTTTTTTGAGATCATGGTCTTTGCTGCATCCAGTATGCTTGTGTCCGGCGTCAGCCTTGCAAACTTGGCTGTAAGGACATACTGTATAGGCTTGTTTGGAACCGTCTTGCTCATGTACAGGTACTGGAGTATCTCCCGCTCTGTAAGAATGCCCACAGGGTTTTCATTTTCCACCACAACAAGGTTGCCGATGTTTTTGGCAGCCATTGTAGATATGGCATCTGCAAAACTGGTATCCGGACTGGCTGTGAAGACCGGCTTGCTCATGTAATTTCCCACCCTCAGACTGCTTAGCTTGGATTCTATTGACACAACTGCACATATCAGATTTTTTTATTTAAGTAGGCAGAATACACTGCAATGCACTACAATGTTATCACTTGACGACCTTGGCCCAGTACTCGTCGACTTTGCCCTGTATGGTCTGCAGGACTTGCTCCTGCCTTGTCGGCTTGAACAGGTGCTCAAACCTACCCTGCATCTTTAGGTACTCCTCGACGGGCCGGCGCTTCTTTTGCACAAAAGAATGCGCAACCTCGCCGTTTACTGCTTCCTTTAGCGGCCAGACTCCGGTTTCAACTGCCATCTTGGCAAGCCTTATCACGGCATCAGAATCGATGTCCCATCCAGGAGGGCAAGGTGAATGCGCGATAAAGAGTTTGGGGCCAGCAAATTGCGAAGCTTTGTCTATTTTGCGCATCATGTCTGCTATGTACGCCGGCGAAATGGTTGCAATGTACGGAGGTTTGTGCGCCCTCCATATCTCAAAGAGATCCTTTTTGTCAAGAATGGTACCCTGTGGAGTCATTGCAGAAGGATGTGTGGTCTTTGTCGAAGATCCGTACGGAGAGGAGCCGGACGCCTGAAAACCAGTATTTGAGTAGCCCTCGTTGTCGTAGACCAGGTAGTAAAAGTCCAGCTTCCGGTGCATCGCTCCGGATGTTGCCTGAAGCCCGATGTCGGAGGCCGCGCCGTCGCCGGTCACCACGACTACTTTCAGGTCGTTTTCTGGCTTTATCTTGCCCTTCTTTATCAGCATGTCCAGGGCGTCCCTTATCCCCTGGGCTGCGGCCGGAGCCGATGCCATGGCCACGTAGAACCACGAGGACTTGAACGGCGTCAGGGGAAAGACAGACAGCATGCTCATGCAGCCAGCAGCGTTGACCGTTACCACGTTCTGTCCAAGCACTTTTTCAAATATCCTGACAAGCAGCGCTCCGCCACAGCCGGCGCACAGCATGGTTCCAGAAGTCAGGCTTTCCTCAATCGGCAGATCCCTTATCGTCTTGGTCACTGTTCTGGCACCTCCCGCTTTCCGGCCGTCTTGAGCATCTCTTTGACCTTGCCCCAGTCGGAATCGGTGAAAAGCAGTATGCTTTGCAGCGGCTGGCGGTCTTCTCTGACAGACTCTTCTGTAACCTTGATCATGTGCCGGAACTCCGCCACACCAAGGTGCTTGCCTCCAAGGCCGCCAATGAACGAAATGACCTTGCTCGGCCGGTCGCTTCTATGGTACAGCGCGCTTGTGACTTCAGGATAAAGTATGCCGCCGCTTCCTATCGATATGTTTTGGTCCAAGACTGCGACGCCTTTTTTGCCGGCAAGCATCTGGGCCACCTCCTTGCGGGGAAACGGCCGAAGCAGCCTTATCCTGACAAGACCGACCTTGCTTCCTTGACTGCGCATCTCCTTTACCGCGGCCCTAGCAGTGGTGGTAAGGGAGTTGGTCATGACTATGACGTAATCGGCATCTTCAAGCATAAAGCCCTCCACTACATCGTACTTTCTTCCAAAGACTCGCTCAAAGTCCCCTGACACCCTTTCATGCACGTCAAGGGCGTTCAAAGACGCAAGGTGCATCTGGTACTTGAAATAAGAATATGCCCTGCCATCCAGCACGGCGACGGCCACCGACATCGGGTTCTGGGCACTCATGTAGCCGGCTGTCGGCCGGTATTCCGGCAGCAACTCCAGGACCTGCTCTTTTTGCGGGACTTGAACCGGTTCGCGGGTGTATGAAAGGTAAAAGCCGTCAAGGTTCACTATTGCTGGCAGCTTTACCCGGCTATCCTCGGCCATCATATAGGCCATGATCACCGAATCAAGGGCCTCCTGGCAGGTCTCGGCATGGATTTGCAGAAACCCGCTGTCACGGGCCGATAGCACGTCGTTGTGATCCGGCTCAAGGGTGATGGGCGAGGCGACGCCTCTTGAGACGTTTGCCATGACGACAGGGACGCGCCAACCAGCAAGGTTGTACAGCATCTCAAAGCCGTAGAGAAGTCCCTGGCTTGAGGTGGCCGTAAACGTCCTTGCGCCGGCCAAAGACGCGGCTCCGGCGGCAGTTATCATGGAATGCTCCGACTCCATCATCACTAGCCTTGCGTCCATACTGCCATCACCTATCCACCGTGACAAAAGCTCGATTATCTCTGTCTGAGGCGTTATCGGGTACGCCGGTATGTAATCAACGCCGCAGAGCCTGACCGCGGTTGCAACCGATGCGTTGCCGGTCAGAAGCTGTTTCAAGCCTTTTCGTCCCTCCTCACTAGCGAGATAGCCTTGACCGGGCACTCGGTGTAGCATATGTCGCAGCCCTTGCAGGCGTCATAGTTCACGTGCGGATAGTCGTCAGTGCCAATTGTTATGGCGCTGTCCGGGCAGTAGACGAAGCAGATCCTGCACTTTGTGCATTCGTCATAATCTATCAACGGCTTTAGACGCGCCCAGTCGCCGACGCGCCGAGTCTGCGAATTTCCAGGTGAGGTGATGCTGCAGGTGGATGCTTCAGGTCCGTGGTACACCAGTTCGACAAAGGCAGGCTCCCGGGCTTCCTTTTTTGCCTCCGGCAGTTTAACTGGCATGACAGAATCGTATGCCTTCCTTGCAAGGAGAAGGTTCTTTTCTGCTTCTTTTTGATCCAGTCCGATGTTTCTCAGCTCCAGCATTACAGCTTGTTTAAGATCCCCAAAATCCTGATTCAAAAGCCGGGACGTCGCCCCGGCCACGGCGGCGCTGACCACCGGGCTTTCTAGGACCTCTTCGGCCATCAAAGAAAGATCTGACAGCACAAGCTGGTTTGAGATGCCATACCTTGAGCGGATGTGATCAACATTTTTTGAAGTATTGACAAACAATACCGTGTCTTCTGATACATTGAAGTCTTTAAGCTGATCTTCAAGAAGCGAGTCATCGGCCACAACCATCAGCAGCGGATCAGTAACAGGCCCCCTGTCCAGTATTGGTTCGTCTGAAAGCCTTATGAATGCCGTCACAGGACCTCCCCTCCTTTCGGCGCCGTACAGCGGCTGATCCTGAACGTAGTGGCCGCCAAGAAAAGCGGCAGTCCCCAAGATGTGGGCTGCCGACTTGATGCCCTGCCCGCCCCTTCCAAGCAGGCAGACTGAGATCATCATGCAGTTAACATTGTCTGCAGTCACTAATTAATCCCGGTGGATTGCTTTGCATTGCAATGCACTCTTGGGGTTTAAGTAAAATGCAGATATGGAAAAACCCGTGTCAGAATCATTTCTGCAGCTGGCAAGCAGGCGAAGGTCTATTCGTTCATTCAAAAGCAACAAGGTTGACAGAGAAACCCTTGACAGGATCCTTGAGGTATGCGACATGGCTCCTTCCTCCGGCGGCCTGCAAACATTTGAGGTCTACCAGATAATCAACGAGAAGACAAAAAGGGAACTGGTTGCCGCCGCCCATGACCAGGAGTTCATAGCAGAGGCGCCCCTCCTTCTGGTATTCTGCGCCAACGCCTCCCGTTCTTCATTCAAGTACGGCAAGAGATCCGATCTGTTTTCTGTGCAGGATGCCACCATAGCCGCGGCGTATGCCCAATTGACGGTTTACGCGCTGGGCTTGACCGCCGTCTGGGTCGGAGCCTTTGACGAAAAAAAGGTTTCAGAGATACTGGGCCTGCCAAAGGAGCACAGGCCCGTGGCCATGCTTCCCATAGGATACCCCAACGAAAAACCCTCCGACAAGATAACCCGCGGCCCCAAAGACCTGCTGCATGTTGTAAAATAAAAACGCATAAAATCAACCAGGACGGGGGGCTAAGTCAGAATCATGGTCTTGCCATAAACTTGAGTCAGCCATGTCGTCCAACTAGGAAAATTCTTTGCATTGCACTGCGTACAAAGTTTTTTTATTATGTCTTAGTTGAGATTCGATGAGTTGAAAAGAGAAAAACGCGGGCAGACAGGGGACGAGAAAGCAACCCTCATTGTTGCAGAAGTAAGTTCCAAAGATGTCGGAAGAAAGATAGCAAGAATAGACCCCAAAATCGCAGAGGAGCTGGGCCTTGAGACAGGGGATGCCATAGAAGTGTCTTCCGGCAACCTGAAAACCACTGTCCTGAACTGGCCGGCCCACAGCCAGGATTACGGGAAGGGGCTCATTAGAATAGACGGCTACACAAGAAACAGGCTAGAAGTTGGCATCAACGACAGGGTAGCGATAAAAAAAGTAGAGGTCAAAGAAGCCCAAAGGATCAACCTTGCGCCCACGGAGCCGCTGATGATATCCGGTGCCGAGGAATACCTGGTCACCGTGCTTGAGGGTCAGCTGGTAACCAAAGGAGACATGTTTCCCATAGTCATAATGGGGCAGAGAATCGATCTTGAAGTCGTCTCAACCGCCCCCGCCGGCGCAGTGGTGGTTACGCCATCCACCGTCATTACAGTCTCCGAACAGGTGTCCGTCTCAAAAGCTGGCATCCCGGCAGTAACCTACGAAGATATCGGCGGTCTTGGTGAAGAGGTCGCCAAGGTCAGGGAGATGATAGACCTTCCCCTCAGACATCCAGAGATATTCAAAAGGCTTGGTGTGGAAGCCCCGAAAGGGGTGCTGCTTCACGGCGCGCCCGGGACAGGAAAGACGCTTCTGGCCAAGGCCATAGCCAATGAGACCAACGCCAACTTTTACTCCATAAGTGGCCCGGAGATAATGAGCAAGTTCTACGGAGAATCGGAAGCGCGCCTGAGGGAGATATTCCAGCAGGCCGAGCAGAATGCTCCTTCCATAATATTTCTTGACGAGCTAGATTCCATCGCCCCCAAAAGGGAGGAAGTCACAGGGGAGGTGGAAAGAAGGATAGTAGCGCAGCTGTTGTCGTTGATGGACGGACTTTCTTCCCGGGGCAAGGTGGTGGTTATCGGCGCCACAAACAGGGTCAACGCGATAGACCCGGCCCTAAGAAGAACTGGAAGGTTTGATAGAGAGATAGAGCTTGGCGTTCCGGACAGAGACGGCCGACTGGAAATTCTGCAGATCCATACCCGGGGGATGCCGCTGGCCAAGGACGTGGACCTTGAAAGGCTGGCCGATGTTACCCACGGCTTTGTGGGCTCTGACCTACAGGCTTTGGCCAAAGAGGCGGCCATGCGGGCTTTGCGTCGCGTGCTTCCAGAGATAGACCTCGGTGCAGAGAGCATTCCCAGCAAGATCCTGAACAAGATAGAGGTAACCATGTCTGACTTTACCGATGTGCTAAAAGAAATGGAACCGTCTGCCATGAGGGAAGTATTTGTCGAGATCCCAAACGTCAAGTGGGAAGACATCGGCGGGCTGGTAGACGTCAAGCAAGAATTGATGGAAGCAGTCGAATGGCCGCTGAAATACCGTGGTTTGTTTGCCCGCACCAGTGCAAAGCCTCCAAAGGGGATCTTTCTGTACGGCCCTCCGGGAACCGGAAAGACGTTGATGGCCAAGGCAGTGGCAAATGAAAGCGAGGCCAATTTCATCAGCATCAAAGGTCCAGAACTGCTCTCCAAATGGGTCGGCGAGTCAGAAAAGGGCGTGAGGGAAGTGTTTAGAAAAGCTCGGCAGGCGTCGCCATGCATCATCTTCTTTGATGAAATTGATGCAATAGCTCCGGTCAGAGGCGGAGATTTTGGCGATTCCCACGTAACTGAGAGGGTCATCAGCCAGCTGCTGACAGAGATCGACGGACTGGAAGTTTTAGAAGACGTCATTGTGATAGCCGCCACCAACAGGCCAGACATTGTAGACCCGGCCCTCATACGGCCCGGCAGGTTTGACCGGCTTCTTTACATCCCGCCCCCAGACAGGGACTCAAGAAGACAGATCCTGCAGATTCACACAAGGAAAGTCCCGCTTGCCGACGACGTCGATATCGAGGCAATCGTGGACAAGACAGAAGGGCATACAGGAGCAGACATCTCCTCCTTCATATCTGCGGCCGTGATGCTTGCCATCAAAGAACACATTGCAAAATACCCCGTTCCAGAGGAAGCTGAAAAACATGCAAGTGAACTGTACGTGCACATGAGGCACATAGAGGAGGCTATGAAGAAGGTAAAGCCCATGTCCACCCAGGAACTTGACTGGTACAGGCGGGTTGCCGAGTCCTTTGGAAAACCCAGGCTGCCGCATGGAGCAGAGAGGGGCGGCGTACTGTAAATGTCAAAGTCTTTTTCTAAACAGATAGACAGCGATGCCAAGTGATGCTGCCAGCGACAGGATAGTGACGGGAAACTCCGGCACGACCTGCACTTCTGAAGCAGCCAGCCCCTGCGCCTCTGCATTGCAGCTTGGCAAGAATTCTGAAGTCTTGTAATGCGTCAATACTTCAAAACCCGCGCTCTGGCCGGCGGGTATATCCGGCGGATTTGTGTACCCAAAAATCGAGTCTATAACACGCCCTTCTTTGTAAATGGCACAGACTATCTTGACTTGCTTTGCGTCCCTATCTGCTCCGTTATGGACTTGGCCGGATACCATGCCGTAACCATCCTTGGTTGCCGGCTCGACTACAAGCCGCAGCGCCCTTTCTGGTTCCTCTGCAACTTCATAGGACGTAACCCGAACCGAGTATTCCTTGTCCTGCAGGTCCGGATTCAGCGGCATGCTAAATCCCGAGGTCATGTTGGGGGTTATGATGGTCATCGTGGTGTACGCCTGCTCTTCTCTTAGCAGCTGATCTCCTTCGAAAAACGAGACATCGATTCTTGTCAGGCGGATAGACTTATTCGCGGTGTTTTGTACTTCGCCAACCAGGTTCAAGCCGCCCTGCTCATCGGTAAACTTGCCGGTTGCCAGCACTGCCACGTCGTACTCTGTCACATACAGCTTGGTGGAGGTTTTTTCTTGGCCGTTAACGTACAGCCGCGCGGTGTATGCACCGGCATCAAGCTGGCCAATTTCCTGCGTCAGCGAATGTTGCTTGAGCACTTGGATGCATACAGTTTCTGGTGGAGGCGGATTTACTTCAACATTTAGTGAAATTTCGCTGTCTGACAGTTTGAAGTCTTGCAGCGTTACTTCATGGCACGGTGTGGGAGCAGTCAGTAAAATGTGCGCAACAACGTTGCTGGCCTGCGTTGGAACCTCCGGGTAAAAGTAAAGTTCTTCCTGGAAGGTCTGTCCAAATGCAGGCGAGAAACCCGCAAGTGCAGCTATTGTTATTGCAATGGCTGCCGCCCTTTTCATCTGGTAATTATTGGTCTAGCCAGTTCTTATGTATTCAGAGCACGACGAGGTCTTTTGTAAACCTGTTCAAGATCTTCGGCCTGCCGCCTGTTATGATGATGCTGTCCTCGATTCTCACGCCAAACTTGTTTTCCAGGTATATGCCAGGCTCAACGGTGACTGCCATACCCGTCTGCAACACCTCGCTGTTTTTTGTGCGAAGCCATGGAGGCTCATGGACGTCAAGCCCGATTCCATGGCCGGTGGAGTGGATAAAGTATTTGCCAAAGCCTTGCTCATCTATCAGGTCTCTGCAGGCTGCGTCGACATCTCCGCAGGTAGCCCCAGGTCTGGCAGCTTGAAGGCCGGCCTTCTGCGATTCTTTGACTATTTCATAGACATGCATTGCCTCTTGGCTTGGTGTCCCCAGAGCAAAGGTTCTCGTGGCATCGGCTATGTAGCCGGCGTGCCTAAGGGTCAGGTCGACGACTATCATGTCCTTCTTTCGAAACTTTCTGTCGGTGACCTCGGCGTGAGGAAGCGCTCCGTTTGGTCCGCCGGCTATTATAAGCGGGTTAAGGGTCGACTTGTACGACGGCGGGTTGGCTCCTATCTTCATGGCCTCGTATATCAGCTTGGCCTGCAGCTCCCGCTCAGAGACGCCGGGCTTGATCTCCTCGGTGCATATCTCGTAAAGCCTGTCAAGTATGTGCGAGGCGTGGGTTATGACGCGGATCTCGCCTTCGTCTTTTATCCTGCGCGTCTGAAAGAACGGTTCGGTGTCCGTCACTATGTTGCCGTTCTGCTTTCTTATCTGCTCGACGGCGGAATAGTCGCTGCAGTCAGTGCAGACCCTGCTTGCCTTTGTCTGCGCGGCAAAAGACGATATGAGCTCGCTCCCCCTTTCAGTGGGGATTACCTCGCAATCAACGGATGACTGTTTGGCCCTTGAATATTCCAGTTTTGGTGCGATCAGTTTTGTGCCGCCCTCGGTGCAGACGGCGATGGCCTCCCCCCAAAAGCCGGTGAGGTAGAACACGTTTTCTGGCTCAAAGGCTGCCACTACATTGCAGCCTAGGTCGGCTGCGTGACGAAGAATTCTGGACCGCCGCTCTTTCATGACTGGGATACGACATTTCAGTTCTATAAAACGTTGCCACCATTTTTCTTGTTGATTTAAATATCGGATCAGGGACTCGTTTCCCCGATTATGGAATACCTCGTTATGCTTCCGGGTCCAACCAACGTGCCCAACAGGGTAATGAACGCGATGCTTGCGCCTGTAATAAACCACAGGAGTGAGGATTTTCGTGTATTGTACAAAGAGATTTACGAAAAGACGCAGAAGGTCTTCCAGACAGCCAGCGACATTGTTCTGCTGACCACGTCAGGTACCGGCGCAGTTGAAGCCTCGGTAGTCAACCTGATCAAGAAGGGAGACAAGGCTTTGATCCCGGTCAACGGAGAGTTCAGCACCAGGCTTGCAGACCTCATCGACAGCTGGGGCGGCCAGGCAATAAGGATCAAGGCTCCGTTTGGACAGAATCCGCCCTTTGAGGAGTATGAGAAGGCCTTTGACCAGCACAAAGACATCAAGGCCCTGTATGCCGTTTACAACGAAACCTCGACTGGCACGACCATCAGATACATGGATAAACTTGGCCAGCTGGCCAGCAACAAGGGGGCATTCTTTATCGCTGATGCAGTCTCTGTGCTTGGCGGAGACGAGCTTCCAGTAGACAAGTGGAACATAGACATCTGCGTAACTGCATCGCAGAAGGCTCTTGCCGCGCCGCCGGGAGTCTCGCCCATATCCATCGGCCCGCGGGCCAAAAAGTACATGCAGGAAAACCCGCCGCCGACCCAGTACCTCAACCTCAAGCGCTACTTCAAGTACTACGAGGAACACAACGAGACGCCGTTCACGCCGGCCTTACCACTTTACTACGCCTTCAGGGAGGCGCTTAACATCATACTGGAAGAAGGCATGGACGCCAGAATAAGACGCCACAGGGTCTGCGCCGACGCGTTCTATGCCGGCCTCAACGCCATGGGACTGACTCCCTTTGCCAACCCCGATGCCAGAAGCAACGTGGTCATCGCTGTAAACTATTTGCCGGGAATGGACGACAAAAAGTTCCGCGGGCTGCTGTCTTCAGAATTCAAGGTCCTGGTGGCCGGCGGCTTTGGCGATCTGAAGGGTAAGGTCTTCAGGGTAGGCAGCATGGGCGAGGTCAGCAGGTACCATGTCATGAGGACGCTGTCATCGATAGCGGCTGCCATGAACATGACCGGTATAAAGGCCAACCCAGAAGCCACGTCCGTGGCGCTGGACAGACTCAAAGCACTCAACTAGGGTGCCTTTTTTACTACTTTTTTCAATCCTGTTAAGCTTAATATAAGGTAAAAACCGTGTCGGTTTTCATGACTTTGGAAAAGGGTTCTCTCATACTGGTAGATTATACTGCTAGAGTTAAAGACACTAACGAGGTCTTTGAAACCACGCGCGAAGAAGACGCGAAAAAGACCGATCATTACGATTCAACCCGCAAATACGAACCGAGGCTTGTTTCCGTCGGCGAGGCTTGGGTCCTAAAGGGCCTTGACGAGGCCCTGGCCAACGCCAACGTGGGCGACAAACTCAACGTCGAGGTCACTCCAGACAAGGGGTTTGGCGAAAGAGACCCCAACAAGGTAAGGATGATCCCGCAGCGCAAGCTGGGAGAAAAGGCCGACGAGGTAAGCGTTGGAGACATTGTCGAGTTGGAAGACAGGACAGGCGTTGTCCGGTACGTCGGCTCAGGAAGGGTCCAAATCGACTTCAACCACAGGCTGGCCGGCAGGGTGCTGCTTTACGATGTAAACGTGGTCAAGAAACTAGAGACCGACAACGAGAAGGTAACCGCCCTTATCAAGAGGAGGATGGGCATCGAGGACAACAAGCTCAAGTTCAACCTTTCAGGCTCGGACCTAGAGATCACGCTTCCAGAAGAAGCATACTTGGCAGAAGGCCTCCAGATAATCAAAAGAGCTGTAGCCAACGACATCTTCAAGTTCGTGCCGGCCGTCAAGAACCTCAAGTTCGTAGAGAACTATGCTGCTCCGCAGCCAGAAAAGAAAGAGGAAAAGCCGGCCGAAGAAAAGAAGGAAGCCCAGCCTTAAATCCGGCCCCAATATTTTACAATACTTTTTCACTTTTTTCAGTTGTTGACGTGGGAAAAACTTATTATATTTAAAAAGTCAATTTCAATCAGAATGGAAAGCGCTCAACAAGCACAATCGGTAACAATAACCCCAAAGGCAGCTGAGAAGGTTGCCGAATTCATGAAGCAGGAAGGTAATACCGGCCTGTATCTTCGAGTATACGTCACAGGCGGTGGCTGCTCCGGCCTGTCATACGGCATGGGATTTGAGGAAAAGCCCGACGAGGATGACAGCATTCTTGAGCAGAACGGTGTCAAGCTGTTGATCGACAGTTACAGCCAGAGGTACCTAAAGGGCGCCAACATCGACTACATTGAGAGCCTGATGGGTTCCGGCTTTAAGATCAACAACCCCAACGTGACAAAGAGCTGCTCTTGCGGACACTCGTTCAGCACAGAGTAAGCCAACAAAACTTTTTTACTTTTTAAAAAACAAAAAAGAGGAGTTTTTTAAGGCCACAAGCCCCTTATCTTTATGGCCTCTACCACACGGTTGACAGCCAGAACAGTGCTGGCCTTGCGCATGTTCACACCGTATTTCTCGTGTGTCTCGTAGACGTCCAGGAAGGCCTTGGTAACGTTCTTGTCAAGCCGCTGGTTGACCTCGTCTTCTGTCCAGTAGTCCCTTCTCAGGTTCTGCAGCCATTCAAAGTACGAAACGGTTACTCCGCCACCGTTGGCTAGGACATCCGGGATCACCAGTATCTTGTTCTTGTAAAGCACATCGTCTGCTTCAGGTGTCGTCGGACCGTTGGCCGCTTCTGCGACGATCTTGGCCTTGATGTTGCCGGCGTTCTTGGCAGTGATCTGGTTCTCAAGAGCAGCCGGAATCAGGATAGTGCAGTCAAGTTCCAGCAGCTCTTCGTTGGTTATAGACTTGGTGCCGGAGAATCCTCCAACGGCCCGTGTCTTTTCCTTGTGCTTCCTCAACGATGCGACGTTGATTCCGTTCTTGTTGTAGACGCCGCCCTGCGAGTCAGAAGCCGCGATAACAGTTGCCCCCAACTCTTCGACCAGTTGCGAGGCAAACTGGCCGGCGTTTCCAAATCCCTGAACTGCGACCGTCGTGTTCTTCATGTTGACCTTTAGCTTCTTTGCAGCCTCTCTGACGGTAAAGGAAAGACCTCTTCCGGTAGCCTCGTTTCTTCCCAGTGAGCCGCCTACTGCCAAAGGCTTGCCGGTAATGATTTCGGGCTGGACGTAGTTACCCTTCAATGCAGAATAGGTATCCATTATCCAGGCCATCTCCCTGCCGCCAGTGTAAACGTCAGGGGCCGGAATATCGGTCCTTGGACCAATGATGTCGGCGATGGCGTAAGCGTACCTTCTTGTCAGTCTTTCCAGTTCTCCGACAGACATTTCTTTAGGATTGCAGATGATGCCGCCCTTGCCGCCACCGTAGGGAATATCAGCAATAGCACACTTCCAGGTCATCCACATGGACAGGGCCTTGACCTCGTCAATGGTAACCTGTGGATGGTAACGGATGCCGCCCTTGTACGGGCCCCGGGCATCGTTGTGCTGGGATCTATACCCAGTAAAGACCTTGATCTCGCCATTATCCATTTTGACAGGCAATGAAACGGTGAGTACCCTCTTTGGGTGTGCTAGAACCTCGTGTAATCCTTTGTCAAGATTTATTAATTTAGCTGCTTCATCAAGCTGTTTGAGTGCTGTCTCAAACGGATTGATGGCTGCGTTTTGCGACTCGGACATGGCCTTTTGCTACAGGAATAGCGTATTTAAGTGTTAGAAAATTTCAGGTGTTCATCCTTTGCGAGATCATGGAACGCAATTCCTCGTCTGTCTTGCCAAGGTGATCTATTCCAAGCGAGGTAGCTATTACCTCCAGCTTTTCCCTTTCCGTTGCAACGGGAGCCGTGACATGCACCGTCTTGCTGATCCCTGCTTCTCTTTTTGCCCGTTCTGAAGCTTCCTGCATCTCGTTTTTAAAGGTCTGCCTTGCCTTTTCGTATTCGCCAACAGCCCGGCCAATTGTTCTTGAAAACTGCGGAAGCTTTTTGGTCCCAAATATCAGGATCAGGGCAAGGAGCACGATGATGATCCATTCCGAGCCGGCGATGTTGTTCATCATTACATCAAACGTAAGCATCCAGAGGATCGTGCTCTCTAGCCCGTGACCGGAATTTAAAACTTGACGTGCCTTTCAGGATTTTGCAAACTTCCTCTCAAATTCGTCGAATGCGTCGATCATGGCTCTGCGCCGCTTCTCCTCGGTGACAACGGCCCGGATATCCTCTATCATGATTCTGGCCACATCCAGCTTCTTTCTAAGGCCGCTGACTATGTTGTCGTAGACGGCAAAGGGGTACAGCGCGCCGTAGACCTCCTGCATGAGGGCAAACAGCGCTTCAGCGTCCTTCTCGTTGCCAGAGCGCATCCTGTCATAAACAAGGCGCTTTATTTCACCGATGCAGTCAAGCAGTCCGGTAAGGTAGGACGGCCCGGAAACGTTCAATTCAGACATGGCAGGTATGGGCAGGCCATTAATCACTGCCTTGAGTGCGTAGGCCTCAACCAGCTCCTGCTCTGCCACTGCCACGTACTTGTAGAGATCTTCTTTTGCAAAGGACCGCAGCTCTTCAATAATGACGCGTGCCTGGTCCATGTTGCCTGCCGCCTCATCCATGCTGCCCTGATGCAGAGATATGATGGATTTGCTGCACAGTATCACCGCGTCACGGCCCCGCTTGATCAGTTTTTCCCGCCTTTCCTGTATGTCCTTGAGGCCCGTGTCTATCTCCGCAAGGGAACTCTGTATATCAACTGCTGGCATGGCATTCCGGTCTCTGGGTTTCAATAAAAGACTTCCGACAAACTTTATAGCTTGGACGGATAAATGCCTGATAGTTGGGCAACATCCGTCGCAGCAGAGGCTACAATTACGAGTATACCCTGGTCCAGCGGTTCAACGATAGCAAGTGGTATGCAAGGAGACTTGGCGGTTCAAGCACCGGATTGCCGGACATCGTGGCCGTCAACAATGAGAAGGGCATACTTTTTACCATAGAAGCCAAGTCAGGCACAGGAGACATCCTGTACGTCCCGCAGGACCAGATAGAGCGATGCCTCGTCGTACGGAACATGTTTGGCGTTTACCCCAACCGCCACGTTGTTTTTGCATTCAAGTTCATGAGCAAAAAGAGGTTCAGGCGCAAGAACAAGACTGTTTATGAGCAGCGCCGGCTGGTTGAATATTACAAAAACGCCGACATGCTGGAAGGCATGAACCCGCTTCCTGTGATCAAGTGCACCTATGAAGGAAGGACTTTTGCCATAAACGGCAGCAAGGCCATAGAGATAAACTTGCCTGACATCCCCATGCCGTTTCAGAACGGAGGACTCAAGGATTGAAGCGGTCCGTTGTTCTGGAATTCTCCAACTTAAAAGTCACCATAGAGCTGGACGACTCACGGTCTCCGCGTACCGTTGATGCAATAATCAAAAACCTGCCACTCAAGATCATCATAAACAGATGGGGTGACGAACTTTACTCTGAACCGACGGAAATAAAGATGGATGAGGAAAATGCAGTCTCTGAAGTTGATCTGTTTGATGTGGCCTTTTGGCCGGAAGGCAGCGCGCTCTGCTTTTTTTATGGCAAGACACCCATAAGTAATGACAGAATACTACCCTATTCGCCGGTCAACGTCGTGGGCAAGATAAAATCAAGGCCTTCCAAAGTTTCGGAGTTTTTGCGGGCCGTTGAAGACTCCCACGTCAATAGCCGAATCCCGGTTTCGCTATACAGCTTACAGTAAGCGTTAGGCGGTAAAAACAGGTTTTACATGCAATTTTGTACAATAGCAATTATTAATAGAAAAATCAATTTATTATAATTATTTGGAAAACTGCCTAAATTCGATACTATTTGAATCACCTGTAGTCGATTTGTTCTATATAGTTGATTATCATATTCTTTATTAGGTTGGAACACGATAATAACATTGAATTTTAGAAAGTATGAAGACGTCGTTAATTACCTCGTGTAGGCATGATCTGACGGTCACAGACCCGGAGTCTGGGGAGATTATTTGCCAGAACTGCGGCCTGGTGATTTCAGACAAGATCCAGGAGACGCGGCCAGAATGGCGCGCGTTTACGTTCCAGGAAGTGGACGACAGGGCAAGGACCGGAATTCCAAGCTCCCTTGCACGCCACGACATGGGCCTGTCAACGATAATCGGCAAGACAGACAAGGACGCCAGCGGTCGGCTGATTGAAGGCACCATGAGGACGACCATGGACAGACTGAGGACATGGGATTTTAGAACTCAGGCTCATACGCCGACGGACAGGAACCTGAGGCAAGCATTCAGCGAGCTGGACAGGCTAAAGGACAAGCTCGTGCTTTCCGAAGCAGCCGTAGAAAAGACCGCATACATTTACAGAAAGGCCCAGGAACGCGGCCTGGTAAGGGGAAGGACAATCTCTGCCACCCTAGGTGCGGCCGTGTACATTGCATGCAGAGAAACAGGTGCGTCAAGAACGCTCAAGGACATTGCTGAAATCAGCAACGTCAAACGCAAGGACTTGGCAAGAATGTACAGGCTGGTGGTGATTGAGCTGGACCTCAAGATACCGCAGATAGATCCGATGAAATGCATTGCCAGAGTGGCAAGCAAGGCCAACCTGAGCGAAAAGACCAAGAGACTTGCCGTAAACATAATGCAGGAAGTAATAAAGAATGGCATGTCGGCAGGCAAGGACCCCATGGGACTTGCAGCATCAGTGCTTTACCTGGCCTGCCTTGAAACCGGAGAGAACAAGACTCAGACAGACATTGCAGAAGCAGCAGGCGTAACCGAAGTGACTGTCAGGAACAGATACAAGAACCTAAAGAGTCGTCAGGATCTGCTGATGAACTAGGTTCCAATCCACCCTTTTTCAGCGGCAAGACCTATATAGAAATCTGCATATCGAGTTTTAAAGTCGTGGCAGGGTCAGCTGCAGCCAGCATCAGGCTCCGTAAGAATACGCTGTACCTATCTCTACTGGCCATAGCGTCGGTCTTTGTTTTTGAATTTGTTTCTGGCATCGCTACCAACAGCCTGGCGCTGCTTACCGACAGCAACCATGCCCTGCTTGATGCAGTGGTCACTGCGGTTCTGATAATCGCGTCCAACCTTGCCTCAAAGCCAAGGGACGTTGATCACACCTACGGCCATGGAAAGATAGAGACCGTGGGCGGTTTTATCGGCGGCGTTGCGTTGTTTTTTGTTGCCGTTTTCTTCATTTACGAGGCTTCTCTGCGCATAGCGTCATCGACTCCACTGCTTGTAAATCCAGGCACCGTCGGATTTGCTGCCGTCATTTACACCCTGGCTGTCGATGTCTTTAGGATATCCATCCTGAGGAGGGCTTACAAAAAAATCGGTTCAGGAAGTTCGACTTTAAAGGCAGATCTGTACCACGCCGTTGCGGATTTTGCCTCGACGACAGTAGCGCTGGCAGGCCTCTGGCTTGTCACGGTCGGAATCCACCTTGGCGATTCTGTGGCGGCAGTCATACTGGGTGTGCTTTTGGCCTACTTGAGCAGCAGGTTTGCCTACCAGAACGCCGTCGACCTGACAGACAGGATCTCCCCAAGCCTTGTTGCAAGGGTGCGGCATGCCGCTGCCGGCACAGAAGGCGTCCTTGACTGCAGGGACGTCAAGATGCGCAAGGTAGGACGGGAGACCTTTGTCGAGGTCACCATAGGCATGAAGGCAGACATCAGTTTTGAGAAAGCGCATGAGATCAGCGCGCAGGTGGAGCAAAACATAGCCGCAAGCCTTTCTTCGGCCGGCACTGACGGCTCGGAGATGCTGCACAACATAACGGTCCACTTCGAGCCCTCCTACAGCCCGGACATCCCCCTTGAGTCCATAATAGAAAGGGCAGCCGCACGGGTCAGTGGCGTAAAGGGCGTGCACAACATCATAGTATCAAGGATCGAGAACAACGGCAAGCTAGAGATCTCCCTTCACATCCAGGTCAACAGGTCTGCAACCCTCAGCGAGGCGCATCTGATTGCCAACGCCGTCGAGGACTCTATCAAGACCCAGATAAAAGACGTGGACAACATCACAGTGCATCTTGAGCCGTTGATGCCGCATGTTGCTGGAATCGAGCCGGTATCGGATGTAGAGATCCAGAATTCCATAAAAAGCATAGTGCTTGGGCAGAACGAGATCCAGCGCGTGGGCAGGATTGCCACTTTTAGAACCGACGACGACATGCTAAAGATAGACATAGACTGTGTATTTTCATCGGATCGCCCCAAGACCATAGAGCAGGTTCACGAACTGGTCACGGAGATTGAAAAGCAGATCCGTGCCAAGTATCCGGGTTCCATTGTTACCATACATGCCGAGCCGGGCTGAAGCTCTTTATATTTTGGCTTTTACTGTCCTACTGCCGTGCACGTTCTAACCATCAACCTGCCGCTAGCCAGGAAATTGACTCCGCCCCGCAGATCGACTTCAAAGAAGGGCGACAACGGCACGATCCTGGTGGCTGGAGGTAGCAGGTTCTACCACGGCGCGCCGCTGCTTGCATCCATGGCGGCCCTCAGATCCGGAACCGACCTTGTCTACACGGCGGTGCCCCGCTCCATAATTGTCGAGGTGCGTTCTTTTTCGCCGGCCATCATAGCCCTCCCGCTTCCTGACGACAGGTTCACCGTCGGCGCGGCCAACAGGCTTGCCGCCATGCTTCCTAAAAAACCGGACGCCGCTGCCATCGGAATGGGCATGAGCCTTGCAAACCCGGAGGCGATGATCGCACTTATCAGAAAACTGAAGGATTTGAAAACCAAAATTTTGCTGGATGCGTCGGCCCTGATACCGGAAGTGCTTGGCGAGATAAAAAACACAAACACCGTGGTAACGCCACATGCCGGAGAGTACCGCCGCCTTTTCGGCCAGGACCCGGGAACGACGGAAAAAGACAGGATATCAAACGTGCAGGCCATGGCCAGAGAATACGGAATAACCATCCTCCTGAAGGGGCCCACCGACGTCGTTTCAGATGGAAAGCAGGTCGGAATAAACAAGACCCACAACTGTGCGATGACAGTTGGCGGCACCGGTGACGTGCTGTCGGGCCTCACTGCAGGACTTTTGCCCAAAATGGAGCCATTTGAGGCGTCGCTGCTGGCAGTATACTTTAACGGCCTGGCAGGGAACCTGACATTCAAGCGCGTGGGCCTGCACATGACTGCCGAGGACCTTGTAGATGACCTGCCGCAGGCCATGAAAAAGTTCGACGTGATAATCAAATAATCATCGTGTAAAAGCGAGCTATCAGCACTTGGAAAAAATATTCCAACGACGTGCTGACCAGTGCTTCAATCGTGACTCAGGCTTGAATTGCGAAAGGTCCTGTTCTTGGCAATGGTGGAGAGACCAGAGAACAGGACCGGTTTTGGGATATGGTTGGCTTATAATTATAGAACAGCATTATAGTTATTAAACATGTAGTAACTTTGTTACTGCCTGACGAAAACCAACCTGTCAGCCCTCATGGTGTATTATCTTCAAAAAGAACAGTAGTTCAAGGTAACTGTTGAGATTAAAGTAACGCATCAACCCGTCTACTTCCTTGTCCTTCAGTACTGGATGTCGGTACCTCCGGTATTCTGGTTTTGACGTAGAAATACTAGGTGATTATGAATTAAAAGAGTTATGGAAAAGGGCCCTGCCCCAAAGGAGCTGTATCTTCCATGCCAAGGACAGGGCCTTGCCTGCTTAGGGTATTATGCATTTGTATTAACATTTCAGAATTTAAAAAAGTTAGGATAGCCTTGACGGCCAGATTATCATGCGAAAAGCCGTCATAGTTTTCATTTGTACAAAATCCGAGTAATCATATAGTACTTTACTCCTGAATTTTCCAATTGAAAACCGTCATTGTTACAGGTGCATCAAGCGGTATAGGGAAGGCCGCGGTTATCAGGCTGGCAGGCTCAGGCTACAGGGTTTTTGGCCTTGCCCGCAATTACGATGCACTGAAATCCATAAATGCAGAAAATTATACACCCGTTGAATTTGACATTACAAAGCCTGAAAGGTTTGATGCTGTTTTAGAGTCGATACTTGCTTCTTCAGACCGCATATACGGCCTGGTCAACAACGCAGGCTACGTCGAGCCGGGGGCCGTTGAAGACATATCCATGGAAAGCATCAGGATCCAGTTTGAGACCAACTTTTTTGGCCTTGTGGGGCTTACCAAGAAGGTCTTGCCCTACATGCTTAAACAGAACCAGGGCAGGATAGTAAACGTCAGCTCGATTGCTGGCCTCATCTCCCTTCCACTGGTGGGAGCGTACTGTGCATCCAAGCATGCCCTTGAGGCCATCTCTGACGCACTGAGGATGGAGCTTTGGAACACAAACATCAAAGTGGTCAACATCAACCCCGGAGTGGTTGACACCAGCATACATTCCCTGACAGAATCCAAAGTCTCGATGATCAAGGATTCTAGGTTTGCAGACGCGTACAGAAGATACCTTCATGATGTCCCCAAGGGGCTGCCGGCTTCTGTCGTTGCCGACTACATCTTCGAGGCAATCGCTTCTTCCGATCCAAAGCCCCGGTACATCATCGGCTCCGGAAGGGAAAGGTTGGGTGCCAGACTACGGCCCTTTATCCCAGACAGGATGTTTTTTGCAGAGATCGCCAAGAGGATCCACGGACAATCAAATTAATACCCCCGGCAGTTTGAGAGCAGTATGAACGAATCCGGTCCTGAGTTTATCACGTTTGAAGAGTTTTCCAAAGTCCAGCTGAAAATTGGCAAGGTGCTAAGCGCCGAAAGCATACCGGGCATGAAAAAGGTGTTCAAGGCCGTCGTCGACATTGGGAGTGAAAAACGTGAAGTCGCGGTTGGTGCAGCCCTGTGGATCAAGCCCGAAGAGTTTGTTGGAAGGACTGTAGTTATGTGCACAAACCTCAAGCCGCGAACCATAGGCAGCATGACTTCAAACGGCATGCTTTTGGCAGCAGACGGTCCAGAAGGAAGGCCCGTCTTTCTGACAATAACAGAGGACGCCCCGCCGGGAGCCCCCATTCACTAGCCTATGCCCGGGCCATACTTGGATGGCTCTTTCTTTTTCTGTATCTCTTCAAGTATCGAGTCGTACTGCCGGTCAAGGGCCTTTGTGTCAAGGGGTATCTTTTCAAGTTTTGAAAACGCCGTCAGGATGCTCTTTGCTGCCAGCGGCTGCGGCACCGTGGTCTCGGCGATCTCTCCGAACAGGCCGATGCCGTCGATGCCCCGCTCGCCGGCAAGGCCCAGTATCAACCCGTTGAACCACGTGATGGTGGTGATCTCGGAGCCCACCAGGTCGATCCCGGCCCTGGCCAGCAGCTTCTTTAGTTCTGGCTTGTTTGCAACGCCGCAGACTCTGGGCGCGCCGGTCAGCTGTTCTCTGAGATAGCCACCGGCCCCGTACAGTCGCCGGATCTCTCCGACAGACTGGGCATAATCCAAAAACATGTTGCATAGCGTGTAGAGCTGACCGGGATCCTGCGGCTGCGACTCGCCGGTGAATATCAGAAGCTCACGCTTTTTGTCATAATAGACTTTGTAGACGTCGCTTACGCTCTTTACCACGCCGTCGGCGTACGACACCCAGGGCTTGTCGCCGGATACTATCTCTGCAACAGGCTCTGTCTTTAGGTTCTGCGACAGAAAGGAAGACACAAGCCCGCCTACCCGGCCCATATCAGGAAGCGACGCAAACACTGTGAATTCTTTTGCCTTGATACCTTTCAGTATGTTCAGCTTCATTTTTTCAGCCCGTTTATTTGTGCAAGAAACGCGCAGATGGAAGTGTAGTCCATCTCAGAATATCCGCTGTTGTTTGCGGCCCTAAAGATCTGTTGCGCTATTGCAGTGCTTGGAAGCGAGATCCCGGCAGCCTGGGCCGTGCTTGTGACCAGCTCGAGGTCCTTGAGCATGTTCTTTAGGTGAAACGATGGTGCAAAATCATCCTGCACCATCTTTGGCCCCTTTTTCTCAGACAGCCCGGTCCTAAAATACGTGGAGTTGAGTATCTGGACAAATTTTGATGGATCTATGCCGCACCCCCGGACAAGGGTTATGCCCTCCGACACGGCGGTGGCTATAAGCGCGATGTTCAGATTCAGGGCAAGTTTGATGGCGTTGGCAGTTCCATCCTTTTCTCCGATGTAAAAGACCTGCTTTCCCAGATCTTGAATCACGCTTTGCACCTGCTCAAAGGCCTGCCGGCTTCCAGCCACCATCGGAATCAGTTCCCCGGCCTCGGCTGCGGCAGGTCCGCCCATCACCGGCATGCCAAGCATTTCTATGCCGTTCTTCCTCAGGTTTAGCGCAAGATATTCTGACTGCGACGGTGCGATGGTGCTTGCGTCTGCCACCACCGGCTTGCTGCTGGATTGGATTATGCCGTTATCTCCAACCATCACCTGGCTTGCGGCAGAAAAGTCGGTAACGACGGTTATCACGAAATCAGATCTGGAGGCAACCTCCATAGGGCTTGAGGCAACAAAGGCCTTGTCTGAAAACTGCCTGGCCTTGGAACTGTCGCGATTGTAAACCGTGAGTTCGTGGGCCTGGCTTATCAGCCGCCTTGCCATAGCTGAGCCCATGAGACCAAGGCCTATCAACCCGATTTTCATGTCCTTCCTCCTGTTGTGCAGAGATAAAAGACTATACTTTGCAACCCCCACGGCTTTAAAAGACGGTTGTAAGAATTTGCAAATGTCTTCCAAGGATTGCAAAACATATCCGCCGTTACCTAAGGAATTTTGTGTTTCTACTCCAGTAGAAAGATTTTCAGTAAAGCCGATCCGTTTGTTTGATAATTATAACAACTGTAGTATACCTGTCGCATTAATTGCGAACTTCTAACGCTATAATGAAAAACCTGCTTATATCATTCCAACACGGTACAAGATCGTATGATCTCGACTATGGCGCCTAATAGCAGAACTAGAAGGGACAACATCACCCTTGCCATAGACAGCAAGATGTTAAGAGAATTAAAGTACGAAGCGGAGAAGGACGGCCTGAGCCTTAACGCCAAGGTTTGCGAAGTATTATCAAAGTATGTCACGTTTTACAAGTGTGCCGAGGAACTGGAATGCATGGTCATCCCATCCAAAATCTACTCGCTGATACTGGAAAAGATGGATGAAAGGGATGGAGTGCGCTGGCTGACGACAATGGTCAAAGAGATCTGGAATTCTATGCTCCTGGAATACAACATCGCCCACGATATCAGAGAGTTTGTCAAGTTCGTGTTTGGCAACATAGCTCTGAGGGCCGGCATGTATTCCTCCTTTAAACACGAAGAGGACGGCAACGGGTACCTTCGGCTGGTGTTCAACCACAAATACGGCGCCAAGTGGTCAAGGATGCTTGCAGAGGCCTTTTCCTATGCCCTGGATTCATATTTCAACATGGTTCCTGAGCGCAAAATAACCGAGGGGACGATAGAGCTAAAGATGTTTCTAAGAACGTCTGTGTAACGCCGTGTAGTTGCGTGTGGGGGTATTATTAGCAACCGAAGCAAAAGCACCATCAATGGCTCGAATGGATTTCGAACTTGAAAAAACCACCGAAGAGCTAGTTGCAAAAAAGCAGGCAACCAAGATGAGGCTAGAGTTTGTAGTGCCGGCAGAATTGTGCGAGTATGCAACGCATGCCATAGAAAAGATGAATGCAGAGGCCACCATCTACGAAGCGAAAGGATGCGGATGCGATCACAAGTTCAAGATAGACATCAACAAGGGAACAGGGACTGCAGAGATAAGGAATTCGGAGCGAAGGACAATCGTATCCATCGTTGACGCCAACAAGGCCGAAGATCTGATCAGTGCTGTAGAAGAAGCTGCTGGAAATGGAAGCTCGTTGGTAGTAGTCTCACCGGTGTACGGAGTGAGACAACTCTAAATTTTTTGAATGCTCAGAAATGATGCTACATATTGGCTTGAATCAATCGTTTGCCACTACGGGATTTACGTAAACAAACACGGCAAGAAATCAAATTTGCCAAAGTCTAGCATTTTAGCAGTTTTTCCGAATTCATGAAACTCTTTTAAATATTGTCGCCTTGTACTATACAATGAAAGTTGCCAACCGTAAATGGCACATTTCATATGCGGCCAGCACTGCGGCATTCTTGGTATCTGCCTTGGTTTTTATTTCACCGACAGCCGCATCGGCTCAGAACACATCTACGATGCGGATAGGCCAAATAGCGAGCATCCAGCTTGAAGACGGTCAGCCAGCTTGGATCCAGTCCGGCTACTGGGTACTGCGCATAAATTCTGAAGACAGTGTTTCCCTCATGGTCAGGATGAACATGGTTATGCCCGACGGAACAGCCGCGCACACGCATACCATGTCCAATCTGTCTGTAACCGAGCACTCGTTTGAAAACAATGTTCATAGCATTACTGGCACGGCCACCGTCTCAATGAGGGAGGGAGATGTTGACAATGTCCCCGTTGACATCAAGGTGATGAACAACGAGGTAATAACCATCATGATAGGTCCGGAAATGGTTGACAATCATTTTGGAAGCTCCCCGGTCTACGGCACGGTATTTCACCCCAGAACGCCTAGCGAAGAACCTCCGGCGAGCACGACCCCAACCGCTGTTCAGCTGTCTGCACAAGAAATAGATGAAACCTACAGATGGATGGTCGGCAACGAAATCAATCCAACATTAAAGATTATGGCCAATTCTGACAATACGATAACGGTCCAGAACCCAACCGATGAAGAACACGAGTTCATTATTGAATCAGAAGACGGAGAGGAACTTGCATCAAGCGGCGATATCGAAGCTGGCGAATCCGGTCAGGTGATGTTCAGGCCAACTTCAACAGGTATGATAGAGTACTATTGCGAGTACCATCCCACAACAATGAATGGCGTTATTGAAGTAGTTGATACTTCATAACTCCACATTTTTTTATTAGCATTTGGTCTGTCAGCAGTACATCAGACAGTATTGCACAGTTTTGACGTCTGGCGCTCACATCCTGCGCTTGAGCGTAAAGCGCAGGCAGAACCGCTTTCCTTCTGGTACGTCCTCCACGCTTAGGAAGCTTGGACCAAAGTCCAGCGGAATCTTGGTGGGAGGAGAGCACCACTTGCCCACCATAAAGTCGTCGGTGACCGTCCTTACCTCGTCGTGCCAGCTGGTAAAGTCGTACATGTACATCTGCTCAGGGGTCAGCGTGACGCGCGATATGCCGCTCAGCAACCCGCCAAAGACGTACTGCATCTGCAGTTTGCCAAAATTGTCCTTGGTGTATGTAAAAGTCTGCACGTGAGGCGTCTGGGCACTGTCTGACACAAGCCTGCCGGTCCACCGGCCAAGCACCTTATCGAGCTCCGGCGCCCTGCCGTGTTCGGTGTATATCTTTTCGTGGTCCGTTTCGGTCATAAAGTCGACGTTGTATTTGCGGGACATGCTAAAGACCAGTATCTGGTTGCCGTTTGGTGGCACGCCAAAGAAGGCCTTGCCAAGGATCGTGTCCTTGTCTACTATCTTGAGCAGATCGTAGAACATGGCAAATTCCGGGCTCGTGTATTTCAGGTACACAACCTTTCCGTACCTGGGATGGTCCATCATCTCCGGCACGTTATCGGCGTAAACCGGAGCATCGTATGGATGGGTTACGCCTGCAAGTTTGCCATCCTTGATAAAGAATCGTTTCCAAAAGCCGCCAAAGTACCTGACGGCCATCGTTGCGATATCCTGGTCAACGGCAAAGAAGCCCTTCCAGTGGCTGTTGTTGTATATCATCATCTCTTTTTTGTCAAACGACCAGGCATCCGGGCTTCCTTCCGCTGCGTTTATCATGGTCTCGACGGGCATCCTGCTCTCCTCCCTGTTGAACATGGTCTCAAGCCTTGACGACAGGCAGTACATGGGCTGCTTTAGTGAACAGGCCTCGCCCTCCCTTGATACAAGGGCTACCTTTGCAAAATTCTTCCAGTTCTTGTTGATGTAGTTGGCAGTCATCGTGGCAAGGGCCATCACCGTCACCTGCGGGTTCACGCCAACGGCGTTGGGAAACACGCTGGCGTCGCAGACAAACAGGTTTGAAAAGCCGTGCACCTGACAGTTAGAGTCTACCACGCATGTAGCCGGGTCGTCGCCCATCCTGTTGCCGCCCTGCGGGTGGGCCGAGGCAATAGTCAGCCCGTCGGGATTGGCCTCGACTGCCCTTATCAGTTTGTCGATATCGGCCTTGCTTTCCAGCTTTAGAATGTCGCGGTGTCCGCCAATAACCTCCCTTGCACCGACGTCAAACCACATCTCTGCAAGGGTCCGCAAACCCCTTGCAAAATCCTTCATCACCCGGTCTGAGGGATCGTAGTGAACCTTGGGGTTGCCGGTGGCAGTCAGCGTCACCGTGCCGGTCGGATCGTCGCGGATCATCACGCCGGCCATGGTGTAATAGATGTAATCCTTCATCAAGAGCTGGTGGTTCTCAAAGAAGGACGGGATCCCCAATGAGAACTGCAGTATTGGAAGGAATATGCTTTCTATCAAAAAGCCGCCGTCCCTGACGCCGTTGGTGACTCCAAACTGGTGGCAGGTAAATCCCATGGGTATGCCGTCGTAGGCGTTTATCGGCTTGTCAAACCTGCCAAGGAGAAACGAGGCCGGGTGGAAGGTCAGGCCCTTGCCAGCCCGGTCCAGGGCAATGGCGTTTTTGAGCAATATCTGGGAGGATGCTATGGCTCCGGCAGAGACAACAACCACCTTTGCGTTTACCCGGATCTTGAATTTCACGCTGCCGGTGGCCCTGTCCACAAAGTCGCCTTCGACACCATCGACCACGCCTTCGTCGTAGGTTATCCTTTCTGCAGAGCAGTTGCAGTAAATGCGGATATTGGCATCAGAATTTCTCACAGCCTGCCGGATGTATGTGACAAGCATGTCCTGCTTTGTCTCGTAATGGCAGCCAAGGTGGCAGAAGCCGCACTGCATGCAGTCCTTGCAGTTTCTGTCGTTGCTGCTAGAGATGTACCCCTTCTGCTCGCAGGCACGTTTTAGCATCTTGTTGTTTTCGTTCAGCTCAAAATCCTTGACCTTGCTTACGTTTATGTTGGTCCAGACCTCGTCAAGAGCCCCGTCCCACACCTCGTCGGATATGTTGGCGCCCATCTGCCGCCACTGCTCTCGGGTTATCTGCGGCGTCTTGAAGCAGACGGCGTCGTTTATCACCGTTGAGCCACCAAGGCACTGACCCTGCACCACCAGCATGCGCAGGTTGTCTGTAAATGTGGCGCCGCCGTTCTTCCAGAGAAGTGGGATCATCTCTATCTCCCGCTGGTTCATATCCTCGGCATCGTAGTAGCCACCTTTTTCCAGCAGGACAACAGACTTGCCCTCAAGGGCAAGCTTGCTTGCGATTATGGCGCCTGCCGCCCCCGAGCCTATGACGCAGACATCGGCATTTTCAACAATGTCATGGTTTACCATGGTATAGGCTTCGCGCCGGTCGCGAATCTTTTCAAGCCCGTGTATCATTTCTTGGCAGTCCTCCTCCATGGAATCGTATGGTCATGATTGGGAAATTCTTTTGGCCTTGCAATCACCTGCGGCCCGGGATACCCGTAAATCTTGCCAGTGCGGGGATCGGAATAGTGCAGCCAGCTTGTAATTGACCGCAGTAGCAGCGCGCCAGTCCAGTTGGGGTTGACCTGCGAGATATTCGCGGTATCGCTTGCTGCGGTAAACAGGGTAAGCATCCTCTGCGTAGAGTTTGCGTAAGGGTCATAAAACGGCTTTTCGTCCTTTATCACAACATCAAATTTAAAAACCCCGTTTCGTGGGCGGCTTTTTATCTCGGTCTTTTTAACCACGCCGTAATCGTCGCTGATGACCAGATAAACGTCCGGGTTTTTTTCCAGGATTTCATACTTGCCTTTAAAGGCCTTTTCCTTGAATTTTATCTTGAAGAGACCCTGCCTGTTGGTGAAGGTATTGCCCAGGTAGTCGTCTGAAGACCCGAAATCGCTGTCGAAAGCTTCGACGAAAAGGTTTGCCACAGGTTGACGTTTCTCGTCTCGGATAAGACCCTCGACGGTGTACGTGCTGACCATGTCTCGACTAGAAGTACAAATTACTTAAAGTTTGCCAAACGCCAGAGACTGCCAAACACCCCCTCCCATACAGGTGTGTCATCCCTTATTACGTTGCACAACACGCGGTTTAGCATGCCGGAGTTATGGTACAGCGCTGCCCCAGAGTACGAATCAAAGAGCAGCAAGTCCATAATTCATCGGTTTGTAGTAAAGGGGCACACCGGCCTGACAATCAACCCGTACCAGGGATGCCAGCATCGCTGCGCATACTGCTACGCAACGTACGAGTGGGCGCCGGAATTCTACGACAGGATCTATGCCAAGATCAATGCTGCAGAAATCCTTGAAAAAGAGATGGCATCTTGGAAGCACGGTGAGATAGACCCAGTCATGATATCCTCGGCCACGGACCCATACCAGCCGGCAGAGATCAGGTACGGCCTGACAAGAAAGTGTGTGCAGGTGCTGCAGAAATACAATGCACCATACTATGTGTTTACCAAGTCTGCCATAATCGAGCGGGACCTGAAACTCCATGCCAGATACAGGCACAACTGCTTTATCGTTTGGTCCATAACAACTTGCAGCGAAAAAATAAGACGGGCAGTAGAGCCGGGAACGCCGCCGGCCAACAGGATCTTTGATGTCATCAGGAAATTTTCTGATGCTGGAGTGTGCTGCGGCGTTAATGTAGACCCCATAATCCCGCTTGTAACTGACAACGACAGTGAACTTCAGAGGGTGGTGGATTGCTGCAAGGAGGCAGGCGTGAGCAACGTGTTTGGAGCCATCCTCAGGCTGAGAACCGACATCTGGGAGAGGATGAAGATGACATTCAAAATTCTTGGGCTTGATGTTGTTGAGCAGTACAAGCAGATCTTTAGGTTTGAAGAACCGCTGGACGCAAACTACGTCTCTGCAGACAGCAGCTATCAGGACAGGACACTTGGCAGGCTAAAGTCCATGATCCTAGAAAGGGGGATGAGTTTTGATTTTCCAAAGCATATCTGCCCAAAGAACATCGACAAGTCCTGCCTTGGACAGACATCCCTTCTAAGTTATGTATCGTAAGAACCGTTAATACCCAATTTCCATCAGACATCTGTGTATGAGCTACCGCAACCCTGCGCCCACCGTCGATGTCATAATGCAGAACGGCCCCAAGGTCCTGATGGTAAGAAGGAAGAAGGAGCCCTTTGCCAACCGCCTTGCCCTGCCGGGAGGCTTTGTCAATGAAGGTGAGACGGTGGAGGATGCCGCCAAAAGGGAGATAATGGAAGAGACATCCCTTGAAATTGAGCCCATCGAGATACTTGGCGTTTATTCCGATCCAAAACGGGACCCACGAAAGCACGTGATGACGGTCGTGTTCATTGGAATCATCATCAGTCACGATGCCAAGGCGGCAGACGACGCAGCCAGCATAGAATGGATAGATATCGCAGACGTTGAAAAAATAAAGAGCGAACTTGCCTTTGACCATTACCAGATACTGCAGGATTACCGGCGCTGGAGAGGTTCTGGCGGCACATTTTGGTCTACAAAGCGCAGGCATCAAAATGAATAAAGCCCCATTCTGCGGTGTTTCAGTGTTTGCGCGCTGAAAAAGACATCCGGCTGAGGATAGACCTGCTGGAAGGCCAGTCCAGCCTGCTGGCCAAGATGGCGACAAAGGCAATACAGGAACACAACGACGAGGCCTTCAGGCAGTACTCTGAAAAGCTGGCCATAAACAAGGCAAGAATCGAAGAGCTCCTGTGGGTGTCTGGGGCAAAGACAGCCCAGAACATACTTGAGTTCAGGGTTTCCGTTAACCACGATAATTCAAGCACCGTAAGGGAGGTCCTTGAGATGCTGAAAACAGGCCAGATAAAGATGGACGACCTGCCATCGGACGTGCAGACTTTGGTGAGAAAGGGCGCGCTGGAGCTGAAAAATTCGTCCAAGAATGATGGACGAATAACGAATTAGGTTGTACAAATTCTTAAATCCACCCAAAGTTGGTGGAAAATATATATAAAACATAACAGCGTTATACCTTGTATCATGACTGCAGAAGACCTGAATATGGATTATAGCAAGTATGACTTTAAGGACCCTACAGAGATTTACGTTTACCTTAGCAAGAAGGGCCTTTCCAAGGGCACGGTCGAAGAGATCAGCAAAATGAAAGGCGAGCCAGACTGGATGAGGGACTTTAGGATCAGGTCTTACGAGGTCTTTATGAGCAAGCCCATGCCAGAATGGGGTGGCGATCTGTCCAAGATCGATTTTCAGAACATATACTACTATGCCAAGGCTGCCGAAAAGCAGAGCAAGAGCTGGGATGATGTCCCGGACTCGGTCAGAAACACCTTTGAGAAGCTGGGCATCCCGGAGGCCGAAAGAAAGTTCCTGGCAGGGGTAGGCGCCCAGTACGAGTCTGAGGTGGTGTACCACAACCTCAGAGAAGACCTGGCAAAGAAGGGCGTCATTTTTGTCGATACCGATACCGCGGTCAAGGAGTACCCCGAGATTGTCAAGAAGCATTTCGGAAAGGTCATCCCGCCAGAGGACAACAAGTTTGCCGCACTGAACAGCGCGGTCTGGTCCGGCGGCTCGTTCATCTATATCCCGCCCAACGTGAAGGTGGACCTTCCGCTGCAGGCGTATTTCAGGATCAATGCGGAGAACATCGGCCAGTTTGAAAGAACGCTTATCATTGCTGATGAAAACGCCGAAGTTCACTACATCGAAGGCTGCACTGCCCCGGTGTACTCGACTGAATCGCTTCATTCCGCAGTCGTGGAACTCATCGCCAAGAAGGGCGCCAAGATCCGCTATACAACCATCCAGAACTGGAGCAAGGACGTGTACAACCTTGTCACAAAGAGGGCGTACGCCTACGAAAACGCCAAGGTCGAGTGGATCGACGGCAACATAGGAAGCAGGCTGACCATGAAGTACCCTGGCGTATACATGCTGGGCAAGGGAGCCCATGCCGAGGTTGTCTCCGTTGCCTTTGCTGGCAAGGACCAGCACCAGGATGCCGGAGCCAAAGCAGTGCACCTGGCGCCAAACACCACTTCTAGGATCACCAGCAAGTCCGTCAGCAAGGAATCCGGCAGGACCACATACAGAGGCCTATTGCATGTGGCAAAGGGCGCCACCGGCGTCAAGTCCAACGTCCGATGCGACGCGCTCTTGCTTGACGAGATATCCAGAACAGACACGTACCCGTACATCGAGGTAAACGAGGATGACGCCACCATCACCCACGAGGCAACGGTCGGCAAGATAGGCGAAGACCAGATCTTTTACCTCATGTCAAGGGGCTACTCCGAGTCCGATGCTCTGTCCATGATAGTCGGCGGATTCATAGAACCGTTCACAAAAGAACTCCCGATGGAATACGCCGTCGAGCTTAACAGGCTCGTCAAGCTCGAGATGGAAGGTTCTGTCGGCTAGACAAAACCCGGATTTTTTGGTGAATCAAGCATGTCGACAACAACACTAGCAGCCATAACCGACAGCCAAGTCGGTTCTATCGCTGTTAACGAGCCATCATGGCTTACAGACGCCCGAAGGCAGGCATTTTCCAGGTTCATGGCGCTGCCATCAGAGGTATCTCCGCTTTATTCAAAGTATTCCGACGTAAACAAGATCAAGCCGCAGAACGTCCATTTTTCGCTGGAAGCAGCCAGCCAGCAGGTTAGCAAAGACCTGTCAGACAGGCTTGAAGAGCTGGAAAAGGAGACCGGCATGCTTCAGATAGGGTCCGACGCAAGCAGGGTGTTTCTCCAGCAGACCCATGCCAGTCAGGGTGTGATCGTAACCGGCATCAAAGACGCCATCTCAAAGTACGGCGACATCATCAAATCCCACATGGAAGCAAACATGCTCAATTACGACGACAAGTTCCTTGCCTTCGAGTCCGCTGCCTTCCAGTCAGGAGTTTTTGTCCACATCCCGCGCAACGTGGTTGTAGAGGAACCCATAAGGATAATCAACTCCCTTGCTGACGATGGGTCTTCTGCAGTATCAAGGAACATCTTTGTCGCAGAGACCGGATCCAAGGCCACCATAGTCCAGGAGGTTTACTCGCCGGCCACAGCCAGGCCAGAAGTGCAGCAGGCGCACTTTGAACTTATCGAGACATGGGTCAGGCCCAACGCGCACCTGGAGACAGTCACATTACAGGCGATGGCCGGCAACGCGGTCTGCGTTTCAAACAGGAAGGCGTTTGTGGAAAGGGACGCCAAGATGTCATGGTACGTCGGACTGTTCGGCGGGTTGCTGTCGCGGTACAAGACAGACAGCATAATGAAGGGACAAGGAGCAACCGGCGAGGACGTGGAGATCGTCTTTGGCGACGACAACCAGTCGTTTGATATTACTTCCAACCTTATCCACAACGGCCAGTTTTCAAGAGGCAAGGTGCAGGTCAAGTCGGTTCTCAAAGACACGTCAAAGTCTCTGTTTAAAGGCATGATCAAGATAAGCAAGGACGGCAAGGGAACCGAGTCCTACCTGGCAGGCCATGCCATACTCTTGGACAGGGGGGCCAAATCAGACTCCATCCCTGGCCTTGAGATCGAGACCAACGAGGTCAGGGCCACACATTCGGCTTCGGTGGCCCAGATGGACGAGAACCAGATCTTTTACCTCACCACGAGGGGCTTAAGCAGGGAGGGCGCCAAGCGCGAGATAGTTTCCGGTTTCCTTGAACCGCTTTCAAGGAAGATGGGCCCCACCATCAGGGCGTGGATCAACTACCTCATCGAGAACAAGTGGCAGGGCAGGTCGCTCATGCTCAAGACCGACGAGGCGATGGAGCAGATACTTGAAGTAGAGAAATCCAGGTACCGCGAGACGCAGGACCTGTTTGAAAAGCATTACAAGTACAGGTAGTCTGCTATGCCGGAAAACTGGGTAAGGGTATGCGATGCCAAATCCTTGAAAAGTGGGGATATGCTGGACTTTGATCATGATGGCAAGAAGATACTGATAGCTAAGGCAGGAAACCAGGTTTTTGCAACCGATAGGATATGCACCCACGCAGATGCAGACCTGTCAACAGGATTTCTAAACGAAGATGAAAAGACGGTCACCTGCCCGCTGCATCTATCGATATTCAAGCTTGAAGACGGCGTTCCACAAAACCTGCCGGCTACCGTGCCGGTTAAAACTTACAAGGTTAAAATACAGGACAACGGAATTTATATCAAGTTAGATTAATTATGATGCAGAAGGGTCTTCTCAACGTTAAAAAAATTAGGAAGGATTTCCCCATACTCAAGCGGCAGCTGGATAGCGGCAAGCCACTCATCTACTTGGACAATGCGGCAACGACTCAAAAACCGCTGGCAGTCATTAACGCCATCCACGATTATTACATGAATTACAACTCCAACATACACCGGGCCGTCCACCAGCTGGCAGAGGAGGCCACGGCAGCGTACGAAAGTACTAGGCAAAAGGTTGCCAAGTTCATCAACGCGCGGTCTACCGACGAGATCGTATTCACCCGCAACACAACTGAAGCCATCAACCTGGTCGCATATGCCTGGGGCCGTGCGAACATCGGCAAGGGCGACAAAATAGTCATCACGGAGATAGAGCATCACAGCAACATCGTGCCATGGCAGATCCTGACCCAGGAGAAGGGCGCCAAGCTAGAGTACATCGGCGTCGACGATAGCGGCTACCTGAAGATGGATCAGTACCAGAAGCACCTTGACAGCAAGAAGGTTAAACTCGTTTCTGTAAGCCAGATGTCAAACGTCCTTGGCACCATCACTCCGGTCAACGACATAATCAAGATGTCCCATGAAAGAGGAATACCCGTCCTTATAGACGGCGCGCAGTCAGTCCCCCACATGCCGGTAGACGTCCAGAAGATGGACTGCGATTTTCTGGCTTTTTCAGCCCACAAGATGCTTGGCCCAACCGGCGTGGGCATACTTTACGTAAAACGCGAGATACTGGAAAACATGCCGCCGTTCATAGGTGGAGGCGACATGATAAAAGAAGTCCACAAGTACGAGACAAGGTACAACGATCTTCCGTACAAGTTTGAGGGCGGCACTCCAAACATTGCAGACGTCATTGGCTTTGCGGCCGCAATAGATTACCTGAACAACATCGGCATGGACAGGGTGCGGGATCATGAAATCGATATCACCAGGTACGCGCTGGACAGGATAGGCGGCGTAAAGGGGGTAACGATATACGGCCCTCCAAACCCCATGGACAGGGGCGGCGTGGTGTCCTTTAACATCGGTGATATACACCCCCACGACCTGGCGACCATAATGAACGATCACGGCATCGCCATCAGGTCCGGCCATCACTGTGCCCAGGTGCTGATGGAGCGCCTTGATGTTGCCGCAACTTCAAGGGCAAGTTTTTATATTTACAACACAAAAGAGGAGGTCGACGCATTGATTGGTGCACTGGACGAGGCAAGGAGGCTGTTCAAGATTTGAGCGATGACATTTACCGGGAGATAATCCTCGATCACTACAGGAACCCCAGAAACAAGGGCAAGATGCCAAACGCGGATGTCAGCATACACGATAGCAACCCGCTGTGCGGCGACGAGATCGACATCCACATGAAGATCGAAGACGACAAGATAAGGGACATCAAGTTTGAGGGAAGGGGCTGCGCCATAAGCCAGGCCAGCGCGTCCATGCTCACAGAGATGGTGATGAACAAGCAGCTGACGTCGGTAAAGGACCTGACCAAGGACGACATACTGGAAAACATCGGCCTGACAAACCTGGGTCCGGCAAGGATCAAGTGTGCATTGCTGTCGTTAAAGGTGCTCAAGCTGGGCATGGTCAAGTACTACGCCGACAGAGATCCGACCTCTGCCAAAAAGCTGGCAGAAGACTCTAGAGCACTTTAGGGCATGTCCACACTGAAGGTTAACAGGCAGGACATACGGAAGATAATTTCAGAGAATTTCAACGACACCGACATCAGGTTTTCTAACGACGAGATACTCGGCTACCTCAACCAGATGGACCGGTACAGACCAATGAACCTAGACGTGCTGGACTTTGAAGACATCCTTCTTGAAATGGAAGGTTCTGGCTTTCTTCGGCCCATAGCCCAGAACTTTAACACGCGCTACTACAAGATAATGACCGACCTTGTGACCAGGTCTTGCAAGGACTGCGGCGTCGTCTCCTGGTTTGCAGATGCAGAGGAACCCAAGCTCTGTCCGCAATGCAGATCTGCTAATCTCGGCTAATCATCAAAAATCTCCAGAATTGACGTTTATTCTGGAAGTGCAAAAAGTATGTTCCCTTTGCTGCTGAATTTGGCATATCGATTTACCATGCCACACTTACTACACACATAGACCGGCCAGTCAAGGATGTCGCCTTTCCTGTTGAAAAGCGGGACCGGTGCGTCTGACGAAACGGCAAATTCCGCACCACATCCGTAACAGCTCCCCTTATACTCCGTCATGTGAAAAATATTGTGGAAGTTTCTAATAAGATGGACCATCTGAATTGTTAACGGCACCATAACAACACCAGGAAGCTGCGAATGGTCTGGCAAAAATTAAAAACAATTTCTAAGAGATTTAACAAAAACGGAAACCCGCGAAAGGCTAAATACTGTTTAAAGCAAATAACTATGGACAAGTTTCTAAATGCCAACGGCCTACGTTTTTCTGCATTGCAGGAGCGGAACGGAGAATGACATCATAAGTGAAATCGCCAAGGTGCCTGATGTCATGGAAGTTAGAGGAACGTATGGCATACACGACATTTTTGTCAAGGTAAGATCAAAAGACTTGGAGACCATGAACAGCGTCATTACCCTTACCATCAGAAGAATACCCAACATAATTTCTACCAATACGCTGATAGTTATTGAAGAGCAGGGCGGCAAAGAGTAGCACAGACGTGATTTGTCGGGATCATCATTTGCCTTAAGCACCCGCATAGACAACCGCGAATACTGTAAACGGGATATCCCGGGGAATCTTTTCTATGTTCAGAGAGCTAGCTGTTCATCTCTGCTGCTCGTACAACGATTTGAAATCGTTGGCTATGTTGTATGCCAGATCTTGGATTTTTTGAAGTTCTACCAGGGGTCTGTCTCTTGCCATCATTCTCAAAAGAGTCATGCATTTGTAAATTTCTTGGTCCGCCATCTCCGGTTGAGACAGTTCCTGAAAGCATTTGTCTACATCAAGACAGAAAAGCAGTATCTTTTCTTGCCAACCGTCGCCGGCAGCTGGATAGCCTATATCAGCAGCAAGTTGCTTCATCTCCTGTTCTCTTGTGATAAGCAGGATATCGAAGGCCTTTCTCGCTCGTTCCCTGTCATAGATGATGGGGAATGCCTTGGCCAATGTACTATACAGTACATCGAAATATAATAACTTGGCGCATATTGCAACAACCACACAAAGTTGCCTTACGGCTTGGCAAGACGAGAGCAGATGCGGGAGCTCTATATAGGTACGAACGTCTGTTTTATTTTGCACATATTAGTTTCTTAAACGCTTGAAGATGGGAATCTTTTGTTCCTTGTACTTTTGATATACCAAGCCGGTGTACACGGCATCGCAAGCAAATATGGAGACGTAGAGGAAAGGCATAAGAAAAGACCCTTGTGAGATGGGCTGGTAGAGGTAAAATGCAAGACTGCTGACCCCTGTTCCAAGCATTTTCAAAAGGGCGATGTTAAATGATTGCCCTCTCAGGCTATCGCGGCTCAGGAACATGGCTATGAACAAAACAGACATCATCAGGTTCTGTCCAAATGCCGCGTACGCGCCTTGCCAATCTTCAAATTCATAGGTGACGAACAGCACAGCAAAGAAAGCCAGTGCTAGCCCGAAAGAGAACACGAAATAGAATTGTTTGGCCGAGAATTTTGGAAACTCGGGCCTTCCAAACTTTAGGAACTGAAATACGATCAAAACATCCAATGAGAACCAAACGTAGTTTATGTAAAGCTGAGGAGGAGAATGTGGATGAAGGAAAGAGAATATCGCCTCCCAAGAAATGTTTGCATACAGGGCGGCCATTGGCATGGCATACGTTCTATCTTTGAATCCTTGCCATATGATGAGAATGTAAGCAAGGGACCAGAGAATCCCTCCAATAACCATTAACAGAGTATACAATTTCTCCTTTCTGGCACCTGCCAACTATTTGTTTCTTGTTATGGCAGACGAATTGAAAAAACCGCAACCCGGGTTGTTTGATTTTGCCTATTTTTGGATATCAAGACCCGACCAAAGAAAAGCACCAAGCCGTGTTTTGGGAATCTGCCATCAGATAAATTCCGGACTCAAGAAGTGGTGTAGACAAGTCCTTCCTTCTCGAGCAAGCGCTGGATAAAATCTATCATCCGCGGAACAGAAGATTCTATCTTTTCTATCGTTACAAGAAGCACGTTGTGGTCAGGCATCGGGAAGACCAATGCATGCAGGTTCTCAAAGTCAAGGTACATGTACCGCAATACCCCGAGCTTTGGAAGGAATTTGTAAAACGAGGAAGCGGCCACGTTTGCCGCATTGACCAGATCCCCCATTTGAAACGGATTCAGCAGCAGGTTGACGTCTTCTCTCATTTCAAACCGGCGAATCTTTCCGGTGGGGGCTATCAGGCTTACGGACCTGACGCTGGAAGAAGCCATCAAGATCCTAGAGAACACAATATTCAGTGACTCTTCATAGGTATGATCCGCTTCCAAACATGCTTTTCTTGTTCTTCAGAGTATAATAACTGCTCGATGCATGAAATTGTTTTTTACATATCACAAGATAATCAGTGTAGAAACCACATTATTTTATTCTTTTATTATCGATATTTTTAAGTAATTGTTTGTGGTATCTAAATATTGAAGTCGTATGTCAGAAGCGGTCTTGAACTGGGATAGAATAATCCACAAGAATGTGAGATCCAAAGACATGCTGGACGTCGGCAACGTCATCCAGATAACGGAGGGCGACATAGTCATCATGCAGGGTGCCAGTCGCCAGTACAAGGTGCCGAAATCATATGTAGAGGGCTTTAACGGCTCAGAGGTGTTTCTGAGTCTACCCTTCAGCGACCTGAAGGGCTACAAGACAGCCTGAAAGTATGGATCTCTATTCTGGAAACGTGGCTATTGGAAAATCTGCCCGTATGAAATTGCGCCTGGCAAGTGGATTGCGCGATACCATGGTGTAGTAAAGCCGTTTACTAACAAGGTACTAAAGTTCAGATCTTCTTACCGTTTCCTTGCCACTATGGTGTGGGTCTTTTCGACGTACCACCGAATCTTGTCCTTAAAGCCAGACCACCAGTCAAAGAACGAATCCGCGCTCTCTGCTTGGAAGAGCAGAAAGCCGTTGTACTCCGTCCCCCACGCATGGTTGTACTCGCCTATCAGTTCCACGTCTTCCGGCAGAGTCTTTTTCAGCTCCCGCCATTCATTGCTGGCTTTCTGAGCATCATCTGTGCTCATGGACCTGTATTTGTAAAAGACCAAAAAGGCAGTAGACATGCATATTGTATAGAAGACTATCTTAATAAGATCTCTGTTGGGGAAAACAATTAAACGGCAACGGTGCCGCCCTTTTATCGATTGTACGCAGAAGTGCGTCCTCCCTGGCTTTTCCGCACAAGATCGCCGTTATTTGCGGCGTTCATCGCAGCATTCGTAGCGTTCAGCGCTGTAATTGCAGCGGTAGGGGTCAACGCGCCGGACGACGCGGTGAACAGATTTGCCGAGTCGATTCAAGGAAATCCGGGCCTTGACGCGCTGATGATAACCGTCACCACCATGGGCGATGTCAGCGTCCTGCTCATCCTGGCCATCATCCTCACGATAATCCGGCGCACCAGAAAGACAGGCATGATATTTCTCATAGCGATCGTCATCCTTGCCATCATCGTGATGTACATGAAACCTTTTGTTGGAAGGCCCATCCCGCCCTACGAATTCAGGCCAGCTCTGGAGCTCCCAGAGAACTTTGGAATTGAAAGCGATAGCCTTGCCCCCTTTGCCATGGACTTGTCCTACCCCTCAGGTCATGTCTCAAGGGCCACCGCACTGGCGTTCCTAGTCGGGTATGCGCTTTACAGGAGGTCCAAGGCTGCCGGCTACGCCATCTGGGCCTTTCCAATAATAATAGGCATAACCCGCGTCTACGTCCAGCAGCACTATCCAACGGACCTTGTTGGTGGCTTTTTGCTTGGCGTAATAGTTTCTGTGGCCTTGAGCAATGCCATGAAGATATGGCAGCCTTTCCAGCTGTCGCGGTTTAAGGGCAAAGAAGACAAGGCGCAGAGCGGCCTGCAGCCCTAGGCGCGGCCTTCAAACCTGTCAAACACCTGCGGGCTTGCCAGCAGCCATCCGTAATGGCTGTCGTCGTGTACGTATTTTAATTCCCGGATCACCGGCACAAGGTTGCGCTTGCGTAGGCCAAGAACAAACTCACCCTGGAAAGTGTGGCCTAGCTTTTTTGCCTTTCCGGTCAGCTTCTCGCCTCGCGGAAGCAGGATGCGGTAGCTGAATTTGCCTTCATGGTTGAATCGCTCGTAGGCCTCAACCATCCTGTCGACGGCTGGCCTTATGTCAGCTACATCTTTTAGTTCAATGGTTTCATGTACTGGAAAGCCGGCGTATTGCGAAGTCATTTGTACTTGGCAAATGCTTCAGCAAGGTGGCTGTGCAACTTTTTGTGCCAGTCAGGGAAACCGTCCGGTGTTTCCGGGTAGTTGTAGTAATGCTCTGTCAGCACCTTGTTGATGTTGGCGCAGTACCTCAGGTCGTCGGCCAGCTTCTTGTTCATGGCCCCCCTTATCATCATGCCCAGCTTGCTTACAGTGCCGAATTCAGGATGCTCGCCCTTGGTTATCTTGTCGATGTCCATCTTGGAGAGGAAGTGCTTCATGCCGTAGTTTATCTGGTCGTTGGTAAGACCCTGCAGCATCCTGCGGAACACTTCAAGGCCGGCAGTCTTGTAGCCGTAATCGTTGATGAAATGCTTGTTGTACATCCACAGGCCACGCTCTGATGTGTCGTTGGCCTGGATGGCTGCAACAGCGTCCTTGCCGGCTATGGTGGCCGCGATGATGGCGGGCCCTATGCCTCCGGCGTCCAGCGGCTTGGGCATCCATGCCGAGTCGCCCACCAGTATGTAGCCATTAGCGACAAGGCAGTCGTTCTGCCTCCTGACTGAAACCTGCCATGTTCCCCAGGCGTTTCCATCATCCATTTCGCCGTCTGCAAGCCGCGGGTTCTTTATGACCGGGTTTACCTGCACGTACTCGTCGATCAAGGTTTTGAGGTCTGGACGAACGCCCATCTCCTTGTTACGGGCTTCAAAGGCCTTCTGCTGCACCCCAAGGCCGATGTTTACCTTGTTCTTGCCCTTGGGGAAGACCCAGCCGTAGCCGCCGGGAGCCAGCTTTTGGTCCAGATGTATGATGCAGTAATCAGAATCAAAGTATGTCTTGTCCTCGCCGTCCTGCTCAAAGTTGTAGATGTACCTGCCTGTTGCCTCAAGATCATCCCTGTCTATCCTGCGCTCGACAAAGGACTTGATTGGCAGGTTGGTGCGCAGGACAGATGTCACGCCGGTGCAGTCGACTACCAGCTTGGCTGTTTTTTTGAACACGGTCTTGTTATCCAAATCCTCGCCTTCCACACCGACCACGGTGTTGTTTTCCACAATGACGGACCGCAGCGCAACCCTTTCCCTTATTTCGATGCCGGCCTTTTGCGCGTCTTTGAGCTGCCTTTGCGGAAGCATCTTGCGGTTGAGTATAAAGCCCTCGCCGTCGAAGGCAACCTTTGTTTCATGGTCAGGGGAGAAGGCCACCACGCCCTTGACTGGGTGCTCTATCTCCGGGTAACCCCACTTGATCTGGATCCTTTCAGTCATGTAATCAACGGTGTTCTTGCCCACCGCGTCGCCGCAGACCCAGCCGCTGATGGTCTTTTTGCCAAGTGTCGGAAAGGTGTTCCTGTCAATTACAAGGATCTTCAGTGACTGCTTTGAGTAATATGCAGCAGATGTTGCGACGATCATGCCCGCAAGGCCGCCGCCTGCTACGATAATGTCATAATCTCTCTGAACGGACATTTACCAGTATTGCCGATTGCCTTCAAAACGCTATTTAAAGTGTTGGAGTTGCATGGCCTCGTCAAGCATATTCTGACGGAAAAGTCAGTCATTTTCTGGCTGCAAGTCTTCTCCGAATCCTAAGCCACTAAAACCCAGATCCTTTAAATGATGTTTCCTCATTATACCTGCGGATCTAGAAAATGGCCACACAGATGAGTAGCGCAAGACGCGGCATTGCAACCGAAGAGATGAAGCAGGTTGCAAAGGACGAGGATATCAGTTTAGATTCTCTTATTCAGAGCGTTGCCAAGGGTTCCATCATCATTCCAAGAAATAATGCAAGAAAGCAAAAGATCAAGGTGGTTGGCATCGGCAGAGGACTGAGAACCAAGGTCAACGTCAACATTGGAACGTCGACCCTCTACCAGAATTTGGATGAGGAAATATCGAAGGCAAAGGTTGCTGTCAAGTACGGCGGCGACACAATCATGGATCTTTCGGATGGAGGCGATCTTGACCTCATCAGAGAAAAATTGCTTGAAGCGGCGCCAATCACTTTTGGCACAGTTCCCGTATACCAGGCCTATGCAGTAGGAGTGGCAAAAAAGAATCCGCTGGATATCACTGAAGACGACTTTCTAAACGCATTTGAAAAACACGCCAAGGACGGCGTGGATTACACCACTATACATTCAGGCATTACAAATGAGCTGGCCCAGCGCGTTCTGAAGGTGAAAAGACATGGCGGCATCGTGTCAAAGGGCGGCACTATTACAGCTGCATGGATGCTCAAGTATGAAAAGGAAAACCCCTACTATACACACTTTGACTACATGTGTGAAATCGCAAGGAAATACGATGTTACCTTCAGCCTAGGAGATGCGCTGAGGCCCGGCTCGATACTGGATTCGCATGACGAGTTACAGATGGCTGAAATGATAAATGTCTCACGCCTGGCCAAGAAGGCCCATGAAAAAGACGTGCAGGTCATGATAGAAGGCCCCGGCCACGTCCCGTTAAATGAAGTAGCCGCAAACGTAAGGCTGGCCAAGTCCTTGGTTGGGGATATCCCGTACTACGTTCTGGGCCCGTTGGTGACCGATGTAGCGGCCGGATACGATCATATTGCCAGCGCCATCGGTGCTGCCATATCTGCAGCAGAGGGGGTTGACTTGCTCTGCTATCTGACGCCGGCAGAACATCTTGCATTGCCCACTGCAGAGGAAGTCAAGGAAGGTCTGATGGCGTATAGAATAGCCGCCCACGCCGGCGATCTAGTAAAGATAAGAGAAAAGGCCATCAAGTGGGACATGGCCATTACAGAAGCAAGACGCACCCTTGACTGGGAAAAGCAGATAGCTTTGTCCATCAACCCGGAAGAAGCAGAGCGCATTCACACACGGGAAGGCCAGCACCCCGGCAACAATGTTCCCTGCACCATGTGCGGCTCGGCATGCGTTTACATCATGCTGCCGCAGCAGAGGCAGAAAAGCAACCTGGATGCTGGTGCAGAAAAGCAGTAATAGTTGCGCAAAAGACAAAATAACGAATCATGCAAGGGCAGTTTGGGATGAAGTCAAGCCCGTTCATATTCTTTGATCTTGGCCAGACGCTGGTCAATGAATGGGATTTTATCAATCATTTTGATGCCAAGTTCCTTGAGCTGCTCAATGGTTTTGGCGCGCGGATAGACATCAGAAACTATCACGCTGTACGGGACAGCATAATCCGTGACCGCAAGATTGGGCATGGCGGCGTAAGAGAATTGGTTATCGAATTGTGCAAGGCCTTGCTTCCGCCCGGCTACGGCGACCCGGTGCTGCGCAGAATAGACTTGGAGATAAAGCAGGCAAGAAAGAGCCTGTTCAGATTCGCCGATGATGCAGAACCCACCCTGCAAAAGCTGTCAGACAACCACGAGCTTGGCATCATAGCCAACCAGGCAGAAGACATCATGGGCCTTATCAAGTCCGCAGGATTTGAAAAGTACTTCAAAGTCATGGTCATCTCTAGCATAGTCAAGCTGAAAAAGCCGGATCCGGCCATCTTTCAGCTTGCCTTAAAGCAGGCAGAACGGGATGCCGGCCAATGCATAATGGTTGGCGACCGGCTTGACACCGATATCTGCCCGGCCAACAGCCTTGGCATGACCACCATCAGGACCACCGATTCGCTTTTTGCGCTGCAGCAGCCGATATCAAAGTGCGAGCAGCCAACGTACACGGCCAGCCGGCTCTCAGAGATCCCACTTTTAGTGGAAAAAATTATTATCAAATGACTTTACACTATTGCCATGCTCCGGGCCGTGGCAAGGATTTTGAAGAACACCCACAGGCACCCGGCAAACAGGGCTCTGCATCTTGCTGGTCTGCCCGTCTATGTGGCAGGGCTGGCAAAGATAATGGGGTTTTTCATCGGCCTTCAAACAGATCTGATTGAAGGTGTTTTGCTTTGGACGCTGGCCGTTTCCATGTTTGTCTCCGGCCACATGATAGAGGGAAACGTCAGATCGATGACGCCTGTGCTGCTGTTCAGAATCTTGGCAAGGTCAGCCAAGTCTAGAAGTGATCGTGTCAAGCATCGCGTCCATCTCTTCCGCAGTTAAGCGGGGTCTTCTGAACATGGAGTGAATGGGTCCCGCTCCGTCGCCGCGTCTTCTTGGCACGATGTGTATGTGGACGTGCGGCACTTCCTGTCCGGCCTCCCGGCCGTTGTGTATTGCGATCGTGCTGGCGTTTGTTTTTGAGGCAAGCTCTACTGCGTCTGTCACCTTGTGCAGCAGGTCAAACACTGCCTGCGCGTCGAGGCTGTCCATCTCCTGTATCTTGGCATAGTGTGATTTTGGTATGATAAGGGTGTGTCCGGCAGCCAGCGGAAATGCGTCCAGAAACGCCATGGCTCTTTCGTTTTGTTTTACCACCCTGGCGCGGATCTTGCCGGCGACAATCTTGCAAAAGACGCAGTCTGGATCTTGCATTGGACAGTATTTGGATCAGGCGAATATTAACCAGCCGGCTTGGGCTGGCTTGGCACCGGAATCGAAGTCAGCCGGGCAAGTTTTGCCTTTGAAGCCACGAACTGGCTGGCGTCCTTTTGAATGACGACGGAAGGCACACCCTTCTTTGCCACAAAGCCTATTTTTTCTGGAGCAAAGTGGTGCTGCCGCAGCTCCTCTGCGACAAGGGCAGACACGTCCTTTGACGCCAGTATTATGTGGCATCCATGCTGCGAAGCAGTTGCGTTTTCTACCAATGATTCCATTGTTGCAAGGCGGGATATCTCTTCATGCCTTATTGGAAGTTCGTTTATCACGAGGCTCGAGTTGGTCAGCTCTGCCAGCAGGCCAACGGCAAGTATGCCTTTTGGCCCTCCCGGGTACACGGCAGCGATGTGGCTGTTTTTGTCAAAAGGCGATCCGAAATCAGGGCAGTACTTGGACACTATCTTGCCAAGCGCAAAGTGCGGCTCCGTCAGGCTCTTCATGGCTTCATCCCGCGCCCGGGTGATGCTTTCCATGGAAACTCCTGCCTGCTCGAACCTGGACGCGTTGGCCGGGTCCATCATCGCAAGGGCGTGCAGGCTTGCTGCCGCAAGGCCGCCGAACTTGTTGGTAAGCAGTATGTCCATGCCCTCCTCTACCTGCTCGTACTTTGTTGGAGTCTCCTTGTTGGTGGTTGCAAAGGCCGTGGTCCCGTAGAAAAGCCGGCCGCGCTTAAGCGAGCTGTAATCCTCCATGGCCAGGTTGTAGCGGGACATAAACGCGTCAAGGTTGATCCTTATCTTGTCCAGTATCTCCTCTGAGGGCGCGTCGTATATCGGAAAGAACTTGAACAGCGAGGGATTTCCGCATCCAAGAAGGTTGAGGGTTTCGATGGCAGCAGTCATGGCTATCCTTACATGGACGTCATCATCAGGCGCCTTTGCAACATCGGTGATCTGGGTGCACGACGTAACTGCAGGCGTGTAGCCGTCCTTGGTGCCTCTGTGAAGGTTGATGTAATCTAACAGCCCAAACTGCGCGTCCTGATGCTCCGTCAGGGCGACCTGGGCGTTTGATACAGACACTTTGTTGTGAAAGCTGCCCAAGAACTTTTGAAGTACGCTGGACAGAGTTCCGGCCGATTCGGCCAAATTTGACTGGATCCGGAACAGGGCGACTGCTCGCTTGACATCGACTTCGCTATCCACAGCAGGATTTGCAAGGTCGTACACCCGCCGGATAAGCTCTGGCTCCTTTCCTTCCATGTGATAAAACAGATCGAACCACGAAGGCTGAACCTTTACGGAGCTTCTTTTTACATCCTGCAGCGCACTGCGCAATACATACGGGTCTGCCTCGTTTGAACATGCAGATATCCAGCGGATTGGATCAAAACCAAGCTTCCTGTATTGATCTACATTTTCCCAGAAATTATCAGCCAATCAAATCTCTCCCAGTATTCTATGTTGTCAACAAGGTTATGCAAGGAACAGAAAGGCGCGATGGATTGCATGCATAATGTACACTAATGCACACTTTATCCATGGCTTTCTTTAACCCGGTTCAGGTACGGGAACCAAAGTATATAAGGTTATTTGATAATGCTGTAAATTTTGAATGTTAATGACAGATTTTTGTAATTAAACACATTCTGTCGACCTTGCAGGTCGCAGTTTTCAATCCCGGCCTCATATATTGACAGGCTAAAAATGCAGAAGGTTGGTGATAATAATATAAAGTGCTCAAGGCCTTCTCTACCGCATATGAGGCTTGATGCTGCACAGGTTGAGCAGTTGGCTTTGGAATTTGAAAAGAAATCCGCCCAGGAAGTGTTGAAATGGGCTCTTGATACTTTTGGCCTCAAGATTGGTCTTGCATCCAGTTTTGGTGCCGAGGATGTTGTTGTCATAGACTTGATGACCAGGATCGACAAAGACAAGACCAAGGTCTTTACGCTGGACACCGGCCGGCTCAATCAGGAGACCTACGACGTGATGGACGATATCCGCGCCAGGTACGGGATCAAGATCGACGTGTACTTTCCCGACCAGGCAGAGGTCGAGGAGATGGTCAGAAACAAGGGCATGAACCTCATGTATGAAAGTGTGCAGAACAGAAAACTGTGCTGCGAAATAAGAAAGGTTCACCCCCTCAACAGGGCCCTCAAAGAACTTGACGGCTGGATAACTGGCCTTCGCAGGGACCAGGCCGCTACTAGGGCCGACACCAAGAAGATCGAGATCGATGCTGCACACGGCGGAATAATAAAGCTCAACCCCATAGCTGACTGGACTTCAGATCAGGTCTGGGATCACATACGCAAAAACAACATCCCCTACAACAAGCTCCACGACATGGGGTATCCAAGCATAGGCTGCGAGCCGTGCACCCGCGCCATCAAGCCAGGCGAAGATCCTCGCGCAGGCCGGTGGTGGTGGGAAGACGCGGCGTACAAAGAGTGCGGCCTGCATTTTGACCCCACGAAAAAGAAAAAGTAAGAAGGTGTTTTTGGAAATGGGCGAGATACCACTACCCTACGGAGGCAAGCTGGTGAGCAGGTTTTCCAACAAAGTCCTGGATGGAGCGTTTACAGTAGAGGTCAACAACGACCTGCGCAACGATATCGAGAACATCGCCGATGGTGTATTCAGCCCCCTGGAAGGCTTTGTGGGCCAGGAAGATTTTGAGAGCATTGTAAGCAAGGGAAGGCTCAAAAACGGCCTGGCATGGACTGTTCCAATAGTCCTGGATGTAGACGAGCAGACCGCAGTCAGGATGAAGGAAGCCGGCGAGGTGGCCCTCACCAATTCAGGGGAGAGATTTGCCTTGCTCCAGGTCGAAGAGGTGTACAGTTTTGACAGGCTTGCCTGCGCCAAAGCAGTCTACCAGACAGACGACATCAAACACCCCGGCGTAGAGAAAATGATGAATATGAAAAGCCGGCTGGTTGGAGGCAGGATCGAAGTAACGAAGAGAATACCGGCGTCGCCGCTAAGAAAGTACAGAAAGACGCCAGCCGAGACTAGGGCCGAGATAGCCAGAAACGGATGGAACACGGTTGTAGGTTTCCAGACAAGAAACGTGCCCCACGTGGCCCATGAAATGCTGCAAAAGGCCGCGCTGAACCTGTTTGACGGACTGTTTGTCAACCCGCTTATCGGCAAAAAGAAGCAGGGCGACTTTAAAGACGAGGTGATACTTGCTTCCTATGAAGCGCTGATCGAGAATTACTACCCAAAGAACAAGGCGATGTTTGTGACGCTGCACACCGAGATGAGGTACGCTGGCCCCAAGGAAGCGATACACCACGCCATCATGAGGATGAACTTTGGCTGCTCGCACTTTATCATAGGCAGGGACCACGCCGGCGTTGGCAGCTACTACCACCCGTTTGCGGCCCACGAGATCTTTAAGGATTATCCGGACCTTGGCATCAAGCCGGTGTTTTTCCCGGCCTTTTACTACTGCAAGAAATGCCTCAGCTACGCCAACGAGCGCAACTGCCCCCATGGGCCAGAGCTGAGAGAAGAGCTAAGCGGCACCAAGATGAGAAAGATGGTGAGTTCCGGCGAGATGCCGGCAGAGCACCTGATGCGGCCAGAAATAGCAAAGCTGATCGTCTCATTCAAGGAGCCGTTTGTTTAGGGCAGCAAACAGGTTGTATTGCACAGTCCTGCCATGGATAAAACTGCCAGCCGAGTCGTATATATTACTAAAATGTCGACATACACGCAAATGCTGCGTTTGGCAGTGACAGGACTGGCAACAATCTTGGCTTTCTCACTCATCCTGCCCACTTATGCGCAGGAGCAGGCCTACAACATCGTCAAGGCCAAGCAGAGCGAGAGCTTTACCATCCCGTTTCAGGCAGCAAACCATGACCGCAATGACCCATTGGTATACACGTATGATGAACCCAAGGGGCCCAGCTGGATCATGAACATCGAGAACAAGCTGTCCTACGTTCCAAGGGAAGATTCAAAGGTCATCATCATTTTACGCGAGCCGGCACCAAGCGAAAAGTACATCCAGATAGCGATGTATGGCGGCGAGTCCAGAACGTACCAGATAGCCGTCAACACGCCAGAGACAGGACATGCCATAATCCACAACAACAACGAGATGGGCTGGTGGACCGACAACCCCATAGCCATCGGCCATGCCAACAACCAGGGCCTTTCGGCCAGCAACGGCAAGAGGATAGTGCTTGACAGGTACGAAATCAACGGCTTTACCGTAGGCTCGATAGAGGTGTACGGAAAGGACGAGGCTTCTGCCTTGAGCAATGCTTACGGCGGTGAAATCAACTTCAGCGTTTTCTATGGAAGCCCGGAAAATACGCCCACGTATCTGCTTCCTGGAGCCCTGGCGGCTGGCGTCGGTGGCCTGATGGCAGTGCTGCTTTTGACTAAGAAGAGGAAGAAATAGACCGGTAGTATTTGCAGGTCTTTTTCAGGTCGCAGGCCCTGCAGTTTGGTCTGACTGGCAGGCAGATGTTCTGACCGTACATCACAAACATGTCGTTTACCTTTGTCCAAAGCTTTCTGTCAACGGTTTTGGCCAACTCTATTTCGGTCTGCTCTGGTGTCTTGGTGTTCACAATCCCAAGCCGGTTTGATATGCGGTGAACATGAACATCCACCGGGATGGCCGGCTTGTTGAAGGCATAAACAAGCACGCAGTTTGCGGTCTTGCGCCCCACACCTGGAAGCTCTAGCAACCTTTCCATGTCTGCCGGAACTTGGCCTCCAAACTTTTCGGCGATGATCTGCGAGACCTGCTTTATCCTTGCCGCCTTGACATTGTAAAAGCCGATGCTACGGATCATCTTTTTAATGTCCTCAACGTCCGCGCTGGCAAGCTCTTCTGGTGTTCGATACCTGGCAAATAGCTGGTTGACCGCCTTCGTGGTATTTTCATCGCGAGTCCTGGCAGAAAGTATCGTTCCAATCAGTATCTTGAAGGGATCGCCTTGCTCTTCTTGCTGCAGACCCCTCAGCGCAGTAAGGCGCGGAGGCTTTTCACGGTTGAGAGCGGCTTCCATTTTTTTGAGTATGACGGCCATATCCGGGGCCAATTGCAAGATGCGTTTTTTTGGTTCTGCGATATAATCCTGTTGAAAGTGATGGTTCTTATACTCTTTTGTGAAAAACGAATTCCGTGGAGCTTACCAAGGCCGAGGAGAAGGCCCTCAGAGGCGAGCGCGGCGAAGCGCTTGCATCTGCCTACAGAATACTTGTGTCCATCGGCGAGGCAACCGGCGCAAAAAAACTCGTGCCAATAAAGTGGGCGCATGTTTCCGGCGTAAACTACAACACCATTGGGGACGCGGGCATGCAGTTTTTGGACAAGTTCAGCCGTGATGCCAGGGTTGTAGTCAAGACCACCGTCAACCCCATGGGCTACGACAGAAGCAAACCGGAGGATCTTTCGCAGAACTTCATCGACAAACAGGCAAGCATCGTAAGATCGTACGAAAGAATGGGAGTCGAGCCGTCGTTTACATGCACGCCCTACGAGGTGTTTGACATTCCACCAAGGGGCACTGCAGTGAGTTTTGCAGAGAGCAACGCGGCAGTATTTTCAAATTCTTTGCTTGGACTAAAGACCAACAAGGAAAGCGCGCTTTCTGCCCTTGCCAGCTCTGTGACAGGCCTGGCGCCGCTATCAGACCTCAGGCTTGATGAAACAAGGAACCCCAAGGTATCGATAAAGATAGATTTCAATTTTGAAAGCGAGCTTGACTTTGGTCTGCTGGGATACTTTGCCGGCAAGGCAGTCAAGGACAGCAGCGTTGCGCTGGCCGGAATCGGCGACTCGCTGTCAAGGATGCAGGCAAAGGCCCTTTCTGCAGGAATCGGCACTTCCGGCTCATGCGGCATGTTCAGTCTTGGAGACTCAGGCAATGAAAGGATCTCCTTTGGCAGAGAGGAGGCCAAGTCCATAATGGACGAACTGAGCACGGCTGAGGACGGCGACATCATCACGCTTGGAAGCCCCCAGCTTGGGCTTGAAGAATTGAACCTCTTGGCAGAGATGACTGAAGGCAAGAAATTCAAGAAGCGCTGCATGGTTTTCTGCTCAAGGGCCATACACAACCAGGCTGCCAAGATCGGCCTTACCGGCAGGATCGAACGGTCAGGTGCAGAGTTCATGTGCGATTCCTGCACGTGCCTTACACCCTATGTCGACAAGGACAAGTATGATTCTGTGGTAACCGGCAGCGTCAAGGCAGCATACTACATGAACAGCTCCAACAAGGTCAAAGTGGCGCTCAAGGACATGAAGACCATAGTAAAGGAGTATACAGAATGATAATTTCTGGCTGCAGGAAAATAGTGGGCGGTCTGGGCAGCGGAAAGGCGCTCGTCAGTTCGCAGCCCATCAACTTTCTTGCCATGGTAGATGCCAAGAGCGGAGTCATCAAAGACCCAAAGCACGAGCTTTTTAACAAACCGCTTAAAGGTGCTGTTCTGATTTTCCCAAACGCCATTGGAAGCAGCGTGGGCGCGTACGTCTTTTACTCGCTAAAGGAATACGGCAACGCGCCCTCCGCCATAGTATGCTCCAAGGCCGACATCACCACGGCTTCTGGCGCGGCTATTGCCAACATTCCGGTGGTGGACCTGCCGGAGCAAATGTCCGGGGAACCGCTGTCTTCTCTAATAAAGCCGGGCTTGCCTGTCAGCGTGGACGCAGACTCGGGCAGGATAACCATAGGAACAGTTTAATCCTGAAAACCACTTTCAATAATTGCTCGGTGCATGGCAGCTGATGGGCGAACCGACTGCATCTTGAATGCGGAATGACGACTCAAGTCCATGCACCGACTTGAAACCCTTTTATTTGCGTCAGGAACATGAGACACCGTTGGTAAGTTACTGTCCTGAGTGTGGCGGCGAGTTAAAGTTTGACATTACGAGCAAGAACTTTATCTGCAAGAGTTGCGGCCTGTTTGCTTCGAGGGATAAGATAGACGAGCTTCGTGACAAGGCCGACGAAGCCAAGGTAGACAGAAGGCGCAAGATGCACGACGACTACCTTGACTGGTGGCAGTCTTCAAAGAAGGAAAAGCAGCAGAAATAACTGTCCACGCATCAAAGGCAAGGAAGCATATCAGTTACTTTTGATACATCAGTTCAAACTGTGTAGATGTATTTGATCAAAAATAGCACGTAATTGGAGATATGCACGCCAGGATTCAGAAAGACATCATAGAGAAACTTGGAAGGTTTGTGAAAAGAGCAAGGTAGTCAAAAGCTTATTGGGAGCGCTTTTTAAAGAGCTCACGAATTTTTTACAACATACACGAAAACTTCTTGCAGAATCCGACAGGAAGCCATCAGATCCACAATTTGATTAGGATAGCAAAATTGTGTACCGGAAACGGAGGTCATCTTCCACATTTTGATCCTACTTCCTTCTAACAATGGCCGTGAAGAATAAGACAAGGATAGCAAGAGTCATCCCTAAGAAAATAACGTCATTGTACGGTGCATCAAAGCCTTCAACTGCATCTTCTAGGTATTCAAAGAACAGCTGTACTGCAAACAAGCCAAACGCCACGGCGGCGTATACTATGCCTTTTAGCGCAGTTTTTCTATAGGCAGAGATGGAAAGCCCTAGAAGGAGAATAGAGAATGCTGCAATCCCTATCTTGATTATCTGTTCTATCGGTTGATACGGCTCGGCTTCGCCTACTACTGGTTCTTGAGTTCCAGCACCTTGCTCTTCCTCTTCTGTATTTTCAATACCATTCTCTATTTGCCGTATCAACCATGACAGCAGAAACCAGACAGGCATGAACAATGAGTCAGTCATGATTCTTCCCCTCTTGAAAGTGACAGGAACATCTCGGCCAGCCTGTTGCTCCACCTGTCCCAAAGCGAGGGATAGTAATTCTTCATCAATGATACCAGATATCTAGGATCTCCGCGCAGCTGGTACCTCTTGTACTTGCCTTCTTTGACTTCCGTAATTATGCCAAGCTCGGTTAATCGTTTTACGTGCCAGCTTATGGACGCGGCTGACACACCGATCTTGTTTACAATGTCTGTCTGCGTGGGATTTTTTTGCTCGATAATAAACATCAGAACATCCCTTGTAGTTTCGTGGCTTAGGACTTCAAGAAGATTCTTTTCATTATCCTGAAAAATGCCTACAGGAAAATAGTATTTGAACAGCCCGTGTCTATTGGATGCTATTCTCCCTGCTTTTTCCAGCAGCCCCAGATGGTATTGAGCTGTTCCCATGGAGACCTTCAGCTCCTGCCGGATTTGGCGCAGATGGCAGCCGGGGTTCTCCTGAATGAACTGAAGCACCCGCTTTGTATTTCCTTCAATGTCTTCATCTTTCAAGATCGACCGACCTTTCGCTAGGGGTGATGTTGCAAAAGCTGGCAGAGACAGCTGCATCGACGGTATATCTTGACACTATCCTACTAGTATGCCAGGATGTATGATATAATGCGTTGTGGTACAGATGTCTAAGCGAGGCAGTTTCGCGCAGTTCAACGCAACGCAGGAGATTAGCCTGTTGTATCACATTTGTTATTAACTTTGCCGTGCCTTTATCGGGTATGAATGCAAGAGCAAAAAGAATGTTCTTGCTTGTGGCAGCCCTGACAACGGCAGGGGCATTTACAAGCGGACAACTTGCATTGGCAGGCGGAGATTCGAAGAAGAACGAGATAGGGTTCACAGATGAATTCTTTCTTGAAGATTGCGATTTTTCATCGACCGGTTCTAACAGGTTCTTCATCTTGGAGCCCGATTACAGGTTGGTGTTTGGCGGAGAAGGGGATCGCGGCGAAGATGTCGAACTCATAATAACTGTACTTGATGAAACAAAGGTGGTTGATGGCATAAAGACAAGAGTAGTGGAAGAAAGAGAGAGCGTAGACGGCGAATTGGTAGAGGTATCAAGGAACTACTTTGCCATCTGCAAGCAGACAAACAGCGCGTTCTACTTTGGAGAGGATGTTGATATCTATGAAGGTGGCCAGATAGTCAGCCACGAAGGCGCGTGGCTGGCCGGACAAGAAGGCGCAGAAGCAGGCTTGGCCATGCCAGGAATAGTGCTTCTTGGGTCAAAATACCAGCAAGAAATAGCCCCGGGTATCGCAATGGATAGAGCCAGAATAGTCAGCATGGACGAAGAAGTTGATACTGCAGCTGGAGAATTTGAAGACGTACTGAAAATAGCAGAGACTACCCCGCTTGAGCCGGGTGTCGTTGAATACAAGTACTATGCCGCCGAAGTAGGACTGATTCAAGACGGGGATCTGAAGCTGGAAGAATATGGATTCATTTAGTTGCCGATGGAAAGTTGAGACGCCACTCAACACCTTTTCCAACCCCTTTTTCCTTTATGATGACATCGATGCAAGTTCGGGTCATACAAAAATCTTATTAGATGAAGAGGAGTTGAAGGTGTTACGCAAGTGAGATTATCCATCCTATTGTCGATGGCTTTGTTGCTCATGCTAGCAACAACTAGTAGTGTCAGTGCTTTTAGCGGCTCTGTCAACAGTGAGGGATGGGTAGATTCGTTTGACCTAGACAAGTGTGAATTCTCTTCCACCGGAAAGAACAGCTATTTCTTTTTGCAGCCCGGATACCAACTTGTTCTGGAAGGTGAAGAGGATGGCGAGGCCGTTCAGCTGATAGTCACGGTCCTAAATGAAACAAAAGTGGTAGACGGAATAGAGACCAGGGTAGTGGAGGAACGAGAGACGGAGGGCGGCGAACTAATCGAGGTATCTAGGAATTATTTTGCACTATGTTCCCCGGATAACGATATCTTTTACTTTGGTGAAGATGTTGACATTTACGAAGACGGCGAAATAGTCAGCCACGAAGGCGGCTGGCTAGCCGGCGTAGGTGACGCCAAGCATGGAGTAATCATTCCAGCAAAGCCCGAAGTTGGCTTGAAGTACTACCAGGAAGTTGCACCAGGAGTAGCCGAAGACCGGGCCGAGATCATAAGTCTGAATGAAGTGCTAGATACCCCTGCAGGTAAGTTTGAGAACGTCTTGAAGGTCGAGGAAACTACTCCACTTGAGCCGGGTGTGAGAGAATACAAATTCCATGCACCTGGAATAGGGCTGATTCAGGATGAGGATCTAAAGCTCGTCAAATACGTGCTGCCCAAAGCTGACATGAATGGGAAAGGCGATGTCGAAAAAATGCGCATGGAAAGAAGACAGGAAATAGTGGCAAAGGAGAGCGGAGAGCAAATCCACCAAAGGCACATGGAAGCTGCGCCAGCAAGCCCCGGAAAATACTCGCCGGGTCTCAACTATACGCTTAAGGCGACCGGAACGGCCACAGGTGTGCAAGGCGAAAGTCGCGATGTAAGCTTGACCATGGACGTTTCGGTCTGGAAATCAAACGGCGCCGTCCTCATACTGGATGTTGTCGGAGGGACGGTCAGGATTGGAGACGAAACTCATGATATCGAGCTGGGATATGCACTGTACTCCATACAGCATAACATCTTTAGATCCAGCGCACTTGTCACGGCTGACAACGGAGATGTGTTTGTCCTAAAGTTGCGTGGAAGTGCAGAGATGGCGACGGAAGGGATCGAGCTGCCAACAACTTCTGAAGGAGATCCCGTCGAACTCAAGTTTGATGAGGACAACATGGGCAAGAACTCGTTAGACGGATGGAAACTGACACTGAACGGTACGCTTGAAGCCTAGTTCGTACAGCGAACACTCCAATATTGTGCATTTGGACAAAAACACTCGTTGTTAGACAGCCCTATTGCCGCAGGAATCAGCCTTTCTTCAATGCCGAATAACCGCAATCATGCACGGGCTTGTTCATGTTACAATCCTACGCACTTGACATGGATAAATCGAGCGCTTGATGGTTAATATCTCTGCAAAACAGTACAGATCATCCTTGCAGACATGCAGCAAGTGCAACAAAGGGCCTAGCATCTACTTTAGGGCGTACTCTGGCGAGCACCTGTGCAAGAAGTGCTTCTTACACTCCATAGAGGAAAAGGCTGCCAGAACCATATCCAAGTATTCGATGCTCAAGTACGGCGAGAAGCTTGCCATTGGCGTTTCAGGCGGGAAGGACAGCCTGTCGCTTCTTTACGTGATGAAAAAGTACTTTGACGATCACGGCAGAAATCCAGACGACCTGATAGCCGTGACCATAGATGAAGGCATCGGGGGATACCGCGACGAATCTTTGGAGATAGTAAAAGAGTTCTGCTCAAAACTGCAGGTGCGAAGCAAGATCCTGTCGTACAAGTCGCTTTTTGGCGTGGACATGGACGTGGCCATGGTGCTGCGGCCGTCTGAAAAGATGTCTTCGTGTTCGATGTGCGGCACGTTCCGGCGGCGGGCCATCGATTTGGCAGCCGAAAGTGTGGGTGCCGACGTTGTAGCAACGGCCCACAACATGGACGACCAGTTACAGACGTTCATGATAAACCTGCTGGCCGGCGACGTCGAGCGGATAGGCTGGATGTATCCGGAGCCCACAGAATACAGAAACGGCCTGAAGAAGGTAAAGCCGTTTGTAGAGATCTACGAGCGCGAGATAGCATTTTACGCATTGCAGCGCGAGATCCCGTTTCAGTCAGAGGAATGCCCGTACATGGATGAAAGCATCAGGACAGACCTGCGGCAGTTCTTCAACGGGCTTGAGGACGCGCATCCAGGAATCAAGTACAACGCGTACAGGTCCATGACCAAGGTTTCTGAAAAGTTGCGTGCTTCCCTTGCTGGTCAAACACGAACGGGCAGCTGCAGGCTCTGCGGCAGGGATGCCACCGGCGATGTCTGTTCGGTGTGTAAGACAGCATCCGTGCTCTTGGGCAAAGGTATTTATTGAAAACGGATTTTCTTTGCTACGTATCGCTATGGTTATTAACGAAGAGTTACTTGCCGAGAGGAAGAAGGTTTCCAGCCGACGCCCCCGGTTCATAAGGCAAGAAAGCTGGAGATACGACAAGCTTGCAGAGAACTGGCGCAAGCCCAAGGGCAAGGATAACAAGATGAGGAAGCAAAAGTCAGGCGTGCCGGCCATCGTCAAGATAGGCTACCGGGGCCCGAAAGTGGCAAGGGGCCTTCACCCGTCAGGCTACAACGACAACATTGTGTTCAACGTAAACGACTTGGCTGGACTTGACCCGAAAAAGGATGCGATAAGGCTGGCCCACACGGTGGGTACAAGAAAACGCAAGGAGATAATTACCAAGGCGGCAGAGATGGGCATAAAGGTGCTCAACGCCGGCAAGCTGGCAATAAAGGAGGACAAGAAGTAATGGTAGTCAACATACGCAAAAAGCGAGAGCTTGTGGCAAGGATCCTAGGCGTAGGAGTCAACAGGGTGCGTTTTGAGCCCGACAAGCTTGAAGATGTTGCCGACTCTATAACCCGCGACAACATAAAGGCGCTGGTCAAGAGTGGCGCAATCTGGACCGTCCGCCCCAAGGGGACGTCAAGAGGCCGGGCAGAAGAAAAGAGGTCCGTCTGGAAGGTTCACGGCAAGGGACCAGGCTCAAAGAAGGGTCGCAAGACCGCAAGAGTTGGCAAGAAGGAAGTCTACGTCAAGCGCGTGAGATCCATGCGCTACCACCTCAAGGTTATGAAGGAAAGAAAGGACATCACCAACGATGTCTACTGGCAGCTGTACAAGAAGGTAAACGGCGGACAGATAAGATCGCTGGCCCACCTCAGGGAAACGGCCAAAGAGGCCAAGGCCCGCTAAACTTATTTCCTTTTTAGAACCGCCCTTCGTTTTTCAAAATCCTTGACGCGGCCGCTTTTAAACGCCAGCCCTTCTTTTGCCAACAGTTCCATCTTCCTATCTTGACCGTCAGCATAGCCCCCGATCCGGCCGTCAGACATCACAACGCGGTGGCATGGCACGACTATCGGGTTGGGATTTCGATTCAGTATCCGACCTATGGCCCTAGACGACTTGGGATGCCCAAGAGTTTTGGCAATATCGCCGTACGTGGTGATTTTGCCTTCAGGGATTCGCGTCAGAATGCTGTAAACGTCCTCCGCCTTTAGGCCTGCCGCCTTTTTCTTCACGGCCCTATTTACTGCAGATTGGTATTTCAAACTTTCATGATTTCAAGGCCAGTATTTTGGGCAAGTTTCAGTATCCTATCTTTATGGCTGCCAAGACCCTTCGAATCCACGATTATGTGGGTGACCTTCTCAATACTCTTTAGTATCATCTGGCCAAGCATGCTTTCATCTATAGCCTCAAGGTTGTGCTTTGAAGCAACTGCTGCAAGTCCAAACTCGGATTCCAGCAGCAGCTTGTTGAACTTGGTTGGATAATGCGTTCCGCCTATCGCCACACCAACTTTGCTGCATGGCGGTATTTTCTTGTCCAGCACTCCCAGTATCGCATCGCACAAGACAGAGGCGGCCTTTTCATCTGCCCACTGTTTTTCTGATGAGCCCAGCTCTACAAACAGGACTGGTTTTTTAAGCGAAGTTGGCCCGTGGTGGGTTGCCTCTATAATCACGTCGTAGTCAGGAATCTGCTGTCTTGCCTCAGTTACGGCCAGCAGGTACGCCTTTTGTAGGCCGGGATAGGAAATGGCGATCTCCCGGGGGTTGCCGCCAAAGGGAGCGCTGTTGAAATTGCCGGTACAGTGGCATGTCAGCGCAGGGATCTCGCTATCCGATCGATGTTTTGAAAGGAAGACAAAGAATTTGGCCTCGGGAAAGAGGTCGTCTAAATTCTCTAGAGTCAAAAGGCTGCCGTTTGCAACGTATAGTTTGACGTTCCTGTGCTTTGGAGAGCTGAAGGATTGTCCATGTTTATCGTGCCGGTAGCCATCAGGAGCAAAGTGCTGCTTGTTCTTGAGGTAATTGGTTATAGTCACCCCCGCTAGATCCTGGCTTGAAGCAACAAGGATGTGGTCCTGTGGCAATTAGCGTCGATGAGCGCAGTTGTAATTTTAATTATTCTTTAACCTATATGCTAGCGCGGAAATTGTGTGATCATTGTTGCAGGGCGGTATTACCTTCAAGAACTGCGCGTCAGTTGCCAACATTGAAAAGCTATTAAGTCTTGAAAAGTATGCACATAGCTGCCAGATAGGACCCGGCTACACCGTATTTTTGGATAAAATTGGTCTTTTCTGTCCTGTTTACGAAAACAGTCAATACCAATCTAGTAATTCTAAAAATACACGCCACAAATAACAATTTAAGTACGAATCAATGACCATGCAGCTTTGCTCTCGGTTCAATATTTAAATAAGATTAACGATTCTATATGTCTAAATGTTTGCTACAATTAATTACAGTCACCCATTTTGGGCGACAAAATCCCTTGAAAATAATAGCGATAAACAGTACAACTCTGCACAGTCGTCATGCCTTTGGGAGGTAAAGAAATGTGAGCGTCATTGAGACAGTAACAAACGTGCGCAAGAAAAACATCAAGGAGATAGTTTTTTTGTTGTGCGAATCGTGTTTTTGGTGTGCGTCGTATTTTGTAAACAAGAAATTCGTTCTTGCCGGATGTCCGGGATGCAAGAGCGACAAAATTCAATTCTTGCCACTCGCTTTCGATGAAAGCGAAATGAGATATGGGCATAGACGCGAGGTTGTTGGGAATTTTGACAAAGTTTCTCCCAGAGGAGTTGATGCCTTGACATGAACATCGCCACTCAAGAATCACCTTTTACTATGGTAGCCAAAACATGCGGCTGCAGGGACAAAAGAGCTGTAACATACTCTTTCGTGGATGTTTATCACAACCTGTGCCTCGACAAAAGAGAGATAATTTTAGCCCAGGTAGAAGCATGCGAGAGACTTTTGAGAACCGGCACAGACGAGGACAAAAGAACAGTGCAGAAAGAAATAACAGAATTAAAGATAGCGCTGGGTCTGATGTCTCAATAATAAAGTGGTCAGATGATGCGGCAAGAAGAGGTTACTGATACCGTAAGACATTTCCCGAGCTGGCTTCACAAAGCCAAAACTTACGTTTGTTGCGCATACAAAAGAAACGGATCAAAGATGCTGCTTGGATTTTCGAGCGTCAAAAGGCGCTCAGTGTATGTTCAGGCACAGGACATTGATGACAGCAATTACAATCTCTGAATCCAATTCATTTCTATTGGCATTAGAACATCGTTAGCGCAACGACATAGTCTGCAGCCATTCAATTTAGTGATTATGGCTTTTCAGTTGTGCAGCAATTGCTGCAAAGTTTCATTGCTTTCTTCTTTAAGGTCCCTGTCTTCGCGCCAGTCGTCAACGTAGACCACTGAAAGATGATAGGCGATCTCTTCTTTTGTATGCTCATGCATCAGGTGCTGGAACATTCGATCAGCAGAGTACCAACGGTTGCAGATGTAGCAGAACGGGCTGTTTTGATCTGCACTAGAGCAACGATCATTTTTTAGGGCAGCATTGATCTTTGAAATTACGAGGTCGGCGCTGTCCCCAAGCACTTCTCGGAGATAGTTTGTAAATTCATCCTTGTATATGGCAAGAGCATTCAGATCCATACCGTACTTTTGTTGAATGTAACTTAGTATCACATTCTTGGATTCAGACCCCACAAGATCAAGCGCATTTTCAATGATTTCTATCGCTTTCCGGTCGTTCTGAAACAACTGATTCTCAAAGCAAGGGATTTCTTATTTAAGCATTTTGAAAAATAAATTTGCAAACACAGGACATTTGGTCGGGGTTGCGTTAACGACGATCCGCATGTTCCTGTCGACAGATAAAAATTTGATCTATTCTGCCGATTTATCAAAAATATCTGTTTACAATATTATTATTCCATCCCTTGCAGGGGCTGCCGCTCATCTAGCGAACGTATTTGAAATAGTGGCTATTGCCTCGACTTCGTTTTGTGGATGAGCACCTTGGTTGATCAAAATTAGAAACTTTGAACGCGGGTATGACGATACTGCATCAGAAATGCTTTGCAATAAAGAGAACACCTTTTCAAAGCCGAGTTTGTGAATCAATTCCGTGGCGTTATCCAGCATTATTACAGACTCTGGATTTTCTTGTAAAGTTCGCTTTACCGCTTCTAGGATCAGCGATGTTTGATTGATAGAGACTACAAGGAAGCCGTCTTCAGAAGTGGAGATCGGCTCTTGGGACGATGAAGACAGAAGGTATACTGCTGCGCCAGAGCTGCGCGCTTTGGAATACAAATTGCTTGATTTTTTCGTGATCACTACCAAGTTGCTTTTCGTTCCCGGAGCTTCCGATGCCTTGGCAAAATAATAATCGAGAAAAGAATTTGCCACTGTTCTTGGCTCGTCATCTCCACCGGACTTTGCTTCTTTATACCCCGTGGAGTGAAGCAGTATTATCGGCCCCTTTTCTTTCAGTTCAGCTTCTTCAACTACCTCCTCTGGCGCAGTTTCCCTTGTATCTGATTCTTTGCCAGGTTTAGCAGTAATTTTTTGCATCACCCGGCTTTCTGCAATGAACCGCTCCATCTTTTTCCTTGCCTCTTGCTGTATTTTATCAACCGACGGCGCCAGCCTGCCGGAAAGATAAAGTGCTGCTACAGATGCAAAGATAACAGACGAGACAGACGAGATTATGCTATACGTGAAAGCCTGCGTAGATACGGATTGGGATTCTTCATACATTATTCTTGCCAGGTTGTTGTTTAATTCAACGATCTCTCCATACGTTGTTATCAGCTTTTCAAATTTTTCTGCAGCAACGCTGTTGGCGTATAATGTTGCTTCCTCTTGTCGCCCTTCGTTTGACAGCGCAAGGACTATGTTTCGCTCACGTTGATATGCTGACCAGTCCTCGTTTACCTGGCTCAACAAGGAATCCTCGTAAGATACCAGATTACCCATGCCGCGGCTGTTCAGGATGGGGACTTGCATTGGAAAATCGTCTATCTCCTTGTAATTCACAAGAGTCTGCAAGAACTTGACTTCGTTTTGACGTATGTTCTCCGCAAGTTCTTGTTTTTGCTCGTCGCCAGCTATGATATGTCGTCCTATGTTCAACCGCATTTTTAATAATTCTTCACTGCCGCCGGACAAATTGACGATAATTGTTACAGTTCCTTGATAAATATTGGATATACTTTCTTGCATTTTGGAAAGTGAAATAAAAGATATAGCAGATAAAAGCGAGACAGGAACCAGTGTTATAATTATAAAAGATAACACAAGTACTGCCCTTGTCTGCATGCAAGAATAGGCTCCCTTCAAAACCACTTAAAAAGTTGTGCCTTTATCGCACCGGGCAGATCAGCAAGTATATAAAACATCAAAAATTATCCACCATAGAATATTGTCCAGCTCATCGCTTGTAAAGACTTGGATCAAAGGTTTTGACCAACTAATAGGCGGTGGGTTTCCCAGACCCAGCTTCATCATACTTGCAGGGCATCCTGGAACTGGCAAGTCCACTTTTGCAATCCAGTTTTTATTGAACGGTGCTACGATGGGCGGCGAGAAAGGCGTCTATGCCTCTTTTCTTGAACGCGAAGAGACATTTGTCCGCAACATGTCAAAGAGCTACGGCTTTGATTTCAAAAAGCCAATAGATGAAGGCACCCTTCATTTTCTAGAATTTACCCCGCTGGCGTCAACGGCTGTTTCAGATACCTTGAATCAGATAGTCAAGACAATCATCGAGAGTGGCGCCAAAAGGCTTGTAATAGATTCCTTGAATGCGCTTTTCGGCGAGACCGCCCCGGCAGAACAAAGAAGACTTCTTGAAATTGTTCTAAACAGAATAATAAAAGATCAAGGGTGCACCGTGATTGCAATACTTGAGCAAAGCATCGGCAAGACAGAGATCGGTTTTGGAATTGAAGAGTTTGTTGCGGATGGCCTCATAGTATTCGAATCGTATGTTGAAACTCTTGAAGCCAAGAGAAGGGCAATAATCAGAAAATTACGCGGTACTCTGCACAGCGCAAGGTATCAGAACATCCTTCTGAAACCCGGCGAGGGAATTTCATTTCTGCAGTTGGCAGAGTAAGATTCTAGGATATTCAGAGCTATCTGAATGATAGCGTGACACCGCGTTTTCTATCGGCTTCAACAATAAATCTTTCGTTGTTCATGATTGGTACAGAAGAAAGTATTTGGCGTCCGCAAGACTGGCATTTTGATTCATAGCTAGTCGTCAGAATCGAGGCGCACCAGAAGCAATTATCACAGATCAGAAAAGAGACGTTATCGGATATTCTGCTACTTTCCTTCCCAACAAATCGTGTCGTATTTTTCCCATTTTCGGCGTGAATAACGTCGTTGTTATTTTTTTGTAAGCCTTCATTTATCTTGGAAATAACAATTTCTGCGCTATACCCAATTGTTTCGCGCAAATAATTTTCAAATTCATGCCTATACTTTACAACGGAATCAAGATCCATACCATATCGCATTTTTAAATACTCAAGAATAACTTGCTTTGACTCTTTTCCGGCCAAATCCAGTGCCGTTTCAATGAGCTTTAGGACTTCTGGATTCTCGGTGCGGTTCGTTAACATAGCGCAATTTTATTTTATGTGGCGGTATATAAGTATAGTCCAGATAGGTTCTCTCAGGATGCCACAGATTTTCAATGAATGTAACAGAATGCACAGTTATAATCAGGCAAGTTAGAAAACCCGTTTTCGCCGCTAGCGCCCAATGGCACAACGTCAGATGTCGATTGCTAAGGCTTGACTGTGGAAGATATTATCGACCTGAGGGACATCGGGGAAAGTTTCCCAGGATAGGTGAACGTTTATAATAGATCATTGTTTTCCATGTATCGTACGTTCTAATGTTACGTCAAACGCATTCGTTATGTCTACTTGAAAACCCCTCAGACCACACAAGCGTCTATCAAATGATAGGCAAGTACCTCGCTGCAGGATATGGAGTAATATACGCCGTTGAACCCGATCCAAGGCGCGTAATCCAAAAGATGTCCAGAATCGGTATCGAGGCCGAACGCCATATTGAGGACGGCATGTTAAGCATACTGTCTAATGAATCACTCTACGGCTCCGACAGCGGAAACCTTGATCCACACAGAATACTAGAATCTTGGCTTTCCCTTACTTCAAAAATGATGGAGAATACCAAAGCCAAAGGTGTAGTGGCCATAGGCAGCATAGATACTTTCATCAAAAACGGACAGCACAAGGAATCCGTTGAATACGAAAAATCAATCGGCAAGAAATTTCAAACACCTGTAGAAGCCGTTTGTTGCTACAACACCGACTCGATAAACGACATGCCAGTAAGCACCTTAATTGCAATTCTAAGTGCTCACGAGTACACTATTCACGATAACTGCGAGTACTCGGAATGGGAATCAAGCAAGATACGCAACGTATTGAGCAGCGCTTTTAACAAAGTCCTGGGCAACACCACCTCCGATTTGGTGCTAAAGACTCTGAAGACGACGTACAAACTGGATGAGAATACCATAATTTCTCGTCCAGAACTTCTTGAAGACGTCTTGGCAAGGTTCTTCAGAGATTCATCTACAGTCATCTTGGCGGCCGTGTTGAGCAATCTCAAAAAGGAAGCAGCTTTTTGTAAAAACAAGATCGCTTAACAAACATGTTTACAGAAAGCTGACGCCGCAGGGCACGAAACCCGTTAGTTGCAACAACTCGAGATTTTTTCTGTCTACAAGAGTTAGTCATCATGCTCTCTAGAAAGCTTGAGATATTGTGCCGCATACAAAAGACTGCACCGGGGACAAGACATCATCGACTTAAAGCAAATTCATGATATTCCATAGGTTTTATGCAAGTGTTAATTTATATAGATATGGTATATTTTTTCGCATAAAATTCAGACAATTGACCTTTCATGATCGAGAAATCATAAGAATGTGTTAAATAACAAATGATTGATAACTATACAGTTGGCACTTCGAGATATAGATTTGAAACAAGAATACAGATCGGATCAAGATGATCTAATCTCTGAATTCTTTGCTCCTTGTTTAAGCAATTGCATTCAATTCGATAGATCTGTAGAATTTGTAACGGCCAAAAGCGTTACTGCACTTTTAGGTGGATTCCGAAATATAGCGAATACTGGAGCAAGATTAAGAATAATAACTGGACATAGATTTGCGGCTGAGGACCTGCACCTCCTGACCAAGATTCTGGGTGACATAAAAAAGAATAAACAGACGTTCAACAACGATTTTCCGAATCACGAAGTTTATGATGTTTTAAAAAAGATAATTCAGAACAAGAAACTTGAGATCAAGATCGCCATTCCAAGGCTAAATAATGCAGGTGGATTCTTTGTTGAAAATATTGGTATTTTCAGAGACGTGGAGGGTGATGCAGTTGTATTTAGAGGCACTTCAAGTCAGACCTTCTCTCGAAGTGGCAACTTTGAATCTATAGATGTCTTTACGTCCTGGAATGAAAAGTCAAGGGTCGAAAGAAAAATTCTGAATTTTGAAGACTTGTGGAATAACAGGACCAGAAATGTGGAAGTGTACGATTTTAGCGATGCGGAGAGAAATAGGCTACTGCGGTACGATTTCCAAGGATTGCTAGACAAAGCATTTTAGCTTCCGCTTGTACGGTCGGCGTGTGTAGTCCCAAGGACCACGACTCTAGTCCAGGATTAGTTTTAGCACAGCTCGCAGGAGTAAATCTTTCCTGATAATTCGATAAAATTCTATGTGATCTTTCAAATATTGGTTTTGCTAGATGAAAAAACTCAAACAACAGGATATTATAGTATTGATTGGAACTTCTATCGATTGAATTTTTAGAACCTCTACAAATCGTTTATAAATTGCATTGGATCTCCGCTTACTTGGCAAAAAATGAGCGAGCCGACTAAAGAGGCCCAAGATGATGAGATGGGCGCCGAAGAATTCAATTTTGATGAAGATAATCAAGATAAACAGGTTGAGGAGACTGCGGAAACTGAATCCGTGCAGCCCAAAGATGAACAGCCTGCCGTAGCCCCGGCTGCCGAAAGCGACAAACCTGCCAGCGATTCCAAGTTCTTTGCCATCAGAACCACAGGAGGGCAGGAGCGCGTCGTTGCAGACATGCTGTATACCAAAGTCACAGCAAAAAAGCTGGGCATCCGCTCGGTCTTGGTTCTGGACAGCTTCAAAGGCTACATCATAGTCGAGGCGCAGGACTCCAACATAGCGTACGAAGCCCTTGCCGGCATCAGGCATGTAAGGGGCCAGATAAGAGGGGAGCTGCCTTTCAAGGACATAGAAGGGTACCTGGTCAGCAAGCCAACCGTAACCGAACTCAATGTTGACGATACGGTGGAGATCATTGCCGGTCCGTTTAAGGGAATGAGCGCCAAGATAACCCGTGTTGACTACGAAAAGCAGGAAGCCACGGTAGTTCTGCTTGATTCGCCGTACCAGATCCCCGTAACGGTTGATGCCAATTACCTAAAGAAGGCCGGTCATTGACTGAAAGATTAAATAAAGAATTGGCGGACTTTTTTCTGCTCCACTTTCTGGTGTTGCCCAGTTGATCGTCGATCTGAACCTTAAGGACAAGCATGTCATAGTTATTGGCGGCGGAACAGAAGGCGAGCGCAAGGTAAAGGCGCTGCTTGGCCAAGGATGCAGGATCACGGTCATCAGCAACAGAGTAAACCGCTTTCTCGCAGGACTCCAGAAGGAAGGCAAGATAGAGTTTGTCAAGGCCAGGCTGAGGGACGCCAGCATACTGGACAGCTATGAAAAACCGTTTCTGGTCTTGGCATCCACCGACGACAAAGAACTAAACCGCCAGCTTGTGCAGAAGGGGCGGTCTAAAGGCGCGTTTGTATACTCTGTTGACGATCCCCCGTACAGCGACTTTTCTTATGCTTCCGTTATCAACATAGAAGGAGTCATCCAGGTAGCCATCTCAACTTCGGGGCAGAGCCCCATAGTGGCCCGCCAGCTAAGGATAAGGGCAGAACGCGTCATCAGACGAATAATCAAAAAGTCGGACATTGAAAATGCCAAGCTACAGCAGTTTGCCAGGCAGGCGGCCAGACCCAAGATAAAGACAGTGGAAGGCAGAAAGGAGTTTCTCTACTCCATCCTAAAAGACGAACGTATTCAGAACCTTATTAAGGAAGACAAGGCCGAGGAAGCTAAAAGCGCAACGCTTGAATTGTTGCAGGAATGGGTGAAAAAGAGCAAATGACAGCCTCCATCAAGACAGAAGGATTTGCACATTCTGCCTTGCCGGTGCAGCTGATCAATGCTCGGGTCACTTACAAGAACGCGCCCATACACCTTCTTGAGAAATTCACGTTCAAAGATGCCGATGCTGCCCACAGGACCTTTCTGGAAAAAACAGGCCTGGAAGAGTGCATCATAGTTCAGACCTGCAACCGAGTTGAAGTCTTTGCTGCTGCCAAGAACGCAGATGAAACAAAGCTGCTGCGCCAGTGGGCGGCGGCTGTTGGATTGTCTGAAAAAGACATGTCAGGCGTCGAGGTCAGTACAGGTGCCGATGCCGTGCTGCACCTCATGAAGCTTGCTTCAGGCCTTGATTCCCTTGTGGTGGGCGAGGACCAGATCCTAGGTCAGGTCAGGCGCGCCTACGAATATTCCCGCTCAAACCAATTTGCAGGATCCAACCTTTCCATGATTTTTGACCGGGCCCTCAAGGTCGGAGGCAAGGTCAGGACGGCCACCGGCATAAACAAGGGAAACGTTTCCGTCGCTTCTATTGCTGTTAACCTTGCCGACGAGTACTTTGACGACATCAAGGCCAAGAAAGTCATGCTCATCGGTTCCGGCGAGGCGGCCAGCCTGGTAGCAAAGGTTCTGAAAAAGCGTGGCGTTGATTTTATAGTAACCAGTAGGACCTTTGAGCGGGCCAAGGCGTTTGCAGACACGGTAGCCGGAAGCCCGCTGCCGTTTGACACGGCGCTTGGCATGTTTCATGAAATGGACCTGATCTTTGTTGCCACCACTGCACCATACTATCTTGTAACTTACGACAGGATGGAGAACACCATCAAGAACAGAAAGGAACCCATGATGATATTTGACCTGTCAAATCCAAGAACTGTCGACGAGAAGGTTGCCACCATTCACGGAGTCAAGCTGATAAACATGGACCAGATTGCTGAGCTGGTAGAGAAGAACATGCGGTTGCGGAAAAAGGAGGTCAACTCTGCTGAAAAGATAATCCAGACCGAGATGCGGTCCGTGGAGAGCATGATGAAGCGGATGAAGGCCGAGCCGGTCATCGTTTCTGTTTTCAAGAGTGTTGACAGCATCCGTGAGCGAGAACTCAGGAAGGCCTTGTCCATGCTTGGCAAAGAAACAGACGCAAAGGAAGCAAGGATAATCGAGCAGCTCTCCTACGCCATAGTCGAAGGAATACTTTCCACGCCCATGAACTACGTTAGAAAGGAGATGGAGGCCGGCGGCATGGGCAATGAAGAGCTGATGAAAGTAGTTGCAAAGATGTTCAAGTATGAAGACGAGAAAAAACGACAGTAGCTCTTTTCCGGCTGTCAGGCTGCGGCGCCTGAGAAAAAGCCCGGCGATAAGGGACTTGTTGCAAGAAACCCGCCTCTCAGTAAAGGATCTTATAGCGCCAGTATTCGTTCAGGAAGGTTTGAAAAAACCGGAGGGGATCGGCTCCATGCCGGATATCAAGCGCTTCCCCCTTTCAGGGCTTGCAGACGAGGTGGAGAAAATCTCCAGCCTTGGAATCAGAGGCATCATACTGTTTGGCATCCCCTCAGAAAAGGACACCAGGGCCACATCGGCCTTTGATGACAAAGGCATAGTCCAAAAGTCCGTTGAGACGCTGCGCAAGCAGTTTGGGGACAAGATGGCAATCATCACAGATGTATGCCTCTGTCAGTACACGACCCATGGCCATTGCGGCATCATTGCAAATGGAAAGATAGATAACGACAGCAGCATCGATACCCTTGCCAAGGTGGCCGTAAGCCATGCCAGAGCCGGCGCGGACATTGTTGCCCCCTCTGCGATGATGGACGGCCAGGTGCAGGCAATAAGAAAGGCGCTGGATGAAGACGGGCAGACCGATGTCGCGATCATGGGCTATTCTGCCAAACAGGCATCGCCGCTTTACGCTCCCTTCAGAGATGCTGCACACTCTACGCCAGAGTTTGGGGACAGGCGCACCTATCAGATGCCGTTTTCCAATTCCAGGGAAGCCATGCGGGAGATAGAGACGGACATCGAGGAGGGCGCCGACATTGTGATGATCAAGCCGGCCATACCATACCTGGACCTGATATACAAGGCCAGCAAGATAACCAATCTCCCCATATGCGCCTACAGCGTCTCCGGAGAGTATGCGTTGATAAAAGCCGCAGCCATGGAAGGATGGGTTGATGAAAATTCGGTCATGACTGAGTTTCTCACAGCCATAAAAAGAGCTGGCGCGGACATGATGATCACGTACCATGCAACCAAGATGGCCCATCTTTTGAACGAATAGGTCGACGTTTTTATTTCAGGCCAACGCAGAAAGATTGATGTTCGCCGCCGACAGTAGCTCTGAGCGGGCCACCAGCATCGAGGACTACCAGAATACTTGCAGGGAGTTTATAATCGATATAAGCAGCGATTACAAGGACTGGGTCGATCGTTACCAGCTGGGCGAGCAGGAAACTGTCAGGCGGAAAACTACCATCAATGAAATAGTAAAGACCACAAACGACTGGATAAACAGGTTTGGCAGCACCATCAAAAAGATCGACATAATAATGAATGACGGCGTCAACAAGATGGCGGAGAACACTGCAGGCTACCCGTTCAAGTTTGACGTTTTTGTTAACCATGCGAGCAGGTACACAACCCACCAGGTTGGCGATGTCAGGTTGAACCTAAAGGCAGTGCCAAGACCCGGCAGGCTGGCAAGGGTAGGAAACTACCATAAAGACCAGCTCTTGCTAATCAACTCCAGCTCGCCGGTCAATTTCACCCTCAGCAAGGAAAGCATGAGCGGCGCGGACCTGCTGGACGACTACATCATCATCGATGCAAAGAACTGCCAAAGGCACGACGTTATCTCGCTGACGGTGGTAGTCGAAGAGGTGGAAAAAGACTATGTCACAGAAAGCAGGGGTTACTCCACATTAATCCTGCTGACTTAGGTACGGACATTTTTTAATTTCCTCATAATATTGTGCGTTTTAATAAAGGACCTGTCAAGCCAGATAATCAACAAGTGCATAAGTGTGATACGAAAATTCTACAGGCGCAGCAGGATATGGATAGACACGGATTACCTCAGTGAGTCGATCAAAAAAGCGTCTCAAGGTGGGGGTTTGATGACCTTTTTGATAGCTAGTTGTGTACTACGATAAAGTTCAGATGCCAAATTGAGGTCCACCAAATTTTACATTGTTGCACATGTTAACCAGATCCTCTGTAGTTTTAATCACGTCTGAATGATTAAGTAAATTCTTTATGACCAGATATGCATAATGTGCAATTGAATAAACTTCAATAATTGTGATATTCGTGTTTCCTCTATGGACAATTTCTGATCGCTTTTTATATAGTTCTGCCATTTTATCGAAAATTTTTTTACGATTATCTGAGTCACTTTCAATTATCAGAGATGTTCTTTCCGCAAGTAATCCTTTTGGAGGGTCGTGTTCTTTCAGTACCAAACTCTCCAATGCAATAATAAAATCAAGGAAAGAATCTACTAAATCTAATTCGTATATTCCCGCTCCAAAGAAGTTTATAGAGACTTTCAATCTTTTTTCAAATTCCGTTGGATCCTTTTTCTTCAGAATTAAGTTAACCTTGTCAAAATGGTTCATTTGCATAGTTTTCAAACTTTCTGAATCTATGGTAAAGGTTCGCAATGGACCAGTGGCTTCGTGACTTTCACCAATTGTTTTATCACTCAAAAATATTCGCTTTTTCCACATCCAAGAAATGCTTTCATCAATACCAAAGCGCCTTCCACGACCCATTGAGTAAGGCCCAAGTAAACCAAATGCATAAAAGCGAACAATATTGAGGGCGTGTTCAACCAATCTTTCTCCAAGTTCTAGCGCCTTTTCTTTGTCAAATGCTTCTACAGTTGGGACAGCATAGACGCGTCCTTTCGAATTTTCCGTTACATCATCGGCTTCAACTTTGGGGCGTTTGTTTAATTTCTCTAATATATCTTCTGGAAAATTTTCCTTTTTTGAGAATAGTACCCCTCCAACGTCTAATTGTTCGACTTCGAGTTTGAGGTTAGATAGTGGAATAAGTATATTCCATTTTTGGGCTTTCTCATTCTCAAGGGTAGACAAGAATTTCTTTACTACATCTGAGGTTTTTTCATCTATGTTTCGTGGTTCCTCCTTCAATAAACCCAGAATACATTTTTCTATCATTTCAGATAGACTCTTGTCAGAAAATATATCAACTACAGGTATTTGATTAAGTATTAACAAAGCATCGTTAATGGCCTTCACGCCGTTCATCCCTAATGTCATTGAGCCAAATTCACGGTGATCGATATAATTTCTGTTAGAACTTACTGCCTTATCCGGTGTAGAAGCGGGGTTTTTTCTTGCATCACCCCATGCAGTTAAGAAGCATCCTTTTAATTTCGAGACTATTTCTTCACTCAAGAATCAAATCTAACGAATGTATTGAATTTCACTAACTTTTATCATTTTCTTATATCTCTGGATCGATCAACTAATGCTATATTTTGGATATCTTAAAGACCACGTTCGTACTACAGAGAAGATCATAATCTTTTCTGTAGGATCTGCGAAGGCCACATGGCAAGCATTCCTGCTTTACAAAGTCGCGGCCTTATGATGGTAGCAGACTTTAGAAACGTAAGAGATTATTCCCCAATTCCTGAACAAAAATATTGCCTGATTATTCTTAGGTATGGACAACTTTAATTTTCTCCCTCTTTTTGACAGTTAACAGAGATTAAAACATCCAAACCCGATCTGGAACAGATCTGGAAAAACCGTTAACTATCTTGCAGCAACAGTGCATATCTGATGATGCAAAATCGACTAACTGCAAAACTGGTCGCCTTGGCTGTATTCAGTGCAGTACTTGCGGTCCCAGTCGGAACTTCCTTCGCTGCAAAACCCGGATTTGGAAACCTCTACTACAACGACACAATAGTACGCACAGTTGTCCCTCCTGCCAGCTTTCCCAACGAAGGTGTGGACAACTTTTACAAGGTAACCAACGGAGCAGAAGGTCAGCTTGGAATAGCGGCGGTTGCACCGGGAGACACAAATTACCACGGAGGTCACTGGAAGGTCTTCAAAGTCACATTCAACGATGATGTCACACCATACCTGCTGACCTCAGAAGCAGCTGTTATGGCAGCCGAAAGTGCAGGAGATGTTACTGTAGTCCGCGTCGCAGCAGAGGACTTTCTGTGTCCGATACAGAAATAACTGGTAAAGGCGATTCAGACACTTCCTCTTTTTTTTATTGAAAACTGCTGTAGTATTTTTCCTGCGGATCTAAACTCGGCTGGTGCCTATCATACATGGTATTACTACCCCATTGATATCATGGAATATAGATAAGTGGTTTGATTTGTCACCATTGCTATAGTACGTTATATCGTATAATACCTGGTAATTCTTTGGTGACAACTTTAAATTACCTTCCCGTATCGACAAATTTGTCCTGCGACGGTCGTCCAGTTTGGTCTAGGACATCAGATTGCCAATCTGGTAACCCGGGTTCAAATCCCGGCCGTCGCACCACTATAACCCTTGTGTGCATGTTTTTCGTGTCATTGTATGATAGTTTGTTGCTATTCTTTTTACCGGAACAAAATAACTATGGTCAATCCTTACCATAGACCTGCTTGTGGTCTCCTAGAGAAATGAATTCAATTATCTTGTGTTCGTAATCAAGTTTGTAGAAGATTCTAAATCGCCTTCCAACTTCATATGAATAATAATCCTTTAGAATGCCTTGCTTTCTAACTCCTAGCTTTGCAGGGTCTGTGGCATTCTCCAGTTCCAATATGGCTTCTTCACTTCGTAATATCTTGTCTTTTGGAGTTTCTTTAGCTGCTTTCTAAATTCGTTTGAAAAAAGAGAGTACCACGTCAAAGAGGATAATCTTGTTAATTCTTTGAACCCAGATCTGCGAAAAGGTCCTTACCTGTCTTGTAGATTTTGTACTTGCCAGTATTCAAGTCATTTATCCCATGCAAAGCCGCAACAGCTTCTTGTCTTGTCATGTCAGGATTGTCTTTCATGACTTGCATTATCCATTCTTCTTGCGTCTTTTTCAATCCCGCTCCTTTGTGTTTTTTGTTCTGCTGCTTTGAAGCTGCCATGACTTTGTTACTTATTTCTCATAAAGCAAACGGCATATAAAAACAGAACTCTGTCTATGGTACCAAACTAAAACCTTTGATCTTGGCCGGCGCACTTTTATTGGGCACTGCCGCAGGCGCAGAATCCGAATTCATCTATTTTCTTTTCGCAGAAAGGGCAGCGCTCGCCGTATTCCACTTCCCAGGCACGTTTGCCGTACAGCTGGTAATGTGTATCTATTTCTTCAGGTACCTCGTCTTTTTCCGGTTCTTTCTTGGCCATTGTGATTTACCGCGTGTATTTTTTAGCGTTTGACTTGATAATTTCAAGTGCGCGCTCTGCCGCATCCTTTCTTGGAAGCTGTATCATGAAGACGTTTTCAGAATTTGCATAGGTAGTCTCGCTTGGGGCAAGGGCTATCAACCCGCTTTCAGCCAAGGCCTCAAAAAACTCCATCATGTCGTTGGCATACAGAAGAAAATTTTCCTCAAAATCGGTGTCCCGGAACTTGATCTGGACATCGACAAAGACGTCCTGTCCATCATAAAAGATATCCAAAAGCGTGTCGGCGACCACCTTCTTGCCGTAGATCTTTTTCAAGAGCTCGTTGTATTTTTTTGGATTGATCATGATGCAGGGAACCTTGCCTCCGCTGAATTCCATCAGGGTGGCACCTTCCTTGTGCATATTGGCCTTGAACTCTTCAAGGGTAGTAAAGTTCCGCTTGGGCATATGCTATCCTAGCAGACAACATGAAAATAACTGTTAGCAGATCCTGATGGATCTTGCCAGCATCAAGGCCCGCTGCGAGTCGTCTTCCAGCATTTCGTTGTTCTTGTACTTGTTGCTGAAGTATATCAGGTCTATCATCTTGCGGCGGTCGATGGTGATCACGGCGCTTCCATTGGAACCGCTGCTGGTGTTGGCGTTTGTCAGTATTACTAGCTTGTCAACAAAGTGGGCAGTCTTGAGCTTGTTGGATATCTGCTCAAAGCTCTTGGCATGGTCGTTGTTGATAACAACTGTCACCGCGACCTTGGTGCCGTACATGTCGCTGAACATGACATCGACGCCGTTTCCCTCGACATTGTGTGGTTTGGCAACGACGCCCACTTCATGCGCGTAGTTGACAAGGTTTCTAACTGCATCTCTTACATCCGATTCAAGCACCTGTACGTCGTTGCAGTTGCGGCGGATCCGGATAAAGTCCGATATGGGCACGTCCATGACGCTTCCCCTTATGCGCAAGCCGGGGTAGACATTTCTTATGGTGTCGTCTATGGCCTGCTCATCAATCGCCGCAATGCTGCGCTTGGCCGCGTTTTCTGTTGCATGGTACATGATGTTGAGCATGGACCGGACATTTCTGAAATCCTGGAATTCGTCGTATATGACCTTGATCTTCGCCACCAGATCCCTTTCTTCTTCCGCGGTGAGCTTGTTGCTGGTGTCATGGAACCTTATGTACTCCAGAATGATGTCTAGGATCTCTTCAAGGGTGTTGGAGCCTGCAAGATCAATCTTGTAGTTTGCCTTCTCCAGCCTGTCAAATATGGAAGCATTTGTCTTGCGGATGTCATCGTAAGATGAAGGCGTCAGAATCAGCATCAGAGCTGCGGCCGGTATGTGGGCATTTACCACCGCCTTTACAAACTCGGTTGCCTCCCTGTCTGAGTCAAACTCATCCAGCTGGAATATGGTTATCTTATTCAGGAATCGAAGGTTTATTGCGGCCAGCGATGCCAGGCTGGCCAGTATGTCTTCAAGGGTCGAGACATTTCCTGCGTCTGACCGGAATTTGCCTTCTACCACCAGTTTGAGCATCGTAACTTCGATGGGCGAGAATTCCTTTCCAAGGGTCTCTCCAATTGCTGTATAGTTTGGCACAAATTCTTTTTTTATTAGTTGCTCGGCTTTGTCGGCAAGGCTCCTTCCGGACAGCGAATCAAAAAAGCCGTAGTTAAAGATCTTTTTTGCACTTCCGCCGTCCCGCTCTGCCTTTTGCCGGAGGTAGTTGATGACTGCCCGCCGGAGCGTTTCCATGTAATCGTCGGCAAACCCACCCAGCATTGCCGCATACAGGCTGTGCATGTTACGCGGCGAGATCTGGGTTAGATCGACGTATGAAACGACGGTGCTTTCTGATACTTCCTTTAGTCCTTTGATGTGCAGCGCAAGGTGAGTCTTGCCAGAGCCGACATCCTGGATGACGGTAAGCAGCCTGAAATCCTTGTCAGTTGCCGTGCCGCCGCATACCTTGGACTGCAAGTCCAGGATGCAGGACAATATTGCGTCCTTGGCTTCCTTGTGTCTTTTTCCCCCAAGGATCCTGGCGTCCAGCAAAGTCGGTGTCGGGCTGCTTGGATACGGGTTGCTTTCTAGCCCGTAGGGATAGGCCATCAGATGCACCTCACAAAGCCGTGCACAAGGCCGCGGATCATGACGCCTTCCTGACCACCGGTGGACAGCTCGTACCTGTCTTGGTACTGTTCTGTCACCTGTCCTGCAAGACGGTAAAACTCTTCAGAAGTCAGGTTGCATTTATCACAGAGCTCGTTTCTTATTTTTGCCAGCTCGACCCAGCCGATGGAAGATGCAGAGTTGGTCAGCGCCAGATCAAATTCTTTCTTAAATTCATCAACACTCATGCTCCTTTTTTGGCTCGCTGTGTTGGGTATTTCGTGATCGGCCTCTGAGACTAGTTTTGCCAGGTTGGAGATGTTGCTTGCCAGCAACTCAACTGCAAGGGATACATCCTTTGAAGAACGGTTTACAGATTCTTCAAGGGATTTTATCATGTCGTACGTCAGCCTGAATCTTGGGTCCGAATTCAGCAGGCTCTGGATGTAATGGTCCTTGTGAAAACAATAGTACGCGTTTTTTCGCTTGTCGACGAATACTTCGCCTTTGCTGACCAGATCTTCTAGGATTGCGTCAATCTCGCCATACTCTTTGCGTAGATCAGCCCTTTTTGCGCCGGCTGACCCCGCAGAATGGATCCTATTAACCAGTTGTTCCTCTGCGGTCATGAGGTAGAAATTCAAAATTCTTATTTAAGACCGAAAGTGACAGAACGCTGCTGCCTGTGTAAAAAAAGTTACACAAGTGACGAAAACGGTTAATATTCCGTCGTGTCGTCCATCTTAACGGGATGATGATAACTCTATATCTGCATTGTGATGAAAGTACTAGGGTATCTGACCAAATTTTCGGTAAGATACTATGCTTGAGAGCGAAACAAGACTAGCAAAAGCAATCTATCTCATGCTTTCTAATGTCTCAATTTGCTAATTCGGCACAAAGCATCTTAGAAAAGACTTGCATCTTTATGCGAGCATCATCCTTCGGCAATTCGTCAGGCTCAGACAAAATCATAGTTCGCAATGTTGAGGTTGGCTTTAACTTGCTTAGTGCTAACTGCTTTAGTTTTATGAGACTGACAATCCCAACAGTTGTTTGCATATGAGCAAGGATACGGTTTTGAGCACATAAGTCATCTTTGGAGGCTAGCCTGTTGATAATTTCCTTAGAAACTCTGCAACAAAAGGTCTTGCATACGGCTCGGCTGCCACAAATACAGTCTTTAGCGTTTCAAGCGTTTCCCTAACCTTGGATTTCTGCGCTGGTTGTAAGGTTGTATCCGCTTCGATTTCCTTTAACACTTGCTCGAAGTCCTGATTAATTCGAGTAGAATTGTTTTGTGTTATGACATTTTCAAGGTGCTCTATTTCGATTATCTGACCCGCAACTATGTGGACTTTACCGCCATCGCCGCCCCTGCCGCCATTGAATCCGTGCCCACCGTTTGCTTGAACATTCATTATTAATTGGTAGTAGGCGGAGTAACTTAAAAAATTGCTGTCTAGTAAAAGATGATAGCGAACTTCTTCCTTAATGTTTCTACGGCTTTCGGGTCCAACAATCTCTTTGTTTTTAGTAACTTTTTCTGGGTTCTTAGGTGGTCTAGTCTCTTAGAAATTACGCTTTTTTCAAGTGCATGACCACTTGTTAAAATACCTTCAATATCCTCGACTGATGGTTCTGTCCCGAAATAGTGGGAATAAGCATGAATGGTGTGCATAATCGCCTCGGTATCCTTCATAGTAACATCCGTTTTAAACCGAGTTTGCCCGTTTTCGTTGGAATATGAGATTACGATTTTCGTCTGCGCCTCTTTTTGGGCTATCATCTGAGAAACGTCATAGGCTTGTTTGCGCCATTGGTCGTCACTCATTTTGAATTTCTGTAAGTCATTGAGCAACATCTTAAATTGCTCAGTATAATTCGCCACTTGTTTTGGTTGGACAGAAAGTGGCTTAGCACCATGATAAAGGTCGTTTCTTAAATTATGATATGACAAAATATCGGTCATGGAGGCAGTATTCGATGGAAATTGTTTAAATACAAATTCCAAAACCTTTCTGAAATTTTGTTTCATTTCATCCCAATCGGGTTTCTTTATCGTCTTTCCGCTTCCTATTAGTTGGGTCTCGTTTTCGATGTAGGCTTTCATTAAAAATTCTACTGCGTTATCCACTATTATTAACGCCAAACGCTTTCCAGTTTCGGTTTCACTATCTGCTAATGCTATTGCGGCGGCAACTTGCTCCAGTAAATCGTCTAGCCAGATTGCCAACTAACTTCTTATCCGCCTTTCTTATTGCCTTCATCATCTTCTTTTTTCTGTCTCAACGAAGGAATAATCTCATTTAACGCCCTTTGTAGTCCCTCAGGGCTTAGACCGTAGATTTGGCTTTGTTTGTCAAGGGTGGTAAAGTATCTCCTGCTACTGCCCGAGTTAATAGCATCTCCCGAAGGGTCAGGAATACCTGTCGTATGCCTAATTTCGTCTATAGTTGCGCCAGTTCCATACGCATATATCGCAAGTATGACTGTATCTAGTTTCTGTTTGGGAATTTTTTTGAATATCATAAACTTTCCATCTGTATCCATTAAGTCCTTTATTTCCTCCCTGACTTGTTTTTGTGGAATTACAATGGAAGGAACCTTGTCAATGACGGTTTTTGCCAACGCCTCAAAATCAATTTTATCTATTTGCTGTATTAGGTCGGCATTATCCGTGAAGTCTATTGAAACCTCTCCATAAGGCATCTTAAGATTAAGTCGAGGCATCTTGTTTCTTCTCCTTCGGATTAGTCAAAATATTATTGGTTACATAAGCAAGACCATCATCGGTAAGCACATACTTTCCATTTTTCAATTGTCTAAAATATTTTTTGTAACTGAGATTATGCAAAATACTGTTGGAGGGATTTTGGACATGGCTGATGCTGGCTATCTCTTTAGGAGTAGCGCCATCTGCGTCAAATGCATATAGTGCTAGGCACACCCTCTTTGCTTTCGTGTCTGGCGCCTTAATCATTACCAACTTTCCGTCGTGATAGTCAAAAAAGCCCTCCAAATCCTTTCTTATGGTTTTGCTAGGTTCCACCGATTCCTCAGGAAGGCTCTCCTTTAGAACCTTCTTAATTTCCTCGACCTGACCTAATGCAGCTTTTAGTTCGTCGATGGAATCGAACGATATAGCCAGTTTTACAGAGCCTATCCTAAATTCGACACTTTTCCCCATTGCTTGCGTTTAATAGGATAAAATCTTCTATAATAAATATTCCTATAATTGAAATTATTTGAATGTGCTGGTTGTGCCATTACTCACTTATGGACTTGAAACTCTCATAATTTCACAGTCAGAATGTACCATTGACATGACATGAACCGTTTGAGAAAAGGATCTTGCATGAAAAGTGATTTACCAACGGGTTCAATTATAAGGTCGGTTATGATCTAGGAGTGAAGACCAATGGCGAGTTCACTCACAATTGTGAAATTTTCTACCAACACCGATAATAACAAGCAACTAGATTCGTTGATTATTTGACTGAACCGGTAAACATTGCTATAGACATAGCAATAGCAGCTGGACTTGGATTTCTTATTTTCTACCTTCAACGGAGAACCGACAAGAATATTGAAGAGATAATACTGTCAAACAATAAAAGAAATTTAAGAAGAAAACATTATTGGTTAACAAATGCCACCTATTATTTGCAGCAAATTAAACAGTATCATGAATACTTAAAAAAGTGGTATGAGGACTATTTGAAAGAACCAATACCGGAAAAGGGGGACATTTTATTTTCATCCATCCAACAAAACAGATCGGTTGTCGAAGATCACTATATTCCAGAACTAAGGGTTTGTATTGGTAACACGATAGATTTCTTAGACGCTCCAGAGATAGCGATTTATCTTCCTAATCTGATACAACAGTTTTCAGCAATGTGCTCAATAGATCGCAGCGTGCTACAAGACGAAGACGATATCAGTCAGAATCAGATTCCCAACATAGATGGCATAATAAGAAGCTTGGACGAGTACATAGAGATACTAAAGAAGGAGATTCCTGAATTATCAAAAGACGACCCTTGGCGAAATCGTAACTTTTAGAATAATTATAATTCTGCGCTTTAACATGAGACACCATCTTCGGTGACACTTCGCTATCTACCATAATATAGATAGTTTTGGCTAGCCTTATCTCTCTCACTTTCACTGTCAATGTGCTAATCGTCAATGTGATGTCTTCCGTTCTGGTCTCAGCTTCTTTATTTTCCATGATAATGCAGATCGGATACCGCCTATCAACCTTGAAGTATTCTGGATTCCAGTAATAATTCTCGTTGGCTTCTTTGACCACCTAATTAGATGAATTTTGATTGCTTAACTCTAAACCAAATTCATCTAGAAAAATTTTCAATGCTTGTTACTGTCTCAGCTTTCTTCCCTAACAGTCATCTCTTATGACTTTACATTTTCCGTCCACGTCCAGCGTCTTTAAGATATATCTGACCAAACTATGCCCCTTATACTGCAGAGGCGGTGGCCGTCATCTGGCGTTTTGTTTTTGCCTTTCTCATGGCTGCAAATACCGTCAGTATTACAGCGACCCAGACGCCGCTAAGCAGGATGTTGGTGGGACTGATATAGATGTACGGAATGGCCTCGTTCAGGTTATCCTGAATGGTCAGTGTGGCAGAGTGCATGTCCATCATGGCAGTGTTGTACTCCTCTGTATGCGGCTCCCTTCGCGATAGATCCTCTGCACGCAGGATAATGCTGTCAAGTTGATCATTCATGATGGCAAAGTCCGTTCTGACCGTCGGGAAAAGCCAGACCGGATTGCCGCTTTCAGGGATCAGCCTTTTTGCAAGGATGGTATAATCGGCAAGCTGCTGTGGTGTCTGGGATGTTTGTGCACGAGTCAAAAGCCCGGAGGCTTCCTGTATGGGATATATGGTGACATAGTAGCCGTACCATGCGATCCCAGATCCAAGCACCAGGAAGGCCAGCACGCCGGGAAGCAGCATGCGTGAGCCCGTGCTCCTTCTGACCACTACAGGCGGGGCAATGGTCCTTGCAGCACGTTTTGCCTTGGACTTTCTTCCAAACTGGCTGTGGGCAATGCTCAGGTAGGCAACATAAATGAAACCTATTGTTGGCATTGCCATGAGTGGCGCAAACCACGCGTTGCCAGAGAATATGGCCGTGAACATGGAGATAATGCCGTAGATAGCAAAGAATATCTCCAGAAGCGTGGTCTTTGTGAAAGGAAGCACGTATTCTTTGTTTCTCCAGTCATCACCCTTCTTGATAATACCAAACTTGGGCGTTCTCAGGAATTCATTCTTTCTTCCAAACAGGGCATCAAAGACGGCCACCGAGTTGTTCACCGTTATCCCTGACGCAAAGAACGTCAGGAACAGAAACTGCCGCGCCTTGCTTTTCCATTTCTGCCGCCAGACTCTGTTGATAACCAGCAGGTAGCCTCCGGGGCCCAGAAGCAGATACATCGTCCAGATGATCAGCGGAGCCCAGCTGACGTCGTACAGTTTGTAGTCCATGGCCAGAAGCATCGGAAATATCAGAAACTGTACAAGAAACAGAGGGTTGACCACGTGCCGGGTCATCTGGATGAATGCCTGGGCCTTTGTGTCCAGCGGGATTTTCCTGTGAAGCATTACATCGCCGGTCAGCTTCAAGGCAGCCTGGATGGAGCCCTTGGCCCAGCGGAACTGCTGGCGCTTTGCCGCGTTCATCTGGACTGGCAGTTCTGCGTCAACTACGATATCTTCAAGGAATATACATTTCCAGCCCCGCATCTGGGCCCTGTAGCTCAGGTCCAGGTCCTCGACAAGCGTGCTGGTGTGCCAGCCTCCGGAATCCTCAATGCAGGATTTCCTCCAGATGCCGGCGGTACCGTTGAAATTCATAAAGATGTGGGTCAGGCTTTTTGCCTTTTGCTCCACCAGAAAATGCAGATCAAGGGAGACGGCCTGTGCTTCTGTCATGGTTGAATAGTCCTCGTTGACATGGCCCCACTTGCACTGCACAAGCCCGATCTTTGGATCCGTAAAGTACCCTATCGATCGTTTCAGGAACCAGGGAGGTGGAATAAAGTCTGCATCAAATATGGCTACAAAGTCGCCCTTGGCACTCTTCATTCCAGCCTTCAGTGCGCCGGCCTTGTAGCCGGACCGGTCCGTCCTGTGCAGGTGTACTATATCGTATCCTTTTAACCGGTATTCGTCCACTATCGATCGGATCAGATCCACGGTATCGTCATCCGAGTCGTCCAGCACCTGTATCTGCAGCCTGTCTTTGGGATAATCCATCTTGCATACCGCGTCTATGAGCCTTCTTGCTACATACTTTTCATTGTACAGCGGAAGCTGGATGGTCGTTGATGGCAGGAAATCAACATTGTTCAGCCGCTTCCTTTTTTCGTGTCTGTGATTGTTACGCGACTGGTAAGCAAGGTAGTAAAAGTTAAGCGTGTAAAGCATCATGATCCAGCCAATGGCGACAAACACGACATAAAGGAAAGCGCCAGGGCCGTACATTACCATGCTGAAGACAGAAGCGTTTAGTGCTCCTTACTATTTATAGGTACTTGCGAATTATCCGGCCTTCTGGAATATCTTTATGGCCTGCGGCGGACATACGTTCTCGCATGCGAGGCAGAATATGCAGTCCTTCTGCCTTATCATGAATGCCTTCTTGTCCGATGCAGGATGTCCGGGTGTCTCTAGCCACTCGTACACGTTGACTGGGCAGGCCTCGATGCATGCGCCGTCGGCCACGCATATATCAAAATCAACGCAGACGTTGTCACCCCATATGCCCAGCTGGCCGGGTGCATCCACCGGACCCCAGACGTTTATGCCCATGTACTGACCCACCACCTGCCTCTTGGACTTGAAGCCCACGTCTATGGGCCCTTCTACCTTGGAGTAGCTGGTACCTGTTCCTGACAGGGATATGGTGGTGCCGCCAGCTGCCGGTGCGGCCGGGGATGGCATGGCCGGCGGGACCTGTGCAGGCTTTGGTGCGGCTGAAGGTCCTGCAGGCGGAGGTGGTGCAGTTGCACTCCTTGGTTTTGGATTCTTGGCCAGCGGAGTCAGCTCTTCAAGTTTCTTTATTGCCTGTTCAAGATTCAGCTTTTCGGATTTTTGGTAATGGGCGATCAGCTTGTCGCCGATCTTGGTATTTCGTATAATAGTATCAATAACCATCTTGGCGTTCTTGTCGGCCGTCTGCCGATAATTCTTGACCCAGTATGGATCGCCAAAGTATTCTATCTGCCGGATCTGGTAGATGAGATCCACGACCTCGCCGGTCACTATTTCAACAGTGATGTTAAACTCAACCGATAGATCTTCGCCGGTAACATGATCCACGCCCTTTTCGGTCCACTTGTATGTCACGTAGATCCTGTCGGCATGGGTGCTCATTGTAAAGCCAGAGCTTTTAAGATCGTTCATGATTCCGGAAATCTCGGCTTTGTCGGTTATCTCAACAGGAACCCTGTAAAGGCCCAGCTTGTTACCATGAAGCGGATAAACTCCCCTCTTTGCAGTCTCGGAGAGCATGGTCCATACTCTATCTTTGAGTAAGGCAGACATACTTGCCGTAGGTAAGAATCAATACAGCCTAAAAGGATTTCGTTCGATTTTCAACTAGTTTTCTGGTTATTCGTCGTCCGGGCAGGTAATTTCCCTTATTGCGCGGTACCTGGATTCCATCTCCTCGGCGTGCTTTACCACCTGCTCAAGGGAGTACTTGGATTGCGGGAAATACCAGCGTATTCCGACCTTGTGGCCGATTCCATCCATGTCGTAGATCATCCCCCGGTCAGATTCTACGCCGTATTTTTCGTCCAGCATGCGTTCTCGAACTTCCAGACCACGCTTGGTCTTGTCTTCCATCACCAGGTTCGGGGGCCTGTCATAAATGAAGTAAAACCGCCCCTTTTTGACTGGTTCGTTTTCATTCTGCTGCATTTTCAAAAATAAGGTAGAAGTGACGGCTTATTTTTCTATCGGGTTGCCGATCATGTTGCCCCATTCAGTCCAAGAGCCATCATAGTTTCGAACCGATGGATAGCCCAACAGGTATTTCAGCACGAACCAAGAGTGCGAGGAGCGCTCTCCAATCCTGCAGTAGCAGATAACATGCTTGTCCGGTGTTACGCCCTTGCCCTCGTACAGGGTTTTCAGCTCTTCAGAAGACTTGAATGTCCCGTCAGTGTCCTTTACGGCCTGAGCCCAGGGGATGTTCTTTGCACCGGGTATGTGGCCCCCGCGCTGGGCATGCTCCATCGGGTATTCTGGCGGCGCGGTGATCTCGCCGGTGAATTCCTTTGGCGAGCGGACATCGACAAGCACTGTCTGCTCAGCCCTTTCCAGCGCCCTTCTAACGTCCGGCATGTATGCCCTTACGCCTTCGTCAGGCGGGTTTGCAACGTACTTTGTTGGCTGTGGTGTCGGTTCTTCTTTGGAGTACTCTCTCTTTTCCAGCTCCCATTTCTTTCTGCCGCCATTCATTATCTTTATTTTCTTGTGGCCGTAATACTGGAATACCCAGAACGCAAAAGCCGCAAACCAGTTGTTAAAGTCTCCGTACAGTATCAATTCGGAGTCAGGGGTCGCACCTATCCTGCTCATAAGTTCTTCAAACTGATGCTTGCTGATTATATCCCGCCTTATCGGGTCGTTGATATCGCGCTTCCACCACACCAGTTGGGCGCCATCTACATGACCTTGCCTGTACGCGTTTTCAGGATCATAGTCAACTTCAAGTATCTTTATTGAAGGGTTTTTCAGGTTGTTTGCAACCCAGTCAGTCTCGCATAGAACCTCGGGATGAAAATATCCTGTCATTGTCTTTAGTAACCCCCACATGTACTTAAAATCTCTGTTTAAGATCCAAGGGGGAACTAAAGGCATTTTAAGACCTGTCGGGTGCATTAGCATGCCATATATGGCGCCGAAAATCCGCAGCGTGGCTATAATCATCAAGAAGAAGAACAGCGAAGCAAAATCGGCTGCCAACAGAATCGTAAAGATACTAAATGAAAAAGGCATCAAAACGTTCACCATCCTGCCGTTAAAGGTCAAGAACTGCAAGGCCCTTGCACCAGAGCAAGTCGATTCCGATGTTGACCTGATCTTTGCAATCGGCGGCGATGGGACCACACTCAAGTCTTTCCGCACCATTTCTGGAAATCTCCCGCTTCTCAGCATCAACATCGGCGGCCACAGGGGCATCCTATCGGAAGTTGACACATCATCTGTTGACAAGGCCATCGAATCGATAATCGACGGCAAATACCACTACGATTCTAGAATGAGGATACAAGCCTCGATAGGCGAAAAGAAATTTCCGCCCGCCCTCAACGAAATGCTCATCACGAGGGCCATCCTGACCCGCACGCCAACCATCTCTGTCAGGCTGATGGACGACGAGATAAAAGGCAGGATGGATGGAATCGTTGTTTCTACGCCCACGGGTTCTACAGGACATTCGTTTTCCATTGGAGGGCCGGTTCTGCACGAAAGCATGGAATGCCTGATCCTAAGCCCTGTCGCGCCGGTCAACAGGCTACCCCAGCTGGTCATACCTGTCGAGGAAGTGATCGTCAAGGTAAACCAGCCATCTTACCTTGTGGTCGACGGACAGGAGAGCTTCAAGGTCGAGGCAGGACAAGAAATACATGTATCCCGTTTCTCAGAGGATGCCCGGTTTCTGCGCATACGTAAAAAGTGGATGGGGCAGCTAGCAAAACTTGGTTACTAGATACGTGCTTGATGCAACGGCTTTTTATGCTGGCACGCCTTTCCTGTCGGCTGGAAAACAGTACTGCACCACGACAGTTGTTTTTGATGAAGTAAGGCACATCAAGAAATCCTTTGCAGCGCTTGAAGCCCTGATGGACGCCGGCGTCCTAGTGTTGATGGATCCGGACAGCAAAAATCTGGAATTGGTCACCTCCGCCGCAAAAAAGACAGGCGATTATCAAAAGCTGTCGCAGCAGGACATTTCCGTGCTGGCGCTGGCAAAACAGCTGAACGCCGTCCTGATTTCCGATGACTATGCGGTGGCCAACGTTGCAGCCAGCATGGGTATAACTGTAGAATCCTCATCAGGCAAGGGCATAAAGCAGACACGAAAATGGGTCAGCTACTGCAGCGCCTGCGGTGTGGCATTTGATCCCGATGCCAAGGAATGCCGCTTGTGCGGCAACAAGCTGAAAAGAAGGTATAAAAAATTAGCATAACGGTTGTTTACATTTCATTAGATTCAAAGAGTGTCTTTTGCACAACCTTTTCTGTGGCAGTCGTTGAATCCAGAATCCTTCGCAATCGCTGAGCTCTTGCCAGGCCAAAGCCCGGTATTGTTGCCAGCTCTGCTGCAGAAGCGTTGAGCGCCCGATACGGCGTTTTGAACCTTTCAAGCATCCTGGCTGCCAGTTTCTCGCCCACACCCGGAACCGAAGAGAGTATCGACAACTGCTGCAGGTATACTGGATTTTCCTTCTTTATCTTTTTCAAAAGCGGACCGGTGGCCTTTCCATCCTGCATACTTTTTCTAGCAAGGAAAAACAAAAGGCTTGCAGTCTGTTCCGCCGTTGGCGTGTGTATTATCGGGATCCGGAATTCCATTGCGACTGTTGCAAGGGCGTCGTAGGCAAGCGGCATCCGTTCTTCTAGTCTCCGGATTTTGCTTCTGTCTGCATCTTTAGGAAGCTCTCCAAGTTTTGTGATATCGCCCTGGACTATCAAAAGCGGCCTGGAGTAATGCTTGATTAGTTCCGAGCACTGGACGTAAAGTCGGCCATCATACACCGAATTGACAAGGTCATAGACGGTCTTTCTTTCTATTGCGGTATCAGGCGAGACAACATAATCGCCGACTGCCAGCTGCACAAAATCTACCACAGATCCTGCCTTGCGCAGAAGTTCCGGGATGCCGCTATTTCGCTCCCGATCATCGACGACTATGCGGAAAGGCACAAAATCAATGAAGGTGCAGCCAGCCTATATTTTTTCACTCAGCTTTAGGCCGAGTCGTTCCTGCTGGACCAGGCGTTCCCGGTCCTCCGCGGATCATCTCGTTTATCTTGGTCTCGACTTCTTTCAGGTTATCCTTCACCCTTGTTTCCTGTTTTTCAAGAACCTTGACGCGTGTAGCGGTGAGCTCTTTCTTTTCTTCCAGTTCTTTTAAAACGTCGTCTTTTTTGGCTTTGACCATGACAGAGCCGGCGTTCTTGTAAACGGCGTCATCAGGACCGGCCTTCTTTAATTCTTCAACGGCGCGATCTGTTTCCACCATTTCCACTTCCAGCTGCTGCTTTTGCATCATGATTGCCTGTAGGTTCTGCTGCAACTGCTGAAGGCGAGATACCTGTTCTTTAAGCCACGGTGGAAGTTCCTGATCGCTCATGTTCGATTTCGGTTAATCAAGCCTAAATAAAATCATAGCGTTGAGTTTGATATGCAGCGGTAAGCGGCATCGGCAAGCCGCAGATACGAGTTGATGTTTGCGCGCAGGCTTGCCAAATCTGCTGCCTGCACACGAAAAAAGATGGCGGAATCCTGTAATGAAATTTCCACCTTATCCTTGTCTTGAAGGTTTCTTAGATCAGGAAGCATAGCCGAATAAATCGACTCTGCCGCTGATCTCTTGTGGAAGTCTGTTTTGATTTCAGCTCTGCAACTTTTCGACGTCAATGTCGTAGGCCCCTGACGCTATCTTGTAGTTGCACTTGGGGCATTCCCATATACCTGATGCAATGCGGCCGAACCTCAGCGAACCGCAAGACGGGCATCGGCGTTTCTTGTGAAGCGTGCGGTATACCTTGCCGTAGCGTTTTCTGACAGTGGCACCAAATTTGACCCCGTGGCCTTTCAGGGCCGTCGAGCTCTTTTTACTGACCATACTTCGTCAACTCCTTTATCTTGGCGCGGATTTCCTCTCCTTTAATTCTTGCTGTTTCAGCCGCCTTTTTGATCTGCTCGATGGTGAATGCGCCGGTATAGCCCTTTTGAAGAGCGCAGAACCCCGCCTCAGATGTGGTTATGGTTATCCTTGCATCCATGCAGGCTTCTTCTTCTGCAGACGGATCAAGTATCACGGCATCACCTATCCTCACGGCGGTTATGGAGATCGGTACTGTTGTTACAGGCATGGGTTGAGTCTTTCCGGTGTCTACCACCTTGTCGTTTTGCATCTCAAGTACTGGGAGTTTGGCACTCAAAAGCGCTGAAACGGTTGCATAGGATGTTGCGTCAAACAGATTGCCATCGGCGTTTATTACGCTGCAGTCAACGAATATGGTGTAGACGATTTTGCCTGGCACAAGCACCAGCTTGTCAAGGTCCACCATCTCAGATTCCCTGACTCCCCTGTCCACGACCCTTGCCAGCTCGACGGTCTCCTCGTCTGGAGGTCCTGGCTCGACGTGCGGCGAGGCAGTAGGCAGTACCTCGGCAGATACAATCAGCGCACCCTTGTTCTCAAGACCCTCAAAGGGCTCGCCGGTCTCCACCTTTACGCCGGCAATAACTTCAGAATCACCCAGCCTGACACGGGCAGAACCGTTTGCCTTTTTGACAACGTCAAGTTCTATTTCAAGCGGCCTTTGTTCGTTAAAGTCACGGCCGTCTAACCGCTTGCCCTTGGATATGGCATCCATCATCTGCTGCTTCCGCAGATGCTCTACAATTATGGTTGAACGTTTTGATACGCTCATTGTTCTTCTTTTACCTCCGTCTCGTTTCCAAAGTATTTTTGCATCAATGCCTGACGCTGGATTTCATAGACCATCTTGCATCCTTCAACTGCCTTGTCAAGGCATTCATTGAACTGTTCAGGAGCCAGTTTTCCGTCCAGCTGCATCAGCGTTATCTGGTCGAGCCGGGGCATGTATGCAACCGGCATGTCTGCGCCGCCTTCTTTATCCTCCGTGTCGTTGATGTCCAGTACTATTTTATCGTCCACCTTGCCTGCTGCGCATGCAGCCACGATGTCGCGCATGTTGATGCCTGCGTCGGCCAAAGCTACGGATGCGGCTGTAATTCCAGCGCACCGGGAGCCGCCGTCTGACTGCAGAACCTCAACAAAGACGTCTATGGCAGCCCGCGGGTAGTCTTCCAGCATCAGCGCCGGCTCAAGGGCCTCGCGCATGACCTTGGAGATCTCGACTTCCCTCCTTGACGGCGCGGGATTCTTGCGCGTGTCAGTCGAGAACGGCGACATGTGGTAGCGGCAGCGAAGTACGCATCTGTCTGGAAGTGCCAAATGTTTTGGATGCACTTCTCGCGGCCCGTAGACTGCTGCTACTATCTTGTTCTTTCCAAACTCTATGTAAGCGGAGCCATCGGCATTCTTGATATTGCCGACTATTATCTTGACTGGACGCATCTCGTTGATGGTGCGGCCATCGGTTCTTTTTCCATTTTCATCTATTAAATTTCTTGTTTGAGTCATTTTTCACTTTCAGCCTCCAGTTCTTCTTCCACCTCTTCCATGGTGTCTTGTACTGGCTGATCTTGCGGTTTGGGAGTAGTTACGGCGCTGTTGGCTTGTGCTTCTTGCGGAGTTTCAGGCACGTTTAGCAACACCTTTATCCTTTGTGTCAGATTCGCCGTATGAGCTTCCTCTTCAACCATCCTGATTGCTTTTACCGCCTGTTTTATTCCTTCTGGATTTCTGCCCGTTACAACCACGACCCCGTTCTGCCCGATGAGCACACGAGTCTGGGTGGCCTGCTCAATCGTCTGTATCATAGAACCACGTTTTCCTATGAGTCTTGGCACACGCGTGGCTGATATCTTGAGCAGCTCCCCTCGCGGGATCTTGCCCAAGTCTCTGTCTTGGACGGTCAGCATTGGATCCCGGGTCCTGTCAAAAGCCACAATTCTGGCAGTTATCATGTCGCCTATGGCTAGGTGCTTGCTCATGTCGTCCCTTGCCGGAGAGAAATCCCTTCCAAAGACGTCCTGAGCAGGCAGATGTGCCGAAAAGCACGAGTTGATGTCCACCTCCCATGACAGGGAAGTGTGGTCCACTATCTTGCCGATTACCAGGTCGTTAACGCGTGGTATGTAGATTCCAGACAGCGGGATTACCTTGACGCCGTCGCGCCCCGTTTCAGCAATTCCTATCCTGGTGGCGATGACTGCATTACCGGTTCGTATCACGTTCATAAGCGGTCTGTAATTTCCCTCGGCTATCTTGTCACCGGGTAGAACATATCTTCTTCTTATTTCCTGCATGACCAATTCACCACAGGCCATGCATGCCTGTTCAAAAACCTTCTATCCATTGCTTGTTTTCCCTCTTTTTGCTGGATAGTTAAAGCTGACTTATATAATAATCATTTTGTCCAACTCATGACAGGCCAAAATTACTGCTGTAAGCGACTGGTTGTTCCCTTGCATGAGTGAGGGATAAAAACATTCGGCAAACTCGCCATTTACCAATCAATTATCAGTTTTTATCATTTGTTTGTCGTCTTTATTGTAGTTCCATGCGTCAGCGTATCCATGGCCGGTGAAAACTTGATGCCCAGTTCATACAACTCTTCTAGCTGCTCCTTTGGTGCAGTTTTGCTCTCCAGGTAAATGCTTATTCGGAATTCCTGAGCTCCGGGTCTTACTTTCTCAGATACACCGGTGAATCCCCTGATATCTACATCGCCCTCTGTTTCGATCCTGACGCTATCCAGCTGAATACCCATCATAGTTGCATAAGCTACAATTGTCTGGGAGATGCAAGAGCCGATGCTAGCCATGCACATTTCACAGACGGTAGGACCTTTGCTACCGCCTCCAAATTCGTTTGGAAAGTCACTTACCAACATGAAGGGTTCCTGCCTCTCGACAGTCTGGCCTCCTATTCTAAAATTCTTGCCAGTCGATGTAATTTTAAATCCGTTTCCACTCTCCCAATGTGTTTGCACCTGAAAGGTGACTTTGGCCATTTCTGGCTGACTCTTGATGGTTTCGACGACCGCACCAAGTATCTGTGCGTTTACACCACTACTTGATTGGTTCATACCATGCTCATTTCGCTTAGGATAGCCTTATAGTTTTTATAAAATGCTTTTCTGATAAGGGCGCGACGTGCCGCTTTGCGATCCCTCCAAGATATACAAGCAGAGAGGATACAGGCTTTGGAGCATCATCCTTCCTTTACTTCAGCTGAACCTTTTGTAACGGAGCCCAGCCTGTCTATGAAGGTGCCCCTCATGCTGGCGTTCATCTCCAGCACAACTCGCAGCGAACCATCGGAAAGCCATTCCTCGTTTTTGAGATCGCCAGCGGTCTTGATGACGCTGTACGACTGGGAGGCATACTGGGGTGGAATCCTTACTATGAGCTTGAGCGTCTCGGACTTGAGCGGAAGGATCTTTCTAAGCTCATCGACGACTGCCTTGGCCTGATCCTCTGACCTCTTGAAGGGGTCGATGGTAACGCGGGCTTCGTCCATGGCAGCTTCTATTCTGATAACAGGATGCGGCAGGTGGGTCTTTGGGTCAACAAAGCTTCTGTTAATGTACTGCACTATTTGCTTTCTTTTTTCCTCGACCATTCTGCGACGCTGCTCTGTGTTCAGGTTTAGCTCGCCCCGGCTCATGATCTGCTTGGCTACTTCAATGGTATCAGTGGTCCGGAAATGCTTCATCAGCTTCTCTCCGGAGGCCCTTGAACCCTTGTTGGCATCGGAGAAGATCTCTTCAGCGACAAGAATGTTAGATATGTCCGTTCTTTTGCCAAGCTTGTAATCCAGCGCAGGGTCAGGTTTGACCAGCAACTCGAACTTGTCCCCCTCCAGCGTCAGGCGAACTACGGTGAACTTGTCCGTCATTTCTGTAAAAGATCATTTCTTGGAAGTATATATGCCTGTCAAGGCAGTTTTCCAGAAAACAAATTTTTGCAACTTTCGGTAGATTTTTAAGGACGTTTTGGCAAGATTTTCGAGTATTGGTTTCTCCATCGCTTAAAGTTGTTGAAAAAACCAACGAAAGGATCGTTGTCCAGTTTAACAATACTCCAAGGCAGTATGTGAACGCTTTGAGACGTCTGGCCATAAGCGAAGTTCCAACCCTTGCCATTGACGATGTCGTGATCTTGGAAAACTCGTCTGTCATGCACGACGAGGCGTTGGCCCACCGGCTGGGCCTGATACCGCTTCGCACCGATCCCGGACGCTTTGTAATGCCCCATGAATGCGACTGTGGAAGCGCCCTCGGTTGCGCAAAATGCAGGGTACTTCTTGTTCTGGATGCTGAAGCCACCGACAAGACAAAGGTTGTAACTTCCGGCGAATTGGTCTCGGAAGACGAGACTGTAAAACCTGTCAGCAAGGACATCCCGATAATAGTGCTGGCGCCCAACCAAAAGCTCAAGTTTGAGGCCTATGCCAGGCTTGGAACCGGCAAGAGTCATGCAAAATGGCAGCCAGCCCCGGTGGCAGTCGTCAAGGACGGCAAGGACGAAAACGAGATAATGCTTGTCATAGAGTCCAACGGCGCGCTGACAGCCGAAGAGATCCTCAAAGAAGCAGCAGAAAGACTTCACCTAAAGATAAAGGGTTTCAAGCAGACCGTTGAATCGCTCAAGATCCCAAAGAACGCCTAGGTACATTTATTTGGGGATACAAGATTTGATAACGGAAGTATCGATGACGTATGTTTGCTAACACGATGGTAGATAACACTGTGTGGACTCTCCGAAAGGCTGCCAAAAAGAATGCGGCGCCCATCTGGAGTGATATCGAAGAAAGGATTTCCGGTCCAAGATCCAATAGAAGCGAAGTGAACCTGAGCAAGCTTGCTCAGGTCACCAAGGACAACGAGGTGATATTTGTGCCCGGCAAGGTGCTGGGAACTGGAAACCTTGGCCACAAGATTACGGTTTGCGCGTTTTCAATATCAGAGAACGCTGCCAAAAAGATAATCGGTGTGGGCGGTAAACTGATGACATTAGAAGATCTAATCAAGAAATATCCCGATGGAAAGGGGGTGCGCATCATTGGCTGAGGCCAAGAAACCGCAGACCATAGTGGTGGACGCCTCCAACTGCATTGCTGGCAGGATGTGCTCCCATGTCTCCAAGCTCTTGCTTGAGGGAAACAGGGTTGCCATAGTCAATGCCGAGAAGGCCATGCTTTCAGGAAACCGCTACAAGACGATAGAGCTTTACAAGGAACATCTTGAGATCAACTCCGTGACCAACCCGATTCACGGCCCGTTCCATCCAAGGAGGCCGGATACGATCCTTACCAAGATGGTGAGGGGCATGGTCCCAAAGAGAAAGACTCACGGTATCGAGGCCTTCAAACGCCTCAGAGTATATATTGGAATACCCGAAGACATGAAGAACGTCAAGATGCAGACTTTTGAGGATTCAAGGATAACCAAACCAGAATCATACTACATCTCTGTAGGCGAGGTCTCAAAGCAGATAGGCTGGAAGGGAGAAGTATGACCATCAAAGTAGATCTTTATCCTGGACAGAGAAAGACCAGCAGGGCCGTTGCCACCATCACAAAGGGCACCGGCAAGGTCAGAATAAACAACATTCCTGCAGAGCTCATCGAGCACGAAGTGGCCAAAGAGCTCGTGCTGACTCCTCTCACGCTTGCTGGCGAACTGCGCAACAAGATAGACATCGATGTGCAGGTAAGCGGTGGCGGCTTTATGGGTCAGGCTTTTGCAAGCGCGGTTGCCATCTCCCGTGCCCTAACCGGTCAGGAAAAGGGCGGCAAGGATCCAAAGGACCACCCGTTTGCCAAGAGCATACGCGAGGAGATAAGGAAAAAGATAACAGAGTACGACAGGCACTTCCTTGCTGGCGATCACAGACAGACCGAATCAAAGAAGTTTGGCGGTCCGGGCGCAAGACGCAGGAAGCAGAAATCGTACCGTTAAACCTTTTTTTATTTGTTTTCCATCATCGTATAGACTTTGTACATCCGATCCGTGTAACGGTTCCGGTACTTCCATTCGTCTGTGTCGAGCTTCATTTCCTTGAATTTTGCTTTTTCAGAGGGATGAAGCAGATTGTACACATCTTCTCCTATTGAAACCCTGTTGGGGCTAGTAAGCGAGGTTATTTTTGCAGCGATGCTCATGCTGTATCCTAGGATATCGATAAGCGAGCTTTTGTCATGCCCGTACTGGACGATGACGTTTTCGCCTTCATCTATGCCGATCTTGACTCCCAGTTCCGGATAGTCGTACTGGTTCAGGATTGGGTTGATCCCGTTCTTGATTACCGTTATCATGGAATGCGCGCACTGCACGGCCTTGTCGCAGGCTAAAAGTTTGTTGTAGCTAGCCGGAAAGAAGGCGATTATCGCGTCGCCAACGTATTTTAAGACATAGCCGTCATGGCTTTCTACCACCGAAGACATTTCATGCGTAAACGCACGGATGATGGTAACAAGCTTGTCAACCGGCAGGGTCATGCTCATGTTTGTCGAGCCCACCAGGTCGGCATACATCACCACCAGCGGGATCTTGGAGCTGACATGGTCTCGCAAATAGTCCTGACCCGGCTTTAGAGACGTATCGTACTGGTACCGCCTTTTCAACGCGCGCCACAGCCTGTCTTGGGTTTGCGCCACCAGCGTTTCGGAATCTATTATCTTGGTGCTTGCCTCCGAGCTTCCCATCATCATTCCCACTATGGTTTCGCTTGTGCTATCCGGTCGCTTTTCATTAGATGATTTCTCTTTTGCTGGGTCGTCGGTCAAGTTGGCCTTCCAGTAATGGGACAAAGTCAGATTTAAAGTCATTGAGATTATATGTTAGCAACTCTTCACCACGGAAGGATGAGGATCCCTCTCAAAGGTAACGACTACTTTTGCCAGCAGGTAAATGCAGCTTTTGAAAAGATCCTTGATGCGTACCTTGACTCGATAAAGCCAGCAATAACCATGCAGAAGGCCGTTGCCATGCTTGGAGACGGCACGGTAACCCAGACAGATACTTTTGATCCGCAGAACGTCCAGACATTCTACCAGCGCCTGACCAACAACATGAACGGCTGGCTGGCCAGCGGGATATCCAAATCCATAACCGATGATCTACACAGGCTGTTCTGCCAGTTCAACAAAGACGTAGGCAAGATCTACATATCAGGCTACTTTGGCGTCCAGTTCCACGCCCTGCCGTACTACAAGGCCGACAAGCGCGTCATCGAGATCCAAAAAGAGCTGGCCAAGATAGCCGACGAGGCGACGGTGGTATTCAAGGACATGACCGGCAAGACAGACAAGGTTCTGCAAGCCGAGCTGGAAGGCAGGGGATATGCTGACCTTGACTTTCAGGAGCTCTTCACAAAGCTGTTTGATGATGAAAAGCTGGCAGAAGAGCTGGACAAGAAAGCCGTGTCCGTTGAAAGCCAGTTCCCGGAATTTGAGCGGATGCGCGATCAGAAGACCCGGCTTTTTGCGGAGCTTGGCGACCTGATGATCGAGCTTTACCAGACAGCGCACGCTTCGCTGGATTACAACAGGCTAATGCAGGGCGAGGAAGGGGTCTGCACGTACTTTGACATAGAACTGATAAAAAACAAAAAGACGAACAAAAGAGAGGCGGTATTTGAAACCAAGAAAATTACCAAAGAAGTTGCCGACAGGATCGCCTCTGAACTTTTGAAGGTGGCTGACGCAGTAAAGAAGGCCAAATAAAAATTGGTTACAGATCTTCTATATTCAACGAGCTTTTGGCACTGCTACTACCAAAAGACTCGGCTGGTCTGCTGACCCCAGAATCTGGTTGTTCTTGCTTTGATAGGTACACCACCCTTTGCGGGAAGGGTATCTCGATCCCGTTTGCATCCAGCAGGGCCTTTATCTGAGCAATAAGCTGCTTTTTCATCTCAAACCATTCTGAAAACGGCACCCAGCACCATACGTTGATGTTAACGGAAGAATCTCCAAGGTCGTTTACGTAAATGTCGGGAGCCGGTTCTACCAAGACCATCGATGTCTCGCTGAGGTTTTTCCTGATCATGTTGATGACCTTGTTTGCATCCTCCTTGTAGGCCACTCCTACCGTAAGCTCTATCCTGCGGGCAGCGGCTCCAGAAAAGTTCCGGATTTCCGAGAGAAATACGTCGCTGTTTGGCAGCCGGACATAAGTTCCGTCAAACATTCGAAATCGCGATGAGAGAGTTGTTACCTCCACCACAACGCCTGCAACATCTGGAAGCTTACCGGTGATGAGCACAGGATCTCCGATCTTCATTGGCTTGTCGATGTGGAGGAAAATTCCAGAGATCAGGTTGGAAAACAGAGATTGTGTTGCAAAGCCTATGACTATGCCGGCTATTCCGCCGGCCAAGAACAGTCCAGAGAGGTCGACTCCAGAATACCCAAGGGCAGAGAGTAGTGATATTGCGATCATTCCGTAGTAGACGGTCCGGCCAAGGCTCTTCCTTGTGTCTGGTGGCAGGCGTGATCCGATGTACTTGATGATTACAATTCTGACGGCGTGAGCTACCACAAAACCTACTACGATTATCAGGATGGTGACAAGTATGGTAAATAGCGAAAGCTCTACGCCCAGCAGGTTGACAGTGTCCGGCAAGCCAAAAACCGAAGTGAAGTTGCCAATGCCGTCAGCCAATTCGATGAAAAGACGTTCTTCAAGTATGTATGTCTTTGGCAGTAAACATTTACTAATCAAGGTTACAGAATGTTCTTTGCATTGCAGGATCTGCTTGGCCGCCACGAATTTCATGCGGGAATGGAGCCCCAAGAAATCAGATTTGGAGATCACAGGATAGTAGTCAGTGGCAAGGACTCTGCATTTTCTTACAAAAGATACTACGGCCAGAACCTGGAAAAGGAGGCCACGATCGTGTCTGATAAAGACAAGGTAATAGTCGGGGTATTTCCAGACCCACCCCTTCTTACACCAAAACCTGTGGCAAAGAACGTCTATCTGAAGTTCAAATCGCCGATCGTAGTCGACCAAAGAAGCAAGGTTTCGCTGTATGCCAAGATCCCCATAGAGATAGGAGTGTACAGGCAATCGGCAGACGAAGAGCTTTTGCTGGACGCGTTCTCCCTCCAGAGGCCGCAGTATGCCCTTTACGGCCCGCCTGAAACAGGCGTGGTGTGCAGGTACATGGAGACAGAGGTATCAACAACCGACGAGATCAGCGTGGTCAGGTACGAGGAAGCGCTGGTTAGGATCCAGATAAAGAACATGATAGACAACGTGGTCAGGATAAGCAAGGTGATAATCCCGATGAGCGGTGTTGTGTTGGATCACCTCAACGATGATACACAGGTTCCTGGCAATGTCGAGATGCACCTTGACACTGCGTTTGGAAAAGACGTTGTCAACGTGCGCCTGGTCGACACAAAAGTCAAGCGGCCGGACAAGACCAGCATTGGCAAGAAAGAGGAGACGCGGATCTTTTTGATGGATGCCGGCTACTGAACAATGTGTATCAGGTCCAGCAGGTTTCTTTTTGGTTTTGGCTGCAGCATCTTTTGCGGGTATCCTATACACAGGATTGACGAGGGCACCAGTTCTGTGCCAAGGATTTCCATAACCTTCTTCTCATCTATCATGCCGATCCAGACTGTGCTTAGCCCCAGCGCATGGGCTGCCAGCTGCGCATAGGCGGCTGCCAGCGTCGCGTCCTGCACGGAGAACTTTCTGATTATCTCTTGTGGAAAATTCAGTTTCACCCTGTCCGGGTTCATGCAGAATACCAGCACCTCCGGCGCGTTGACGTATGGCTGCTTGTTTGCAGCTTCTACCAGTTTTGGTTTTAATTCCGGTTTTTTGACGTGGAATATTTCAAAACCCTGAAACCCCCCGGCCGTCGGAGCTGTATCGGCGGCAGCAAAGATCATCTCCATCTTCCAGTCTTCTACTTCCTTGTTTTCGAATTTGCGCTGCGACCGCCGGTTCAGCATGACGTTAAAAAGATTGGTCTGCAGGATGTCCTCCACACCTTCCGGAGCTTCTTCAATGACTTCCTTGGGATAGACCTTGTCGCTTTCCTCGCCGGAATAAAGCCTTGAAAAGATATCTGACGGGTACATCTATCCTATTTGCAGGACGGCAGTGCAGAAAAAAGTTTCTGTTGCCACACTGATTTTATTCCTTTATAGTCAGAGTGTTTAGGATCATCTTTTCTAGGTCAAAGACCCGGATCAGGTGGTTGTTCGTATCGGCAATGTACAGTGAATTTCCTTTCTTCTTGACATCGCTTGGCTCAAAAAGCCCAAGGGTATCGCAGGCCGGATCGTTGATGTTGCACAGGGTCTTCATCTCCGCCTTGCCCACAAGAGTTGAAACCTTTTGCTCCACCAAATCAACAAGCCGTATTGCATGGTTGTAGGTATCTGCCACGTAGATCTTGTTTCCCTCGCAATGCACGCCAAGGGGATGCTGAAGCCTTGCTTCTTCCAGGCTGCCGTCAACATGACCGAACTCAAAGAGTCCCGCGCCCACAACGGTCTGGACTGACTTTTTGCTCAGATCTACAAGTCTAACTGCAGAGACCTCGCTGTCAGCAACAAGCAAGTAGTTACCGTATATCGACAGTCCGCTGGGCTGTGCAAACTGCGCGTCGCCAAGTGCGCCATCAACAATGTTTTCGTGGCCGCTTCCTGCAAAAGGTCCTATCTTTTCTGACTGGATATGATAGGCCCATACCTGGTGAAGGCCGGCCATCGCTATGAAGATAAAACCGTTGCTGTGTGCCAGATCCCAGGGCGAGCTTAATTGTGTAGCACGGCCTTCCTGCGGACCGGAGATCCAGTGGCCCTGCATCCCGTTTCCTGCCAAGGTTTTGACGGTCTTGGTTGCAAGATCGATTTCACGGAGGGCATGGTTCTCTGTGTCTGCCACATAGATTTTTTCGCCGACCCATGCAAGGCCCTGCGGCCTGAAAAAGCGCGCATCCTCAAAGCTTCCATCCCGCAGGTCTTTAGAACCGCCGCCAATTTTGTGCAAGACCTTGCCGTCTGAATCAAGGACCAGCACACGGTTGTGGTTTGAATCGCTTACCGCAATCATGCTTCCGTCCGGCGAAAATGCCAGTTTTCCGGGGTATGAAAGGGCGCTTGTAGGCTTGTTTGCAGGTTTGTTTATCTTGATTGGAGCTGTCGCCAGCGTCCCAAGGCTTTTGTGTCTTTCCAGCAGGACTCCTATCACGTCGTCCAGAGTCTCCCGCTGTGCCTCGCCGGCCTGACGGTATACAACGTTTCCCTTTGGATCGATGACAACAATTGTGGGCCAGGCAGTCACGTCGTAAGAGCGCCAGATCTTCATCTCTCTGTCGGCTATGACTGGATGTCCTATCTCATAGCGGCCGATAGCTTCTTGGATGTTTTCGACTTCCTGCTCGTTAAAGAATTTGGCGGAATGAACGCCGATAACAACCACCGGCTGGTCATGGCATTTTTTCTCTATCCAGTCAAGGGTAGGAAGGGTGTGCATGCAGTTGATACAGCAATAAGTCCAGAAATCAAGGACTACCACATGACCTTTAAGGTCATCAAGAGAAAGCGGCCTGTCAGTATTGAGCCAGACAAAGTCTTTTGGAAAATCCTTTGCCTTGGAGTTCAGGGTTCCCGGCATGCGGCGGAACATGCTGAAATTTTGAAGACCATGTGATTTAAACGATCAGCCTAAGCAAAGAGCTCTTTTGCGCCTTCCACGATGTATTGAACGGCTATAGCTGCCACGAATACAGCAAACACCCTTGTGACTATCAATGAGCCTCTCTTGCCAAGTATGCGATAGATTTTGTCTGCATACCTCAAAACCAGGTAGGTTGTGCCTATGGCAATTAGGATCGAAAAAGCAGTTACTATCAGACCCGTCGTCTCAAGGGAGATGATCACCGCCGTTATCGCGCCGGGTCCAGCAAGCAGCGGAAATGCAAGGGGGACAACCCCCGCCTCGGCGCTGGTATCAGTGCCCATGAAGCGCCACCCGCCACCGGTCAGAAGCTCGATGGCCACGATGAACAGCAGCACGCCTCCGGCAACCATAAAACTGTAGACCGTAATTCCAAAGACTGTAAAGATCTGTGTGCCTGCAAGGGCAAAGGCAAAAAGCAGACCTGCGGAAGTGATTACAACCGTCTTTGAAACTTCGGTCCTTCTTACCTTCTCCAATTTCTGCGTGAGGGCAATGAATATCGGCACGATTCCAAGCGGATCTAACACCACCAGTAATGCAATGGTAGACCTAAGCATGTGTTGAATAAAGTCATCTGGAACGGAAAGTAACTCTACCATCATGCATCAGGGAGGGAAATACTTTCTCTAAATCAGGTAATAACATTTGCACCCGGCTTGTTGCAAAACTCTTCAATGGAGTTATTTTTGTTTTCAGCTAGGTATTTCTGCATTATTTCATCGGTCAGAAGGCTGCATACTCGATCGGCCGCGAATTGACGCGAATTATGTTCTGATAGTCCGGAGATTGGGGCACCAATCCTTGGTCACATATTTGAAGAACTCGTCCTTGTTTTTGATTTAATTGCAGAATTATTGGGTTTTTCTTTGGCAATAGTAGATGACGTGCTTGTATTGCCAAGATGGCGGATGGCTCCAACGTGTGTAAGAAAATTTCTACGCCATCATCTAGCCTTGTACTCTGTTGCGTCTTCGGTTGTTTTCTGGTTGTTAGAGTGGCAATTAGAATTGGTATGAACAAGAGTAACGAATGGCCAGTACTTGTTCGCGGAGCAAGAGCAATAAAGAATATTTCATAGTCCACATGTCTTCTGTTTGGGGATGAATCTCTGTTAGCTATCAATGTACTAGTACTCTTAATGACTTTGGCATCATCAAATAGTACTGATGATGGTAGGGATTATCAAATAACAATAGATGACCAAATGCAAATCAGTACGACAGAGACGCCGAATGCAAATACTCAGCGAATTTCAGATCTGAGTTATGGTGTTATTACCCTTCCGCTAAGCATCGCAGGATTGGCGGTGTATCGCACCCACAAAAAAACGAAGGAATTCGTTAACAAGAACTTTTTTGCAAATAGATACGAAGTGCCTGAAATCAGAAGCCCGTACAAAAATATCAAAGATAAGAAAGACTTTATCCCAATTATAACGAATATCTCCAACAATCTCAGAAATCTGATGACCATTTATGGCATACTTCTTTCGTTTATTGTTACCACACAACTGGACATAATATTCAGAAGCTGGACATTTGCTATCTGGTCTGGCTTCATACTAGCTGTGATAGCGCGTGCAGGCCACTATGGATATACGATATCTGACATCTGGGAACGTGAGGAAATATCAGAGATCGGAAAAAAGGTCAACATTGCAAACTTATTTTATCGTCATGCAACATACATGTTTGTTCCACTACTAGTGCTAACACCCATCTTCTTCCTAATTCCCAAATCACCGGTTGAAATGCCGTTTTCTGAGCAATGGATATTGATGAGTTCAATTGTACTTGCAATAGCAAGCATCTTTACCCTGTTTTCTTGGCTATTTTGGTTCAAAAGGGAAGGGCACGTACTTCTGCTTTACATGATGGTCTTCGTGATTTTCATGTCAACTACGATAGCATCTGTCGAAGAATCCCCAATAAGACCTTATCATGTCACAATATTCAACTCAGGAGAAGTAGTAATTCCTGCATCAATGTATTTTGTGTTTACTCATGGAGCGTCACTGTTAACTGGCATGTCGTTCCCAATGTATGCAGTTGCGCTCATGTGGTATTGTTATGATCTCATAAGGCCTCGTACAAGTGAAAAATCAGCAGCCTAGAAAGCTACGCCTTCTGATGAAAGAAGTATTTTAACTTCATGAACCCAACCTGCAGCAACCAGAAAAACAACCGAAGACGCAACAATAGATGATATTTATACCCGACGATTGCCGAATTTCTGATTCTGGAATCTGGAAATAGAATAAATACCGTAAAAAACTGTATTGGAGGTATGGAATGCGCAGTTTACGATACATACGTCGCAAAGAAAGACGGAAAGATAATGCACTTTGATGTGGTTGTTGAAGCAAGCACACCACACGAAAAGGCAATCGAATTCGGAAAAGAGTACCTGTCGTCTGTCGGACAGGCGGGCCAGAAGATGACTTCAGAAGAATGTCAATTCTGCCACATCCAGGAAGCTCCGCCGTTTGTAGAAAAGTCTATCAAACAGAAGGGCTACTGGATCCAGAAGATGGAAGGCTGCCCGAACTAGGCCTTCTTTTTATTGTTTGATCCATTTGCTTGCTTCAGTTATTTCATCTATCTTGTCTTCCAGCTGCACCAGCCTTTCAGGCCCAAATCCGTAGCGATAGACGCTTTTGGTCTCATCCTTTATCGAGATCGAGGTTGTGGTAGACGGCAGGTCGGTGACGTCTTCGACGTAGCTGTCCCGCAGCGTAAAGAAACCTGCCCTGTAGAATTCGTTTACCAGCTCTATGACTTTTTCTTGGGAGATCTGCGATGTCTGCTTGCCGGTGACGGCCACAGACGAGAATCCTTCATACACCACGGTACCGTTGCCAAAAACCGTAAGGTGGTACGCCGGGCAGGCACCAAAACACGGAGTCCGCTCCATGGTAATGACCACATCATCGGTGTTTCCCCGGAACTCTTTGGGTATCGGAATAACTGATAGCATCACTATAAAGGCGATTCCCACGGCAATACCGCCTGCTACTGCTCCCCCGCTCAAACTAATCTATATCAGGCATGGTAGTTTTTGAATTTTTAGCCAAGAACAATCACAAATTATAATTAAGGCGCAAGCTTGCTGTTGCTTTGCATACAATGAACGACTACAGCGTGTGGAAGCCTGACAGAGAATACAGAGTTCCAACCATCGAGGACATAATAAAGGCAAGGAAGGTCCTTGACGGCACTGTCAGAAAGACACCGCTGCAGCCATCAAATACATTTTCCAGACTGGCTGGAACCAACGTATTTTTGAAGCTTGAATGCCTGCAGCTGACCGGCTCTTTTAAAGTCCGCGGCGCATTTGCAAAGATAAGCCAGCTTTCCGAAAAGCAATCCAGCTACGGAGTCATTGCCGCATCGGCAGGCAACCATGCGCAGGGCGTGGCTTTTGCTTCCGCCATCAAAAAGATCCCATGCACGATTGTGATGCCGCAGAGCGCGTCCCCTGCAAAGGTTGCTGCAACCAGGTCGTACGGCGCCAAGGTGATACTGAAGGGCAGCAACTACGATGAGTCCTGGGAAGCCACCCAAGAAATTGCCAAGGAGGAGGGACGCACCATCATCCACGCGTTTGACGACCCAGACATCATAGCAGGCCAGGGTACAATAGGCCTCGAGTTGCTTGAGGATCTGCAGGACGTCAGCAGGATATACCTGCCTATAGGAGGCGGCGGGCTTGCAGCTGGCGTTGCCATCGCCATCAAGGCGCGCAGACCGGACGTAAGGATAATCGGCGTCGAGTCCAAGGCGTTTCCGGCCATGAAGGAATCCGTGGAAAAAGGCAGCTTGCAGTCCGTCAAGGCAGGATACACCATAGCCGATGGGATCTCTGTCAAAAAACCGGGCAAGATGACTTACGAAATAGTCAGCAAGCATCTTGATGATATTGTTCTGGTTGACGATACAGCGATAGTCAAGACCATGTTTCTGTTGATGGAGCGTGCCAAGCTGGTAGTCGAGCCGGCCGGCGCGGCAAGCCTTGCTTACCTGATCTCAAACAGCCATAACTTGACAAAGAAGGAGAAGGTAGTCTCGATACTGTCCGGCGGCAACGTCGACATGTACCTGCTGGGCCAAGTTGTGGCAAAGGGCCTCATGCAGATGGGCCGGCTCATCAAGATCTTTATCCTGCTTCCAGACAAACCGGGCGCGCTCAAAGACGTGGTGGACGGCATCGCCGAGATAAGCGTCAACATTGTCGAAGTTGAACACGACAGGCTAAGCTCCAACATACCGGCCGGAACCGCCGGTGTCTACCTGAGCCTTGAAGTCGAAGACGAGAAGCACTCTCAGCGGCTGATAGAATCTCTAAGGAAGAAAGGAATAGAGTTCAAGGTTGTCAGCTGACGTAGCTGTACTGCCGGAATCCAGCCTTGTCTGCGGTGCTGCCCCCTACCTTGACTAGAACAAATTCCCTTTGAGCGTTTGTTACGGCGTCGCTAAAGCCACGTTCGTTTCTATGCAGCCTTTCGTATTCTTCAATAGACAGCTTGACTCTTGGCCCGATCTCGAGGTCAAGATCCATGTCTTTGACGACATCCTTGTAGGTTGGCTGGATGAGTCCGCTGAACACCATTGCGCTGCTTCCGCTGCCATAAGATCCAAAGCCGATCCTCTTGTTTGTAAGATCGGTTCCCTTCTTGTATTCAAATTCAAGGAGGCTCCTCAGGCCCATGTACATAGAAGCAGTATACAGATTGCCAATGACGGTAGAGGCCTCAAGGGAGCTGGCCATCTTCCTTTCGTAGACTTCGTTGTAAAATGATGTCTGCATAAATCCGCGCCGGAACTGCTCGTCTGCCTTCATGAATTGGGTGTCGGCCAGTATGGATTCTATGGTTCCACGTGGGTCTTTGGGGGTTGGCTCATCCATTCCTACTTCCTTTATGACGTGTTGCCAGCGCGGAAGATGCCTCCATTCATGCCTGAGCAGGTAGGCAAGTGCCTTTTCGCCCATCCTGCGGTAGGGAAGGTGCACGGAAAAGAGATCTATGTAGTCGGTGATGGCCTCGCCTTCCTTCAGTTTTATCAGACCAGTCTTGAGGGCTTTTTCCTTGTAAGCATCAAAGGCCTTCCTGACCTGTATGAGATAGAGAAGGTTGGAATACCCGCCGTTAACAAGCGGCGTTTCCTTTCCAAAGGGTCTGTAAAAATCGTACTCGTTTTTGATAACCGTGGAAGCCACCTTTGGGTCAAAAGCCATCAGGCGCGGGTTTTCCTTTATCAAAAGAGCCACAGAGCCGGCCCCCTGCGTGTATTCGCCGGCGGAGCCAATGTCGTACTTGGCAATATCGCTAACAATAACGATGGCTGCCTTGTCGTTATTTTCTTCGGCCCGGATCCAGTTGGCGTTGTCGTGAAGAGCATAAGACCCGCTGACACAGGCAAACTTGCATTCTATGCCGCCAGCGTGCTCAAAAGTTCCTTCTCCGTATACTTGCTCTAGCATCCCTATGACAAAAGAGTTCAAAGCCTTGGATTCGTCAAGAGCAGACTCGGTTGCAACGTACAGCCGTCCGATATCCTGCGGATGCAGATGATTCTTTTGCATCAGTTTCAGACAGGCATTAGCGGCCATGCATGCAGGATCTTGGTTCGTGTCTGCAATGGCCATCTTTTTGATGCCAATACCGTATTCCAGTTTTTGCGGATCAATACCTCTGGCTTCGGCAAAATCCTTGTAGTCGATGTAAAGTCTAGGGACATAAATAGCCAGGTCATCGATCCCTACTACTGCCATAAACCCTTGTGTTACCACTAGTCATTTAAAGGTATTTCTGGCCGAATTTGACATCGAAATCTTCAATTTTTGACCAGCTTTGTCCAGCAGTTGGCATCAGGTTTAAATTAGTATTGTGTATAAGCAGGTTTACATCGACCAAACCGATGGGGAACAACGTCTGGCGAGCGCAGTCAAAAGCTGCGCCTCGCTGGACATTTAACAAATTTCTAGTCTACGGTTCTAATCTCTATCTCGTCATAGGCATCTTTTACAGCCAGAAGGAATAGGTCGTCTTCGTATATCAACAACCAATCCTTTATTCCCAGCACGGGAAGCTTTCTAACGAGTGTCTTGCCGGTCTCATTGATGGTGGCAACAACATAGGCGTATCTGGGCAGCCTGCCCTTCAATCGAAAGAGCGTCTCTTGCAGATCTATTCCTTGACGGCCACCTTCAATGTTTATACTGACTATGTCTCCGAACCTGTTCTCAACCTTTGCAGTGACGTAGCTCTGGCCGACGCTGAACTGGTCTATGTGCAGCATGACCTTGTTGCTGGCCGATGACGTATCGGGAATCTCCTTGTACAGCTTTTCAGACAGCTCGTCGTAAAAGCTGGCCCTCATCTTAGTGCTTGCGCATCATCCTCTGAGCAACGACAATGGCCCCAAAGATGCCGGCCAGCGCAATCATGATTCCTGCTGGGAATTCTGGCACGACGACTATGCCCCTTGCTATGCCGCTTCTCGTCGTGTCAGGAGCCTGCCCTTCCCTTATCAGCTCTTTGACTATGATCTCTGTACGGTAGGTCTTGTTCTCAGGAAATGTCATGGTCTGTGTGTCTGAGCCGGCCTTTGCCACGAGGTCTGTTTTTGTATACACAACATTGCCGTCGCTATCCAGCATCCTCAGATCGTACTTCACATCTTGGTCAAGTTTTATGTTGTCGTTAAGAACATCTATAAATGTCAGTCCCAGCGTTGATTCTGTGCCGGCTTCCAGTTGACTTGGCTGCCAGTTCATCAAAACATGGATCCCGCCTGTGTCTGTGGCTATCTCCGTGCTTGTCTTTTCCTCACCATCGCTGGCAGGCGCCAGAGTAAACGTCATCTCCGATGTGCCTGGCTGAACATTGCTGGCCATGCCAAGGATGTCCTTCTTGTTTAACAGAAAGTGGATTATTATCTCCGTCTCTGAGGCAAAGGGGTCCACCGCAACCTTGCCCCCGGTTATCGGCATGTCGTTAACAGTGGCGTCAAAGATGCTGGCGTCACCAACGCCTGCAAAGGATTTTGGTATCTTTATCTCTTCATGCACAAAGATGTTTGGCGCCGCGTTTATTCTTTCAATATCCCAGTCAAAGGGCATGGACCAGGAATACGTCTTGCTTTGTCCGTCAAAATTAAAGTTCTGGACCTTGTCATAGTATGATATTATTGTTGTATCATAATTCTGCCCTTCATGCTGGACTGTTTCGGAAAAAACATCACCCACACTCAGGTATGTATCGAATACAGGCGCGTCCTCTGGATTGAAAAGTTTCCTAATGTTATCAACGGTAAGAAGCTCAATACGGAAGTGGTACAGGCCTCCTTCTTGCAGTACTGGACCCTGAATGTTGATTGTTCCACCGGGATCCGCTTTCCAAGCTTGAAGGAAATCCTCTCTTGTAGCAAAGACTCGAACTGGACCATCCGCTGGTTGAATCTTTAATGTAAGTAAACCATCTTCAGCAAGATAAGCATCTCTTTTTAGGACTGGTTCGGCGTCGCTGTCAGTCCCTTTTGTAACCTCGATGATAAAGGTAGTAAATTTGATGTTTTCATCGGTCTTTGCATCAAACAGCCTAAACTGTAAGAAGGCATCCTGCTTTGTGTCGCTGGTAAGAATTGGTGGGTTGATTTTAACAAACAGGCTGGCCTCCCTGTCACCGATGGATGCAGGCGGCAGATTTTCTTGGAAAAGACCGTCTGCATACACCTTCTGGGTCAAAAACACGGGCAACACAAGAACTGAAGCAAAGACTATCGCCAGAATCTTGCCGGCTATTTTCACAAAGTGAATTAATTTGACTTTATATTTAATTGTGACGAAATTTACGGCGCAACGACGGTCTAACCGGCATTTCTAAATATTAGCTACTCTATTTTCTTGAGGGAATTTGATTTTCGAAGAGCAAAGCCTGGAAAAGCATGAATGTTCACCACATTAGATCTTGAGCCTCCCAGGACTCACTTCTTCATCATTTTGTAAATGTCTTCACGGTAGACTAGCCCCATCACAGCAGAATAGGCATGGACCATCACCTGGCTTACATTATGTTTTTTCATAATGGAGAACGCCTCCTCGACTGTTGTCTGGGGGCCAATAGCCACGACAGGGCTTGTCATGATCTCTCTGAGTCGCACTCTGCTTGGATTCTTGCCCTCAGAGCCCACCTTGTAGATTAGATCGGTCTCGCTTACTATGCCCACTATCTCTCCTTTACTGGAAACAAGTATGCAGCGTTGGTTTCTCTCCTTCATCTGGTTGATCGCTTGGTCGGCTGTATCGTCGCTCTCAAGAGTAGCAACGTCGGTCTTTAGAACAGTCCCAACTGTAGATGATAAGAGAGACTTTACCTTTTCCGGCGGATTTAGAGGAAATTCTTCCACACCAATAGGATGTCTTTTGTTATATTTATCATTATTTACAAAAAGAACTATGTTTTTATATATCAGAGAGGCTTCATTTACCATGAAAGAACCTCTGTCACATTTCTGGAGACCCGAGACAAGAAGCAGGCGTGGAAACGGACAAGGAGGACGAGCCGAACAATGACCGATGCGATTTCCCTCATCGTGGTGGGATTTGTTGTTGGATTGATACTCCTTGTTGTAATAGTGATCATGGCCGCCGTTGGAGGATTTCACGTGTTCGAGTAAGCAGAGCATCAAGGCCAGTGAAAATTAGTCGGGGTTATCGTGTATTTTGTAACAAACAGACGGTTCACGCTGCAAACCAGACGTCAGATACCGACTAATTATTTCGACGGATTTCTACGATCTTCATCGATGCATTAATCGCGTCTGAAATTTACAAGAATCAGTAACTAATCCTTAAGTATCTACCTGAAGCATTCTTTATTGCCGATTACACATGCCTGGCAAAGTCAGCATGCCAAACAGGATCTTCGGGACAGTTATGGCCCACAGTATGAGGGGAAAGATGCTCTCAAAGACCACGCTTCAAACACTGGCCGAATCCAGGGATACCGATGAATTGGTCGCAAGAATGAAGAACACAATCTACCTTGATGCCCTGGCAAAACTTACCAAGCCATACTCGGCTGAGAAGGTTGAGAGCGCCTTACGAGAACATCTTGTCAATCTGCATGCAAAGATGATCAAACTTACCGGCGGCACCCCGGTAATTGATGCGTACTTTGTCAAGTACATCACATGGAACCTAAAGATAGTCCTAAAGGGCAAGGCCCTTGGCCGGACCTATGAAGAGCTGCTGCCCAAGGTCAACCTGAGGGCAGAGGAGCTTGTGGGGAGAAGGGACCTGGTTGTCAAGGCT